>NZ_DAHUXJ010000097.1 GCF_027307225.1 Bradyrhizobium sp. | reverse complement strand
CAACGCCGTTCTCGCCGCCGCCGGCTACAACTTCCGCCGCCTCATCAAGTGGCTCAGAATTTTATTGTGCCTCATCCTGATCGCGATCTTTCCCAAGCCAAATCTATCGCCCGCCTGAAAACGTATTGTTCACAGACGACTAAACATCCAGCCCAAGGACACGCGCGGCATTGCCGCCCGCGATCTGCGCCAGCGTCGTCTCGTCCATGCCCTGGACGCCCGCGACATGGCCGACCGGATTATATTCGCCCATGTCGAACGGATAGTCGGTGCCCATCAGGATACGGTCGGGTCCGAACACGTCGATCAGATAGGCGAGCTGGTGATAGCTGAAGACCACCGTGTCGAGATAAACCTGCCGCAGGTAGGTCGTCGGCGGCAACGGCAGGTCGCCATGTGAATCCTTTCGCGCGCCCCAGCCATGATCGATGCGGCCGGAATAGGCCGGCAGGAAGCCGCCGCCGTGAACAGCCATCAGCTTCAGGTCGGGGAAACGCGCCAGCGTGCCGGAGAAGATCAGGTTGTGCAGCGCCAGCGACGTGTCGAGCGGATTACCGAACACGTTGTTGAAATAGAAGTGCGTCAGCCGTTCCCCGTGGGTGAATCCGTTCGGATGCATCATGATGAAGGCGCCGCGCTTTTCGGCGTGTGCAAAGAACGGACGGAATTTCCGATCGGATAATTCCTGGCCATCGACATTGGTCAGGATCTCGACGCCCTTCAGTTTCAGCTCGTTCATGATGTAGTCGAGCTCGCGCACCGCAAGCTCCGGCTCCTGCAAGGTGACGACGCCGAGGCCGACGAACCGGTCGGGTTTGCGCGCGCAATATTCCGCCACGCCGTCGTTGGCCATGCGATGCGCCTTTTCGGCGATCTTGGGATCGATCGAGTAGTAGCACTGCGACGGGGCCGGCGCGACGACCTGGACATCGATGCCCATCTTGTCGAGATCGTGCAGGCGGCGATCGATGGTCGTCATGACCTCGGCGATGTCCTTTTCCTGCTGCGCGTTGATTTCCCGGGTGATGTCGTCGGCAAAATGCGCAAGCGGCACGCGCTTCAGGTCGACATGCGGCTGCGCCAGCTTGGCGGCTTGCGGCACCACGATGTGGGCGTGAATATCGACCGTGATGGAAGACGGGCGCCGCGCGAGGCCGTCGGCGTCGTTGTTGCGTGCGGCGGTGAAGCCATAGCGGTTTTTGGTATCGATCATGGAAAGGTCTCTGTTGTTCGGTTGGGCGATGGATTTGTGATGTCTGGATCAGGATTTTGGCTTGCGCCGGGTCCAGTGAACGGAAACCGTCGTCGCATCGGCTTCACCCAGGCCGTCCTTTTCCGCTTCCTCAAAGCAGGCCAGCGCGCTTTTCGCAACCGGCAGTTCGGCATGGATGGAAGCGGCAAACTGCACGGCGGTAGCAAGGTCTTTCTTGGCAGCCGTAATTCCGAAGGCAGTCTCGCCGAGCGGCGCGCCGCCCAGTACCTTGGCGATGTTCGGACCGCGCGCCTTCATGGCGCCGGTCGCGCCGTTGGTGTCGGAGAGAATATCGATCAGCCGCTCGGGGGCAAGGTTAAGCGGCTTGCAGATGGTCAGGGACTCACCCAGCGCCTGCCAGTAGACGAGCAGCGGCAGGTTGACCGCGAGCTTCAGCGTCGAGCCAGCGCCGATCGGCCCGACATGTTCGATCCTGCGGCAGAGTTGCTCCAGCAGGGGCATTGCGCGCGCGACGTCTGCGTCAGACCCGCCGACCAGGCCGAACAGCTTGCCTTCCTTCGCAGGCACCTTGCTGCCGCCGACCGGGCATTCGACAAAGGCTGCGCCCGCTTTGGTCGCCGCGTTGCCGGTGGATTGCATGGTCTGCGGCTGGATCGTGCTCATGTCGATCACGAGCTTGCCATTGAGTTTTGCCGAGAGAAGGCCATTCGCGCCGCGATAGACCGCCTCGGTCGCGGCGTCATTCAACAGCATCACGATAGTGACGTCGCAGCTATCGGCGAGCGCAGCCGGAGAGGCATGGGCTTTTGCACCGGCGTCGACCAGCGGCTTTGTCTTTGCGGCGTCGCGATTCCACACCGCCACGTCATGCCCGACCGCGATCAGCCGCTGCGCGATCGATCCGCCCATTCTTCCCGTTCCACAAACGCCGACTTTCATTTTTGTTGTCCTTCTTGGTTAGTGCGCGCGATAGACGCCGAGATGCTGGGCGATCAGCTCCTCGTTATTCAAGACTTCACGCGCCTCGCCGGAAAAAACGCAGTGTCCAGTATTGAGAATGACGGCGTGGTCGGCGACATCGAGCGCCAGTTGCCGGTTCTGTTCGACCAGCACGATGGACTGGCCCTCATCCTTGAGCCGCTTGATGGTGCGGCCGACCTCGGCCACGATCAAGGGCGCCAGCCCCTCCGACGGCTCGTCGAGCAGCAGCACGCGCGGGTTGCCCATCAGCGCGCGGCCGATGGCGAGCATCTGCTGCTCGCCGCCGGAAAGCGTGCCGGCAAATTGCGCGTGGCGCTCCTCAAGCCGCGGGAACAGGCCGAAGATGCGCTCGACATTCCATGGCTTTGACGTCGTGCTTTCGCGTTGCCGGGCCACGACAAGGTTTTCGCGCACGGTCAGCGACGGAAAGATCCGGCGGCCCTGCGGAACGAGGCCGATGCCGAGGCGCGAAATCCGCTCCGGGCTCAGGCCGCCGATGGGCTCGCCGAACAGGCGGACATCGCCTTCCTTCGGCGTCAGAAAGCCGACGATGGTGGAAATGCAGGTGGTCTTGCCGGCGCCGTTGCGTCCAAGCAACGCGAGCACCCGGCCTTCCCTCAAGGAGAAGCCGACGCCGTGCAGAATATGGCTGTCGCCATAGAACGTGTGCACGTTGGAAAGGGTGAGAGCTTCAGGCGCCAAGGTACACCTCGCGCGTTCGCTCATCCGCAATCACCTGATCTCGCTCGCCATCGACGATGACGCGGCCGTAGTTGAGCAGGGTGACCGTTTCGGCCAGATCCAGCGCGGTGTCCATGTCATGCTCGATCATGACCACGGTCGTGTCTTTCGAGATCGAAGCAACCAGTGCCTTCACGGTGGCGCGCTCGCCGTCGGAGAGGCCGGCAAGCGGCTCGTCGAGCAGCAGCACGCGCGGCTTTTGCGCCAGCGCCATCGCGAGTTCAAGGCGGCGCTTTTCGCCATAGGCCAGCTCGGACACGGAATGACCCGCCAGATGCAATAGCCCGACGCTGTCCAGCGTGCGGTGCGCTTCCGTCACCAGATGCCGATAGGAGGACAACGGTCGCCACATCTGCCAGCGCGAAGGCAGCAGCCCGAGCAGGCCAAGCGTGACGTTGTGCTCGAGCGTGTCGCCGCCAAACAGCGTGATGATCTGGTAGGTGCGCGACAGGCCGCGATGTGCGCGCTGATAGGGCGAAAGGCGAGTGACATCCTCGCCGAACATCCTGATCCGTCCCGAATTCGGCCGCAGGTCGCCGCTGATCTGGTTGAATAGCGTGGTCTTGCCGGCTCCGTTCGGCCCGATGATCAGCCGCCGTTCGCCGGGCCGGATCGACAGCGATACGCCTTGCGTGACTTTCAAGCCGCCGAACGCCTTGTTCAGATCCGTCACTTCAAGCGCAAGGGAGGAGGAGGGCACGTTCATGACGATCGCCTCCGGAGTCGCGCCGCAAGCTTCTGCAAGCCGGGCACGATTCCTTCCGGCATCACCAGCACGATGAACAGGAACACAAGGCCGAGCAGCATGTTCCAGCGCTCGACATAGGCAGAGACGTAATTCTTCAGAAGTAACACCAGCGCTGCCCCAACGGCGGGACCTGCGAGCGTGCCGGAGCCGCCGGCAATCACGCCGAGCAGGGCTTCGGCCGAGCTCGTGGTCGAGAGCGAGGTCGGGTGAATGTACTTGTTGTAATAGACGTAGAGCAGCCCGGAGATGGCGCCCCAGAAGCCGGCATAGACGAAGGTGATCCAGCGAACCATCCAGGGATTGAAGCCGAGCGCCGCCATCCGGCGCGGCTGGTCGCGAACGCCCTTGAGCGAGGAGCCGAAGGACGACGACACGAAGACCGTCATCATTACAAAGGCGATGACCGCGGTAATCAGGGCGAACCAGTAAAAGGCAGCCGGACTCTCCAGCGAGATGCCGAACGGCTCGGGACGGGTTATGCCCGTGATGCCGTTGTCACCATTGGTGATGTTCGACATGCGATAGGCGAGGCCCCACAACACCTGCGACAGCGCGAGCGTGATCATGAGAAAGCCGAGGCCGGTCGCCCGCAGCGCGATCAAGCCGAAGAAGGCCGCCATTGCGACCGTGCCGAGAATGGAAATGAGCGCCGCCGCTCCGTGGTGCAAGCCGTAACGGGTGGTCATGAGCGCGGAGACATAGGCGGCGACGCCGAGATAGGAGGCATGGCCGAGCGAAGTCATGCCGCCGAAACCGACCAAAAGATTGAGGCTGAGCGCGAAGATCGCCGCGATATAGATCTGGCTCGCCAGATTGACATAGAAATCGCCCGCGAAAAACGGCAAGAGCAGCGCCACGGCGGCGAAGAGAGCGATGGCGATCCACTTCATGTGCCAAGACGCCCGAACAGGCCCTGCGGGCGAAACGCAATGACGAAGATCATCGGCAGAAACAGAATGATGTAGGCGAGTTCGGGAAACAGCACCGTTCCGAACGTATAGATGAAGCCGATGATGAAGCTGCCGACGAAGGCCCCGAACAGGCTGCCGATGCCGCCGAGAATGACGACGATCAGCGCGAGCGGCAGCATGTCGGCGTCAAGTCCCGGATAGGCGGAAAGAATGGGACCGCCGAGCACGCCCGCCGCCCCGGCAATGCCTGCGCCGAGGCAGAACACAATCGTAAAGAGGCGCGAAACGGGGATGCCGACCGCGCGCGCCATCTGGCTATCGTCGACGCCGGCGCGGATCATGGCGCCCAGCCGCGTGCGATCGATCAGGACGTAGAGGCCGATCGCAGCCGCAACGGCAATGCCGACCAGCACGAGGCGATAGGTCGGAAAGACGAAGCCGAACAGCCGCGTCGGCGCCTGCAGATAGTGCGGCGTCGGCACCGGGATGGAATCGCCGCCCCACAGCACCAGGCACGCATCCGAAATGATGAAGGCCATGCCAAGCGTCACCAGCACCTGGCCTAGTGGGTTGCTCTTCAGCCGCGTCAGCACCAGCCGTTCGAACAGGCCGCCGAGCGCGGCAACGATGATCCCCGCGCCGATTGCGGTGACCCAGAGATCGAGCCCGCTATAGTCGCGCATCGCGATCGCACCGAAATAGGTGCCGAGCATGAAGAACGCGCCATGCGTCAGGTTCGCAAGCCGCATCAGGCCGAAGATCAGCGAGAAGCCCGACGACAGCAGAAACAGCAGGCCACCGAGCGACAGGCTGTTGAGACCCTGGATGATCCAAAACTGCATCTAGTGCCCACTTTCCGAAGTTCGTGTTAAATCTCAGCACGCACCTTTCACGAACTTCGGAAAGTTATGGGCACTAGCAAGCCTATGATTCTAGTGCCGCTTTGCTATTTGACGTTCCTGGATCGAATTTGCCGCTTGTGGTGCAGGAACGTCAAATAGGCGGCGCTAGTGGTCCTTGAAGCCATGTCTCGTCTGAGGCCAACGCGAGGCGTCGCCACCTCGCGGGTCGTTCGGGAAGTCAGAGCTCCAGATTCTTGGCCGGCGGGTAGTCGCGCGAGTAGACCGGGTTCTTCAGAAACTCCTTCTTGTCGTAGGTCCAGAACTGGCTGACATCCGGATAGGTCTTGATCACGGAATTGACCAGCCGGCCGTCGCTGCGCGTCACCTTGCGGATATAGACATTGCCGATCACGTTGCCGAATTCGTCGAATTTGACGAGCCCGCGTATCGTGTCGACGTTGTTGCCGCGGATCGCGGCCATCAGCGCCTTCTTGTCTTCCGCATTGGCCTTGATCGTCTTCAGCGCGCCTTCCAGCACCTGGCCCGAAAGGTACGTACTCGCGGCATAGTAGCCGGGGTCGTATTTGAACTGCTTGCGGAAGGCGGGCGCAAACGCCTTGTTGAGCGGGTTGTCGAGCGTGGCGGAGTACCAGCTCGTGGTGATGATGCCGAGCGCCTCGTCGCCCATGTTGCGCAGCACGGATTCGTCGAGCGCGGTCATGCCGCCGATCACGGCGATCTTGTCCTTCAATCCGTATTCGATGAACTGGCGCAGGAAGCGGAAGCCGTTCGAGCCCGCGGTGCCGAGGAAGAGCGCATCCGCATCGGTCTTTACCTGCGCGACATAGCTGCCGTAGTCCGGCGTCGCGAGCGGCGTGAAAATCTTCTGGATGATCTTGCCGCCGCCGTCCTCGAAAGCGCGCTGGAAGCCGGCGCACATTTCGTGGCCGTAGGCGAAATCGTCGGCGATGGTGACGATCTTCTTGTACTTCAATTCCTTGAGCGAATAGTCGGCGAGCGGATAGGTGCATTGTGCCGAGGTCGAGGTCAGCCGCACGTACCAGGGTGAGGGGTGCCGCTGCGTCATGTCTTCGGCGGCCGAGACGCCCAGCGTCGGGATCTCTTTCTCGGTCAGATAGTCGATGATCGCCAGCGCCTCGAAGGCCGCGAGCGGGCCGATGATGCAGTGGACGTTGTTCTTCTCCACCAGCTCCTGCGTCTTGGTGCGCGCGGTCGCCGGGACGCCGGCCGTGTCGGCCACGATCAGTTCGACCTTGCGCCCCGCAAGCGTGTTATCGCGATCCTTCAGGAACATGGTCAGCGCCAGTTCCATGTCGATGCCGCCGGAGGCGAGCGGTCCGGTCTTGGCCGCCAGAAGGCCGACGCGAATCGGCCCGCTACCTTGTGCAAATGAAAGGCCCGGGCTTGCCAGGCTCGCCGCACTCGCGCCGGCGAGAGTCGATACAAATTGTCGTCGTGATATCGTCATGGTTCCTCCCACGGCAATGCGCCGAGCGTCCGTACTTTTTTCGTTAGGTGATTTATCCGACGGAAGCTCTAAATGATCAAGTGATAACCACGCGTCCGGCAAGGATCCGCCACGCACTAAAGTCGAAAAAGCGCGCTTTCGCAGCGTTTTGACGCGGTGCGGTAAGGCGATTGCCTGCGACGATTGGCCTTGGGGCTAGCACGGTGGTCCAGAAGTCCGCATCATTGCTGGCGCTTGGCTCCCCACCTAGCCGCGAACTTCGGAATCGGGACGCTAGCCGCCCTTGGGGCCGCTTTTGGGTGCGGCGACAATGGTCTTCTTCAGGACTTCGAACACGGAAGCCGTGTCCTGGTCGCCCAGCCCCATGGACATCGCCTGGCTGTAGACCGGCTGCGTCAGCGTAAACAACGGGGTTTCGCAGCCGACATCGTCGGCGAATTCGGCGATGATCGCCATGTCCTTTTTCCAGGTCGAGACTTTCATGGTGGCGGGCTCATACTTGCCTTCGACCATCATCGGCGCCCGCATCTGAAACATGCGCGAGCCGCCGGCGCCCGGGCCGACCATTTCGACGACAAGCTTTGGGTCGAGTCCGGCGCGCTCGGCCAGGATCATCGCCTCCGCTGTCGCCACGTTATGGATTGCAACCAGGTGGTTGGCGACGAACTTCATCCGGCTGCCATTGCCGAAAATGCCGAGATCGGCGCTTTGCTTGGAGAAATCGGCAAAGAGTTGCGTGCAACGGGCGATCGCGGCGCTGTCGCCGCTGGCATAAACGATAAGATCGCGCATCTTGGCCTGCGCGCCGGTGCCCGAGAGCGGGCAGTCGAGCGGAATATGACCCGCCGCCTTCAGGATCGCTTCGAAACGAAGCTTGTCGGCGAGCGTCAGCGTCGAGAGCTCGGCCACGATACGCTGCGGTTGACCGGAAGCGGCAATCGCCTTGGCGACGCTTTCGACGGCTGCGGGCGTCGGCAGGCTCGTCATGATGATCGGCGCGCTGCGGGCAACGAGCACCACGCTTTCGACGACGGCGACACCGGCTTCGGCAAGCTCTGCGCATTTGGCGGGATCGGCGTCGATGCCGACCACGTGCCATCCGCGCTCGACGAGGTTGCGCGCGATTGCGCCGCCCATGATGCCGAGCCCGATAATCCCGACCGTCTTGTCCATGAAAGTCTTCCCGCCGAAAGAGTTGGCGCCGCATTGGCGCTAGTGGAGTGGATTTGACATTCGCTACCCGCCCGGCCGCGAGTTCGTCAAGCGAATGTCAAATCCAAAACTCCACTAGCAAACTTATTGATCTAGTGTGGCTTTGGTTCGAAAGTCCGCATGACGAACCTGCAGCATCAATGATGCGGACTTTTGAACCGCCACACTAGCCAGCGTCCTCAATAGCGATTGATCCGCCGTCAGACAATCGCCAAGGTCTACGTCAAAGCCGCGCCTGCGGTGCGGCCTTGAAGGAAGTCGGGGATCAGCAAGCGTACGTTAACAACGCGACACAATCCGGCCGTCGGATCGGCTTGTCGCTCGCCGAATTCGATTGACGGGCCGCGCAGGCCGCGCCTTAATTAGTGATCGGGCGATAAACAACTGCCAGCGGCCGTCCGGTCCAGCGGTATTCGCCGTTGCTTTGATGGAAGCATAGAAGAAGCGCAGAAGTAGAATCGAGCGTATATAAGAACGCGCGGGCGCGATCAGGAGGGCCGCGACATGACGGCTACCGGTCTGAAAACCAATGCGGCGTCTCCCTCAGGGATGGAGGCCGACGGCCGCGTTTATGCGGCGATGGTGGCGCGCGCCGCAGCATTGGCGCCGCGGCTGCGCGAGGATGCCCTGCGTTCCGAACAGCTTCGCTGCCTTGCCGAGGAGGCCGAGCGCGAACTGCACGAAAGCGGCCTGTTCCGGATCGTGCAGCCCAAGCGCATCGGCGGATCCGAACTCGATTACGTCGCGCTGATCGATTGCGCGGACGCGCTCGGGCAGGGCGATGCCTCCGTGGCCTGGACCTTCGCCAACCTGGCCAGTCACCACTGGATGCTGGCGATGTTCGATAGCCGCGCTCAGGATCTGGTCTGGGGCAAGAACCCGGACGCACTGATTGCCTCGTCCTTTATATTTCCCGCCGGCCGCGCCCGAAAGGTCGATGGCGGCTACGTGCTGCGCGGCAGCTGGCCGTTCTCTTCGGGCGTGAATTGCAGCGAATGGAACATGCTGGCGAGCGTGGTATCGTCCGAGGACGAAGCCGACGGCATCGAATATCGCATCTTCCTCTTGCCCAAGAGCGACTATCGCATCAAGGACACCTGGGATGCGACGGGTCTGCGCGGCACGGGATCGAACGATGTCGAGGTCAGCGACGCCTTTGTGCCCGAGGCGATGACGGTTGGCGTCCACGAAGTAGCGGGCGGGCCGACGCCCGGCAGTGCCGTCAACCCGAACGCGCTCTATACGCTGCCGGTGTTCTCGCTGTTTCCCTATGTGCTCTCGGGCGTCGCGCTGGGCAACGCGCAGGCCTGTCTCGACGATTATGTCGCTCTCGCGCGGTCCCGCGCCTCCACCTACAACCGCGCCAAGCTCGGTGATCTCCAGACCACCCAGATCAAGATCGCGGAGGCCGCCTCCAAGATCGACGCGGCGCGGCTGATCATGCGCCAGGCCTGTATCGCGGCGCTTGACGACGCGCGGCGCGGGCGCATTCCGGACATGGGCGCCAAGACCAGGATGCGGCGCGACGGCGCCTATTCGGTCAACCTCTGCACGGAAGCGGTATCGCTGCTGTTCGCGGCGAGCGGCGCGCGCGGCCTTTATACGTCCGGTGCATTGCAGCGCCAGTTCCGCGACGCGCATGCGATCAACGCCCACATTGCCTTCAATTTCGATGCGGCTGGCACCAATTACGGGCGAGTCATTCTTGGACTGCCCTCCGATAACCTGACGCTGTGAGACGGAATGAACGATAAGCCAACGCATGTGCCGGAGCCGGAGACCGCCAACGAACTGGCGAGCGGAAGCTCCCCGCTTGATGCGCGGGATTTCCGCAGCGCGCTCGGCACCTTCGCCACCGGCGTCACCATCATCACGGCGGTGGCCGGCGACGGCCAACCTTACGGGCTGACCTGCAATTCCTTTGCATCCGTCTCGCTCAATCCCCCGCTCGTGCTCTGGAGCCTGGGGATGTTTTCGCAGGGCTTGCCGATTTTCCAGAACGCCACCCATTTCACGGTGAACGTGCTGGGCGCCTCGCAACAGGCGCTGGCTTCGACCTTTGCGAAGTCCACCGTCGACCGCTTTGCCGGCGTCGACTGGAAACCAGGGCTTGGTAACGCGCCGTTGCTCGCCGGTTGCGTTGCGTATTTTCAATGCCGCGCCGCCAACCGTTACTACGGTGGCGATCACGTGATTTTTCTCGGCGCCGTCGAAGCCTATAGCTATAACAAACAAGAACCGCTGTTGTTCGCCAGCGGCGGTTTCGGGCGTTTCGTCAGCGCCAGCGCACCTCGGGCCGCCGGCTCATGAGCAAGAAGACCCCAGTCAAGCGCGCGCGAACCAAGCAGCGGCGGCTGTCGCCGGAGGAGCGGCGCCAGGAATTCGTAGCCAAGGCGACTGAGTTCTTTGCCGAGGAAGGATTTGGCGGTGGCACGCGCGCGTTGGCGCGCCGGCTCGGCGTGACGCAGCCGTTGCTCTATCGTTATTTCCCGAGCAAGGACGACCTGATCAAGGAAGTCTATCGCACGGTCTATCTCGAACCGTTTGGAGATGGTTGGGAAAAGCTGCTCGGCGATCGCACCCGGCCGCTCCGCGAGCGCCTGAAGGAATTCTACGCCGCCTATACCGGCGTGATCTTCAGCCGCAAATGGCTGCGCATCTATTTCTATTCCGGCCTCAAGGGACTCGAGCTCAACCGGTCCTATGTCGGCATCGTCCGCGACAAGATCCTGACGCGCATCATCCGGGAGTGCCGCAACGAGGCGGGATTATCGGCGCAAAACAAGCCGAGCGCGGCCGAACTCGAGATGGCCTGGGTATTTCACAGCGGCATTTTCTACTATGGCGTGCGGAAGTTCGTCTATGAGGCTCCGGTGCTGGAAAGCAAGGAGCAGATGATCAGCGACGCGGTCGACGCGCTTATTGCCGGCTTTGCAAGCGTGTTCGGCGAGAAGGAAGAGGCGCGCAAGGTTGCCGTGAAGGCGGTGGTTTAGGGGCCGGTAAAGAGGAAGAAGACCCTCATGGTGAGGAGGCGCTTGCGCCGTCTCGAACCATGAGGCCACATCTTTCGAGACGCGGCCAAATGGCCGCTCCTCGGGATGAGGCACTCTGCTTTCGCTACTTCATTCGCGCATTGACGCGCGGCATCACCTTTTCCGCCATCAGGATCATCGACTGGCGGCCGAGCTCGCGGTCCTTCCAGTCCTTCCCGGCATAAAGCAGCGTGCCGAAGGTGCCGACCTCATCCTGGAACTTGAGCAGTTGATCGGCGACGCTCTCCGGCGTGCCGTGGATGATGAGCTTGTCGCAGATCGATTCCAGCGTCACTTCGTCATCGGGCTGATCGCGCCGCGTCTTGAACAGTTCGATGCGGCCGTTCTTCTTCAGCTTGGTGAAGAGGGAGCGATAATAATAGACGTAAGGCCCGTCCGGATCGGTCGCGTAGGCCTTGGCGGTCGCGGCGTCCTTGGCGACGAACACGCTTTTGGCGACGCGCCAGTTGGCGGGGTCTGCCGGCCGGCCGCCGCGCTCGCACCCCTCGACATATTTCGGCCAGTGGCTTTTCACCCAGGCCGGCATCAGGAAGTTCGCCGAGATCGGGTCCCAGCCCCTAGCGGCAGCTTCGGTGACACCCTTTGAGAACGGCGCAACCGCCGTGACGACGATCGGCGGATGAGGCCGCTGCAAGGGTTTTGCGATGAAGCCTTGGCCGATATCGGCGATCAGCGTCTGCTCGATCGAGATGTTCCAGTACTTGCCCTTGATGTTGTAGGGCGGTTCGCCCGCCCAGATCTCGAGCACCTGATTGATCGCTTCGAGAAACATCTCGTTGCGGTTGGCGTCGAGATTGCCGAACAGTTCCGCGTCCGACAGAAGTCCTCCCGGGCTGATGCCGAAGATCAACCGCCCGTCCAGCATGTGATCGAGCATCGCAAGGGTCGCGGCGGTCGCCGCGGGATGGGTGTTCGGCATGTTGATGGTGCCGGTGCCGAGCTTCATCTGCTTGGTCGCGGCCGCGATCCAGGCCAGGAACGCAACGCAGGACGTGATGTTTTCGGCGCGGTCGGTGGCATGCTCGCCGACATAGGCTTCGGTGAAACCGAGCTCGTCGGCCAGAATAAACGCCTCGCGGTCTTCTCTGAGGGAAACCCGCCAATCCTTCTCGAGAGGATGGATCGGCATGGTGAAGAAGCCCAATTTCATGCGCTTGCTACTCCTGGGAGCCGTTGTTTGCCGCGCCGGCACGTTAGGTTTTCCTCCATTATGACGATCCGGAGGGCGAGTCATCAGAAATAATCGTTCGATAAACAAACTTGACGTTTGACGGGTAGGCCCGTCTAATCCCTTAAAAAATCGAAAGGGAGGATTCCGCCTGATGAAAGCCCCGGCTTTCGCCTACGCCCGAGCGACCAGCGTCGGAAATGCGATTGCGCTTCTCGCCGAGCACGGCGAGCGGGCGAAGCTGCTTTCGGGCGGCCAAAGCCTGATGCCTGCGATGAACCTGCGATTGCTCGCGCCGGAGCTGATCGTGGATATCGGCGCCCTCGATGAGCTGCGCGGCATCCAGAGGCAGGACGGCTTTCTTTCGATTGGCGCGCTGACGCGCCACGTCGATCTGCAACATTCTCCTGACATCGCGACCCATGCGTCACTTTTGAAAGAGGCGATTGCGCAGGTCGCCCATCCGGCGATCCGCAACCGCGGAACGATCGGCGGCAGCCTCGCGCACGCGGATCCCGCTTCCGAATTGCCGGCCTGCGCGATCGCGCTTGACGCAACCATTGTGATTCGCGGTCCCAAAGGTGAGCGCCGCGTTCTGGCCGAGGATTTCTTCCTCGGAATTTACGAGACGGCGCTTTCCGCGGACGAACTGCTGACAGCCGTCGAAGTGCCGATTCCGGCGGCTAATTCCGTCCACTTCTTCTCGGAATTCGCGCGGCGCCATGGCGATTATGCGATTGTCGGTCTCGCGGCGCAGGCTGTGCTCGACAACGGGCGCTTCACTGATCTTCGTCCCGTTTTTTTCGGCGTCGGCGACAAGGCCGAGCACGTCAAGGTAGCGCCTCTGCTCAACACTGAGGTAACGCCGGCGGCATTGTCCAAAGCCTTGCAGGCGATGCAGGACGAACTCGATCTGCCCGAAGATCAGCAGGCGAGTGGCGCGATGCGGCGGCATCTGGCCAAGGTGTTGCTGACGCGGTGTGTCGCGCAACTGCTCGGCCGGGAAGATTTGCAGGCAGGAGGGACGGCATGACGGCCCCGCATCCTGTTTCGCTGCAAGTCAACGGCGAGCGCATCGAAGCCTATGTGCTGCCGCGGACCAATCTCGCGGATTTTCTGCGCGATCATCTCAAACTGACCGGTACGCATGTTGGGTGCGAGCATGGCGTCTGCGGCGCCTGCACCATCCGGGTGAACGGCGAAATCGTTCGTTCCTGCCTGATGCTGGCTGTGCAAGTGGACGGCGCTTCGGTCGAAACCATCGAAGGATTGTCGGATTCCGGCGAGATATCGGATCTTCAGGAAGCCTTTCGTGCGCGCAACGCGTTGCAATGCGGCTACTGTACGCCGGCGATGCTGATATCGGCGCAGGACCTGCTAAAGCGCGAGGCCGAGCCGGACCGCGAGCGAATCCGCGAACATCTCTCCGGCAACTACTGCCGCTGCACCGGCTATCAGGCGATTGTCGATGCGGTGGAGGCCACCGCCAAGGCGCGCAAGGACCGTGACAAGGGCCGCGAGCCATGAACAAGCCTGAGAACAAAACATTATCGGAGCTCGACCGGCCAAATTCCTATATTGGCAAGACGGTGCCGCGGCCGAATCTCGACCGGCTGTTGCAAGGTCGCGGCGTCTACGTCAGCGACTTGGAGCTGCCGCGGATGGCGCATGTGGTCTACGTGCGCTCGCCACACGCCCATGCGAAAATTATTTCGGTCGATACACAGGCCGCCAAAAAGAAGCCCGGTGTCGTCGCCGTGGTCACGGGTGAAGCACTCGCTGATGTCATTACCCCGTGGGTCGGCGTGCTCTCGCATATGAAGGGCCTCAAATCCGCGCCGCAGCGCGCCATCGCCATCGACCGGGCGTGCTGGCAGGGTGAGGCGGTCGCGGCCGTCGTGGCCTCAAGCCGTGCGGCCGCCGAGGACGCCGCCGAACTCGTCGCGGTACAATATGAAGAGCTGGAGCCGGTCACGGACATGCGTACGGCGCTGGAATCTGCAACACCGGTCATCCACACGTCGCTGGGCGATAACCTCGCGTTCGAGCGCACGTTCGAGGTTGGCTCGGCCGACGCGGGTTTTGCCGATGCGGACGAGATTGCCAAGACCGAATTCATATTCGGCCGCCATACCGGCGTGACGCTCGAGCCGCGCGCGGTGGTCGCCGATTGGAATGCGGCCGAAGCGCGGCTCACGATCTACCAGGGCACGCAGGCGCCGCACATGGTGCAGAACATCGCGGCGCTGCACCTGGGTCTCCGGGAAGCGCAGGTTCGCGTGGTATGCAAGGATGTCGGCGGTTCGTTCGGCATCAAGGTGCACATCTATGCCGACGAGATGGCAACTTATGCGCTGTCGAAACTGTTGAAACGGCCCGTGAAGTATGTCGCCGACCGGGTCGAGAGTTTCAATACCGACATCCACGCCCGCGACCACCGCTGCAAGGGGCGCGTCGGCGTCAAGCGCGACGGCACCATCACTGCGTTCGAGATCGACGATCTCACCGGCATCGGTCCGTACTCGATGTATCCGCGCACCAGCGCGATCGAAGCCAATCAGGTGGTCAACCTGGTCGGCGGTCCTTACGTCACGCCAAACTACCGCGCCCGCGCCCGCGTCGTGTTCCAGAATAAAAACGTCATGTGCCAGTACCGCGCGGTCGGCCATCCCATCGCGTGTTCGGTGACGGAAGGTCTGGTCGACCTCGCGGCGGCGAAGATCGGCATGGACCCGGTCGAGATTCGCAGGCGCAACCTGATCGCCGACGACGCCTATCCCTGCACGTCGCCGGCGGGCCTGCGTTTCGAGTTGCTGTCGCATCATGCCTCGCTCGACAAGCTGCTCAAGATGATGAACTACGATGGGTTGCGGGCCGAGCAAGCAAACTTACGCAAGAAAAACATCCATCGCGGGATCGGCATTGCGAGCTTCATCGAGGTAACCAACCCCAGCGCCGCATTTTACGGCGTGGGGGGCGCGAAGATTTCCTCTCAGGATGGCGTGGCGGTGCGGCTCGACGCGCAAGGTGCGGTGGTCTGCCAGACCAGCATCACCGAGCAGGGACAGGGCTCGGAGTCCCTGACGGCGCAGATCGTCGGCAGTGTGCTTGGCGTTTCGATGGAGAAGGTGCGCGTCATCCTTGGCGATACCGACCAGACACCCTATGGCGGCGGCACCTGGGCTTCGCGCGGCGCCGGCATCGGCGGCGAGGCAGCGCTTCAGGCCGCCAAGATCCTGCGCAAGAACATCCTCGACGTCGCAGCCGCCATCCTGCAATCGACGCCGGCCGAACTCGATATCGCCAACAACGCGGTGGTGAATGCCGGCGACGGCACGCCCCGCATCGAATTGCACGAACTCGCGCGCATCGTCTATTTCCGTCCCGATACGCTGCCGCCCGGGATTCAGCCGGAACTGATGGCGACGCGCCATTTTGTGCCGCGTCAGTACCCTTTCGCGTTCACCAACGGAGTGCAGGCTTCGTGGCTCGAGGTCGATATCGACACCGGCTTTGTCAAACTCCTGAAGCACTGGGTGGTGGAAGATTGCGGCGTCGTCATCAATCCGCAGCTCGTCGACGAACAAATCCGCGGCGGTGTGGTGCAGGGGCTCGGCGCGGCGCTGTTCGAAAAATGCATCTATGACGAGCGCGGTCAACTCACCAACGCCAACATGGCGGACTATCTGGTGCCGATGTCGGGCGAGATGCCCGACATCGACATCGGCCATGTGGTATCGCCAACGTCCGAGAGCGAACTCGGTGCCAAGGGCGCGGGCGAAGCGGGGACGGCCGGTGCGGCCGCGGCCGTTGCCAATGCCGTGAACGATTCGCTCAAGCCGTTCGGCGCTGTCATTACCGAGATTCCGCTGACGCCGCAGGTCATCCTGACCGCGTTGAAACGAATCTGAGCTGTTTGTGGCCTCATGGTTCGAGACGGCGCGAGCGCGCCTCCTCACCATGAGGATTAGTCATCCTCATCCTGAGGAGCGGCTCTTGCCGCGTCTCGAAGGGATGAGGCCACCACTGGCGAGTTCTGGCTGCTTGAGCCTTACAGCTTGTCGACGGGCTTGAACGTGCCGTCGGGCTGGATCACCGTAAGGAAGACCCGCCCGGGCGCATCTCGCATCTTCTGTCCGACGGTGAGATGGTCGCCGCTGATGTCGAACTGTCCGACCTCGTTGATGACCCGCAGGATTCCCGCGCGCGTCGGGTTGGGACCGGCCATATCGAGGGCGGCTGCGGCGAGCCGGCCGCAGATGTAGCCCTCCAGCGAGACGAAATCCGGCGGCAGGTCCGGATCGATCGCTTTTTCCGCAATCTGATAGTCGGCGACGACTTTCACGGAGGCATCCCAAGGGAACGGGACGACCTGCGAGACGATCACGCCGGCGCCGTCGGCGCCAAGCTTCTCGGCCAGCGCATCGGCGCCGACGAAGGAGATATTGGCAAAGACCGGGTTGAAGCCGCTTTGCCGCGCGAGCTTGATGAATTCGGCGCAAGGCGCGTAGGTGCCGACCATCACCACCGCTTCCGGCTCGGCGCGCTTGAGGACGCGCATGGCCATGCCGACCGCGGTTGTGTTGCGCTCATAGGTGGCTTCGGCCGCAAGCTCCATCCCGCGCTTGGCCAGCGCCTGCTTGACGCCGGCGAGACCATCGCGGCCGTATGAATCGTCCTGGTAGAAGATTGCGATGCGTTTGATGTGCCGATCTTCGGTTAGGTGCTTCACCCAGGCTTCGGCCTCGGCGCTGTAGCTGGCGCGAATGTTGACGACGTTATCGAGATCTTTTTCCCGCAAGAAGCCCGCGCCGGTGAAGGGACCGATGAAGGGGACGTTTTCGTCCTTTGCGATCGGCTCGGTCACCACCGATGTCGGCGTGCCGACGGCGCCGATCAGGGCGAAGACCTTGTCCTCGTGAAGCAGCTTGACCGTCTGCTGGACTGAGCGATCGGGGTCGTAGCCGTCATCGCGGCTGACCAGTTGGAGCGAGCGGCCGTGGACGCCGCCCTTGGCGTTGACCTCGGCAAAGGCTGCCAGAATGCCCTGGCGCATCTTCTGCCCCAGCGCCGAGGAAGGGCCGGACAGCGCGGCCGCCTGGCCAAACACGATCCGGTCCGGCATGACGCCGACCTCGCCGGCCTGAGCTGGCCCCGCCAGCAACAGAAGCATCGGGCCGCACAAAATCCTGGGTTGCATGGAATGCATGATGATTACTTTTAAATGATCGAGTCGAATGCTACCGCCTTGCGGTGAAGAGGTCGCTAATTTCGGCGCGGCGCGGCGGTTCCAGGTCTCTGTCTTTTCACGGCTTTTGCGCAGCTACGGCGGTTCCTCTGTTCCGCCGGAACCCTAGCGGCCCGACCGACAAGGCCGACCCCAGACATCGTTAACTACGGTATCCCAAACCCGGTGCTATCCCCACTGATAGTACAGGCTTTTTAACCAACCTTCGCGTCATAAGAGAGTTGTTGGTGGCGACACCCGTTCTGGCAGGGCGAAGATGAGCGGTCGGGATCCCGGCGAGAATCGCAGGGAAAACATGGTCGGTCGGAGGAAAGCGTTCGCGCAGCGATCCGGACCGAACCGGCCTGCCTGGGTTGCGGCAGGCATCGGCCTGTTGCTCACGACCGTTGCAGCCTTTGCCATCGCCCGCTGGGAGCGCCGCGCCAACTGGACCGAATTCGAGGGCGTCGCCGCGACCCAGCTCATCGAGATGCAGAACGGCGTCAACGAATATGTCGGCCGCCTGGTCACGCTGCGCACGCTGTTCGAATCCGCCAATGAGGAAGTAACGCGCAGCGAATTCGAGGTTTTCGGCAGCCGGCTGTTCGAACATCACCCGGGCGTGCTTCGCGTCAGTTGGCTGCCGAAAGTATATCGCAAGGAGCGCGCCGAATTCGAAGCGTCCGCCGTCAGTGATGGCATTCCGGCCTATCATTTCAAATCACTGTCGGGCGGGGCCGTCTCCGTCGCGCCGGACAATGATTTCTACTACCCGATCCTGTTCTCCACCGAGCCGAAGACGTCTTCGGTCTACGGCATGGACTACGCCACCGATCCGATCCGCTGGGCCACGCTCGAACGCGCGCGCGACACCGATGCGGTCGCCGTCGTGCCCACCCGGCTGTTCAAGCACGACAATGGCGGCGACCACGGCGTTCTCGCGGTTGTGCCGGTCTACGTGAAGGGAACTTCGCGCGCCACCGTGGCCGACCGCCGACGCAACCTGACCGGCTTCGTGATCGGCATGTTCGATCTTGGCTCGCTGCTGACATCGGTCCGGACCGCGAGGGCGGAATCCGCAGCCGTCATCCTCACTGCATTTCCGCCGTCGCCTGGCGGCATGGAGCAGGCCCAGCCCGACTATTCGTCCATCTCCTCGGCGCCGCAAGTGATACAGGCGCTCATGAAGGAACCGCACTGGTCCGGCACGCTTCGCATTGGAGATGCGAACTGGCAGGTCAAAGGCATGCCTGCCGGCGGGCATCTGACGGCGCGCCACGACCGTGCTGTCATCGTGCTCGCCGCGGGCTGGGCCGTCACCATTTTCCTCTGCGTCTACCTCGGCATGGCCAGCCGCAACTCGCGCGAGCTGGCGCTGGCAAACCGCCGCGTGCTCGAACTCGCGCAGACCGATATTCTGACCGCCTTGCCGAACCGGGCATTTTTTCTCGAGCAGCTGAAGCAGGCCGGCGCGGATCAGAAACAGCATCTGCACGGCGTGTTCTCGGTCCTGATGCTCGACCTCGATCGTTTCAAGAATGTCAACGACTCGCTTGGCCACGCCGCGGGCGACGCGTTGCTGCGCCAGGTAGCCGTTCGGCTGCGATCGGCATTGCGAAGCGACGACGTGCTGGCGCGGCTTGGCGGCGATGAATTCGCGATCATCCAGGCGGCTCATCACGATCAGCGCGTCAATTCGATCGATCTGGCGAGCCGGATTTCGAAATTGATCGCCGAACCGTTCGATCTTCCCGGGCATCAGGTCGAGATCGGCACCAGCATCGGCATCGCGCTCGCGCCCGAGCATGGCGAGGATCGCGAACAGCTCTTGAAAAAGGCGGACCTGGCGCTGTACCGATCCAAATCCGCCGGCCGCAACTGCTTCACCGTCTACGACGAGGCGATGTCCGCCGAACTCGAAGCGCGCAACACGCTTGAGGGCGATCTGCGGGATGCGATCGCGCGCTGCCATTTCGAGATTCATTACCAGGCGTACTTTGACGTCGAGAGCGGACGCAGGCGCGGCGCCGAGGCGTTGATCCGCTGGCGTCATCCCGAGCGGGGCCTGATCCCGCCGGATCAGTTCATTCCGCTCGCCGAAGAAACCGGGCTTATCGTGGCGCTCGGCGAATGGATCATTCGTCAGGCCTGCGACGACGCGACGCTCTGGCCTGCGGACACCAGGGTTTCGGTCAATCTGTCGCCGGTGCAGTTCAAACAGGCGGAGTTGTTCGACGTGATCGTCTCCGCGCTGAAGAAGTCGGGATTGCCACCGGAACGGCTGGAAATCGAGATCACCGAATCCGTGCTGCTGGAGCGCGCGGCCGAAAACCTCGCTTTCATGGAGCGGCTGAGCGCGACCGGCGTCTCGCTCGCGCTCGACGATTTCGGCACCGGCTATTCCTCGCTGAGCTGCCTGACCACCTTCCCGTTCAACAAGATCAAGATCGACAAGTCCTTCATGGGCAACCTGTCGGCGCATTACAAGAGTTCGGCTATCATCTCCTCGGTCGTCACGCTGGCGCGCGGCCTCGACATGTCGGTGACGGCGGAAGGCGTGGAGACTGTCGAGCAGCTCGAAGGGCTGAAGACGCTCGGCGTCAATTTTGCGCAAGGCTATCTGCTGGGCCGCCCGGTGACAGCGGCCGAGCTCGACAAGCAGCCGGTGATTTTCCGCCCGCGCCGCGACGCCGCCTGAAGTCGACCCGATTCACGCCCCTCGACCGCCCATTGGCATGCCAGAACGGTAGTAATGGGATGGTTCGTCGCGCATCCTTCCGTAGGCCAGAATCACCTGTAGCTAGTCGCGGATAGAAGGATTGTGCTTTTTTCGTGGATGCTATTGCCGCATGGGGAAATATAATCCTACCTGATGGGTGGATCCTAAGGGCATCTTAGGGCGTTCTGTTCGTTGGGACAGTGGAGGGATTTCACCATGGCTGCCGGGTTGCAAGGGCGCGATCGAATGCCCCTGCCGAGACGTGCGGGATGCCCGTGATCGATCCTGTCTATGTGGCTTCGGGCTTCGGCGTTGGCGTGCTCGTCGGTATGACCGGCGTCGGCGGCGGATCGCTGATGACGCCCCTTTTGATCTTGCTGTTCGGCATCCATCCGGCAACTGCTGTTGGCACCGATCTGTTGTATGCCGCGGCCACCAAGACCGGCGGCAGCTTCGTGCATAACTGGGCGCGGAGCATTCACTGGCGAGCGGTACTGCGGCTCGCCGCCGGCAGCATCCCCGCCAGTATTGTGACGCTCGCGTTTCTCGCCTGGCTTGACCTGCCGACCGGGGCCTTGCGCAGCCTGATCAACTCGGTGCTTTCTGTCGCCTTGTTGCTGACCGCGCTGTCGCTGGTCTTCCGCAAGCTCATGATCGACAAACTGCGCGCGCGCATGAAACATTACGATGATGCGACGATCGCGCGTGCCACGGTGCTGCTCGGCGTGGTGCTCGGCGTTCTGGTCTCGATTTCATCCGTCGGCGCCGGCGCAATCGGGGTTACCGCGTTGCTCCTGCTTTATCCGCAACTGCCGATGGCGCGTATCGTCGGTTCCGATATTGCGCACGCCGTGCCGCTCACGCTGGTGGCAGGAATCGGCCACTGGATCATGGGTTCGACCGATTGGCAGCTGTTGGGTGTGCTCCTGATCGGTTCGCTGCCCGGCATCCTCATCGGCAGCTATTGCGCGGTTCGCGTTCCCGAAACGGCCTTGCGTCTGGTGCTAGCCGCGGTGCTGCTCGTGGTTGCAGGCAAACTGGGCTCGGAACAGTGGCGCGCCTCCACGCCGAACGTTGCGGCTGCCACCGTGCGCGCGCCGGCCCCGGCGCAAGGCGTGCCGGTAGTGCCCGTTGCGATCGGCGCACGCCCGGCCAAATAATCCAGATCTCGCCACCGGATTTTACGGCGTCGCCCCGCCGGATTCGTTTGCCAAAGCTTGAAGTATAAAATATATCCGAACCTTCGTCGTCCTTTGAAATCATTCGGGGAGGTGGCGTATGGCAGGACTGCCGCATTCCCCACATGCGGTCGTAACCGGCGCAGCGCGTGGCATTGGCCGCGAAATCGCTTCGACGCTGAGCAAGACAGGCGCTGTCGTCACCGCGCTTGGCCGTCAGAGTGCGGCCCTTGAAGGGCTGGTTGCGCAAGGTAACGCCCGCTTTTCCGCCGCCGCCGATGTCACCGACCAGGCCGCCGTTGCTGCGGCGATCGCGCAAGCGGCCGCGCGACAGCCGATCGATATCCTGATTGCCAATGCCGGCGCGGCGGAGTCCGCACCCTTCGCCAAATCGGATGCAGCGCTGTTCAAGCGCATGATGGACGTCAATTTCATGGGCGTGGTGAACAGCATCCAGGCCGTGCTGCCGTCGATGCGCTCGCGGCCCTTTGGCCGCATTGTCGTGATCGCCTCGACCGCGGGCCTGAAAGGCTACGCCTACGTCAGCGCCTATGCGGCTGCCAAGCACGCGGCGATCGGACTTGTGCGTTCGCTGGCGCTCGAACTGGCACCGACGCGCATCACCGTCAATGCGGTTTGTCCAGGCTTCACGGACACCGATCTGGTCGCAGGCTCGATCGATACCATCATGAAAAAGACCGGCCGCGACCGCGCGCAAGCCGTCGCGGAATTGACCAAACACAATCCGCAAGGCCGCCTCGTATCGCCGCAGGAAGTCGCCGACAGCGTATTGTGGCTGTGTGGCGAGGGCGCCGCGGCTGTCACAGGCCAGGCGATTGCGGTCGCCGGCGGGGAGATTTGATGCGTCGGCAACCAAATTTTGATGTCATTCCGGAGCGATGCGACAGCATCGAATCCGGAATCTCGAGATTCCGGGTCTGGTGCTTCGCACCATCCCGGAACGACGAAAGGAAGTAAGGATGAGCCAGCCAGCCAATCCCGTCACAACGCCGCTCGCGCAATATCAGCCGCGGCATTTTCTGCTGAAGGTCGAAGGAAACGTCGCCAGCGTGACGCTCAACCGTCCCGAGCGCAAAAATCCGCTGACCTTTGAAAGCTACCGCGAACTGACGGACTTCTTCCGCGCATGTGGTTTCGATGACGAAGTGAAGGCCGTGGTCGTCTCCGGCGCCGGCGGCAACTTTTCTTCCGGCGGTGACGTGTTCGAGATCATCGGGCCGCTCGTCAAAATGGACACCAAGGGGCTGACCGCCTTTACCCGCATGACCGGCGATCTCGTGAAGGCGATGCGCGCCTGTCCGCAGCCGATCGTCTCCGCCGTCGAAGGCATCTGCGCCGGTGCAGGTGCGATCATTGCGATGGCGTCCGACATGCGGTTAGCCGCCACCGGCGCGAAGGTCGCGTTCCTGTTCAACAAGGTCGGGCTTGCCGGCTGCGACATGGGCGCGTGCGCGATCCTGCCGCGCATCATCGGCCAGGCGCGCGCCTCGGAGTTGCTCTACACCGGCCGCTTCATGAGTGCGGAGGAGGGCGAGCGCTGGGGCTTCTTCAGCCGTATTGTCGCGCCATCCGAGGTGCTGCTGCAGGCGCATGCGGTGGCAAAGGACATCGCGGCAGGGCCGACATTTGCCAACACCATGACCAAGCGGATGCTGGCGATGGAGTGGGCGATGTCGGTGGAAGAGGCGATCGAGGCCGAGGCCATCGCGCAGGCGCTGTGCATGACGACGGAAGACTTCACCCGCGCCTTCGAGGCCTTTGCCGCCAAGCAGAAGCCCGTGTTCAAGGGGAATTGAGGCGGGAAGCATCCATCGATTTGCTGACGCTGTATGCGCTCGGAGCGCCGTCATGCCCCGCGAAAGCGGGGCATCTAGTATTCCAGAGACCTTTCGATGAGCGCTACCGCCGCGGCGTACTGGATCGCCCGGTCAAGCCGGGCGATGACAACCAGCGAGTAGCAGGTCAATATTGAAGCCGGCCGAAAGCCGCTTGCCGAGGAGATGCTTTAGGTTTAAAATAATTTCCGGCATTCAAAAGATCGGGATGAGGTTCCCATGAAGGTCGCGATCATCGGCGGTGGACCAGCGGGTCTCTATTCGGCGATCCTGCTCAGGAAGCAGCGCCCGCAGGCCGACATCACGGTCTATGAGCGCAACCGCGCCGACGACACCTTCGGCTTCGGCGTGGTGTTCTCCGACGCGACGCTGGACAATTTCGAGAAGTACGATCCGCCGAGCTATCGCCGTATCACGCAGGAATTCGCCTACTGGGACGACATTGCCGTGCATTTCCGCGGCACCGTGCACCGCGTCGGCGGCAACGGCTTTTGCGGCTGCTCGCGCCGCCAGTTGCTGCTGATCCTGCAGGAGCGTGCGCGCGAGCTTGGCGTCAAGCTGGTCTTCGAGACCGAAATCGACGACGAATCGCGTTTCGCCGATGCCGATCTCGTGGTGATCGCCGATGGCAGCAACAGCCGCTTCCGCGACAAGCACGCCGCTCATTTCGAGCCTGAAGTGGATATGCGCTCCAACGTGTTCGCCTGGATGGGCTCCACACGCCCGCTCGATGCCTTCACCTTCATCTTCCAGGAGACGGAGTGGGGCCCGTTCATCGCCCATGCCTACCAATATGAAACCGGACGCTCGACCTGGATCTTCGAGACCGATCCCGAGACCTTCAAGCGCGCGGGCCTGACGGGCCTCGACGAGAAGCAATCCGCCGACCGCATGGCGGAGATCTTCGGCTGGTTTTTGCAAGGCCATCCGCTGCTCACAAACCGCTCGATGTGGCGGAATTTCCCGATGATCCGCAGCCAGCGCTGGGTCAAGGACAACATGGTGCTACTGGGCGACGCCAAGGCGACCGCGCATTTCTCGATCGGCTCCGGCACCAAGCTTGCGATGGAAGACGCGATTGCGCTCGCCGACGCCATGCAGGGCGCGCCGACCGTGCAATCAGCACTCGCGACCTACGAGCAGGGCCGGCGCGAGGAAGTCGAGAAGACCCAACATGCCGCCGACGTCTCGCTCGTCTGGTTCGAGCATGTCGACCGCTTCTGGGATTTCGATCCCGTGCAATTTGCCTTCGGCGTGATGACGCGCGCCAAAGCCATCACTTATGACAATCTCACCTTGCGCGCGCCTGATTTTGTCGGCGAGGTTGACAAGGCCTTTGCGCGCCACGTGCGCCATCAAGGCTTCGACGTCGACGTCGAGAAGCCGTTGGCGCCGATGTTCCAGCCGCTTCGATTGCGCGAAATGCAGATTGCCAATCGCGCGGTGGTCTCGCCGATGTGCATGTATTCGGCGAAAGAGGGTGTGCCGGGCGATTTTCATCTCGTGCACTATGGCTCGCGGGCGCTCGGCGGCGCCGGTCTCATCTTCACCGAGATGACGTGCGTGGGGCGCGATGCGCGGATCACGCCGGGCTGCGCCGGCCTGTGGAACGACGAGCAGGAGAATGCGTGGCGACGCATTGTCGATTTCGTCCACGCCAACTCCGCCGCAAAAATCTGTCTTCAGCTCGGGCACGCCGGACGCAAGGGCGCGACCAAATTGATGTGGGATGGCATCGACCGTCCGCTGGAGGAGGGCGGCTGGGACGTCGTCTCCGCGTCGGCGATTCCTTACTTCCCCGACAGTCAGGTGCCGCAAGAGATGGACCGCGCCGCGATGGATCGGGTGAAGTCCGAGTTTGTCGCCGCGGCAGAACGCGGCGAACGCTGCGGCTTCGACATGCTGGAGCTGCATTGTGCTCACGGTTATCTGCTCGCGAGCTTCATCTCGCCGCTGACCAACCAGCGTACCGACCAATACGGCGGCTCGCTGGAAAATCGCCTGCGCTATCCGCTCGAAATCTTCGAGGCGCTGCGCTCGGCCTGGCCGTCGCACAAGCCGATGTCGGTGCGCATTTCCGCAACCGACTGGGCGGAGGGCGGCATCACCGGTGATGACGCCGTTGCGATCGCGCGCGCCTTTGCGGAAGGAGGCGTCGATCTCGTCGACGTCTCGACCGGCCAGACCGTGCGCGACGCGCAGCCGGTCTATGGCCGCATGTTCCAGACGCCGTTTTCCGACCAGGTCCGTAACGAGGCCCGCGTCGCGACCATGTGCGTTGGCAACATCACCACGGCAGACCAGGTTAATACCATCCTGGCGGCCGGCCGGGCCGACCTGGTGGCGCTCGGCCGCCCGCATCTGGTCGACCCCGGGTTTACGATGAAGGCCGCCGCCTGGTACGGGGCCGGCGATATCTTCTGCCCGCCGCAATATCTGCCCGGCAAGGAGCAGATTTTCCGCAATAGTGTAAGGGACCGGCAAGACTTCGAAGACCTTAAAATTAAGGCTAAGCCGAAGACCCGGGCCGAGCTGAAGGCGGAGGCCGCAAAGCCGCTTGCGGCCGAATAGGCCGGGTGGCACGCTGGATCGCCCATCCCTTGAGGGAAGGGGTGAACCGGGTAGCGGGCAACTTGAGCGTGTGTGAGTGGAGTTAAGGCGATGAAGGCGATTATCGTCGGCGGCGGCATCGGTGGTCTGACCACGGCGTTGATGTTGCGCGTCCGCGGCATCGGCTGCGAGGTGTTCGAACAGACGGACACTATCCGTGAACTCGGCGTCGGCATCAACACGCTGCCGCATGCGATCCGCGAACTCGCCCAACTCGGCCTGTTGCAAAAACTCGACGACGCCTCGATCCGCACCGATGTGCTCTATTACCTCAATCGCCATGGCCAGGAAGTCTGGCGCGACACGCGCGGCATCGACGCCGGCCATGACGTTCCGCAATTCTCGATCCATCGCGGGCGCTTGCAAAGCGTGATCCATCACGCAGTAGAGGAGCGGCTCGGCAAGGAATTCATTCACACCGGCCATCGCCTCGGTGCGTTCACCCAGGACGAGGGCGGCGTCACGGCGCATTTCTTCGACCGCTCGGGTCATCATATCAAGACCGTGCGCGGCGACATCCTGATCGGCGCCGATGGCATTCATTCACGCGTGCGCGAGACGCTGTTTCCCAACGAAGGCCCGCCGTGCTGGAACGGCCTGATGCTCTGGCGCGGCGCGCGCGACTGGCCGATGTTCCTGACCGGCCGCTCGATGATCGTCGCCGGCGGCCTCAATGCCAAGGTCGTGGTCTATCCGATCGCGGAAGGCTCGAGCCCGTCGAACCGCCTGACCAACTGGGCCGTGCTGGTCAAGATCGGCGACGGCTCTTCGCCGCCGCCGCGCCGCGAGGACTGGTCGCGTCCCGGCAAGCGCGAAGAGCTGATGCCGCATGTGGCGCGCTTCTCGATGCCGTATGTCGACGTCGCGAGCCTCATTTCGGCGACGCCGGAATTTTATGAATATCCGACCTGCGACCGCGATCCGTTGCCGTATTGGTCTGATGGCCGCGTCACGCTGCTCGGCGACGCCGCGCATCCGATGTACCCGGTCGGCTCAAACGGCGCGTCGCAGGCCATTCTGGATGCGCGCTGCCTTGCAGACTTGCTCGTGCGTTCCGAACATCCGCGTCAGGCGCTGGTCGCCTACGAACAGAAGCGCCTGCCGATGACGGCCGAGATCGTGCGTTCCAACCGCCGCGGCGGACCGGAGGGCGTGATCGATGCGGTCGAGCAGCTCGCGCCGGATGGGTTCACCGATATCGACAAGGTGCTGAGCTACGCCCAGCGCGAAGCGATCGTGCGCGGCTATGCCACCAAGGCGGGCTTCGCCGCCGTGCCAGGACTGGCGGCGGTGAGGGGGTAGTCCTTTCACGCCATTCTCACGTTGTCATTCCGGGGCGCTGCAAAGCAGCGAGCCCGGAATCTCGAGATTCCGGGTCTGGTGCTGACGCACCATCCCGGAATGACGGCTTTTGACAATCACGCTCCCGGAGGCGGGGGCAGGAAGTGGATGTTGTGCTCGGCGGCGAGCGCCACGACCGCGTCGGGCGTTTGCTCCTTCATGTTGTGAATGCCCCAGAACAGTTCGTAGAGCTTCTGCGTCGGCGAGACCCAGAACAGCACCTTCACCACCTGATCGGATTTGTTGAAGATGCCGTGCGGAATGCCCATCCCGAGCCGGACGAGGTCGCCGGGCGTCGCCTGCGCGTCCGAGCCGCCGAGCATGAAGTCGAGCTTGCCTTCGAGGATGTAGAGATATTCATCCTGGTCGGGATGAATATGCGGTGGCACGAAGGTGCCGGGTGGGAACGTCGCATGCCACGAGAAGCTGTGGTCGCTGCGATTCTTCGGCACATAGGTCTGGCCGAGAATGTTCCAGGAAATGCCCTGGATGCCTTCATTGGCGCGGGTGATGCCGGTGATCTCGCTCGTCATACTCACTTCACTCCCCTTCCTCTACCCACGTCTTACTTGCCCGGCACGCATTCCTTGGCGTAGCGGTCGGCGTCATTGGCGAAGACTTTCTGCACGATCTCGGTCTCGAACTTGCCGTCCGGCCGCTTGGCGACCTTGGTCAAATAGAAGTCCTGAATCGGATAGCCGGTGATGTTGAACTTGAAGTTGCCGCGCAGAGACTTGAAATCGGCCTTCTTCAGGGCGGCCGCGACCGCTTCCTTGTTGGAAAGATCGCCCTTGAGCGCCTTCACGGCGCTGTCGATCAGAAGCGCGGTGTCATAGCCCTGCATGGCGTACGTGCCGGGCACGCTCTTATAGGCAGCCTCGTAACCCGCCACGAATTTCTTGCTCTGCGGATTGTCGAGGTCCGGCGCCCAGTCCGCGCCGCCGAACATGCCTACGGCCGCATCCTGCTGCGCCGGCAGCGTCGATTCATCGACGGTGAAGGCCGACAGCACCGGAATCTTGTCGGCAAGTCCCGCCTGCTTGTACTGCTTCACCAGGCTCACGCCCATGCCGCCGGGCATGAAAGTGAAGACGGCATCAGGTTTCTGCGCAGCGATCTTGGACAGTTCGACCTGGAAGTCGAGCGTGCCGAGCGGCACGTAGCTTTCCTCGGTGATCTGGCCCTTGTACTCGAGCTTGAACCCGGCGGCCGAATCCTTGCCGGCCTGGTAGTTCGGCTCCAGTATATAGACGCGCTTGTAGCCGCGGTCCTGCGCGACCTTGCCGAGCACCGCGTGCACCTGGTCGTTCTGGTAGGACGTGACATAGAAGAACGGGCTGCAAGCCTTGCCGGCATAGCTCGACGTACCGGCATTGGGGCTGATCAGGAACGTCTTGTTGTCGACGACCGGCCGATGAATCGCCAGCAGGATATTGGAGAAGATCGGGCCGACGACAAAATCGACCTTGTCGCGCTCGAGCAGGCCTTTCACCTTGGAGACAGCGACGTCGGGTTTCAGTTCGTCGTCGGCGACGATCACCTCGACGTCGCGGCCGCCCATCTTGCCGCCGAGATCCTTCACCGCGAGGTTGAAGCCGTCGCGGACCTGCGCGCCCAGTGCGGCGGCCGGACCCGACAGGGTCGCGATCAGGCCGACTTTCAGTTTCTCCTGGGCTGTCGCCGGCTGAATGAAAATCCCGGCCGCGGCCGCAAGCGCGGCCCATTTCAATAGGTGACGCATGACCCTTCTCCCCTTGATCGCCCGCATATCGGACTATTATTTCGGGCAGCTTATGCCGATGATGGCCGCGGCGGCAACCGCGTCCTTAGGCGAGTTATGGCCCAACCATAACGTTAACATGCAAAGGCCGCGCCAATTATTTGAAACTTAAAGAAATCTGGAAAACTGTCGAACTGCGTGGGGCCGGTTCGCGTTTTGACTTGATGCGGCGCTTCAATTACGTGAAGCTCAAAAAGGTAAGCATGGTTGCAGCATGATCCTCGATTCCGAGACCAAGGCCGTCGAGCTTCCCGGCGATCACGGCGACGAGCTGCGGCTGTGGCTGCGGCTTTTGACCTGCACCACCCTGATCGAGGGCGAGGTAAGAGGCCGCTTGCGCGAGCGCTTCGACGTGACGCTGCCGCGGTTCGACCTGATGGCCCAGCTCGACAAGGTGCCGGAGGGGATGACGCTTTCGGACGTCTCCAAGCGCATGATGGTCAGCAACGGCAACGTCACCGGCCTCGTCGAGCGGCTGGTTGAATCCGGCCATCTCGACCGGCGGACATCCGAGAGCGACCGGCGCGTCCAGGTGATCCGCCTGACCAAGGCCGGCCGCGCCGAATTCCGCAAGATGGCGGCCGAGCACGAGAACTGGATCGCCGATATCTTCTCCGATCTGTCGCCGAAAGACGTGCGCGAATTGATGCGGCTGCTCGCCAAGACCAAGGCGTCAGCGCAGAAGGCCGCGCTGGGCAGGACGTGAAGCGTGAACGGAATAGACTACGAGGCCGAATACAACAACCGGGCCCGCGTCCCGGAAAACCCGGAACTGATGGCCGGGTGGGCGAGGGATGCAGCGGCCTATCGCGAACAGAACGCCCCACGCCGGATTGCATACGGGCCTGAACCGCGTCATGTGATCGACGTCTTCGGTGGGGACAAAGGCGAAGACAAAGCGCCGCTCGCCGTTTTCATTCATGGCGGCTATTGGCAGGCGCTGGATGGGTCGTGGTTCAGCCATATGGCGCGCGGCCTCAACGCCCACGGCATCGGCGTTGCCATTCCGACCTACGATCTTTGCCCCCAGGTTTCGGTGGCCGACATCATCATGCAGATGCGCGAGGCGATGCTCGAACTGGCGAAGATCTCGGAAACGCTTGTCGTCAGCGGGCACTCCGCCGGCGGACATCTCGCGGCCTGCATGCTCGCCACCGACTGGAAGGCCTACGAAGATTCTCTGCCGCCGCAGCTCGTGCGCGCGGCCTATGCGATCTCCGGCCTGTTCGAGCTCGAGCCATTGGTTGCGACCTCCATCAACAAGGCGTTGCGTCTCGACGCCGCCTCGGCCCGTGCCTCAAGTCCGTTGTTCTGGCAACCGCCATCGCACGGCAGCCTGGACGCGGTGGTGGGCGAGGCGGAGAGCGCGGAATATCACCGCCAGAGCAAAGCGATCGCCGAGGCCTGGAACGAAGCCGGCATCGCCACCAGTTACGGCAGTCTGCCCGCGGCCAACCATTTCACCGCGATTGCCCCGCTCGCCGACCCGGCCTCGGCGATGACTCTTCGGCTAAAGCAATTGGCGGGGCGCTAAATCCGCCAAAAGACTAAAGCCGGCCTATTGCATCGAATTGTTTTAAGTATAAAATGTTTTGAACCCGTCACTCCGAAACCGGGAGACGATGGAAATGTCAGGTCGAATTTCCCCATCGCTTGGCCCCACGGGTCACGTCGACGATTTTGCCCGGCGGAATCTGCCGCCGCTCGAACTATGGCCGGATCTCCTGCTCGATCGGCCGGAGTTTCAATATCCGGACTATCTAAACGCTGCGGTCGAATTGACCGATCGCATGGTCGAGAAGGGTTTTGGCGATCACACCGCGCTGATCGGCAACGGCCGCCAGCGCACCTACAAGGAACTCTCCGATTGGTCGAACCGCCTCGCGCATGCGCTGGTGGAGAATTACGGCGTCAAGCCCGGCAATCGCGTGCTGATCCGCTCCGGCAACAATCCGGCGCTGGTGGCCGCCTGGCTGGCGGCGACCAAAGCAGGCGCGGTAGTCGTCAATACCATGCCGCTGCTTCGCGCGGTCGAGTTGAGCAAGATTGTCGACAAGGCCGAGATTTCGCTGGCGCTGACCGACAGTCGCATTGCCGATGAACTGGTCGCGTGCGCCAAGACCAGCCGCTTCCTCAGGCAGGTCGTCAATTTCGACGGCACGTCGAACCATGACGCCGAGCTCGATCGCGTCGCCTTGAGCAAGCCGGTGCGTTTCGCGGCCGTCAAAACCGGCCGCGACGACGTGGCGCTGCTCGGCTTTACGTCGGGCACGACAGGCGAACCGAAGGCGACGATGCACTTTCATCGCGATCTCCTGATGATCGCGGACGGTTACGCGAAGGAAGTGCTGGGCGTCACGCCGGACGACGTGTTCGTCGGCTCGCCGCCGCTCGCCTTCACCTTCGGGCTCGGAGGACTGGCGATCTTCCCGCTGCGGTTCGGCGCGACCGCGACGCTGCTCGAAAACGCTTCCCCTCCCGAGATGGTCAAGATTATCGAGACCTACAAAGCCACGATCTGTTTCACCTCGCCGACCGCCTATCGTGCGATGATGAGCGCGATGGACCAGGGCGCGGACCTGTCGTCGCTGCGGCTTGCGGTCTCGGCCGGTGAAACCTTGCCGGCGCCGGTGTTCGAGAGCTGGACGAAAAAAACCGGCAAGACCATTCTCGATGGCATCGGCAGCACGGAACTGCTGCATATCTTCATCTCTAACCGCACCGGCAGCGCTGCCGCCGGTTCGACCGGAATGCCGGTCGCGGGCTATGAAGCCAAGATCGTCGACGACAACATGAATGAGCTGCCGGCAGGCGCGATCGGCAAGCTCGCGGTGCGCGGCCCGACGGGCTGCCGCTATCTCGCCGACGCTCGCCAGACCAATTATGTGCGCGATGGCTGGAACATGACCGGCGATTCCTTCACCCGCGATGAAAAGGGCCGCTTCTCGTTCGTCGCGCGATCAGACGACATGATCATTTCCTCCGGCTACAACATCGCCGGTCCCGAGGTCGAGGCGGCGCTGCTCAGCCACGCGAGTGTCGCCGAATGCGGCGTGGTCGGGGCGCCCGACGAGGCGCGTGGCATGATCGTCAAGGCCTATGTGGTGCTGGCGGCAAAAGCGGTCGCCGGCGATGCGCTGACGTCCGAGTTGCAGGAATACGTCAAGCAGGCCATCGCGCCCTATAAGTATCCGCGCGCGATCGAATATGTCGCGCAATTGCCCAAGACCCAGACCGGCAAGCTCCAGCGCTTTGCGCTGCGGCAGATGGCGCTAGGTAAAGGCACGTCGCCGGGCGTTGCGGCCGAATAGGTAAGGAGAAATATCGGTGAACCCTTCGAAAGGCCCGGCCTCCGCCGCCCGCTCCGACGACGAGACGGGGGTGCGAACGCTGCAACCGAGCGGCTGGCCGATGCCAAAAGGCTACGCCAACGGCATGACCGCCGAGGGCAGGCTGGTGGTGACCGGCGGCGTCATCGGCTGGGACGTCCACGGCCATCTGCCTTCCGATTTCCTGGCGCAGGTGCGGCAAACCTTGCGCAATATCGCCGCCATTCTCGCGGAAGGTGAGGCGAGGCCGGAGCACTTGGTGCGCCTGACGTGGTACGTCGTCGACATGGACGAATATTTGTCGAGCCTGAGGGCGCTCGGGCAGATCTATCGCGAGATCTTCGGCGCGCATTACCCGGCGATGGCGCTGGTGCAGGTCGTGCGCCTGGTCGAGAAAGAGGCCAGGGTCGAGATCGAAGCAACGGCGGTCGTGCCGCGCTGATGTTTCTTCTCTTCCCGTGAACGGGAAGAGGTGAGAAGGACCGCGTCACGTGTTTGAAATCTTCGGCGGCTCAAGCTCCGCCAGTTCGTCGTAAGCCTTGACCGCTTTGCGCAGCAGCCGCTTCTTTTGCCTGGCGTCGAGCAGGAGATCGGCTGCACCCGCCTCGTCGTCGCCAAGCGCACGTAGGAGCGAGCGGCGCCGTTCATCGTCGTTGAGTTGCCCAAGCGATTTGTGAACCTTGCGCAGGAGCTTCAGCGTCGCCTGTTGTGTCGGCGTCTCGCTGGCCGGGATCAGTTTGGCCGCAGCCTCGATGGCGTAGTTCAGCCGCTTGTTGGCGAGCCGCAGGCGATGGCGCTTGCGGGCGCCGACGTCCTCAAGCTTGCGGCTTTTCCTTAGAAGCTTTTTTCGCCACCTCAGCAGTTTTTCCGAGCAGTATGGCTCCGCAGGCCGCGCGCGCCGTTCAACCGCCTGCTTCGATCGTTTGCGCGACCAGTCGCCGTGCGCGATCCAGGCGGCGAGATCCACGGTCAGCCGACGATAGCGCGACGAGCCGAGGGTACGGCTCAAATGGCGCAGGCAGGTGGCCCGTTCATCTCGCCAGGCCCGCTCGGTCGCGTCCGTTGGCTGCTTGATTTTTGCAAGCCGTTCGAGCGCGACGTCGAGGTCGCGAACCATGCCGAGATGCGCATTCAGCCATTTCAATTCCGCGGCAAGCCGCATCTCCTCGTCGCCCTCCACCATGGGCGAAAACAAGGCAATGGTGGTCCGCAACCGGGTCAAGGAAACACGCATGGCGTGTAGGGACGCAGCCTCGCCCGCAGACGTACCCTTATGCTGCGCTGTCAGCTGACCGAGATATTGGGTCGCCGCAGTCCGAAAAGCGGTCTCGCACGTCATCGCCTCCGGTGGCGGCGCCTGCGTTATCGATCTCTTAACTGTGACGGCTGCGCTCATGGAGACAGGGTGCCCGGCTGCAGTTAGCTTGACAACGGGGCTTGTTCCCAGACGAGCTTTGCGGCAGTACTGAGAAAATTCCCGGAAATCGCGCTCGGGACGGTAATTTTTGGGTGGGGACCCGGCTGCCCAACCTTGGCCTCGGCCCGACGATTGGATTGGCCGTCTGGCGGGTTTTTACGCCGGCTTTCGTGTCCGGAGAACCAGTGCGGCGAATTTGAAGTTCCTATCAGCGTTGCGGCAAGCTCATCATAGGAACTTCAAATTCAAAGCCGCACTAGAAACAATAGGTTGCTAGAGCTCCTTTGATTCCGAAGTTCGCATCAGAGGTGCCACTGATTGCTTGCGAACTTCGGAATCGGAGCTCTAGTAGGCGTGTCCCAGGACAAGACCATCGAACCCCGGCCGGTGACGGGCAAGCTTTCGGTGCTGCGCAAGCACCCGATTTTCTGCGACCTCGATGTGGAGGCGTTCGAGCAGCTCGGCCGCTATGCCAAGCCCGCGATGCTCAAGCGCGGGGCGACGATCTTCTCCAGGGGCGACCCCGGCAATAGCCTGATCGCGGTTATTTCGGGAACGGTGAAGATCAGCATTTCATCGCCCGACGGGCGCAGCGCGATCCTCAACCTGATCGGTCCCGGCGAGATATTCGGCGAGGTTGCCGTTCTCGATGGCCAGGCGCGAACGGCGGACGCCATCGCCAACAGCAATTGCGAGATCGTCGTCATCGATCGCCGCGAATTCTTGCCGTTCGTGAAGAGCCAGCCCGCGCTCGCGATGAAATTCATCGAGCTGTTGTGCGCGCGGCTGCGTTGGACGTCCGACCAGGTGGAAGAGGTGATCTTGCAGGATCTGCCGGGGCGGCTCGCCAGCGCGCTGATCCGTCTCACCGATCGGCACAAGGCCGCGAAGGATAGCCGCACCATCGCGGTAACCCAGCAGGAAATCAGCGAGATGGTCGGCATGTCGCGCGAGAGCATCAACAAGCAGCTGCGCGCCTGGGCCTTGCGAAACTGGGTTCGTCTTGAGCACGGCGCCATTGTCGTGCTCGACGTCGCATCGCTGCAGGAAATTGCGGGATCGGGCGTGGACGACGATTGAATCACGCTAGCAGTGCGCGGATGTGAAGCAGGTCACACGGGTTTGATCGGCGACGGGCTAGAGTTTGCGTGGGGGACATCTTCAGCGACTGGAGAAACCCATGCACGCTCCGCACGACAGATCACGTAAAAGCACCTACCGCATCGAACCGAAAAGCGGCGTTGGATTTGTCATCCTGGTCGCCGCCGTACCGCTAGTACTCGTTGCACTCGCGACCCTTGATCCGAAGGTGCCGGTCTGGATTTCGCAAGCCGTCCAGGCGGAATTCATCGGCGATGGCAGCGCAGCCGACATGCCGACGCAGACCGCGCAGCCGAACATGGCAGAGCCCGTGCAGACGGTTCGCGCGTATTGAAAGCAGCCAGCCGCTGCTGGATTTAAAGATAACCCTCGCCAGCCTCTGCGGCGAAGCGGCCCGGATCGCCTTCCCAGACGATCCGCGCGTGCTCAAGCACATAGACGCGATCGGCATGCGGAAGCGCGAACGTCACGTTCTGTTCGCCCAGCAGCACGGTGATGTCAGTGGTCTGGCGCAACCGCTCGAGCGCCTTTGACAGCGTCTCCAGGATGACCGGCGCAAGACCCAGCGTCGGCTCGTCGAGGATCAGGATCTTGGGCTGCATCATCAGCGCGCGTCCGATCGCGAGCATCTGCTGCTCGCCGCCCGAAAGCGTCTGTGCCAGCTGGCCCTGACGCTGTTTGAGGATCGGGAACAGCTCGAACAGCCAGGCGAGTTGCTTGGCCCTGTCCGCGTCGGTGAGGTGCTGGCCGCCGAGATCGAGATTTTCCCGCACCGTCATCTCGCCAAACAGCTCACGCGATTCCGGACATTGCACGATGCCGCTGCGCGCGATCTTTGCCGGGCTCGTGCCGCGCAGCTTTTCGCCGTCGCGGATGACCTCGCCGTTATAGGGCAAAAAGCCGGAGATCGTGTTGAACAGCGTGGTCTTGCCGGCGCCGTTCAATCCCACCACCGAGACGAATTCGCCATGATGGACGTGGATCGACACGTTCTCCAGCGCCTGGGCCTTGCCGTAGAACACGCTGACATTTTCGACCTGGAGCAGCGGGACCTTGTCCTTGAAGGAGTTTTCGGGGCGCGCCGCCGTCTCGATCGCGCCGCCGAGATAGACACGCCGAACCGTCTCGTTGCGCATGACCTCGTCGGCGCGGCCGGTGACGATTTCCTCGCCGAGATACATCGCGAGCACCCGGTCGACCAGGGCCGCCACGCTCTTGACGTTGTGATCGACGAGCAGCACCGCGCGGCCTTCGTCGCGGAAGCTCTTGATGAGTTCGGAGAAGGTGCCGACCTCGGCGAGCGTCAGCCCGGCAAAGGGTTCGTCGACCAGCACCACCTTGGGATCGCGCGCGATGGCTTTGGCGAGTTCAAGGCGCCGCAAATCGGCGAAGGGCAGGGTGGGCGGACGGCGGTCCATCACCGCGCCGAGGCCGACGCGATTGGCGATCCACTTGGCGCGCTCGGTCAGCGCCTTGTCCGGAAACAGCATCAACAGGCTGTCCGGCAACAGCGCCACCATGATGTTTTCCAGCACCGTCTGCCGGTTCAGCGGCCGCGAATGCTGAAACACCATGCCGAAGCCCTTGCGCGCGATCTTGTGCGCCGGCAGGCCTGCGACATCCTCGCCCTGGAAGACGACCTTGCCCGCGGTCGGGCGCTCGATCCCCATGATCGACTTCATCGCGGTCGACTTGCCGGACCCGTTCGGGCCGATCAGGCCGAAGATCTCGCCGGCATGAACGTCGAGATCGAGGTTCTTGACCGCGGTCAAGCCGCCGAAGCGCTTGGTAAGGCCGCGGACTTCCAGCACCGGCGCGTTGTTGGTGGTCGTTGCGTCCATTATGAGCGCCCCTCATGCGAAAGGGCTGCGCCCAGGAAGCCGCCGGGAAAGAACAGCACGACCAGAAGCGCGACCGCCGAAACGATGAAGGTCGCAAGCTCGCCGGTCGGCCTCAAGAATTCGCCGGCGACGATCAGGAAAATCGCGCCGAGCGCTGCGCCCAGCACGGTGCGGCGTCCGCCCAGCACGGCGGCAACGATCACGTTCACGCCGACCGCGATATCGACAACGGTGCCGACCGAGGCGGTGCCCATGTAGAACACCAAGAGCGCGCCGGAGAGGCCGGAGAAGAAGGCCGAGACGATGAAGGCCGCGAGCTTGTGCTTGACGATGTTGAAGCCGAGCGCCCCGGCCTGAACCGGGTCCTGGCCACTCGCCTGCAGCACGAGGCCGATCGGCGATTGCGCCAGGCCGTAGAGGATGAGCGCGCTGATCGTCATGAAGCCGAGCGCGATCCAGTAATTCGCGCCGGCGTTGATCGTGATGACGTCGGGAATGGTCAGGCCGATTTCGCCGCCGGTGAGATCGGCGAACACGACGATGAAGTTCTGCAGGATCAGAACCGCGACCAGCGTGGTCAGGCCGAAGTAAGGTCCGCGCACGCGCAAGGCCGGCAACGCCAGAACGAGCCCGGCAATCACGGCAGCAAGCGCGCCGAGCACAATGCAGGGATAGACCGACCAGCCGGTCTGGGCGTTCAGAATGCCGGCGGTATAGGCGCCGACGCCGATCAGGAAGGTCGGGCCGAAATTGACCTCGCCGGCAAAGCCGAACAAGAGATCCCAGGACATCGCGAACACGCCGAAGTAAAAGGCGACCGTGAGCAGGCCCAGCACGTAGCCGGACATATAAAGCGGCAGGGTCGCTGCAACGATCACGATCGCGATCGAAATGAAGAAGAGCCGCGATTTAAAGAAGCTTGCCATCAGCTAGTGCCCACCTTCCGAAGTTCGTCCTCTGTCGCAGCGCCCACCTAGCGCCTCCCGAGCAGGCCTTGCGGCCGCACATACATCACGGCGACAAGCAGCAGCAGCGCCGGAATGGTCCGGTAGGCCGGCGAGATCAGATAGGCCGTGATGGTTTCGAGGTAGCCGACAACGAAGGCTGCGATCAGCGATCCGGAGACGCTGCCGAGACCGCCCAGCACGACGATCGAGAACGCGCTCGCCGTCAGCGGTCCGACGCTGTAGGAGCTTACCCCCAGGAACATGCCGAGCAGCACGCCGGCGATGCCCGCCAGGATGCCGTAGATCCCCCAGACCACGAGATAGATGCTGCCGAGCTCCAGCCCGAGCAGGGTGACGCCGCGCGGGTTCATCGACGCCGCCAGCACGGCCTTGCCGGTACGGGTGCGGTTCACGAGCAGCCAAAGCAGGCCGATCGAAACGCAACAGACAACGGCGGTGAATATTTCGTTTTTCGTCGTCCGTTCGCCAAAGATATTGACGACCCCTTCGACGATCGGCAGCACGGTCTTGGCATTGTTGGTGAAGAAGTAGGCGATCAGTTCCTGGATCATGATGCCCCAAAGCAGCGTGCTGGTGAGGATGAAGATTTCCTTCTCCTCCGTGGCGATGCGGCGTGACTTCTGGATCGGCTGCACCACCGCAAAATAGGTGGCGAAGGAGGCCACCACGGCGACCGCCACGCCGAGCAACGCGCCGGAATAACTGCCGAGGTGAAGCACGCTTGCTGCCGCCCAAGCGGCCACCGCCGCCAGCACCATGATGGCGCCGTGCGACAGGTTCAGCACGCCGGAGACGCCGAAGATGAGGGTAAATCCGGTCGCACCCAGCGCATAAAGCGCGCTGATGGCAAAACCGTCGATCAGAATTTGTAACGCAAGCATTGATACGAGTGCCCGTTTTCCGAAGTTCGTAATCCCCGCTGCACCCTCTGCACGAACTTCGGAAAGCAAAGGGCACTCGCAAATCTCTGATGTTTTCAGCGCCGTCTTCTATTTGAAGTTCCTGGTTGGACCCGCGGCGAGTAATGCAGGAACTTCAAATAGACGGCACTGCCCGCGGCAGCCCCCGCTGCCTATCCCTTCAAGACAACTTTACGCCATGAAAATGCTCCCGGGGAAAGAATCCCCGGGAGCACCTTCCGCAAGTTCAGTTCGTCGTGACCTTGATGAAGCTCGGGAACTTCAGTTTGGCCTTGGCGACGTCCGATGGCCAGACGGCGACCTGCTGGCTATCCTGCCATTGCAGCATCAACCCGGTGATGAGCCCCTTGCCGTACTTGATCGAGTGCGTGAAGGGGTCGTCCTTGCCATAGAACTGCGTGCGGCCGATGGTGCCGACCCAGTCGGTCTTTTCCAGCGCCGCGACCAGCTTGTCGGCGTCGGTCGAGCCGGCGCGCTTCACGGCGTCGGCGATGTAATAAACTTCGTCATAGGCGGTGTAGCCGCAATAGGACGGGAAGTTGCCGAACTTCGCCTTGAAAGCCTCGGTGAACGGAATGCTCTTGGGGGTCACCGCCACGCCCGTCCCCGACACGCCCTGATAGATCACCCCTTCGGAGGCATCGTTGGTGTCCTTGCTGAAGGTCGAGTTGGTGGCCTGCGAGGAGATGCCGAACATCGGGATCGGCACTTGCTGGTTCTTCCACTGCACGGTCGGCTGCACGCCGACATGCGAGATGCCGGTGATGATCACGTCGGGCTTGGAGCCCTCGATCTTGTTGAAGATCGGCGTGAAGTCGGTGGTGTCTGGCGAGAAGCGGATGTGGTCGAGCACCTTCAGCCCGATCTTGGGCAGGCAATCCTCGTAGCCGATGTCGAGCGGCTTGGTCCAGGCGGCGTCCTCGCTCATGATGACGGCGGTCTTCATGTGCTTCTGGTCGACGAGCAGATCCTTGGCGGCGTCGCACACCGACTGCGCCAGCGCAGCCGAGGTCAGGTAGCCGTGGAAGGTGTACTTGTTCTTCTCGTAGTCGGCGTGGACGGCCTTGCTGATCTCGTTGGAGGCCGCGCCCGGCGTGATGAAGGGCGTCTTCAGGCGCGCGGCCCAGGGCTCCAGCGCCAGCACCACTTCGCTGATGTAGCTCGCGATGACGATGTTGACCTTGTCTTCGTTGACCGCGCGCTGGAAGGCGCGAACGGAATCGGCGGACGAAGAGTGGTTGTCATAGGTGATGATTTCGATCTTGCGGCCGTCGACGCCGCCCTTGGCGTTGATCTCGTCGGCTGCGAGCTGAGCGGCCTGCGGGATCGAGGCGCCGGCGATCGCCTGTGCTTCGGCGATGACGCCGATCTTGATCGGGTCGGCGGCGAGTGCCTGGCTCGAGGCCAGCACCAGGCCGAGGGCCGTCGCGCCGAGCAGCGAACGGAATGTTGTCGTCATGATATTTCTCTCCCTTGATCTCGGCCTTGGCGGCCTTTGACGTTATTGTAGCCTCGCCTGCGTCCCCAGCAAGCGAAACGCTCAAACCGTTGCCGTGGTACGACCCGGCTCGCCTCTTGGAAAGACCAAAATCGTCGCAGCCGGTTTGCTTTCGCGCCAGCGTTAACGCCCCGAGCCGCTGCCTCCAGGGAATATTTTCTGAAGGTGCTTTTTCTCTTCGGATTCAATGGATTACAAGGTCGCTCGTTCCGGCCGTGATTGGCAGGATGGCATCGGCCGATGAGACGAAAGGATAAAGCGCGAAGGAGCGCGTCAGGTCCTTTCCCGAATCAATGATAGGACTTGCGCATGGCTTCTCACCAGGCGTGCTGCCATCTTCTTTCGGTCGGGAACCGACTGAAACGACGCTCTGCCAATCGCATCGGCGAGCGCAATAGATCATTCTCTCCGCATCTTAATCACCGGTGGCGTTTCTTCAGGTATCCATGATTGCAACCGCGCGCGTCCAGCCCGCGGAAGCGCGTTCGATCTTCACCGGAAAACAGCACACCATGAAGCCGGTCGAGGGAAGAAGCTCCAGATTGTGCAGCTTCTCGATGTGGCAATAGCCGATGTGACGCCCGGCCTTGTGGCCTTCCCAGATCAGGCTTGCATCCTTCGTCTCGGCGTATTTCTTCGCGGTGAACACGAACGGCGCGTCCCAGCTCCAGCCGTCGATGCCGGTCAGGCGCACGCCGCGCTCGAGCAGGTACATCGTCGCCTCATAGCCCATGCCGCAGCCGGAATTGACGAAGTCTGCCTGGCCGTATTTGGCGCCGGCGCTGGTGTTGACCACGACGATCTCGAGCGGCGACAGCGTATGGCCGATGCGCTTGAGTTCGGCCTCGACATCATCAGCGGTGACGACATAGCCGTCGGCGAAATGCCGGAAGTCGAGTTTGACCGCGGGCTGGAAACACCATTCGAGCGGCACTTCCTCGATGGTCCAGGCGCGCTCGCCGCGGTTCATGGTCGGATGGTAGTGGTAGGGCGCATCGAGATGGGTGCCGTTATGGGTCGAGAGCTGCACCGTCTCCATCGCCCAACCCTGGCCGTCCGGCAGATCCTGCGCCTTGAGACCCGGGAAAAAGCCGAGCATGCGCGGCAGGCTCTGCTGGTGATCGTGATATTCGATGCGCGGATTGATGCCCGGCGGATCGGCCGGAACGTCGTTTTGCAGCGGCACGGAAATATCGATCAGTTTTCGCGCCATGGCGCTCCCTCATCTTCTGTTTGATGCATTGTGAGGGGTTAAAGGCAGGGGCTGTCAAGCCTTGCCCGCAAGGAGCCGGATCGGGGCAGAATCCGCTCCGTGCGGCGAATGATATTTTAAGATTCCGTCAGCTATTTCTATTTCCGACGCCTAGTGTCCCGATTCCGAAGTTCGTATCATTTTTCGGAGCCACGTTTCGACGAACCCGCGGCACAAATGATGCGAACTTCTGAACCGTCACACTAGCCGATTTCCTTATTAATTCCCTTGTCGGTTCCTCGGGCGGAATCGGATCAGCAGCCTGGTTGCGGTGGCGACATGAAAGCGAATGCCAAATCCGCCGCACTGGTCAGCCTTGCGATCGGGGCGGGTTTGGCCGGCTGGTCGTATTTCAGGAAACCGGTGCATGTCGATGCACACCGGCATACCCGCCAGATCATACTGCACTACACCTTGAGCCGGGTCGAACAGCCCATCATCGTGCTCGGTGACAGCATCACGGAAGCATCGACGCTGCCTCGGACACTATGCGATCACGCCATCGTCAATGCGGGGCTGGACGGCGCTTCCACGGCAAGCGATCTCGGGACATGGCTACGCGAGACGCTCAATGGCCGCCGCGCCGCGGCCATCATGATTGCGCTCGGCACCAACGATGCGCTGCAGGGACGCGAGCAAAAGGAGTTCGAAGCGAATTACGGATCGCTCCTCGCGCAGCTCAAGGATGCGACCGATCATCTTGCCGTACTCGGCATTCCCTCAATCGAGGTGCGCGGGCGCATGCCGCCGGACTACCAGGCCGAGACCATGAAGCGCATCGATGCATTCAACGCGATGCTTCCGGCTTTGGCGAACAAGGGCGGCGCGGCTTTCGCCGCGCTGCCGCCCATGCCGGCCCCGCATACGATCGACGGCGTCCACCTCGATGCCGCAGGTTATGCCGTGTGGGATGCGGCCGTGCTGAAGGGTGTGTCTGGCGCATGCAGCAAGCCGTGACGCCTCCCGAGGAAACGAACAAGCTGCTCGGGCTGGAAGCCCTGCGCTTTCTCACGGCGTTCGCCATTCTCGTCTTTCACTATCGACATTTTGCCTTCGTCGCCGACCAGCCGGTGGGACTTGAACCGGAGCGTCTGCCGCTTTACGGGACCTTCCGGTGGTTACACGACTCCGGCGCTTTCGGCGTCTGGGTGTTCTGGTGCATCAGCGGCTTCATCTTCTTCTGGAAATACCGCGACCCGATCGCCGAGCGCGCGGTCGGCGGCTGGAAGTTCTTCACGCTGCGCTTCTCGCGGCTCTATCCGCTGCATCTGGTGACCCTGCTGTCGGTCGCACTGTTGCAAACTGCTTATTTCGACCTGCGCGGCTCGTTCTTCGTCTACCAGGCCAATGACCTCCAGCATTTTCTCACCCAGCTCTTCATGGCGAGCGAATGGGGAATCACGAAGGGCGAAAGTTTCGACGGTCCGATCTGGTCGGTCTCGGTCGAAGTGCTGGTCTACCTCCTGTTCTTCCTGATGCTGCGCGCGACGCGGCTGTGGCTGTTGAACGTCGTTATCGTTGCGGCGTGTCTCGCCGCCGCCCATCTGAGCGTCGGCGAACTGTTCGTCAAGGTCACCAATTGCCTTGCGCTGTTCTATGCCGGCGGGCTTGCGGCGGCGGTGCGGCGCGCGGCCGATACCTCGCGCTTGAGGACGGCGATCGAAGCCTGCGGCTGGCTGGCTGCGGTTGTCGTCATGCCGCTCGTGATCTATGTCTTGCGCGATCAGCTCGACCGTTTCGATCTTCCGCTGTTCGTCGGCTTTACGCCGATCCTGCTGTTTTGCCTGTCGCGCAAGATCAATCTGCCGCGTCCGATGCAGGCCGTGATCGTCTCGGCAGGCAACTTGACCTATTCAAGCTACCTGTTGCACTTCCCGCTTCAAATTGCGATCGTGCTGTGCTTTGCGCTTTCGGGCCGCCCAGTTCCGGTCTACAGCGGCGCGTTGTTCGCCGTCTATCTCCTGACGACGCTGCTACTCTCTTATTTCACGTTCCGCTATTTCGAGGCGCCGGCTCAGCGCTTCATTCGCGAGGCATTTCGCCGGACACCCGATGCAGCATTCAGGCAAGCTTCATCAGCTTGAGCGCCGCGAGGCCATTCGGGCCGTAGGGATTGCCGAGGCTTTCGCACATTTCGAAGTGGTTGAAGTCCGGCGCTTCGACTAGCTCGACCGGTTTTCCGGCGGCCTTGACGGCGGCGGCAAAGTCACGCGACTGGCGCTGGAATTCGGGCGTCTCGAAGGTCCCGTAGGTGACGGTGATCGGCGCGCGCAAGAGATCGATGTGGCGGATCGAACTCATCGACTGCTCCATGCCGTCGTCGAACTTGACGTATTTTCCGCGCGCGGAAAGCCGCACGGCCTTGAGATCGTAGAGGCCGCTCATCAGAAGGCCGCCACTGATCATGTCGGCAGGCAAGCCGAAATCCTTCTGCCAGTCGGTCGTGACAGCGACGCCGGCGAGATGGCCGCCGGAGGAATGGCCGCCAACATAAAAGCGCTTGATGTCGCCGCCGAAAGCGGCTGCGTTCTTGTAGAGCCAGGCGATGCCGCGTCGGACCTGGTCGGCCATCACCCTGATATCGCCGTTGGCCTCGTCGACATGGATGAAATCCAGCACGACATAATTGACGCCGGCGTTGACGAAGAGGTCGGCAGGGTATGCGTAACCCTTCGCGGTGCCGCGCAGCCAGCGTCCGCCGTGAATGAACACGAAGATCGGAGCGTTCGGCGTGCGCGCCGGAAAGACGTCGAGGCCTTCGACCGGGGTCGGCCCATAGGAAAATCGCCTGGGCGCGCCGAGCCGCTTTCGCGTCGTCTCGCTGATCGAGGCGAAGCGCTTGCGGAATTGGCCGATCGTGGGTGCATAGAAGGACTGATCGTAGGCCGCGTCCAGTTCGACCTGATCCATGTCCATCCAGACTTTTGCGCCTTTCTCGTGCGGCGGCGGCCCGATCCGGCATTCCTCGGCGAGTGCAGGCGTGGCGGCGATCGCCGCCGCTGTACTGAGCAGGGAACGACGTGTGATCGCGCCCGGCTTCACTTGTGGAACGTCCCCCATGCTGGCCCCCGATCTCTCCGCGACACAATACGAATGTTAGAATCGGACCACTAGTGCTCCGATTCCGAAGTTCGTATCATATTGCGGCTCCACGTTTACGAACTTCGGAATCAAAAGAGCACTAGCCAATTATATGATTCTAGTGCGGTTTAGAATTTGAAGTTCCTATGACGAGGTCACCGCGAAACTGATAGGAACTTCAAATTCACCGCACTAGCGTTGCCATGCCGGTGTCCGGCGGCCGACCATGGCGCGCGCTCCCCGATTATTCTTGATTTGCGAGATTCCGTAGCAAAAGGCCGCAAGGCGGTCAAAACGAGGCGCACGGCCACGCGCAAGACCGTCGCTGAGCGGTAGGAAATCGCTAACCAAGGGCTGCGCTTGCCCGCCGGCAGCAACCCGGAATTTAGCCGATTGGCGGTAGACTTGCCCACGGACGAGCAGGGGCTTTCTCTTGAACATCGAAGGCATGTTGACCAGGGATGCCGGTGCGGCGAGCGCCAGCTGCGGGCGAGATCGGTCGGTCGACGCCGCTCCGGTGCGATCGCGCGTATCGGCGTTTTCGCGCGCCGAGTGGATGTTGACCACGCTGCTGGTTGCTTGCGCGCTCGCCGTCCTCGGTTATCATTCCTTGAATGAACAGCTGCGGTCCGATGAGCTGTTCACCACAAGCCTCTTGAGCGCGGCGAGCCTGCCGAAATTGTGGAAAGGCATTGCGCTCGGGCTCGACGGCAATCCGCCGCTCTATATGACGGTGGCATGGCTGATCGCCCATTCCCTGCCGAAGCTGGTGTCATCGGTAGCTGCGCTGAAGCTTGCGAATCTTCTCGCGGCCGCGTTCGGCGTCGCGGTGCTTGGTCAACTTGCGCGCCGGGTCGTTTCGCCCGCGGCTGCGTGGATCGGCGCGCTGCTGTTCGTGACGCTCAGCAACGGATTCATTTATGACGCGTCCGTGCTCCGCCACTACGCCCTCTACTTTTTGTGCGCAGCCCTGGCGGCGCTGTTTCAGCAACGGTTGATCGAGCGGCGCCGTCGATCGGATGTCGCATGGCTGGCGCTCGCCAACGTCGCGCTGGCGATGTCGCATACCCTCGGAAGTGCCTACGTCGGCATCATTGCGTTCGCGGGATGGTTGAGCCGGCCGCGCGGCGACAGGACTTTGCTGCTGCCGATTGTGATCGCCGTTGTTCCCGCCGTGTTGGCCGTGGTTGCCTGGAGTCCCTTTCTGCTGGAGCAGCTTCAGGTCGCAAAGCCCTACGGCTGGATCGTGCCGCCGGGGCTGCCTGAGCTGATCGACACGGTTTTCGGGTCGGCCATCATGATGTGGATCTCGATCTTCGAGGCCACCTGCCTGAGCTCGGCGGCCGTGCTGGCACTCAAACAGGATAACGCGCGGCTTCGTACCGTGATGATCGATCCGGCAGGGCAGCCGCTACGCTTCGTGGTGCTGGTACTGGCCGGCGTAACCGGATTCACGTTGGCGGGCTGGCTGATTTCGCGGACGTTGTTTCCGTTGTTCGTTATTCGCTATTTTACGCCGCAGCTTTTCACGGCCTATGCGTTGCACGTGGCGTCCGGCGAATGGCTGATCCGTCATCGGTTGCAATATCGGATGGCGATCGCGGCGGTCTGCGCGATGCTGGCGCCCTTGATCGTGCACAATGTCATGTTTCACGCGCAGAACTCCGTTCAGGGAAAGAATGTCTGCGTCGGCGCAGACGGCGGGTTCTTCGAGGACAGTTTCGTCGACGGCAAGCTGCCTGTTATCGTCGATTCAACGCACCTGTTCCTGCCGCGCTCGACCTACGCCGCGCACGGTGAAGCCTATCGTTTTCCGCTGGATTGGGACGTCGTTCTGAAATACCCGAACCGGTCGCGCGGTAACGCAGCGGACTTCAACTTGATGCAAAGACTTCAAACGTGGAAACCGGAGCCGCGGGTCGTAACCACCGACGACATCCTGAGGGTCTACCCGCGGTTCCTGGTCCTCGAGCAGCGGGCGTGGTTTCTCAACCTCCGAACCACTCATCAGGTCACCGCCGAGAAACTCGCGGAGTTCACCCCGACGGGGCCGGATGAGGTTCCTTGCACGCTGTGGAAGGTCACGCGCGTCGAGCCTCGCCAATAAGGTTCAATCCGGACGGGCGTAAGGGTTTCGTTAACCATTTTTAAGGGAGACTGAACGGGCCTCTTCTCAAGACGGGTGAAACACCATGATTGAGCTTGATGTCCTGAGCCGCGAGATCGATGTGCTGATGGCCGAGCAGCGGGAGGCCTGGTGCCAACTTGCAGTCCCGACGCTCACTGCCTTCGACCGCCGCGAGATCCGCAACCGGATCCGGCAGAGTGGAATCGAATTGCGGGATCACCTGAGGGTGAGGACCGAACGGCTGATTTTCCGGCCGCGCCCGGCCGAGCCGCCGGTCGACAGCCTCGCCAGCTTCAGCTTCCGCCTTCTCTAGGAACAGATTTTTTTCAGCTCTCCCGTGGGGAGAGGTCGCGCCCAACGGGTCGCGCGAATGCGCGCCCGATGACAGGCTCCGGCGCGGGTGAGGGGGTAGGGAATACGGAAAGACCGTAACCCCTCACCCCAACCCTCTCCCAAGGGAGAACTTCAATCGTGGCTAAGGTTGAATCTTAGAACTCGAAGTCGTCGGTCGACTGCCGCGCCAGCGCGCGCAGGTCGGCGACCGTCCCGCGTACGGCGTTGCAGCGCCGGCAATGGACGGGAGCAGCGTCGCCGGCATTCGCCGGGTCGATCGGCTTGATCGACAGGTTGCCGCAGACCTCGCAGACGATCTTCATTCCGGACTGCGCTTCACTGGGATGATCGAGCAGGCTCATGGCCGTTCCTCAGCCGATGATCGCCGAAGCGAAGATGCTGACGGACGTGAACGTCGCCGCCACGCGGCCGTATTCTCGTTTTATGCCGATCGCCGCAATGATAGCGCCGAACTGCTCGCGCAACCGGGCGAGATCGGTCTTGCGGCCCTGAATATAGGGACCGTACAGCACGTCGCGCCGGCGCTCGATCAGCTTGGCGATCATCGTCGCCGCCAGGAATACCAATGCCGGATAAATGAGAATTTCGATGGTCATTTTTGGCCCCCGCCGTTCTTATTTTTAGCCACCGGGGGACAGCTATGAGCCCGAAGCTTTAAGGCTCCGGCCGTTCGCAAAAATGCAATTGAAAGACCGGATTAGGAAAGCCTAAACCATGCCGCCGCGCGAAACTCAGGCGATAGAAAACATTCAGTGCATCACGTGCCGCGGCAGCCACAGCGAGACTTCGGGAATGTAGGTGACAGCCATCAGCACCAGGAACATCACGAGGTAGAACGGCCAGATCTTCCTCATTACCTGCTCGATCGTGACTTTGCCGACGGCGCAGCCGACAAACAGAATCGAGCCGACCGGTGGATGACAAAGACCAATGCCGAGGTTGAGCATCATGATCATCCCGAAGTGAACGGGATCGACGCCGAAGTTCTGCATGACCGGCAACAGGATGGGGGTCGCGATCAGGATCGACGGCGCCATATCGACCAGCGTGCCGAGGATCAACAACAGCACGTTGATCAGCATCAGGATCACGTACTTGTTGCTGGAGATCGACAGGAAGAACGCCGTCATCTTGGCCGGCATCTGCGTCAGCGCCATCACATAGCCGACGCTGGAAGCGCAGGCGATCAGCGTCAGCACCATCGCGACCGTGCGTAGCGTCCGGTGCAGGAGCACGGGAAGGTCGTGCCACTTGTAGTCGCGGTAGATGAACATGGTGACGAAGAAAGCCCAGATGCAGGCGACAGCGCCGGCTTCGATCGCGGTGAAGACGCCGCCGAGGATGCCGCCGAGAATGATCACGAGCGTGATCAGACCCCAAGCCGCATCGATGGTGATCCTGATCGCATCCTTCATCGGCACGGTCTGGCCGCGCGGGTGCTTGTCGCGATAGGCGAACACCAGGCAAAGAACGATCAGCGAGAAGCCGAGCAGAAGACCGGGAAAGACGCCGGCCATGAACAGCGCGCTGATCGAAATGGTCCCGCCGGTTGCGAGCGAGTACAGCACCGCATTGTGGCTCGGCGGAACGAGCAGTGCCTGAACGGAGGAGGTGATCGTCAGGTTGGTGGCGAAGACGCGCGGAAATCCGGTCTTCTCCATTTGCGGAATCATCACCGAGCCGATCGCCGAGGTGTCGGCGACGGCCGAGCCGGAAATGCCGCTGAGAAACGTCGTGGCGAGCACGTTGACGACGGAAAGCCCGCCACGGACGCGCGTGAAGCCTACCAGCACGTCGGCGAACGCGACCAGCCGCCGCGCCATGCCGCCTTCGGCCATGATCGCGCCCGCCAGCACGAAGAATGGAATCGTCAGCATCGCTACCTTGCTGACGCCGTCGGAAATCTTCAGCATCACCGCTTCAAGGGGAATGCCGATCGACCAGGCGCCGGCGATCGCGGCGAAGGCCAGCGAATAGGCGATCGGCATGCCGATGAGGAAGCAGAAGATCATGGTGCCGAGAAGAACGAGGATATCCATGGCCCGATTCCCTGAGCTTCACTCGACCGACGCGGCTTCGCCGTGGGCGGGCGTGGTCTGATCGTGGTCGGCGGGGGCGCCGAGCCATACCCGCTCGATGATAAACAGAAGCAGGCAAGCGCCGCCGATCGGAATTGGCAGGTAAGTGACGCCGACCGACAGGAAGGGGAATTCGGCAATCGTGTTGTACCAGGTCACTTCGACGAGCCGCTCGCCCCATACGACCATGAACAGCGCAATCAGCGCCATCAGCAGTTGAACCAGGAGTTCGAGCAGTTTGCGGAATGGCGGCGGAGCCTGGTTGGCGAAATAGCCGACGTTCATGTGCAGGTTAAGCCTATAGGCCGCGGCAGCACCGATGAAGGTCAGCACGATGGTCAGGAGAACTGCCATTGGCTCCGGCCAGGAAGCCGCGCTGTTGAGCACATAGCGGGTGAATACCGCCCAGGGAATGATCGCCGAGATCAGCACAAGCGCGAGGCAGCCGACGATGACGCACAGCAAATAGAGCAGGTCCATCGCGCGGCGGAATGTGGCTGCCATGGCGTTACGTTCCCCCGTTTGACTGGTCGAGCAAAATGCACGGATCGTTGGGTTCGTCATCGCGAGCGAACAGAAAGCGAAGCGATTCAGGATTCCTTGCACGTCGTCATTCCGGAGCGCGAGTAAAACGAGCGAAACCGGAATCTCGAGATTCCGGGTCTGGTCCTTCGGACCATCCCGGAATGACAAAACGGCTCGATTGCTTCGTCGCTTACGCTCTTTGCAATGACGGAATCCTGGACTGACCGCACACGACGGCGCCACGCCATCACGCAATGGCCTGAATGCGCTTGATCATGTCCTGATATTTCGGGCCGTACTTGTCCCAGACCGGCTTGACCGCGTTCTGGAACGGCGTCTTGTCGGCGACCTCGATGATCTGGCTGCCGGCGGCCTTGGCCTTGTCCAGCGCCTTCTGCTCGTACTGATTCCAGAATCCGCGTTCCTCGAGCTGCGCTTCGCGGGCGAATTTCTTGATCAGGTTCTGATCGTCGGCCGACAGCGTGCTCCAGATGCGCTTGGAGAACACGAGCACTTCGGGAATCACGAGGTGCTCGGTCAGCGTGACGTATTTGGCCGCGGTATAGTGGTTGGAGAAGACGTAGCTCGGCATGTTGTTTTCCGCGCCGTCGATCACGCCGGTCTGAAGCGCGCTGAACACCTGGTCGTAGCCCATCGCGACGCCGTTGCCGCCGAGCGCGTTCATCATGTCGATGAAGATCGGATTGCCGATGACGCGGAATTTCAATCCCTTGATGTCTTCGATCGACTTGATCGGATGTTTGGTGTTGTAGAGACTGCGCGCGCCGGCATCCATCCAGCACAGCGCGACGAGATTGGCGTTCGGGCTCGCGGTGATCTTGTCGAGCAGTTCCTGGCCGATCTCGCCGTCCATCATCTTTTCAGCGTGCGCGGTGTTCTTGAACAGGAACGGCATGTTGATGACGTTGATGGCGTCGACGATCGGCCCCATCGTGCCGACACTGACGCGCGACATCTGGATCGCGCCGATCTGGGTCTGCTCGATGGTTTCCTTTTCGCCGCCGAGCTGCATCGACGGATACATCTGGATCGCAAGCCGGCCTTGCGTCGCCGCGGAAAGCTTCTTGCCGAGATTTTCGGTGGCCGCGACGGTCGGATAGCCCGGAGGCTGAACGTCGGAAGCCTTGAAGACCGCCTTGGTTTGCGCAGCCGCGCCGAACGGCAGGCCGCCGGCCAAACCCGCGGCGCCGAGACCCGCGCCAAGCTTCATGAAATCGCGACGCTGCATTGCTGTCCTCCCACCTGTTCGAATGCGCGGCCATTTCCTGACGTGTTTTTATCGTTGCAAGCAAGCCGCCCACGGCCGGACAAATCCAAAACAAAGTCTACCGGATTTGCCGGCTCGCCGGGGCTGTGCTAGACTTGTATGATGACCCGACAAGCTTCGTCAAGCTCGCCTCCGAACGACGCCACGCAGCGTCAGCGCGCGCGGCTGCTTCGCCCCCTCGACGCGCCGAAGAGCCTGAGTTCCGAGGTGGTCGACCGCCTGGCCGAGCAGATCATGTCGGGCAAATTGCCGGCCGGCGCCAAATTGCCTTCGGAACAGGAAATGATGAAGGGCATGGGCGTCAGCCGCACCGTCGTGCGCGAGGCAGTGGCGGCGCTGCGGGCGCGTGGCCTTGTCATCACGCGGCAAGGGGCGGGCGCCTTTGTGGATCGCGACTCCGGCCGGCAGCCCTACGCGATTGATCCCGAGGGTCTTGGATCGCTCGATAGCGTGCTCGACATTCTGGAATTGCGCATGGCGGTGGAATCGGAAGCCGCCGCGATTGCAAGCGAGCGCGCCACGGCGACGCAGATCAAGGCGATCGGGGAAGCCCATCGCGTCTTCAGCCGCGCCATTTCAGGCGGCGAGCGTGCGATCAAGGAGGACTTCGCCTTCCACCAGGCGATCGCGGCTGCCACGCAAAACAGCCGCTTTGTCGAGTTTCTGGATTTCCTCGGCCGCCTGATCATTCCGCGGCAAAGCATCCGCTCGTTCGAGGGGACGGGCGAAGGCCTGCAGCAATATCTCGCGCGCATCGGACGCGAGCACGAGGCGATCTTTCAGGCGATCGGCGCCCGTTCGCCGAAGAAGGCGCGCGAGGCCATGCGCGGGCATCTCGTGAAAAGCCGGGAACGATACCGCGAACTGGCGTCGAGGAAATCGACCGTGTAAGCGTAGCGACATGAAACTCAGTCAAGTGACGCTGCCCGCGAGCGACCTCGCCACTTCCATCGCCTTCTATGAAAAGCTTGGATTCGTGCTGATCGTGAAGGACGGTGACTACGCGCGGCTGGAAAATCCTCAGCGCCTGCAAAAATCTTAAGGCAAGCAAAACCCTCATGGTGAGGAGGCGCGTTAGCGCCGTCTCGAACCATGAGGCCCCGATATCGGCCTCATCCTTCGAGACGCCGTTTTCGCGGCTCCTCAGGACGAGGAAATAGGGAACTGGGGCTAGGCTTATGTTGCCGGATCGAGAAAGCCGGCTTGCGCGCGCAGCGTCGCGTGATCCGCGGCCGTGAGAAGGTCGATCAAAATTCGCGCCTCGCGCGCTTGAGCCGCCTTCTTGGTAATGGCCGCCGTATAGACCGTCGCGAGATCGCACCCTTTCGGCAGGGCGCCGGAGAGCTTTATGCCCTTGGTCGCGATGATCTCGGTGGCCTGCGTGCAACCAATCGGGCGTTTCGCGTTGCTTTCGGTCATCTGCCACATCGCGGTCGCGCCATTCGGGTAGATTCTCTGTCGGCTTGCGACCTCGCCGGCGATGCCGAGTTGGGCCAACACTTTTGCGACATGAATGCCGGCGGTGGAATGTTTCGTGTCGGGTACGAAGATCGCATCCGCCGCTAGAAAGACGGCTCGCAGGCTTGCGGCATCGCCGGCCGAGACCAGCGGATCGGACTCGCGCACCGCGAGTGCGGTTTCGACCTTGCCGACATCTTTTACCGATGCGCCGTCGGCCAGCTTCTCGTTCACGAGCGCCGCGATCAGGGCAGAGGTGAGAATGAGGATGTCGGCGGGCGTGCCCTCGCGCAATTTATCGGCCATCGCGCCGACAGCGCCAAAATCGCCGGATATGTGGAGGCCGGTCTGCGCCTTGAACTTTGGCGCGAGGCTGCCGACGAGGCCTTGCGCCGCGCCGCCGCTCAGGATCTTGATGTCACTCACGACGAAAGCTCCATCGCCGCGATCAGGCGCTCGCGCGTGATCGGCAGGCTTCGCAGCCGCACGCCGAGCGCATCGAACACGGCATTGGCAATCGCGGCGGTCACCGGACCGTGCGCGGCTTCGCCGGCGCCGACCGGATCGATCTCGGGGCGCGAGATCACTTCGACCTCGACGTCGGGCACTTCGGAAAAACGCAGGATCGGATATTCGGTCCAGGAATTGCTGGTGATGCGCGTCTTGTCGAAGCGCACGCGCTCCTTCAGCACCCAGCTCGTCGCCTGGATGGCGCCGCCCTCGATCTGGTTGACAACGCCGTCCGGATTGATGGCCTCGCCGACATCGACGGCGAGCGTCAGCTTCCGTACGCGGATATCTTCGCCGACTTCGACTTCGGCAACCGCCGCGCAGTAGGCGCCGGTGGTTTTGTAACGCGAGAAGCCGATACCGTAGCCCACATCGTCCTGCTTTGGCGGTTTCCAGCCGGCGCGGCGCGCTGCCGCCTCGACCACATCGCGCGATCTCGGATCGGACAAATGACGCAGGCGAAACGCGACCGGGTCTTCGCCGCGCTCAAAGGCGAGTTCGTCGAGCACGGACTCGATCGCAAAGGTGTTGCCCTGCGCGCCCAGCGTTCGCAGCGCCGAGGTGCGGACTGGCATCACGGTCAACCGGTGCGCTTCGATATGCCAGGCCGGAAAATCATAAAGCGGAATCGAGTTGCGGTCGGAACCGCCGCCGCCTGCGCTGGGCGGGTCGACCGAGATGGCGCGCGGAAACGGCGTGGCGAGTTCGCTGGCCGCCAGCAGCGTGGGCTGGTCGGCGCGACCGGGACGCGCGGTGTGGCCATTGCCCCAGATCGTATGACGCCAACTGGCGATCTCGCCGTTGGCATCCAGACCAGCTTCGATCTCGATCGCCATCGCCGCGCCAAACGGCGCATGCGACATTTCATCGGCGCGCGACCACTGCACGCGCACGGTCCGCCCGGGCGTGGCCTTCGCCAGCAGAGCGGCGTCCAGCGCGACGTCGTCGGCGCCGTTATGGCCGTAGCAACCGGCGCCTTCCATGTGTTCGACAAGGATGTTTTCGCGCGGCAGCCTGAACACCAGCGCCAGGTCGGAGCGGAGATTGTAGACGCCCTGGCTGTGGGTCCAGACGCGCAGGCAATTCTCATCCCATTGCGCCATGGCGCAGGATGGCGCGATCGAGCCATGGGCAATGTAGGGCCGGTGATATTGCCGCTTGATCGTGCGCGTTACCGCGACGGGCGTGGCGGCCTCTTTGCTGGCGATCACGGCCGATGTGGCCGGTTGCCGTTTCAGCCAGTCGGCGAGATCGTCCTCATCCGGCAATGGTTCGCGCGACGACCATTTAGCGCCCTTGCGCAGCGCGGTCACGGCGGCCTCGGCCGCCGCTTCGGTTTCACAGACGATGCCTAGAAAATTGCCGTCGCGTACAATTGTGATGAGCCCTTCGGCCTTGCGCGCACGCTCTTCGTTCAACTCCACCAACGTCGCCTGCGGAAGCTCGGCGCGCACCACTCGGCCATGCAGCGTGCCAGGCGGGAGCGAGTCGTGAATGAAGCGCGGGCGGCCGAACACCTTGTCGGGAATATCGAACCGCGGCAGCGAGTGGCCTGCGAGCGTGCGCTGCGCGGATGATTTCGGTTGCGCGCCCCCCGTCGCGTCGCGGTCGAGCGAAATCTCGCTGGCCAGTTCCCAGTAACTGGTCGAGACGTTGCCGGGGCCGGCCATGGTACCGTCGGTGATCGTCAGCACGTCCGGCGCGACGCCGAGCCGCTCGGCGGCCGCATCCAGGAAAATCTGGCGTATTTCCGCGCAGGCAAAGCGTATGGCGCGCCCGGAGTGTTGCACCGAAAGGCTGCCGGACGTCACGCCCTCATTGGGGCTGGCCGGGGTCGAGGTGCGCACCATCTGCACGCGCGCGATATCGACATCGAGCTCGTCGGCGGCGATTTGCGCCAGTGCCGTGACGATGCCCTGGCCGATCTCGACCTTGCCGGACGAGACGATCACCTTTCCGTCGGCGGCAAAGTTGATCCACGACGACAGTTTGGGATTGGCCGCAAGGCTTGGCGGCAAGGATGGCGCTGCGGGTTTGGTCGTCATGATGCACGCATCTCGGCTGCCGCGCGCAACACGGCCCGCACCATGCGATTATGCGAACCGCAGCGGCAAAGGTTGCGGTCGAGCGCGGCCTTGACCTCCGCGCTGGTCGGATCGGTGTTGCGCTTCAACAGCGCCGCCGCGCTCATCATGATGCCTGAGAGGCAATAGCCGCATTGCATTGCCTGCCCGGCGATGAAAGCGCGCTGCAATGCGTGCGGCTGCTGCTCGGTGCCGAGTCCTTCGACCGTGGTGATCGTCTTGCCTGCGACCGACCACAGCGGCGTGTCGCAGGACATCAGCGCATGATCGTCGACAAGCACCATGCAGGCGCCGCATTCGCCGGAGCCGCAACCGAAATGAGAGCCGGTCAGGCCGAGCGGGCCGCGCAAGGCGGTGAGCAAGGGAGTGTCGGGATCGGCATCGATCTCGGTCTCGACGCCATTGAGGCGAAAGCGAAGTGTAGGCATTGAGAGCGGAAGATCCTGTTCTTTTTTATTAGTTCTGGTTTTATTAGTTGCGGCCGGTAAAAGTTCTGGCGACCTCGGCCCATTTTACAATATCGCCGCGCAGGAATTTGTCGAACGCTTCCGGTGTCATCGACATCGGAATCGCGCCCTGATCGGCCCAAACCTTGACGACCTGCGGCCGCTTGATGATTTCGTTCACGGCAGCGTTGAGCTTGTCGACGATGGCCTTAGGCGTGCCTTTGGGGGCCATCAAGCCGAGCCAGATGGTTGCCTCATAGCCGCTCACACCTGCTTCTTCCGCGGTCGGCACGTTCGGCAGCGCCGCCGATCGGGTCTTGCCGGTGGTGGCGAGTGCGCGCACCTGGCCCGCGATGACATTCGGCGCCATGGTCGTCACGGAATCGATCATCATCTGCACCTGTCCGCTGATGACGCCACTCCGCGCTTCGCCGCTGTTGCGATAGGGCACATGGACGACATTGATGCCGGTCATGGATTTGAGCAACTCGCCGGCCATGTGATAGGGCGTGCCCGTGCCGGAGGACGAGTAGTTCAGTTTGCCCGGCTGCGACTTCGCCAGCGCGATGAATTCCTTCAGCGTGGTCGCGGGCACGGAGGGGTGCACGACGATCACGAGGTCGGCAATATTGATCGGCGCAATGGGGACCAGATCGCGCATCAGCTCGTATTTGCGCGTCGGCATCAGCGATTCATTGGCGGTCTGGGTGTTCGACATCAACAGCAGCGTGTAGCCGTCGCCCGCCGACTTCACGACTTCCTGCGTGCCGATTACTCCGCCGGCGCCGGAACGGTTCTCGATCACGAAAGGTTGTTTGAATTCTTGCTGGAGCGCGTCGCCGAGCACGCGCGCCGTCACGTCGGCCGGTCCCCCGGCGCCGAAGGGGACGATGATCCGCACCGCGTGGGTCGGATAATCCTGCGCGTTCGCACCGATCGGAGCAAATGCCAGCGCCGCAAGGAAAGCAGCCGCCAGCGCCGCGATGCGTGCGGCGCTTCTGCGCGCGGTCGTCCGCCGATCAGTGGACCTCAAAGCCTTCACTGCCGCTCCCTCGCGCCCCTTGCTTGTCCGGTGGGCGCCTTCGTTTCGTGTTTTGGCGCGAATGCCGGGTCAAGTCCAGCGATGCAGCGATGGACTTGGACTTCACCGACGGAATAAAATGCCGCAGGTTCAGCCGACGCACTGCCGGCCGATAGAAGAAATCGGGGAAGCAATGAAAAAGATAGGAATTTCCCGACGGGAGGCACTCAAGGTTGCCGGCGGTCTGGCGGCGGGAACCGCATTCTCCACCCGCGTGTTGGCAGCGGCGCCGCCGTCCGAGCCGGTGACGCCGGCCCTGATCGAAGCGGCGAAGAAGGAAGGCCAGGTCGTCTATTACACGTCGGTCGATCTGCCGGTTGCGGAGAAGCTAGCGAAGGCGTTCGAGGCGAAATATTCCGGCATCTCCGTGCGAGTCGAGCGCACAGGCGCCGAGCGCGTGTTTCAGCGTATCGGCCAGGAAGTATCCTCTAACATCCACGCGCCAGACGTGGTGAATTCGTCGGACGCCTCGCATTTCATCGTCTGGAAGCGCGATGGTCTTCTCGATGCCTACGTGCCCGAAGACGTCGCGAAATTCTATCCCGCCGAGCAGAAGGATCCAGATGGCCAGTTTGCGAGTTGGCGCGTCTTCCTTTCCATCATCGCCTACAACACCAGGCTGGTGAAGGCGGAAGAGGCGCCGAAAAGTTTTGCCGATCTGCTCGATCCGAAATGGAAGGGCAAGATCGTCAAGGGCCATCCCGGCTACAGCGGCACCATCATGACCGCGACGTACGCGCTGCAGCGCGATCTCGGCTGGACGTTTTTTGAGAGGCTCGCCAAGCAGAATGTCATGCAGGTGCAATCCGCTGCCGATCCGCCGAAGAAGCTCGATCTCGGCGAGCGCGCGGTGATGGCCGACGGCAACGAGTATAGCATTCTGCAGTTCAGGGATGCCGGGCATCCGGTCGAGCCGGTCTATGCGACCGAAGGAACGCCTGTCATCGTCGGCCCCAACGGCATCTTCAAGGCCGCGCCGAATCCCAATGCCGCAAGACTGTTCCAGTCGTTCTGTTTCACGCGCGAGGCGCAGCAGCTCATCATCGATGTCGGCGGCTTGCGCTCGCTGCATCCGCAGGCCAGGGAAAAGCCGAACTGGATTCCCTTGAAGGACATCAAGATCCTGAAGGATGATCCCGCGGCCGTCGAACAGCAGAGTGCCAGCATCAAGCAACGTTATACCCGCATCTTCCGCGTCTGATCTTTCGGAGCCGCTTTCATGACCGCCGAGCTGCCGAAAGTCTCAGTCGCCGAAACACTTGCCGGGAGGATCGCGTCGCTGAAGCCCGGCCTGTTGCCGGAAACGACCGCGCGCAAATGCGAAGACTTGCTGGTCGATGTCGTCGGTCTTTGCGTCACCGCGCGCAACGAAGATTACGTCAAGGCCGCGCTTGCCGGCTCCGACGACGACGGTCCCTGCACCGTGATCGGCCATGCCCGCACGCTGACGGCCTCTGGCGCGGCGTTCGTCAACGGCACGGCCGCGCATGGCGAGGATTTCGACGATACGTTTGAAGGCGGTCCGGTGCATGCGGGTGCGGTGATCGTGCCGGCCGTGCTCGCGGCCTGCGAACGCCATCATCCGGATGGCAAAAGCGCGCTGACCGGCATTGCGGTCGGCACCGAGGTGCTCTGTCGTCTCAGCCTCGTGGTACCGAAGGCCGTGCACAAGGCCGGCTTTCACCCGACCGCGATTTTCGGTGCGATGGGGGCGGCCGCCGGCGTCGGCGCAGCGCTGGGGCTTGGCGCGAAGCAGATCGTCGACGCGCTCGGCATTGCGGGCAGCATGGCAGGCGGCATCATCGAATATCTGGCCGAGGGCGCCTGGACCAAGCGGATGCATGCCGGCTGGGCGGCGCAGTCGGGCATTCGCGCGGCATTGCTTGCGAAACAGGGCTTCGTCGGCCCTCGTACCGTGTTCGAAGGCGTGCACGGGCTGTTTCACGGTTTTGCCCATACCACGAGCGGCGACTACGACGTGCTCATCGGCGACTTTGGTGCGCGCTGGGTTACCGATACGCTGGCGTTCAAGCCGTATCCCTGCGGGACGATGGCGCAGCCCTATATCGATTGCGCCAGGCGGCTCGCCGCGCGTGGCATCAGGTGCGAGGATGTCGAAGCGATCTTGTGCGAGGTCGCGGAAGGCACGGTGCATCGGCTGTGGGAGCCGTTGGCCGACAAGCAGCGTCCGCGCAACGGCTACGCCGCGAAGTTCGCCGTGCCTTATCTGCTCGCCACCGGTTTCGTGCGTGGCGGCGTCGGGCTTGGCGCATTCACCGAAACTGCGATCCGCGACGAACGCGTGCTCGCGCTCGCGGCCAAAGTGAAATTCGTGATCGACCCGGACAATCCCTATCCGAACAACTATACCGGCCACATCAAGGCGACGATGAAAGACGGCAGCGTGATCGAGGAGCGGCAGCCTTATCTGCGCGGTGGCGCGCAGGAGCCGCTGACGCGGCAGGACGTTGCGGACAAATTTACGCTGAACGTTCAACACGGCGGCTGGAGCAAGGCGCAGGGCGAGGCGGCGCTGAAATCGCTGGCGACGCTTTACGGCGGGAAGATCGAATTGGCGACGCTGAGAGCTTAGTTTTCGTCATGCCCGGCATCATGCCGGGCATCCACGTCTTTCTTTCTGGTTTTGAAGACGTGGATGGCCGGGACAAGCCCGGCCATGACGCGTGGAGGGGCGCGACATGGAACGCAACGAACTCACCGGCAAGGTCGCGATCGTGACGGGTTCGGGACGCAACATTGGCCGCGCCATTGCGCTGGCGCTGGCCGATGACGGCGCGTCCGTCGTCGTCAATGCGCGCAGCAACCGCGATGAGGCGAAGGCGGTCGCGCGCGAAATCGAAACGGTCGGCGCGAGGGCGCTGGTCCATGTCGGTGATATCGCCGATCCCGCCGCGGTGCAGGCGATGGTCGATATGACGGTCAAGGAATTCGGCCGCATCGACATCCTCGTCAACAATGCGGCGCTTCGGCGGGAAAAGCCATTCTCCGAGATGACCTATGCCGATTGGCGCGAGGTGATGAACGTTGTTCTCGACGGCACCTTCCACTGTGTGAAGGCGTGCCTGCCGCACCTCAGGAACAGTGGGGCAGGGACCATCGTCAACATCGGAGGTCTGAGCGCGCATACCGGCGCCAGCGATCGCGCCCATGTGGTGACGGCAAAGGCCGGCATCGTCGGTTTCACCCGTGCGCTCGCCCATGACCTGGCGCCGGACGGGATTACCGTCAACTGCGTCGTGCCCGGTATTATCGGCACGCCGCGGCCGAAGAACACGCCGGAACCGGCCCACCATTTGATTCACCGGACGATCACCGGCGAGCGCGGCAAGCCGGAAGATGTCGCGGCCGTCGTGCGTTTCCTGTGCAGTCCGGCCGCGCGCTACATCAATGGCCAGGCGATCCACGCCAACGGCGGCGCCTATTTCGGCGGGTGAAGCCTCGCCGATCTGCATGGCTTTTCCGCCTTCTGCGCAGGAAATGCGCTGGCGACTCCGCTATTCGGTGCTAATCATATCAGTGGAGTGGATTTGGCATTCGCTACCCGTCTGGCTGCGAGTTCATCTAGCGAATGCCAAATCCAAAACTCCACTGAAAACCTATATTTGCTAGTGGTCCTTTTGATTCTAACATTCGCAAAAGTGGCCACCGAGGCGGGGTGCGAATGTTAGAATCGGACCACTAGGTATGAACCAGCACGCCAAGATCGAGGCCGAAGCCGCGCGCGCCAAGGTTGCCATCCGGCATTCGACCTGTCCGCATGACTGCCCGTCGGCCTGCGCGCTCGATGTCGAGGTGATCGACGGTTCGTCGATCGGCCGTGTCAGAGGTTCCAAGGTCCAGACCTACACGGCCGGCGTGGTCTGCGCCAAGGTCGCGCGCTATGCCGAACGCATCCATCATCCGGATCGGGTGACCCATCCGATGTTTCGCATGGGTGCGAAGGGATCGGGCACGTTCGGGCGGATTTCCTGGGACGATGCGCTGGACGAGATCGCCGCCCGCTTCGACGCCGCCGAGCGCGAGTTCGGCGCGGAGTCGGTTTGGCCTTATTATTATGCCGGCACCATGGGGGTGGTGATGCGCGATGGCATCAACCGCCTCGCGCATGTGAAGAAATACTCGCGCTTTTATGGGACGATCTGCGCCACCGTTGCGCGCGTCGGCTATGCCGTCGGCACCGGCCGGATCGCCGGCGTCGATCCGCGCGAGATGGGCGTCTCCGATCTCGTGGTGATCTGGGGCACCAACCCCGTGAACACCCAGGTCAACGTGATGACCCATGCGATGCGCGCGCGGAAAGAACGCGGCGCGAAGATCGCGGCCGTCGACGTCTACAACAACGAGACGATGAGGCAGGCCGACATCAAGATCCTGCTCAAGCCCGGCACCGACGGCGCGTTCGCCTGCGGCGTCATGCATGTGCTGTTCCGCGAGAGCTATGCCGACCGCGACTACATGGACCGCTACACCGACTGCCCGAACGAACTCGAAGCGCACCTGAAAAGCCGCACGCCGGAATGGGCGTCGGCCATCTGCGGCGTACCGGTCGACGAGATTGAATCCTTTGCGCGCATGGTCGGCCAGACCAAGCGCAGCTTTTTCCGTCTCGGCTATGGCTTCACCCGCAGCCGCAACGGCGCGGCCCAGATGCATGCGGCGGCCTGCATTCCCGCGGTGACGGGCGCCTGGCAATACGAGGGCGGCGGCGCCTTCTTCAACAATGCCGCGCTCTGGAAATTCGACGAGTCCGTCATCGAAGGCCATGACGCGATCGACGCCAGCACGCGCCGGCTCGACCAGTCCAAGATCGGGCGCATCCTCACCGGCGATCCCGTGGCGCTCCACAACGGCCCACCGGTCAAGGCGATACTGATCCAGAACACCAATCCGATGACGGTGGCGCCGGAGCAGGCGCTGGTGCGTCGCGGCTTCGCGCGCAACGACCTGTTCGTCGCGGTGCACGAGCAGTTCATGACCGAGACGGCGCAGATGGCCGATATCGTGCTGCCGGCGACGATGTTCATGGAACACGACGATCTCTATTACGGCGGCGGCCATCAGCACATTTCGGTCGGCGCCAAGCTGATCGAGCCGCCCGGCGAATGCCGTTCCAATCATCAAGTACTGCAGGGGCTCGCCAGGCGGCTGAACATTTCCCACCCGGGTTTTGAGATGTCGCCGCGCGAACTGATCGATGCCACTTTGCGCAAGAGCGGCCATGGCGGCATCGCCGAGCTGGAGGCCGACCTGTGGCGCGACCTGCAGCCGGATTTCCGCACCTCGCATTATCTCGACGGGTTCGCGCACAAGGACGGCAAATTCCATTTCAGGGCGGATTGGGCGAACGTGCCGGTCAGCAATGCCGGCATGATGGGCGCGTGGGACGAGATGCCGTCGCTGCCCGATCACTGGGCGGCGATCGAGGAGGCGGATGAGGCGCATCCGTTCCGCCTGGCGACGAGCCCCTCGCGCAGCTTCCTCAACACGACCTTCAACGAGACGCCGTCGTCGCAGGCGCGCGAGGGCGCGCCCAGCGTGATGATCCATCCCGACGACGCGGCAAAGCTGGGGATTGCGGATGGCGACGCCGTCACGCTCGGGAATCCGCGCGGGCAGACCACGCTGACCGTGCGATATTTCGATGGCGTGCGGCGCGGCGTGCTGATCGCTGAATCCGTCCATCCGAACAAGGCGCATCTCGGGGGCCGCGGCATCAACATGCTGACCGGCGCCGAAGCGGTGGCTCCAGTTGGCGGCGCGGCCTTCCATGACAACAAGGTCTGGATCAGGAAGGCGGACACGGACGCGATTCCGACGCCTTGATCTTTGTTTCTTCATTGGTTGAAGCACGCTCTTAATTAATCCCTCCCCCTTGCGGGGAGGGACGGCCGGAGCGAAGCGAAGCGTAGGCCAGGGTGGGGGTCTATCTTCATGACCCCCCACCCCGACGCTCGCGATGCTCGCGTCGACCCTCCCCGCAAGGGGGAGGGATGCAGAGTCTTTAGCTCCTCCATTCGCCTATGCTCTAATATTAGCCCCATTATAAGAGCGGATGAACCCATGACCGAAACTACCAGCGTCCTCACCGAGAAGCGCGGCAGCGCACTGTGGATCACGATCAACCGGCCGGAGAAGCGCAACGCCGTCAATGCCGACGTCATCGCCGGCATCTCGCGCGGCTATCGCATGGCGCATGACGACGCCGACGTGCGCGTGATCGTGCTGACGGGAGCAGGCGAGAAAGCGTTCTGCGCGGGCGCGGACTTGCAGAATACCGGCGGTGCCTTTTCGCAGGATTTTTCCAAGCCCAATGTCGACTTCGCCGATCTCTTGCGGCTGTCGCAGGGCGCGACCAAACCTGCGATCGCGCGGGTCAACGGCGTCTGCATGGCCGGCGGCATGGGGCTGTTGTGCATGACCGACATGGCGATCGCGTCCGACCACGCGATCTTCGGCCTGCCGGAGGTGAAGGTCGGAGTATTCCCGATGCAGGTTTTGAGCCTGTTGCAGTCGATCGCGCCGCGGCGGGTGATCAACGAATGGGCGATCACCGGCGAGCCGTTCGACGCCAGGGCCGCACAGGCTGCGGGATTGTTGAATCACGTCGTGCCGCAGGGCGAACTCGACGCCAAGGTCGAATGGCTGATCGGCCGCATCACCGACAAGTCGCCGACCGCGATCCGGCGCGGCAAATACGCCATGCGCGCCATCGCCTCGATGTCGTTCGACGAGGCGATCGCCTACACCGAAGGCCAGATCGCGATCACCGCGATGACCGAGGACGCCAAGGAAGGCCTGAAGGCGTTTGCCGAGAAGCGCAAGCCGGTGTGGCCGGGGAAGTGATCCCATAGCACCTCGTCTTTTGTGACACTGGATTGCGGAGCCTGTCATCGGGCGCGCATTCGCGCGACCCGTTGGCTGTTGCTCGCAATGACAGCGGTGACGGGCATTTCTACTCATATCCCGGCGCGTGAAAAACTTCACGGCCGCCGACCCAGGTCGAGAGCGCCTTCATGTCGGGGATCGCTTCACCCTTCACCTTGCCTTGTCCTATCATGGCCGACATGCCGCCGTCATGAAGACGCAATGGGGCGTTCCCGCCACGCAAACCGCGTCCGAGTCTTGCCAGATGCCCTCGACAGGAGGGCGCAGGGAATGCCGGGCGCGCGACGCACCCGCGGCCTCGTGCGCAAAAGTAAAATGCACACGAGTTAGTCACCACAGGTTGGCCGAACAATCCGGCATTCCCTGCGCGACGGTTTTAACGGTTTCCTTTGTGGTCTCCCTGGTGATCGGGCCTTCTTGCCACCATCCCCATGCAATGCGAAGCATTGTCACGAGTTGATGCCAGCGTCGAGGCATCAGGACGCCACAACTTCTCCGTCCGCGCTCTGGCGCATTCGTCGGTTGCTCCAGTCCGCGTCCATCGCATCCCGCACCCCACGTTCGTGACGATCGCGAAGCGCCCCTCTGATCGGGTGCGGGACGCGCGAAGAGGAACCACTGATTTGCCCGTCGTCGCAAGCGAAGATGCCTGCGGCACTTTGGCACGACGGGCAAATCACTTGGCGTGCTGAAAAAGGTGTCAAGGGAAAATCATCGTTCGGCCAGCAGCTTTGCAAAGCTGAGTTCGTGGCCGTCCGGATCGGTCAAATGAAAATAGCGCTCGCCCCATTCGGCATCGCGAGGCTGCGTCGATGGCCGGTGCCCGGCGGCGAGAGCGGCTTCATAAAGCGCATCGACATCGCTGACATGGAAAATGGTGCGGCCCCACCATGACCATTGCTTCTCCGCGGGCTGGGCGATCAGATTGAGATAACCCGCTCCGGCGCGAAAGCTGGTGAAGGAGGCGGTTTCGCCGCCATACGCGATTTCGAATCCGAGGGAAACGTAGAATCGCACGGCGCGCGGCATATCGTGCGTGGCAAGCGTAATGGCACTGATCACTTCGATCACGGCGACCTCCGAGAATGCGAGGAACGTTTCCTACAACGGATTGTCAGGTCGATTGTTGCAGTTCGTAGGATGGGTTGAGCAGTTTGCGAAACCCATCGCATCCGAACAATAACCGATGGGTATCGCTTCGCTCCACCCATCCTACGCTCTTGCTGTTTTGACCCAAGACCGACAACGGCGAGACCTTCCCTGATCCGAACCGCTACGATACGATTGCAAGGCTTGACGGGAATATGAAGCAACGCGTGTCATCCCGTTGCTTCTAGCGCATGCACGGCAATCAATGCCGCTCAGAGCGTATCGCCAGGGGACATAAAGGGAGGTTGACGTTGAAAACGATCGCGAAACTGACCAGTGGGATCGCAATTGCCGGATTGGCGGCACTGATCGGCCACGTGCCGGCACAGGCGGGAACATTCGTCTACGTATCGAATGCCGAGGATGGCGACATCGGGGTCTATAGCGTACAGGCGGATGGCTCCTTGAAGGTGGGAGAGCACGCCAAGGCAGCGAAGGTCGTCATGCCGATGGCGGTGAGCCCGGACAAGCGCTTTCTCTACGCGGCGGCGCGTTCGAAGCCATATACGGTGTACGTCTATTCGATTGACCGCAACACGGGTTCGCTGAAGCCGCTCTCGACGTCGCCGCTGGCCGAAAGCTTTCCATACATTTCGCTCGACAGGACGGGGCGTTATTTGTTCGGCGCGTCGTACAGCGCGAACCTGATCAGCCTCAATGCCGTGAAGCCGGACGGCAGCGTCTCGCCCAAGCCGCTCCAGGTGATACCGGTTGGCCGTAACGCCCACTCGATCCGCATCGACGGCAGCAACAAATTTGTCTTCGTGCCGACGCTCGGCAGCGATGAGGTATTCCAGTTCACATTCGACGCAGAGAAGGGACGACTTGCTTCGAACACGCCGGCGGTCGTCCTGATGAAGCCGGGACAAGGCCCGCGTCACTTCGTGACGTCGAACGACAACAGGTTTGTCTACCTGCTTGCCGAGCTCACCGGCACGGTTGCGACGTTCGCGCTCGACAGCAAGACGGGTCTATTGACGGAAGTGAGTTCGATATCCGGCCTGCCGCCTGACACAAAGCTCGTTCCCGGCGCGCCGCGCGGCCCAGCCGTACCCGGCGGCCCACCGCCGCGCAACACCGACAACGACATTTGGGCGTCGGACCTGCATCTGGCACCGAACGGCAAATTTCTCTACGTGGCGGAACGCACCGGCAGTACGCTTGCGACCTTCAGCGTCGACAGCGCGACCGGCAAGCTCGCCTATCTTGGCAGTACGGTCACCGAGAAACAGCCGCGCGGCTTTGCGATCGACCCGAAAGGAAAATTTCTCGTCGTTTCCGGAGAAAAGTCAGATACGATTTCCGCTTACAGGATCGACGAAGCGAATGGCGGTCTCACATTGATCGGAAAGTACCCGGCGGGGAAGGATGCCAACTGGGTCGAGATCGTCAGCTTCGATTGAGGGTAGGCGGGCCGACCTTGAGTGGGTGACCTGACTGCTCTCGATCGGTCTCGCCGCGTGCAATGCTGCTTGCCTACCCGCGAATGGAGCCTGCAATCACGCGTTGCGCGCCATCAGCCCGCCGTCGACCGGGATGACCGCGCCGGTCAGGAACGAGGCGGCGGGCAGGCACAGGCTCAAGGTCATGTGCGCGACTTCCTCGGGATCGCCGTAGCGGCCGAGTGCGGTGCGGCGTTTGGCGTAGAGGGTCTTGTGCTCCTCTGGAATCCGCTCGGTGATGGCGGTGCGAATTGGCCCCGGGCAGATGCAGTTCACCGTGATGCCCTCGCGGCCGAGTTCGACGGCGAGCGAGCGCGTCAGGCTCGCCACGCCGCCCTTGGCCGCGGCGTAGGGGCTATGCAGCGCAGTGGCGCCCAGCGCCTCGGTGGAAGCGATGTTGACGATGCGCGGGCATCTGGATTTCCGCAGGTAAGGCAGCGCCGCGCGGATGATGCGCGGATGCGCCGTTAGCATCACCGCAATCGCCTTCGCCCACGCTTCATCATAGGTGGGATCGTCGATCGCAACGCGCACGGAGATGCCGGCATTGTTGACGATGATGTCGAGGCCGCCGAAATGCGTGGCCACTTGCGGGATCGCGCGCTCGATCGCCCTGGGATCGCTGACGTCGAGCATCCAGGCCTTTGCCGTTCCGCCGCTCATCGTGATCTCGCCGGCGACGGATGTGACGCCGTCGGTGCTGACATCCGTTACCGCGACATTGGCGCCTTCGGCAGCGAACACACGCGCGGTGGCGCGGCCCATGCCGCTTGCCGCGCCCGTGACGAGCACGGTCAATCCCTTCACCGAACGGCTGAGCTCCCTGAATTCCGGCATGGACGTTTCCCTGATGATGTCGCCAATTGACATGGCCTGCGCCCATTCTAGCGTCTCGGTTCCGAAGTTCGTAGCATTTCGCGGCGATCGGGTTAAATCCCGTCCCGATCTGGATTCGAGCATGAGGTTTCCGGAAAATGGGCATCCGCCTTTCCGGATCATGCTCCAGGACGGGTCAAACGAAGTGGGAAAGGGATGGAAATGAACGAGCTCGATTTTTCAGGCAGGCAAGTGCTGGTGGTCGGCGGCTCCTCCGGCATCGGTAACGGCATCGCGCAGGCGTTTCGCGCCAAGGGCGCACGCGTTGCCGTCTGCGGCACGCGGGCCAAGGCTTCCGAGTATTCGGCGGACGAAGGCTCGCGCCTCGATGGCCTCGATTATTTCCAGCTCAATGTCAGCGACGCAGGCGCCATCGAGAAATTCAATCCACCGCTCGCGAAGCTCGACGTACTGGTGCTGGCGCAGGGTGCGGTGATCTACCGCCGCGGTGAATTCGCGATGGACGGCTTTCGCGCCGTGCTCGAGGTCAACCTGATGAGCCTGATGGCGTGCGCCACCAAATTCCATCCGCAGCTGCGCGCCGCCAAGGGTGCGCTGATCATCGTCAGTTCGACCGCGGCCTATCATTCCACGATGGGCAATCCCGCCTACAACGCCTCGAAGACCGGCGCCGTCGGGCTGACGCGGACGCTCGGCGAGGCCTGGGCCGAGGACGGCATCCGCGTCAACGGCATCGCGCCGGGGCTGGTCGATACCAAGATGACCAAAGTCACGACGGACAATCCGAAGCGGCTCGAGGGTGCGCTGTCGCAGATTCCGCTGCGGCGGCTCGGCACGCCGCAGGACATGGCGGGCGCGGCACTGTTCCTCGCTTCGCCGTTGTCGTCCTACATCATCGGCCAGACCATCGTCGTCGATGGCGGGTTGATTTTATGATCGTTGTGCAGGATGGGCAAAGGCGCGCACGCGTTTCAGTTGCGCTTCGGGGGAAGAAGTTCACGCACGAAGAGCTGGATGATCTTGCATTCGAAGCTGACGGCGAGCTCGAAGATGGCGTCGCGCCTGTTAACCACGAAACAAGGCTGCGGATGAAAATAGCAAAAATTTAAGATAAATTGAAATCAATCGGAGAGCCCACCGACGCGGCTAGCGTCGCCTGAGCAAGCAGAACCGGCTTTTTCTCCTCGCGTTTCCGTCGGCGGACGGTTGGAAGTTCATCCCAGCGCGGCGGAGATTCATCATGAAGCGGCTTTTGTCGGCTGCCATCGTTGCGATGGCGGCGAGCGGTCCTGCATGGGCTCAATCATCGACGGCGGCAGGGACGGGCGTCGGCGTTGGCACATCAACATCGACGTCGCAGGCGATCTCCGGGCAAGGCGGGGTCGGGGTCGGCGTCGGTGGCAATCCTTCGGCGACGATCACCAGCAACAGCAACGTGCCGGCCAATCAGACGGTCAAGAACGTGCCGAGCGTTTTTGCACCGGGCCTGGCCGCGGCCGGGCTCGAAACGTGCCTCGGGTCGGTTTCCGGCGGCGGCGCGTTCCTCGGGACCGGATTAACCTTCGGCACCACGATCCCTGATCCCGGCTGTGCGGCGCGGCTCGATGCGCGGTCGCTGTGGAGCATGGGCCTGAAGAAGGCCGCGGTGGCGCGGCTTTGTCTCAACGGCGAGATCTACCGATCGATGCCGGAGGTATGCCGGATATACCTGCCGCAGTCCGCGCCGGTGTTGAGCGGCTACGACCAGGCCACCGGAGAGCAGCCCCACACGGTCAGCGACATCTGGCTGGTGGAAGGGCCGGCAGGCAAGACCCGTCTTTGCAACGACTACGATGTGACCCGGCAACGCTGCCGCGTCTGGGCTCACACCGTTCACCACTCGGCACCGAAGAAGAAATCGGTGGCGAAGGGTGAAGTCATTCACGCGGCAGCACCACCCGCCCCGGCGCACGCCGTGGCGGAAACCGAATAGGAGGAGTCGCAATGAAGAAGCTAATGATGAGTGTTGGGTTTATCGCCCTGGTGGGAAGCATTGTGCCGGCTGATGCCGGCTCGACGCTCGCCATTGGTGGTGGTTTCAATCTTGGTAATGTGACCACGATCACCGGCGCTGGAACGTTGGGCAACGCAGCCGCGGCCTCGGCGGCCAATGGCATCAATACCTCGGTGGGGAGCGGTGTTGCCGTTGCGACGCCTGTGGGAAGCCTCAGTGCGGGCATCGGCACTTCCATCGGCCAGTCGGTCGGTCAGTCCGGTGCAGTGGCTGGTCCGGGTGGGGGCGCGGCCTTGAGCGGCGCCTTCTCCAACAACGGCGGTGTCGGCGTCGGCGGAGGCTTCACCAACGTGCTGCCCTGATGCAGACAACAGCAGCGTGGTGGCAAATCTTCGTCACCATGCTGCTGATCTGCGAGGGTGCGATGGTTGACCCCGTGAAGATGCAAAAGGAAAGACAAGCTGCTGCTAGCAGTGCCGCCACAGATCCTACCCCGTCTCGACGAAGTGATCGAATGAGAGTTCGGCTGCTTCCGGTGCTGGCCATAACGGACAGTCGGTCCCTGGCCGAAGTGTGGCACCACACGGGAACCGGGTGGTTCCGTATCAAACTCGTGTTCTTTCGAAACGATCACGGGCTTCGCATGTTCTCCTAGTGGTCCGATTCTAACATTCGCATCCCTTCTCGGCGGGCACTTTTGCGAATGTTAGAATCAAAGGACCACTAGCAAATATAAGTCTCTAGTGGAGTTTAGGATTTGACATTCGCTTTCCGATTTTGCGGCTAGGTGGGTAGCGAATGTCAAATCCACTCCACTAGCGTGAGACATAAAGGAGAGAACGAATGGATCGCGAGCATGTGAAGGGAATTGCCGACCACGCCAAGGGCGCCATCAAGGAAGGCGCGGGTAAAGTCAGCGGTGACAAGGAACTCCAAAACGAAGGCAAGGTGGACAAGGCCAAGGGCGCCGCCCACAAAGCTGCCGGTGACGTCAAGGATGCCGCCCGTGACGCGGCTGACGCGCTGAAAAAATGACGTCACGATCTTTGACTGGGCCGCCCTTCCGGGCGGCCCTTTTTGCCTTGCAGTGGCGTAATTGCAATCTGCGGAGACTAATGTTCACTTTGTAACCTGGCGCCGGGGCAGTAGTGTCGGGGATGACCGAGGATCACGAGACACAGACGCGGAACCGGTTTCTTAACTGTCCAGCGTGCGCCGCCGCCCTGCAACTTGCCCACCAATTTCTCGATCCCAAGCTGGGAAGGACGATCCGCCTTTTCAAATGCGACAGATGCGGCGAACGCGTCTGGGACGAATAGATTTCAGGCCGACCCATCGCCCACGGAACTCCGCTGATTTGCGCGGATTGCATTTCATGGACAAACGGTGCGATGAAATCGATGAGGAAATCCGGCATCTTCGTTGGCTGGCAAGTCGGTTGACCGACCAGAAGACCCGCGACGGTATCAAGGCCTTGATCGCCCACCTTGAAGCGGAAAAGGCAGAGCTTCGTCCCAACCAATGACCTATCGACCGGAACCGAAGTTTCGCCAGACGGGTATCGTCTCGCTTTCACCTATCCCGAGCTTAAGCAGGTCCTGGCCGCTCGGACGGATCGCGTGCGGCATGGCGGACTGAGTGTATGATGATCTCGGAAGAAGTGATTTCGTAGAAGATCAGATAAGGGTAGGGTGGTGTGCTTAAACGGCGGATAACTGGATCATCCGTCCGGATGCCGATCTCCGGGTGTACCAATAGAAGGTCGGCTATTCTCTGTATGCGTCCCTGAATACGTCTCGCTCCTTGCGGCGAACGCGCAGCGATGTAGTCAAGGATCGAATTGAGCTCGGCGAGCGCCGGAAGGGTGTAACGGAGTTTCACAGTCCGTGTTTAGCCCAGGTCGCCCGAACCTGTTCGTCCGTCGCGAACTCCCCGCGTTCGGCCGCTGCCTTTGACACTGCGATCGAATTGCGTTCATCAGTCGAGAGTGCAACGGGCGCTTCGTCGCTGCCCGCAAGTTGCAGCACGATACGAGCGATGTCGTCTTGGGCCTCCGATGGGAGGCCGCGCGCAACTTCAAGGGCTTGATCGAGAAGCTTGGTCATGGCGTGAGGATACGCTTTGTGCTGCAGCGATGGAAGGGGCGGGGGAGGCGAACGTGGAACTCGGCTCCGCGTTACAGACACGCGCCATAGTAGCCGCCGCCGTTCACCGGGGTGGTGGTTGCGCTTCCGAGCATGATCCAGATCATCCATCGGAGCCATCGCGATCTCATGAATCAACAAGCCTGCCCACTTTCGAGAGCCGGAAGGGTAAGACTTCGCACTCGCCTTGTCGAGGTATCGTGGCCCAAATGCTACCCCGGATTGGCCTTCAATCCCGCCGCCTCGATGCCGGCGATGGCGCAGATCTCGTCATTGTCTGACGTGTCGCCGGAGACGCCGACCGCACCTAGCAGCGTCGCGCCGTTCTGAATGAGAACGCCGCCGGGCACCGGGACCAAATGTCCTTGTGCAAGCACGTTCACGGAGCTGACGAAATAGGCCTGCTCCTGTGCGCGCTGAAATAGCGCCCGCGAACCCATGCCCATCGCGAGTGCGCCGTAGGCCTTGCCGTGGGCGATCTCGGCCCGCAGCAGGCTGGTGCCATCCTGTGCCGCGGTGACCTTCACCGCGCCGCGTGCATCGAGAATGGTGATGACGAGCGGCTTCAGCTTTTTTTCGACTGCCTTGGCGAGCGCGGCATCGAGGATCTTGCGGGCAACATCGAGCGTGAGTTCGGACATTGAGACATTTCCTTGCGGGTTGGATGGTCAGATCAGATTTTCTACAGCCGAAGTTTTCCTCCTCATCCTGAGGAGCCGCGAGAGCGGCGTCTCGAAGGATGAGACCGATATCGGGGCCTCATGGTTCTCCCGGCGATACGAAGTATCGTCCGGCGACGCGCATCATTTTATGCCGCCGTTCGCTAACGGCCTCGCTATCGCTTGGCCTGCTCGGGCGACGACGCGCTCCTCACCATGAGGGTTTGGAGCTAGCAGCGCCTCATCAAGGCTCATCGCGAGCGCACGCGCGACGTGAAGCGCTGACCGTTCTGTGCCGTCCTTGATCTGGTGCCGGCACGAGGTTCCATCGGCGATCACCAGCGTATCGGCCTCGGCGCGGCGCACCGCAGGCAATAGCGAGAGTTCCGCCATCTCGATCGAGGTGTCATAGGTTTCAGTGCCATAGCCGAACGCGCCGGCCATGCCGCAACAACTTGACTCGATGGTTTCGACCTTCAGGTCCGGGATCAGCCGCAGCGCCCGTTCGACCGGCTTGAATGCGCCGAAGGATTTCTGGTGACAGTGCCCGTGGACGATGGCCTTTTCCGCGATCGGCTTCAGCGGCAGGGACAGCCGCCCGGCGGCGGCCTCGCGCACCAGAAACTCCTCGAACATCAAAGCGTGCGAGCTGACGGTCTTTGCGGCCTCGTCCGAGCGCAGCGACAGCAGTTCGTCGCGCAACGTGAGAAGACAACTCGGTTCGAGGCCCACGATCGGCACGCCGCGCGCGGCAAACGGTGAATAGGTCGCAACCAGGCGGTCGAGCTCGGCGCGGGCGTGATCGACGAGGCCGGCCGAGAGGAACGTGCGGCCGCAACAGAGCGGGCGCGCACCATCGGCGGGTTTCGGAACATACACGCGGTAGCCGCCGGCGACCAGCACCTTCAACGCGGCATCGAGATTTTCGCGCTCATAAATGCGGTTGAAGGTGTCGGCGAACAACACGACCTCGCGCCCGTCCACCGGACCGAATACCGCGCTTTCCGGATCGAACACATCGCGCCTGAAGGAAGGTAGTGACCGTTTGGCGCTGATGCCCGCGACGCGCTCGAGCAGCGTACGCAGGATCTTGCTGTGGTTGCGCAGGTTGGCGAGCGGAGCAAAACGCGAAAACAGCAGAGCGTAGTGCGGGAGAAAGCCGACAAGGCGATCGCGCAAGGAGAGGCCACGCTTTTCGCGCCGCGCCGCCAGCACTTCGATCTTCATCTTCGCCATGTCGACGCCGGTCGGGCATTCGTGGCGGCAGGCCTTGCAGGACACGCAAAGTTTCATCGTGTCCATCATCGCATCGGACGAGAGCGCATCGGGCCCGAGCTGGCCGGAGATGGCGAGCCGCAGCGTGTTGGCGCGGCCGCGCGTGACGTCGTTCTCGTTGCGCGTGGCGCGATAGGACGGGCACATCACACCGCCTTCGAGCTTGCGGCAGGCACCGTTGCTGTTGCACATCTCGACCGCGCCCTGGAAGCCGCCGCCCGCGCCGGGATAAGCAGACCAATCGAGCGCGGTCCTGAATTCATGGACGCGGTAGCTCGGCGTGTAGCGAAACAGCGAGCGGTCGTCCATTTTGGACGGATCGACGATCTTGCCGGGATTGAGCACATGGCCGGGGTCGAAGCGCTCCTTCACCTCGCGGAAGTCGGCGATGATGCGCGGCCCGAACATGGTCTCGTGGAATTCGGAGCGCACCAGGCCGTCGCCATGTTCGCCGGAATGCGAGCCCTTGTATTCGCGGACCATCGCGAAGGTCTCCTCGGCGATGGCGCGCATCGCCTTGACGTCTTTCTCGAGCTTGAGGTTCAGCACAGGGCGCACATGCAGGCAGCCTTCGCTGGCATGCGCATACATGGTGCCGCGGGTGCCGTGCCTGGCGAACACTTTATTGAGCCGGTCGGTGTAGTCGGCAAGATGCGGCAGCGGCACCGCGCAGTCCTCGACGAACGAGACCGGCTTGCCCTCCTGCTTCATCGACATCATGACGTTGAGGCCGGAGGTGCGGAAATCCGCAATCGCGGTCTGCACCGCCGGCTCGACGACATCGACCACGCCGCCCCATTTGCGCTGCGGGTTGCTCCAATTGAATCCGAGATCGCCGATCAGCTGTGAAAGCTGTCTCAGCTTTTGCAGATTGTCGGCCTGGTCCTCTTCGGCGAATTCGACGATCAGCAGTGCATCTGGATCGCCCTTCACGGTGGCTTCGATCACGGGCCGGAACATGGCGATGTCGCGGCCGAGCGCGATCATGGTGCGGTCGACGAGTTCGACCGCGATCGGCCTGAGCTTCACCAGATGTTGGGCTGCGTCCATCGCCTCATAGAAGCTGCCGAAATGGCAGACCCCGAGCACCTTGTTCTTGATGACCGGCCACAGCTTCAGTTCGACCTGCGTGGTGAAAGCAAGCGTGCCCTCCGAGCCGACCAGAAGATGCGCCATGTTATTGGCGGCGTTGCGCGGCACGAGCGCATCGAGATTGTAGCCGCCGACGCGGCGCTGCACTTTCGGAAACTTGTCGGCGACTTCCGCAGCCTCGCGTTCGCCGAGTGCGAGCATGTCGCGAAACAGCGCGGACGCCTTGTCGTTCGAGTTCAGCTGGCCAAGATCGCGCGAGACCTCGCCGAAATGCATCAGCGTGCCGTTGGCCAAGGCTGCATCGAGTGACAGCGTATTGTCGCGCATGGTGCCGTAGCGCAGGCTTCGGCCGCCGCAGGAATTGTTGCCGGCCATGCCGCCGATGGTGGCGCGCGAGGCGGTCGAGACGTCGACCGGAAACCAAAGCCCGTGTTTTTTCAGTTGCCGGTTGAGGTCATCAAGCACGATGCCGGGCTGCACCACGCAGGTCTTGTTCTCGACATCGAGCGAGATGATGCGGTTGAGATGTTTGGAGAGATCGATGACGATGCCGTCATTGATGGTCTGGCCGCATTGCGAGGTGCCGCCGCCGCGCGGGGTGACTTTCCGCCCGGCATCGCGGGCGATGGCGAGCGCCCGCAGCGCCTCGTCGATGGTGCGGGGGACGACCACGCCGGCCGGAATGATCTGGTAGAACGAGGCGTCGGTCGCGTAACGGCCGCGGCTGAAGGAATCGAAGAGAACGTCGCCCGTGATCTCGCGCGACAGTTGGTCCCGAAGCCTTCCGTCCCTGTCGGTCATTCTACGCTCGCTACCCAATCAAGTCGGCTCTTGATCCCTCCCCCGCAGTGGGGAGGGTGGATCATCGTGAGCGCAAGCGAACGATGAGCCGGGTGGGGGCATTTCCTCGGACCCCACCCCGACGCTCGTTTCACTCGCGTCGACCCTCCCCGCAAGGGGGAGGGATAAGAAGAGGCAAGGGTCGAGACGGCGGGATACGATTCAAGGAATCTGCTTCTTTGGTTTGAATGCAAAATATTGCTCTCCGGCCCGCGCTTGACGGTATCAGGCTGTCTCAGAGGCTACCATGCCGCCCGTCTTGAGGTGCTCGACCGCCGCGGTGCGCTTGTTGCGCAGGTGCTTGAACAGGATATCGGAGAGTTCGTTGCCGGCGCGGCGGCGCAGCGCCTCCAGGATGGTTTCGTGCTCGCGCATCGCTTCGCCCCAGCGCTCGCGCTTGCGGGCGAAGTTGGCGGAATAGCGGACGCGGCGGATGCGCCCGGCGAAATTGGCGTAGGCCGCCTTCAGCGTGTCGTTGCGCGAAGCCTCGACGATCTTCTGATGGATCAACTGATTGACGCGGAAATAGCCGTGCATGTCGCGGTGCAGGTAGAAGCCGTACATTTCATAGTGCAGCCGCTCGATTTCAGCGATCTCCTCGTCCGTAATGTTCTCGCAGGCCAGCCTTCCGGCAAGGCCTTCGAGCCCGCCCATGACGTCGAACAATTCGCCGAGATCCTGCTCGCTCAAGGCGCGTACCCGCGCGCCGCGGTTGGGCAAGAGTTCGACCAGGCCTTCGGCCGCGAGCACCTTGAGAGCTTCGCGGAGCGGCGTGCGCGAGATGCCGAGCATTGCACAGAGTTGCCGCTCGGGGATGCGGCCGCCGTCGGGGATGTTGCCCTCGACGATGTGGTCGCGCAGCTTGCTGAGGATCTCGTCGTGCAGGGACGTTTCTTCGCGCACGCGGTCCTTCTCGAGGGGAAGCGAGGACGTTTCATCTGGGATCATGGGTTTCATGCGCGGAACATACGGGACAGAAGGGCCTCCCGTCGACAAAAATCGCACACAATTTATTGGTTGCGGGGAGAGAAATTGAATGCAATATGGAGGGACTCACGCTGGAGAATGCCATGACCAAGCACCAGGGACGCCATTTCCTGAACATTCCGGGCCCGAGTCCCGTTCCGGATCGCGTGCTTCGCGCCATGGACATGCCGGTGATCGACCACCGCAGCGCCGAGTTCGCCGAGCTTGGAAAGGCCGTCTTTGAGGGCTGCCAGAAGATTTTCCAGACCAAGGGCCCGGTGATCGTGTTCCCGTCGTCCGGCACCGGCGCCTGGGAAGCGGCGATCGTCAACACGCTGTCACCCGGCGACAAGGTGCTGATGGTCGAGACCGGCCATTTCGCCACGCTGTGGCGGCAGATGGCGGCGCGCTGGGGCATCGACGTCGACTTCATGCCGGGCGACTGGCGTCATGGCGCGAGCCCGTCCGAGATCGAGGAGAAGCTGAAAGCCGACACGTCGCACGCCATCAAGGCGGTGATGGTCGTCCATAACGAGACGTCAACGGGCGTGACCAGCCGGGTCGGCGAGATCCGCAGCAGCATGGACCGCGCCAAGCATCCGGCGCTGCTTCTGGTCGATACGATTTCCTCGCTCGGCTCAGCCGATTTCAAGCATGACGAGTGGAAGGTCGACGTCACCGTCGCCTGCTCGCAGAAAGGCTTCATGCTGCCGCCGGGGCTCGGCTTCAACGCGGTCTCGCAGAAGGCGCGCGCCGCCTCGAAAACCAACAGGATGCCGCGCTCCTATTGGGATTGGGAGGAGATGCTCAAGCCCAACGCCAACGGCTTCTTCCCCTATACACCGGCGACCAACCTGCTTTACGGCTTGCGCGAAGCCATTACGATGATGCTTGAAGAAGGCCTCGACAACGTGTTCGCGCGTCACAAGCGCCTGGCGGCGGCCACGCGCGCAGCCGTGACGCATTGGGGTCTTGAAGTGCTGTGTCAGGAACCCGCCGAATATTCGCCGGTCCTGACCGCCGTGCTGATGCCGCCGGGTCACAACGCCGACGAGTTCCGCAAGATCGCGCTGGAGAAGTACAACATCTCGCTCGGCTCCGGACTTTCGAAGGTCGCCGGCAAGGTGTTCCGCATCGGCCATCTCGGCGAATGCAACGAACTGACGCTTCTTGGCGCGCTGTCGGGCGTGGAGATGGGTTTGTCGGCGGCTGGCGTGCCGCACCGCTCGGGCGGCGTCGATGCCGCGATGAAGTCGCTGGAAGATGCCGACAAGTCGAATGCGCCCACGCACCTGAAGATGGTCAAGCCTTAAGTCGGATGGTCGGAGCTCGTGGTCCGATTCTAACGTTCGCGCGCCTTTCCAGTGGCCAGTCTTGCGAAGGTTGGCGTCGGGCCGCGCGAATGCGGGTCCGATGACCGTCCCCGTATCGTCAGGCGCAAATTGCATGTCCTGCCGCTGCCGATCTAAGAACACGAAGAGAAGAACACAGGGAGAGTTTTGAGATGGAAGGCCAGCAGCCGCGCCGCAGCAAGGGACGATGGTACATCCTTGCCCTGATCTGCCTGATGTACCTCATCACCTATCTGGATCGGGTCAATATCTCGGCGGCGGCTCCGATCATCAGCAAGGAGTATGGTTTCGACAAGATCACCATGGGTGCGATCTTCAGCGCCTTCGTCTGGGCCTATGCGCTGTTCCAGGTGCCCGGCGGTTGGCTCAGCGATCGCTTCGGCGCAAGGCCTGTGATCGGAACCATCGTTGCGTACTGGTCGGTGATGACGGCCGCAACCGCGGCGGCAACCGGTGCAATGTCGTTCATCGTGTTGCGTTTCCTGTTCGGAATCGGAGAGGCCGGCGCTTTTCCAGGGGCTACGCGCTCCATGCAGCTTTGGTACCCCCGCGAAGAGCGTGGCTTTGTGCAGGGATTGACGCATAGCGCGAGCCGTCTTGGCGCCGCGATCGCCCCGCCGCTGGTGGTCTTCATCATGAGCATCTGGGGGTGGCGATCGGTTTTCTATGTCTGCGGCGTCTTCGGGTTCGTCTGGTCGATCTGGTGGTATCTTTCCTACCGCAATCTGCCGGAAGAGCATCCGCTCGTGAACCAGGAGGAGCTGAAGCACATTCGCGGCGTCGACGGTACCGGCGCGATCAAGCCGGCCTTCATCGAGCGCAAGGCCGCGTCCGTTCCCTGGAGCACGCTGCTGCGCTCGCCGAACATGTGGGCGATCATGTGCGCCTATTTCACCTACGTGTATTGCTTGTGGATATTCCTGAGCTGGCTGCCGTCTTATCTGTTCGAATTTCGGCACTTCACGCTGGTCAAGGTCGGCCTGTTCGCATCGATGCCGCTGTTTGCCGGCGTGATCGGCGACACCGTCGGTGGCCTGGCGACGGACTGGCTGTTGAAGAAGACGGGCAACACGAAATTGGCGCGCCGCTCGGTCGCGATCGTGGGCCTGCTCGGATGCTGCAGCTTCATCGTGCCCGCCGCGCTGACCGCGAACGCCACCACCGCGATCTATTGCCTGACCGCTTCGATGTTCTTCCTGGAATGCACGATCGGTCCGTCCTGGGCGGTACCGATGGATGCCGGCGGCAAATACTCGGGCACGGTCTCGGGCATGATGAACATGGCCGGCAATTTCGGCGGCGCACTGTCGCCGCTGGTGTTCGGTTTCCTTGTTCAATACGGCAACTGGCAGGCGCCTTTCATCGTTGCTGCCGTGCTGCTCGTCATTGGGGCAGGCGTCTGGGCGTTCTGGCTCGACCCGAACCGGTCGGTGCTGGAGGGAGCAGCGGAGGCTTCGCCGGCCCATCTGGAGCAGGGTGCGTGAGGGGTCGTGCGCAGCGTTACTGGCGGCCAATCGGGTCGATCATCAGGACTATGGCCTGATCATCGAGCCAACGTCAGCGGCGGTTCATCATCTTCTGCATGGTGGTCTTCTGGACGCCGGGGCGCTCCGCCATCCGCGCCAGCCAGCCCAGCAGCGGCGAGCCGGCCAGGATGTCGGCGCCCTCCGGCGACATCGGCAGGAGGTCGAGGTGAGCCACCGCCATCAGGTCGGCGAGGCTTACTGCCTCGCCGGCGAAGTAGGGCTTGTCGGCCAGGATGTCCTCCAGCGCAGCGACGCAGGTCCTCGCCGCTGGTACGGCCTCGGCCACCGCGGCCTCGTCCACCGGCAGACCGAAGATGGGTTTCACGACGCGGTTGAAGCCGATCTTGGAGCTGATCGAGGGCATCACGTACCAGTCGACGATGTTCATCACCTGGTCCATGCGGGCCGCGGCCTTCGGGTCGGCGGGCGTCAGCGCCGGGCCGGGGAACGCGCGGTCGATGTAGCGCATAATCGCCGCAGCCTCGTAGAGGCGGAAGTCGCCGTGCTCCATCGCCGGGATGCGGCCGAACGGGTGCAGGGCCTTCAGATATTGCGGCTGCTTGTGGGTCCCGGCGCCGAATTCCAGGGCGTTGAGCGTGTAGGGCACGCCTTTCTCTTCGGGGAATGTCAGAAGTTTTGTGTAAGAGGCCCCCGTGATGGTGGTTGCGGTCAGCGAACTGACCCTCGATAGTCAGTTCGCTGACCGAGGAAATCGGTCACCGAACTGGATGGCAAATTGCCCCATGGCGTTGGTCCATT
>NZ_DAHUXJ010000096.1 GCF_027307225.1 Bradyrhizobium sp. | reverse complement strand
GACCCACGAAAGCTTCGCTATAATCGCCCATGACTCGCCCTCCTTGCGTGAGGCTCTGCCCGGCCTATCCGGGTAACCCTCGCACTCGCATCGAGGGTGAGTCGCCTCCGCTCTGAAAGAGGGACATACGGTCTGAGGAGCGCGCGACGACAGGGCGGCATCAACCCCAATTGGCTATTGCGCGCGCCTCGAAGGATGAGGGGATGGTTCGAGACGGCGCTGGCGCGCCTCCTCACCATGAGGCCCGGTTACCGCGCCACGAAGGCGCGCCACCCGCCGAAGGCCGAAATGTCTTGCGCGTGGCCTGTGTCAGTAGCCTCGACGATAAAGCCCTTCACGCCGCGGCCGTCCTTCAAGCGGACCGTTCCGATCGAGAGCGGCGGCGGGATCGCGGCGACGAATTTGCCGAACGCGGCCGCGGGCAGCGCCCATATCTCAAGCGCGATCGAGGTACCGCCTCCCTCTTCCACGCGCAGCATGCCTGGTTTGGGCGAGGTGGTCGGCAGCGCATAGAGCCGGTAGTCCGCCGCAGTCGAGGTGGCTTCCAGAAGCCTGCCGCCAAGCGCTTTCAATTCGCCATTGAGCGCCATTCCGGAAAGATGCGCGCCAACCACCGCGATCGGAATTTCGTCACCGGTCAGGCTTGCGTCGAGATCGGCAAGCTGGGGCATAGCCACGCCTTTGGCGCCGAGCGGAAGCTTGGTCTGTGCCTGAAAGACGCGGCCGATGCTGGCGAGCAGCGCGTCATGGCCCGCCGGCGCGAGCAGGGTGATGCCGGACGGAATGCCGTCCCCTCTGATCGCCGATGGCAGTGCAAGGCCGCAGAGGTCGAGCAGGTTGACGAAGTTGGTGTAGGCGCCGAGTCTTGAATTGAGTTCGATCGGATTGGCCAGGACCTGCGCGGTCGTATAGACGGTCGGCGCCGTCGGCAGCACCAGCGCATCGATATTGGCGAAGGCATGCTCGGCGATGCGCCGCAGCGCTTGCAGCCGATAGAGCGCGGCGAAGGTATCGGCGGCGGAAATCCGGCTGCCTGCAAGGGTGATCTCCCGCGTCACCGGATGGATAGCATCGGGCTGCGAAGCGAGCAGGTTGCGGATGACGAGATAGCGTTCGGCCAGCCAAGGGCCTTCGTAGAGCAGACGCGCGGTCTCATTGAACGGTTCGAGGTCGAAGCTGACCAAATTGGCGCCGAGCGACCGCCATTGTTCGAGCGCCGCTGCGTAGACCGCTTCTTGCGCCTTGTCGCCGAAGAAGATGAGCTGGCCCTCGCGCGGCACGCCGAGCCGCAAGCCGGTGGGAAAGGGACCTGGTTTCGAAACTGTCCGGTCGCGCGAGAACGGATCTGCGCTGTCGGGGCCCGCGATGGCCGACAGCGCCGCGATGGCGTCATCGACCGTGAGCGAAAAGATCGACACGCAATCAAGCGACTGGCAAGCCGGTACGACGCCGGCCGACGAAACCAGCCCGACGCTCGGCTTCAGCCCGACGATGTTGTTGAGCATGGCGGGCACGCGGCCGGACCCCGCGGTGTCGGTGCCGAGCGAAAGCGGCACGAGGCCCGCCGAAACGGCGACGGCGGACCCCGAGCTTGATCCGCCCGGAATGAGGTCGGCACGTATGGGATTGACGGGAATGCCGTAAGGCGAGCGCACGCCGACCAGGCCGGTCGCGAACTGATCGAGGTTGGTCTTGCCGATGACGATAGCGCCGGCCTGGCGCAGCCGCGTAACCACGGTGGCGTCGCGCGCCGGCAAGTAGGAATAGGCCGGGCAGGCGGCCGTGGTCGGCAGTCCCGCCACATCGATATTGTCTTTGACCGCGACCGGAACGCCAAACAGCGGCAACGCGCTCGCGTCCTTCGACGAAAGCGCCTCGGCCTCCGCCACCGCATCTTTTTCCTCGCGCAAGGAGATGAAGATTGCGGGATCGTTGTGTTCGCGAATGCGCTGGAAACTTCGCGTGATGGTTTGTGCAGGCGACTGTGACCCCGCGCGGTGCGCGGCGACGAGGGCGGCGACGGTTTCGCTCACGCGTCAATCCTGATGGCTATGGACGAGGGGACCATGGTCGGCCGTACTCCCTGAATTCGCGAAATGGCGTGTCGTGTGAAGCAATTGACGTGCCATTGTGTACAATCACCGGGCGCCGCCCAACTGCCCGGATGGCTTCGTACTATCAACTGTTTGACAGGTTGCGACGCGGGCTCCAGGCCACGCGCGCAGAACACTCTGCCCATTTTACGGGCAGTCCCGCAACGGCCCTCTCAGCGTCCTACCTTGCTGGAGCCTTGGGTGATCAGCCGCGCCGCGCGCTGATCGCGGGCGAGGGCCCAGAGCCAGCTGATGGCGACGCTGAGGCGATTGCGCAGCCCGATCAGGAAGTAGATGTGGGCAATGCCCCAGATCCACCAGGCAATCGTGCCGCGCAGCTTGACCTTGCCGAAGTCGATCACCGCCCTGCGCTTGCCGATCTGGGCGAGGCTGCCGGCGTGGCTATAACGAAATGGCCTGGGCGTCTCCCCGCGCAGCCGCGCCTTGATCGAGGCCGCGACATGACGTCCCTGCTGCTTGGCGGCGGGGGCGATGCCCGGTACCGGATTTCCTTTGCTGTCGGCAATCGTAACCGTGTCGCCGACGGCAAAGATGTCGGGATGATCGGGCACGGTGAGATCCGGCATGACCTGCAACCGCCCGGCGCGGTCGGCCGGCGCATGCAGCCATTCGGCGGCAGGCGAGGCGCGCACGCCGGCGGCCCAGATCAAGGTCCGCGCCGCCAGCGGCTTGCCGCCATAGACGACGCCGTCGGCGGAACATTCGGTGACAGCCTGTCCCAGCACGACCTCGACGCCGATCTCCTCGAGCGAACGCTGCGCGTAAGCCGAGAGGTCGTCGGGAAAACCTGCCAGCACGCGCGGGCCGGCCTCGATCAGAACGACCCGTGTTCTGTGCGTGTCGATGTTGCGGAAGTCGGGCGGCAGGGTATCGCGCGCCAGTTCGGCGATGGTGCCGGCAAGCTCCACGCCGGTCGGGCCAGCGCCGATGATCGCGAAGGTCAGCATCGCGGCGCGCTTTTTCGGATCGCTTTCGCGCTCGGCGCGCTCGAAGGCGACCAGGATGCGGCGGCGAAGCGTGGTGGCGTCCTCCAGCGTCTTGAGGCCCGGCGCGAATGGCTCCCATTCATCGTGGCCGAAATAAGCGTGACGCACGCCGGTCGCAAGCACGAGCGTGTCGTAGGGAAGGGTATCGCCATCTTCGAGCAGCACGCGCTTGTTGTTCGCATCGACGCCGCTGACGGTTGCAAACAGCGTCGTGACCTCCGGCCTGTCACTCATGAGATGGCGGATCGGCCAGGCGATCTCGGACGTTGCGAGGGAAGCGGTCGCCACCTGATAGAGCAGCGGCTGAAACAGATGATGGTTGCGGCGATCGACCAGCGTAATCTTGACGGGCGCGCCTTTCAGCCCCAGCGCGCATTCGAGCCCGCCAAAGCCGGCGCCCACGATCACCACGCGATGCGCATCTTCCGGACCAAGCGCTGGAGTATTCATGGCGCCCCCACATTCGAATGGCTCTGTTTGTCTGTGTAAGCGTTCGCGCGCCGCGCTCAAGGCCGCATTTCCGATGGAGCGATAGCGAAAGCGGATTGTCCGCCTATTGAACAGTCAAATCCGCACCCTAAGATCCGGCACTATAATTCTTGCCTTCGCCGCTACCCGCGAATTATGGTGCATGCGGCGGTGGCATGGTCCGAAGGTTCAAAGAGGGAGCCGTCGGTTCGTACTTGCTGGGGACCTGCGATTTCGCGCACAAAACAAGGCATTAAAGGGCGCGGAAAGCCCTGGCTCAAAACCGCGGCAGCCGGTCGGCTTACCCGGCGGGAAACGATAAGGACGGAGGAGGGACACCTATGAGAACGGCATTTTGGCTCGCAGGCGCAACGGCTTTGGCGCTGGCTCAGCCCGCGGCGGCGGGGGACACGATCAAGATCGGTTTTGTCTCCACCTTCAGCGGGCCGACGGCAGTCATCGGCAAGGACATGCGCAATTCGTTCGAGCTCGCGCTCGACCATCTCGGCCGCAAGATGGCCGGCAAGCCGGTCGAGGTGATTTACGAGGACGACGGGCAAAAGCCTGACATCGGCAAGCAGAAGACGGAGAAGCTGGTGCAGTCCGACCATGTCGATTTCATCGTCGGCTATATCTGGTCGAACGTGCTGCTCGCTTCGCTGAAGACCGCGGTGGATTCCAAGACGTTCTTGATCAGCGCCAACGCCGGGGCGTCGCAGTTCGCCGGTGAATTGTGCTCGCCTTACGCGTTCTCGACCTCCTGGCAGAACGACCAGACGCCGGCCGCGATGGGCCTTTACATGAACCAGAAGGGCGTCAAATCCGCATTCCTGATCGGCCCGAACTATGCCGCCGGCAAGGACATGCTGGCCGGCGTTAAGAGCACGTTCAAAGGTCAGGTGATTGGCGAAGAATATACGGTGTGGCCGAGCCAGCTTGATTTCTCGGCCGAGCTCACCAAGGCGCGTAACTCGAAAGCGGACGCAATCTTCGTGTTCTATCCGGGAGCTGCCGGGGTGCAATTCCTCAATCAATATGTGCAGTCCGGTTTGAAGGGGCAGATGCCGCTCTATACGGCCTTCACCATCGACGAGACGACGCTGCCGCTGCAAAAGGACAATGCGCTCGGCGTTCCCGGCGCCCAGGAATGGGTCAACGATCTGCCGAATGAGCAGAACAAGCGATTCGTCGAGGACTATCGCAAGAAATATCCCGGTACACGCCCGAGCTTCTACGGCGCCCAATCCTACGACGCCGCCCAACTGATCAACAGCGCCGTGGTCGCGGTGAAAGGCGATACCTCGAAGAAGGACGCGATGAAGGCGGAGATGGAGAAGGCCGATTTCAAATCCGTCCGCGGCAGCTACAAATATGGCAACAACCACATTCCGATCCAGAATTTCTATCTCCAGGACGTGGTGAAAGCGGCCGACGGTTCGTTGTCGCTCAAGACGATGGCGACCATCGTCAAGGACAGCCAGGATAACTTCCACAATAAATGCCCGATGAAGTGAGCACGGCTGTCTTAGGACCGGCGGCGCGCCGGCGCCGCCGTCTTTTCCTGTCGGCACTGTTCCTGCAATCCGCTAAGGATGGTGTCGAGTTGGTGGCTTCATCCTTCGAGACGCATCGCTGATGCGATGCTCCTAGGGATTAGGTCTAGCGATCGAGATGGGATCAAAGACCCTCATGGTGAGGAGCGCGGCCGCCTGAGCAGGCCGAGCGCTGGCGACGCCGTCAGCGAATGGCGCAACTAAGTGCCGCGCGTCTCGAACCATGAGGCCTCAACTCTGATAAAAGTGAGCTTTAACGGGGCAACCGTCTGTCGTGCTGCTTGTCGTCGAACAATTTCTGAACGGACTGCAATTCGGCCTCCTGCTGTTCCTGCTGGCGGCCGGGCTGACGCTCGTTTTCGGCATCATGGACCTGGTCAACCTGGCCCATGGCTCGCTCTACATGATGGGCGCTTATTTCGCCGCGACGTTTGTCGCCTGGAGCGGCAATTTCGTCATTGGCATCGTGCTGGCGCTCGGCGCAACACTGCTGCTCGGCATCGCGCTGGAGGTGATCGCGTTACGGCATCTCTACGGCCGCGATCATCTCGACCATGTGCTGGCGACCTTCGGGCTGATTTTGTTTTTCAACGACCTGGTGCGGCTGGTCTGGGGACCCGCCGGCCTCGCGCTGCCGCTGCCGGCCTGGCTCACCGTACCGGTGCAGATCATTCCCGGCGTGTTCTATCCCGCGTACCGGCTCGCCATCATCTCGGTCGCGCTTGCGGTCGCCTTGATGCTCTATATCCTGGTGATGCGCACCCGCGTCGGCATGCTGATCCGCGCCGGCGCCTCGAACCGTGAAATGATCGGCGCGCTCGGCATCAACATCAAGCTGCTCTACACGATGGTATTCGGCCTCGGCGCGGCGCTCGCCGGCCTTGCCGGGCTGATGGAGGCGCCGATTCTCACGGTGCAGATCGGGATGGGCGAGAACATCCTCATTCTCGCTTTCGTGATCATCGTGATCGGCGGCATCGGTTCGATCCGTGGCGCCTTCGTTGCCGCGATCCTGGTCGGAATGATCGACACGCTTGGACGAGCCTTCCTGCCGGATCTGTTGCGCAGTGTCTTGAGTTCGGCTGCCGCGTCGACCGCGGCGCCGGCGCTCTCGTCGATGCTGATCTATCTCCTGATGGCGATCGTGCTGGTGGCAAGGCCGGAGGGGCTGTTCCCGGCCAACCGTCGATGAAGGCGTCGTCCCTCGACTACCGCAATCTGGTCGCGGCGATCATCGTCGTCGGTCTCGTGGCGCTGCCGCTGTTCTCGCAAGTAACCGGCAACTTCTTCGTGCTGACGCTGTTCACGCGCATCGTGATCTTCGCGCTCGCGGCCGTCAGCCTCAACCTCATCATGGGCTATGGCGGCATGATGAGCTTCGGCCACGCTGCCTATCTCGGCATTGGCGGCTATGCGGTCGGCATCCTCGCCGCCGAAGGTTTCGGCTCCGGCTTCATCCAGTGGCCGGTGGCGCTGCTGGCGTCCGCGCTGTTTGCGCTCGTGATTGGTGCGCTGTCGCTGCGCACCCGCGGCGTCTATTTCATCATGATCACGCTCGCCTTCGCGCAGATGGCCTATTACGTTGCCTCCGGCCTGTCGCGCTACGGCGGCGACGACGGCTTGACGATCTACAAGCGCTCCAGCTTCGGCGGCGTGATCAACCTGTCGAACCGCGTCGAATTCTACTATCTCTGCCTGCTCTGCCTGTTTGGCGGCATCTTCCTGGTCTGGCGCATCGTCAACTCGCGCTTCGGGCTGGTCGTGCAGGGTTTGCGTTCGAACGAGCAGCGCATGCAGGCGATCGGCTTTCCGGCGAAGCGCTATCAGCTGGTCTGCTTCGTCATCGCAGGCACGATGTGCGGTCTTGCCGGCGCGCTGCTTGCCAACAATACGGACTTCATCAGCCCGGCGGTGATGTACTGGACCCGCTCCGGCGATCTCATGGTCATGGTGATCCTGGGCGGCATGGGATCGCTGTTCGGCCCCGTCGTTGGCGCAATCGTCTATCTCGTGCTCGAGGAATTTCTGTCGCAGGTCACCGAATACTGGGCGATGATCGTGGGACCGCTGTTGCTCCTGATCGTGCTGTTCGGGCGCGGCGGCATTCTCGGTCTGATCGGGAGGTTCTCCCGTGGCTGAACCCCTGCTTTGCATCGAAAGCCTGGTGCGCCGGTTCGGCGGGATCGTCGCCACCGACAACCTCTCGCTCGATATCGCGCACGGCGAACTGCACGCCATCATCGGGCCGAACGGCGCCGGCAAGACCACGCTGATCAGCCAGCTGATCGGCCAGCTGCGGCCCTCGGCCGGCACTATCCGCTTTGCCGGCCAGGACGTCACGCATCTGCCGGCCTGGAAGCGCAGCCATCTGGGGCTGGCGCGCTCGTTCCAGATCACTTCGCTATTGCGCGACTTCACCGCGGCGGACAACGTCGCGCTCGCGGCGCAGGCCCGCGATGGCCACTCGTTCCGCTTCTTCGGCAATGCCCGCAAGGAGAAGGGGCTGCGCGAGGCGGCGCTGGCAGCTCTCTCTCGTGTCGGATTGGCGGATCGCGCCGACGTCGTGGTCTCCCGGTTGAGTCATGGCGAGCAGCGTGAGCTCGAACTGGCGGTCGCGCTTGCGACCAGGCCGAAATTGCTGCTGCTCGATGAACCGATGGCGGGTCTTGGCGCGACAGAGTCGGCGCGCATGGTGAAGCTGCTCGCCGACTTGCGGAAAGAAGTCACGATTGTCCTCGTCGAGCACGACATGAACGCAGTGTTCGCGCTTGCCGACCGCATCACCGTGCTTGTCTATGGCCGCGTGATCGCCTCCGATGCGCCGGCCGCGATCCGTGTCAACGAAGAGGTCAAACGCGCCTATCTCGGTGACCAGCATGTGGTGACGCGCCATGGCTGACGCAGCACCTCTCCTTGAAGTTGAGGCCATCGAGACCTGTTATGGGCTCAGCCAGGTGCTGTTCGGCCTGTCGCTCTCGGTCAGGAGCGGAGAGATGGTCGCGCTGATGGGTCGTAACGGCATGGGCAAGACCACGACCATCCGCTCGATCATGGGACTGACGCCGCCGCGCGCAGGCCGCGTCCGCTTCGGCGGACGCGAGGTTCGCGGGCTCGCCGCCTTCCGCATCGCACAACTCGGCATCGGCCTCGTTCCCGAAGGCCGCCAGATCTTTCCGAATCTGAGCGTGCGTGAAAACCTCGTGGCGGCTTCCACCAATCGTCTTGCCTCCAGCGAACCCTGGACGCTGGAAAAAATCCACGCCCTGTTCCCGCGGCTTGCCGAACGCGGCAACAACATGGGCAACCAGCTCTCCGGCGGCGAGCAGCAGATGCTCGCGATCGGGCGCGCGCTGATGACGAACCCGCGATTGCTTATTCTGGACGAAGCGACGGAAGGGTTGGCACCGCTGATCCGTGAAGAGATTTGGAACTGCCTGTCGACGCTGAAGGCGCGCGGGCAATCGGTGCTCGTGATCGACAAGAATGTCGAAAACCTCGCCCGCATCGCCGACCGCCATTACATCATCGAGCGCGGCCGCGCGGTGTGGAGCGGTACGTCCGAACAGCTGATCGCCGAGTCCGATCTGCAGCACCGCTATCTCGGCATTTGAGCGCCGAGCGCCGCGCTGCTCAAAACATCTCGAAATATTCGCGGTGCTCCCAGTCCGACACCTCGGCCTGGAAGCGCTCGATCTCCGCGTTCTTGATGTGGAGATAATAGTCGACAAAGCCTGCGCCGAGCTTTTCGCGGAAGAACGTGTCGGCCTTCAGCGCATCCAGCGCCTCTCGCAAGCTCTTCGGCAACGCCGGCGCTTGCGTCTCGTACGGCGTGTCGGCTGGCGGCGGAGGTTCGAGCGCACGATCGATGCCGTCGAGGCCGGCGAGTACCTGCGAGGCCATATAGAGATAGGGATTGGCGGCGGGCTCGCCGATGCGGTTCTCCAGCCGCGTCGCCGGATCATTGGCGCCACCGAGCATGCGCACCATGACGCCGCGGTTGTCGCGGCCCCAGATCGCGCGATCCGGCGCCAGCGAATAGGCGCGATAGCGCTTGTAGCCGTTGATGGTGGGCGTCGCGAACACCGCAGACGCACGTGCGTGCTGCAAAAGGCCGGCGAGATAGTGGCGGCCGAGGGGACTGAGAGCCTGATCGCTCGCTTTCGCCATGAACGCGTTCTCGCCGTTGGCGCGCGAGACGATGGATTGATGCAGGTGCCAGCCGGAGGCAAATACATTGGGCAGTTTCGGCCGGCACATGAAGGTGGCGTGATAGCCGTGCCGGTGCGCGATCTGCTTCACGGCGCTGCGAAACAGCACCATGGTGTCGGCGGGCTCGAGCCCCTTGGTTGGCTTGAAGGTGAATTCGCACTGGCTCGGGCCGAATTCAACTTCGACCGAGCGCAACGGCAGGCCGAGCCCGAGAATGTCGCGCCGGATCAGGTCGAGCACCGGCGCCATCTGGTCGTAGCGCTGCTCGGTCAGATACTGATAGCCGTGCGACAGCAGGCTGACTTCCGGCGGCTGGCCGGGCTGGCCCGCGTGTTCGGGCGACATCTTCGCGTCTTCGAGCTTGAAGATGTGAAACTCGACCTCAAGCCCGGCGACGAAATCCAGGCCGCGCTGGCCAAGCTGATCGAGAACTCTCCGGAAAAGATGCCGCGTCGCAAACGGCACCACGCTTCCGCCGGCAAAATACAAATCGCACAACAGCCAGCCGGTCGACGGCGACCAGGGCAGCACGCGAAAGCTTAAGGGATCGGCGACCATCAGCACATCGGCCGCGCCCTCCATCTCCGGCATGCCGAAGCCGCCACCGGAGGTGAACACCGGAAACACCGTGCGATGCGCGGTGTCCTTGGCGAGCAACGTGGTGGTGATGCCGCAGCCGCTTTCGAGCGACGCGAGAGCTTCGCTTGCGACCAGGGTTTTGCCGCGGAGGATGCCGTGCTGATCCGGAAACGCGAGGCGGATGGTTTCGAGATCCTGGTCCTCGACGATGCGGCGCAGGCGGCTCGCTGCCTCTTTCTGCTCGGCACTCCAGAGGCCGTGACGCTCGACGAAACTCATAGGGCCTCACTCGTCATTCCGGGGCGATGCGAAGCATCGAACCCGGAATCTCGAGATTCCGGGTCTGGTGCTTGCGCACCATCCCGGAATGACGATGTGGCGAAGAGGCTAGCCATCACACCACCCTCAGATGCGGCACTACGTCCGCGCTGTCTTCCGGTACGGGTGCAGCCCACGGCGCGCCGCGACGCCGCCTGACGTCGACTTCCATCCAGAAGGTCTCCCAGCCGCGCGTCGGACCGATGCCGTCCATCGTCGCGGGGCCCTGAATGCTTTTCGCGTGAGCCGTGTCGAGCGACATGAATGGCTTCTCGCCCTTGACTGCCTTCTCGATCTCCTGGCGCAGCAAGCGGCGATATTGCACGATCGCCTTGTCTGCGGTGCCGAGATGTTCGCGGGTGCGATCCTGGATCGGCCCCATCGATTCTACCGCCCACTGGTCGTGCACGTTGATGTCACTGCCCATGCCGGTATAGGTCTCGGTCTTCTGTTCGTGCGGATCGAAACCGTAATCGTTTGCCTTGTTCTTGCGCGAAACATAGTCCGGCAATTCATAGAGTTCGAGGCGCTGCTCGCGCATCATCTTCTTGTCGACCGGCGCGCCGTAACTCGTGAAGATCGCGTACCAGTAGCAATTCTCGTCATCGACCGGCACGTGCCACTGCGTGATCGTCATCTCCGTGCTCATCGGGATGACAAAGGCATGCGGGAAAAGCTGGTTGGTGACGCGCACATGGGTGCGCTCCTCGTCGATCTCGCGCAGCGCGACCAGCCGCAGGCCATATTCGGTCTGTTCGACATTGATGATCGGCCGATCGTATTCGCGCAGGATTTTTGTCATCGGCAGGTCGGTGCCGGCCGACGCGCCGCGGAACTGGCGGCCGTAGGCGGCGGAGGTGTCTTCATCCTCGAAGAAGCGATGCAGGAACGAGGCGTGCGACGGATCGATGCCGACTTCGAGCGCCTGCAGCCAGTTGCAGGCGATGTGACCCTTGAAGGCGAAGGTGTGGGTGGTGGGCGCGACAAAGCAGTCGATCTCGGGAAAGGCCGGCGGTTCGCCTTCGCCCAAGTAAGCCCAGAGGATGCCGCCTTTCTCGACGACCGGATAGGCGCGCTGCTTGATGCCCTGACAGAGTTTGGAGCCCTTCGGCTCGGCGGGCGTCTCCAGGCATTGCCCGGATGAATCGAACAGCCAGCCGTGGAAAGCGCAACGCAATCCGCCATGCTCCAGCCGGCCGAAGGCGAGGTCGGCGCCGCGATGCGCGCAGTGACGCTCGATCAAACCGTAGCGGCCCTGCTCGTCACGAAAGAGAACCAGGTCTTCGCCGAGCAATTTGACGGGACGCATCGCGCGCGGGCCTTCGAGTTCGTCGAGCAGCGCCGCCGGCTGCCAGTACATCCGCATCAGTTTTCCGCAGGGGTCCTTCGGGCCCGTGCGCGTGATCAGGTCGTTCTGTTCCTGGCTCATCATGGCACATCACCTCATCCTAAAAAGGCTTGCGATGGAAGGCGGTCGGAGCTAGCTTGTTTGTCTATTGAACAAATGTTCAATTATCGTAGCACGACTTCCGAACTTGGCAAGAGTCTTTCATGGTCAAGCCCAAGCGGCCCGACGGCGAGCCCCGCGCCACCGATTTTGTCGAGAGCCTCGACCGGGGTTTAAGGTTGTTGCAGGTGTTCGGCGAGCGACCCTCGCCGATGACGCTCAGCGAAATCGCTGATCTCGCCGGCCTGCCGCGCGCCACGGCACGGCGCATCCTCTTCACGCTTGCCCATGGCGGCTACGTTTCAAGCGACGGCAAGCTGTTTGCACCGACGCCGCATGTGCTGACGCTCGCAGGTAGCTACCTCCGCTCCAACCAGCTCGTGGCGGTGTTGCAGCCGGCCCTCGATGAGATCGCAAGCGCGGCGCAGGAGATCAGCTCGCTCGCGGTGCTCGATGGCGATGATGTCGTCTTCATCGCGCGCGGCAGTCCGACGCGGATTTTTTCGGGCGGCGTCGATATCGGCTACCGCTTGCCTTCCTTCTGCACCGCCGTCGGCCGGGCATTGCTTGGGCGGTTCGGAGATGCCGAGTTGAAAGCGAAGTTGGGTGCAATGAGGCGCGAAGCGTTGACGCCGCAAACGGTGACGGATCCGAAGCGCTTGCTTTCTGCCATCGCCGCCGACCGCGCGCGCGGCTATTCGCTGGTCGATCGTGAGGCGGAACCGCATTTCCGTTCCATCGCCGTGCCGGTGAAGCGTTACGATGGCGCGATTGTTGCTGCGATCAACATCGGCGCCCATGTCGATCGCATCTCGACCGAGGAGATGCAAAAGCGCTTCCTGCCGCTACTGCGCGAGCAGGCGGAGAAGGTGATGGCAAAATTGCTGTGACGTTTGAAGCCGTTCTGCACTGGCGCCTGAAAGGTTCGTCGCGCTGCGCATTGTTGTGCCCTCTCCCCTTGTGGGAGTCCGAGGCTCTCGGACTCGAGGGAATCAGAGTATTGTGCAACCAGTCCGATAGTCCAAAATCGATGGGTTGTGAGCTATGCCTTCTGAGCACGCGCTTATCTTCTTTTCTTCGATCCTAGAATTATTGGTTCTTTTGTTCGTCGCCTATGAGGTCATCATGGGCGAGATTCGCCATAGGCGAGCGGCGACCGCTGATCCGGCTAAGGAAAAAACCGCTGAAAGCCGAGTTCGGAGCCGTCGAATGAGCATTCGACTCGGTTCTTTTATTGCCGTTATTTCGTTCCTAATTTGGCTGGTGATCTACGGTACATATAGCAACGGCTCGTTTCTCTCGTTTAATGGAAGAGAGCCTGACTCCGGACCGATCGTTTGGAATTTCGAGCAAACAACCCGTGGTGCAGGATTTTTCTTGACCATGCAGAAAATTACGGGGGAACAGGAAATTCGAGTTGTTGCTTTCGGCGCCAAGGGGAAGAATAAAACGGATAAGCCAATTTCAAAATTTAGCGGCTATCTTCGCTCGGAACAAACCAACGTAGCGATTCCGATTTACCTATTAGCGCAAGAGCGTGACCAATCGGCGCAGTCAAACGTCATAGCATGTTTCCCGCATCCATGGATTCCGACTGTAGGAAGCGAAACATTTGGCATACCGCCGTTTGCAGAATTTGAAATTAGTAGTTGGGAAAAGCCGTTTATAGAAACAGGAAAGGACGGCGTACCTCTTTCGAAGTTTATCCGAGACTTTGTGCCATTCACCGTCGTTCTGGAATATGGCGGGACAAAGTATGAGCGCAGATTTACTCTTGCGGAAGTGGAACTACAGGCAGCTATGTTGGATCATATTTCCGACCCTACAAGTGCTCCTCACGTCGTGAGACGTCCTACCGCCAAAGCGCCGCCTCCATTACCGTTGCAAACGCTGCTCCCAGCCGATCCGCCAAAAAATCCTCCTGGACTCGTCAATCCAATTCCCACGCCGATCCCGAATATTCCAAATCCAAACTAGATTTAGAGTCCCTTTTTTGGGATCCGTAAACCCCTCGCCTTCAGGCGAAGGGATGCGGTAGCATCCTCCACATGCAGACGGCGAAATCTGGCAGTCATACGATATGGGATTACAAATATCATATGGTGTGGGTGACCAAATATCGATACCCGGTTTTGGTTGGGGATGTCGGGCTGCGTGCAAGGGAGTTGTTACGGGAAATCAGCCGTAGCCATGAGATGTCGATCCATGCTTTCGGTGTCTCGTGCGGTGCAGTACCTCAAGGGGAAGAGTTCCCATAAGCTTCTGACGGAGTATCAGTCCCTGAGAAAGCGATATTGGGGTCAGCATCTGTGGTCGCGTGGATATTGGGTGGCAACCAGTGGCAATGTGACCGATGAAGTCTGGAAGAAGTACATCGAGGATCAAAAACCGGAAGAGCCCGACGACAATTTCAAAGTGGTTTGATGAAATCGACCCGCAGGGTCGATCAATCCGGCTTCCAGCCGTAACCTGAAGCCACCGCCTTTAGGCGGTGGAGTGTTCACATCGTCGCTTTGTGGGAGAATGGCACCGCGGCTGCGGCGCCAACATGATTTCCTCGCGCTTAAACCGCGACGCTGCGCAAGCCGAACGACCGCGCCTCGCTTTGCAACACCGGGCGCACGCTGTCGATCAGCCTTGCCGCGGCGGCGTCCACGGAAAGACCGGCCGTATCCACCACGGCGGAAGCCCGCGCATAGAGCGGCTCGCGGCTGGTCAGGATGTTGCGCAATTCCGCCATCGCCGAGCGATCGTCCGCCATCGGCCGCAGATCGCCCTGTTTGCGGACGCGCGCCATGTGCTCTTCCGGCTCGGCCTTCAGCCAGATCGTATAGAACGACGACAGAATAAGATCGAAGGTCACCGGCTCGGAGACGATGCCGCCGCCGGTGGCGAGTACCGTCAGCTCTTTCCGCGCCAACAATTGCGTCAGCGCGGCCTGCTCCAGGCGGCGAAAACCCTCCTGGCCATAGAGCGCGATGATCTCGGCGACCGACAAGCCATTCTGCGCCTCGATCTCCTTGTTGAGCTCGACGAAATTCCAGCCAATTTTTTTCGCGAGCAATTTTCCGAGCGTCGACTTGCCGGCGCCGCGCAGCCCGATCAGCGCAATGCCCGCAAACGATGCGCCACGCGCTGACGATGCGCCGTGCCCTGCAAGAATGTCCTTGGCCTGTGCGATTTGAGCAGGCGAGGCCTTGCGCAGCAGATCGCGGATCACGGCCCAATCCGGCGACGGCTCTTGGTGAGGAATCAGATCCTCCAGATGCGCGCCCATCGCGTGCGACACCCGGCGGAGCAGCACGATCGAGACGTTGCCGCGGCCTGCTTCAAGCTGCGCGATATAGCGCTCGGAAATGCCGGAGACTTTCGCCAGCACCTTGCGCGACATGCCGCGCAGCGCGCGCGTGGTGCGCACGCGCTGGCCAAGCTGTTCAAGAAAGCTGATTTCGGGATCGCTGGCCGGGTCGCTGGTCTGGGTCATGATCCCCTGGGCAGAAGCATTGATCGTCTACGATGGTATATAGGAAACATAATGCCGGGAAGGATTGACAGCAACCGCGCAGGGTGCCTTTCTATGAATTATAATTCAGTAAGCTGGCTGATGCCGCTGCGTCACGAGCTGCTTTATCCCCTCATCTGAGGAGCGCGCTTGCGCGCGTCTCGAAGGATGAGGCCGATTGGTGGCCTCATGGTTCGAGACGGCACTGTCGCGCCTCCGCACCATGAGGGCATTGGCGCAGTGAGATGGAAGCCCGGGAGAAGCGCCATGACTTCTTACAATGCGGTCAACTATCTGCTCGACCGCAACATCGATGAAGGGCGCAGCCATAAGCTCGCCTATACCGACACGGTTTCCGAACTGAGCTATGGCGAATTGCAGCGGCAGACATGCCGCGTCGCCAACCTGTTGCGCCGGCTGGGCGTGCGCCGCGAAGAGCGCGTGGCGATGATCATGCTCGATACGGTGGATTTTCCCGCCGTGTTTCTCGGCGCGATCCGCGCCGGCATCGTGCCGGTGCCGCTCAATACGCTTTTGACCACCGATCAATATGCTTATGTGCTCGCCGATTGCCGCGCACGGGTTCTATTCGTGTCGGAAGCGCTCTATCCGGCCGTGAAAGACATCGTCGGACGCATAAGCGATCTCGAATGCGTTGTCGTCTCCGGTCAAAACGCGTTCGGCCACAAATTGCTGTCCGAAGAGCTGAAAGGCGAGAGCGATGCGTTTGCGACGGCTGCAACGCACCCCGACGAGCCGGCCTTCTGGCTCTATTCGTCGGGCTCGACCGGCATGCCCAAAGGCGTGCGGCATCTGCACGCCAATCTCGCCGCGACCGCGGAGACCTACGCCAAGCAGGTGCTCGGCATTCGCGAGGACGATGTGTGCCTGTCGGCGGCGAAGCTCTTCTTTGCTTATGGCCTCGGCAACGCGCTGACGTTTCCGATGTCGGTCGGCGCCACGACCGTGCTCAATCCGGAGCGCCCGACGCCGGCGGCGATGTTTTCACTGATGAACAGGTATCATCCGAGCATTTTCTACGGCGTGCCGACGCTGTTTGCGGCGATGCTCAACGATGAATCGCTCAAGGCCCAGGGCGGCGGAAAGCGCTTGCGCGTCTGCACGTCGGCGGGAGAAGCGTTGCCGGAATCCGTTGGCAATGCGTGGAAGGCGCGCTTTGGCGTCGACATTCTCGACGGCGTCGGTTCGACCGAACTGCTGCACATCTTCCTTTCGAACGCGCCGGGCGACATCAAATACGGCGCTTCGGGCCGGCCGGTGCCGGGTTACAACGTGCGGCTCGTCAACGAGGCGGGTGCGGATGTGCCCGACGGCGAGGTCGGCGAGCTGCTGGTGGACGCGCCGTCTGCCGGCGAAGGTTACTGGAATCAGCGCAGCAAGAGCCGCCGCACCTTCGAGGGGCACTGGACGCGTACCGGCGACAAATATGTGCGCGACGCCGACGGGCGCTACACCTTCTGCGGCCGCAGCGACGACATGTTCAAGGTTTCGGGCATCTGGGTATCGCCGTTCGAGGTCGAGAGCGCGCTGATCACGCATCCCGCGGTGCTCGAAGCCGCTGTCGTACCCGAGGCCGATGGCGAAGGCCTGCTCAAGCCCAAGGCGTTCGTGGTGCTGCGCAGCGGTGCCGAAACGCATGGCCTTGACGAGGCGCTGAAGGAACACGTCAAGCAGAAGATCGGCGTCTGGAAATATCCGCGCTGGATCGAGAGGGTCGAAGCTTTACCGAAAACCGCGACCGGAAAGATCCAGCGCTTCAAGCTGCGGGATGATAATAAATAGTTTGTTCGTCATTCCGGGGCGCGCAGCCGCGAGCCCGGAATCTCGAGATTCCGGACCAGTCCGCTTCGCGTCCTGTCCGGAATGACGGAAGAAGATCTCATGACCCTCTCTCCCTCCGGCTTCCTTCGCATCGGCGACCGCGATCTCGAATATCGCATGATTGGACCTCAGCCTTCGGAAGCGCCGACCATCGTGATGTTGCATGAAGGTCTCGGCGCCGCGGCGCTGTGGGGCGATTTTCCGCAATCCTTGCAGGCAGCGACCGGTATGGGCGTCTTCGTCTATTCGCGCAGCGGTTATGGCGCCTCGACGCCCGCTGCGCTGCCGCGTCCGCTCGACTACATGAGCCGCGAGGCGCTCGACGTGTTGCCGGCGGTGCTTAAAGCCATCGGCTTTCGGCGCGGCGTGCTGCTCGGCCATTCCGACGGCGCCTCGATCGCCGCGATCTATGCCGGCGGCAGCGGCGATCACCGCCTGCGCGGCGTCGTGCTGATCGCGCCGCATTTCATCGTCGAGGATGTGTCGGTCGCCTCGATCGCCGAGATCAGAACGGCCTATAAGACGACGGATCTGCGAACGAAGCTGGCGCGCTGGCACCGCGACGTCGACAACGCCTTCTACGGCTGGAATGACGCCTGGCTGGACCCCGCCTTTCGTCGATGGGACATCAGTGACTACCTCGCCTATATCAGGGTCCCGATCGCGATCCTGCAGGGCGAAGCGGACCAATATGGGACAAGTCGTCAGGTCGAGATCGCGCAGGAAGAATGTTATTGTCCGGTCGATGTGACGTTAATTCCGCAAAGCGGACACTCGCCACATCGTGAGACGCCTGAACTGACGCTGGCTGCAGTTTCAGATTTCATCAGGCGTATTTTGATTGTGCATGAAGGCTAGCGGCATTGCTGCTCTCGCCTCCGCAGGACCACTCGCCGCGTAAATTTCGAGTCTTGGCTTTGGTCAACGAAGATGGCGTCGTCAACCGCGGCTCATTTGCTGTTGCCCGGCTGGGCCTACAGGCGCGGCGAAGTTGGCGGAAATCAACGATCTGTTGTCGCGCCGGTCGGCGGCAAGCGCGGCGCATTTTGAGGCCCCTGATATGCAAGAAAATGCAGATTTTGTAGCTCGGAGCCCCTAGACCTGCACCGTAACATGCATTATTGTGCATGTATCCGATGGCAGAGATAATCAGGGAAGGGCCCCATGGCCGGGGACGAACGCGTACTCGCAGGCGGCGCGAGCTTTATCGATTTTCAGACCGATCCATCGCGCTACCGGCATTGGAAGCTTGATGTCGACGGCGACGTTGCGACGCTGACCATGGACGTTGACGAGAATGGCGGCCTGTTCGAGGGCTATCAGCTCAAGCTGAATTCCTACGATCTCGGCGTCGACATCGAACTCGCCGACGCCGTCCAGCGGCTGCGCTTCGAGCATCCCAACGTGAAGGTCGTGATCCTGCGCTCCGGCAAGAACCGCGTGTTCTGCGCCGGCGCCAATATCCGCATGCTGGCCGGTGCCACGCACGCGCATAAGGTCAACTTCTGCAAATTCACCAACGAAACGCGCAATGGCTTCGAGGATTCGTCCGAGAATTCCGGGCAGCGCTTCATCACCGTCGTCAACGGCACGGCGGCCGGCGGCGGCTACGAGCTCGCGCTCGCCACCGATCACATCATTCTCGCCGATGACGGTTCTGCGTCCGTCGCGCTACCGGAAGTACCGCTGCTGGCGGTCTTGCCCGGCACCGGTGGGCTGACGCGCGTGGTCGACAAGCGCAAGGTGCGCCGCGATCACGCCGATTACTTCTGCACCATCGAGGAAGGCATCAAGGGCAAGCGTGCGGTCCAGTGGCGCCTCGTCGACGAAATCGTGCCGAACAGCAGACTGGAAGCCAGGGTCGCCGAGCGCGCGAAGGAATTCTCCGCCGCGTCAAAGCGCAATGCCAACGGTAAGGGCATTGCGCTGTCGCCGCTCTCGCGCAGCATCGGTGAGAACACGATCCGCTACGGCACGGTAAGCATCGAGATCGACCGCACCGCGCGCATCGCCACCATCTCGATTGCGGCGCCCGAGGGGCCGCCGCCCGCCGACATCGACGGCATGATGGCGCAAGGCGCGGCGTTCTGGCCGCTGCAGCTCGCGCGCGAACTCGACGACGCCATCCTGCATTTGCGCATCAACGAGCTTCGGATCGCGATGCTGGTCTTCAAGTCGCATGGCGAGGGCGCGAACGTGCTCGCTCATGACGAGTTCCTCGAGGCCAACAAGGCGCATTGGCTGGTCAACGAGATCAGACAATACTGGAAGCGGGTGCTCAAGCGCATCGATGTCACCTCGCGTACGTTGGTCGCCCTGGTCGAGCCCGGCTCCTGCTTCGCCGGCACGCTGGCCGAACTCGTGTTCGCCGCCGACCGTTCCTACATGCTGATCGGCTCGCGTGAGGGTGACAACCGACCGCCGCCGTCGCTGCAGCTCTCGGCGCTGAACTTCGGCGCCTATCCAATGAGTCATGGGCTGACGCGGCTGCAATCGCGCTTTCAGGCCGACCCGTCGGACCTGGAAAATGCGCGCGAGAAGATAGGCGAAGCGGTCGATGCCGGGGAAGCCGAGGCGCTCGGCCTCATCACCTTTGCGCTCGACGACATCGATTGGGACGACGAGGTCCGCGTGTTCCTTGAGGAACGCGCGAGCTTTTCGCCGGACGGCCTCACCGGCATGGAAGCGAACCTGCGCTTCGTCGGGCCCGAGACCATGGAATCGAAAATCTTCTCCCGCCTCACCGCCTGGCAGAACTGGATTTTCCAGCGCCCGAACGCGGTCGGCGAGGAGGGCGCGCTGCGCCGCTACGGCACCGGCGAGAGGCCGCAGTTCGATATGACAAGAGTGTAGGAAGCGAATGGCGAGTAGCGAATAGCGAATGGTTCTATTCGCTACTTCCTATTCGCTATTCGCCAGCCAGGGAGCAAGGCGATGAACATCATGAATGTCGATTACTCGACCAAGATTCCCAATAACGTCAATCTCAGCGCCGACCGCCAGGTGCTGAAAGCGCTGGAAGGCTGGCACCCCGGCTACATGAACTGGTGGAGCGACATGGGGCCGGAAGGCTTCCAGCAGTCGCTGGTCTATCTGCGCACCGCGTATTCGGTCGATCCGCGCGGCTGGGCCAAATTCGATTATGTCAAAATGCCCGATTATCGCTGGGGTATTTTGCTCGCGCCGGAAGAAGAGAACCGCGTCATTCCGTTCGGCGAGCACCATGGCGAGCCGGCCTGGCAGGAAGTGCCCGGCGAATACCGCGCGATGCTGCGGCGACTGATCGTGATCCAGGGCGACACCGAACCTGCCTCCGTCGAGCAGCAGCGCCATCTCGGCAAGACCGCGCCCTCGCTCTACGACCTGCGCAACCTGTTCCAGGTCAATGTGGAGGAGGGCCGTCACCTCTGGGCAATGGTCTATCTGTTGCAAAAGTATTTCGGCCGCGACGGCCGCGAGGAGGCGGATGAGTTGTTGCGACGCCGCTCCGGCGATGCCGACAGCCCTCGCATGCTGGGCGCCTTCAACGAGGCCACGCCAGATTGGTTGTCGTTCTTCATGTTCACCTATTTCACCGACCGCGACGGCAAGATGCAGCTGCATTCGCTAGCGCAGTCCGGCTTCGATCCGTTGTCGCGCACCTGCCGCTTCATGCTGACCGAAGAAGCCCATCACATGTTCGTCGGCGAAACCGGCATCACCCGCGTGGTGCAGCGGACCTGCGACGCGATGAAGGAGGCCGGCATAACCGACCCCAACGAAATCGCCAGGGTTCGCGCGTTAGGCGTCATCGATCTGCCGACCATCCAGAAGAAGCTCAACCTGCACTATTCGCTGTCGCTCGACCTCTTCGGTTCGGAAGTCTCGACCAATGCGGCGAATGCGTTCAATGCCGGTGTCAAGGGCCGCTACCACGAGACCCAGATCAAGGACGACCACCGCCTGCGCGACGACACCTATCCGGTGCTCAAGCTGGTGGACGGAAAGATTCAGCGCGTCGACGAGCCGGCGCTGACCGCGCTCAACATGCGCCTGCGCGACGACTACACCCAGGACTGCGTCAAGGGCCTCTTGCGCTGGAACAAGGTGATTTCGACCGCCGGCTACGATTTCAAGCTGACGCTGCCCAACGTTGCCTTCCACCGTGCGATCGGCGAGTTCAGGGATATTCACGCCACGCCCGAAGGCGTTCTGATCGACGATGCGGCATGGAATGCGAAGAAAGGCGGGTGGCTGCCGTCTATCGCAGACGGCGATTTCATCGCCTCGCTGATGAAGCCGGTGACGGCGGCGGGCGAATTCGCGTCATGGATCTCGCCGCCCAAGGTCGGCATCGATAACAAGCCGGGCGACTTCGAGTACGTGAAGATCGAGACGTGAGAAGCGGCGAAGAGCGAATAGGGAGTGGCGAATAGATTTCTACTCGCTATTCGGTACTCACTATTCGTCTCTTTCAACTATCCCAGCCGCCGCCCTTGATGCCGGGGTTGGCGTAGACGATGCCGCCATCGACGGCGATGGTGGCGCCCACGACATAATCGCCGGCGCGCGAGGCGAGATAGATCGCAGCGCCGGCCATGTCCTCGTCGCTGCCGATGCGCCCGGCGGGCACGCGCGTCGCCACTTCGTCGGCGTTGTCGCGCGCGGCCTTGTTCATGTCGGATTTGAACGGGCCCGGCGCGATTGCCGAGACCACGATATGGTCGCCGATCAGTTTCGCCGCCATACGCCGCGTCAGGTGAATGAGCCCGGATTTGCTGGCGGCGTAGGAATAGGTCTCGAGCGGGTTGACGAAGATACCGTCGATCGAGGCGATATTGATCACCTTCGCAGGCCGGTCCGCGCTGGCGGCGGCACGCAAGGAAGCCGCGAGCGCCTTGGTCAGGAAGAACGGCGTCTTGAGATTGAGGTTGATGACCTTGTCCCAGCCGCTTTCCGGGAAATCGTCGAAATCGGCGCCCCAGGCGGCTCCGGCATTGTTGACGAGAATATCGAGCTTGCCCTCGCGTTTGCCGATCTGGCTCGCCAGCGTCTCGATGCCTGTGTTGGTGGAGATATCGATCGGCAGCGCGATGCACTCGCCGTCATAGGCCGCGCTCAGCTCCCTGGCGGTGGCTTCGCACGCCTGCGCTTTACGCGCGGTGATGTAGACCTTCGCCGCGCCCTGGCTGAGAAAGCCCGCGGCGATCATCTTGCCGATGCCCCGCGATCCGCCGGTCACCAGCGCGATGCGGCCGCGAAGCGAGAACAGGTCGGTAAACATGCGTGTCCCTCCGTTGATCTTTTGAAGAGAGTGGGTAGCGAATAGGGAATAGCGAATAGAGGTCTACCCTATTCGCCGATCGCCACCAACCATTCGCTAATCGCCATTCGCTACGCCACTACACCGCATCGATGCGCCGAAAGCCGTTCCGTACGGCGCAGACCGCGCCGGAAGTGAGAACGGGGAGAATCCACTCGTTCTGAAAATTGCCGTTGAGTGATACCCGCGGCAGCGCCGTCGGGTATCCCGCATTTTCCGGGAAGATCATGCCTGGCCGCGTCGTCACCGCACTCTGGAATCCGGCCGCCTTGGTGAGTTCGAACTCGCGTTTACCTGCCGCGGCCTTGTCGCCATACGGGTAGGCGAAGTGCCGGACGGGACGCTGCAGGGCGTCCTCGATGCGCGAGCGGCTTGTTGCGATCTCTTCGCTTGCGATTTCGCTCGGCTCGTGGGCGAGATTGCAGTGGGTCAGCGTATGCGCGCCGATGGAGACGAGCACCTCGGCCGCAAACGGCTTCAGTTCGTCCCAGGACAGGCAGAGATCGCGGCAGATCTCGGCCGGATCGATTCCGTGCCGGGTGCACAGCGCGCCGACCTCGCGCGCCACGTCGTTGCGGCTCGGCAACGCGCGCAGCCAATCGTGCAAGCGCTCGAACGCGGCGCGTTTGGCCGAAAGGGTCGAGCTATCGATGCGCACGGCCGCGCCGTCGATGACGGCCTCGATGTGAGAGGCCTTGGCGATCAGGTGCTCCAGCGCGACCCACCACAGGTTTCCAGTGCCTTCGGCAAAATCGCTGGTGACATAGACCGTAAACGGTGCGTCAAATTCGCGCATGACAGGAAGCGCGAAGTCCCGGTTGTCGCGATAGCCGTCGTCGAACGTGAAACAGGCGAAGCGTCGGGAGAAGTCGCGCCCGGCGAGCCGGCGAAGCAATTCATCCATGGTGATGATATCGACACCGTGCGCGCGCAGATGAGCCAGCGTGGCGCGCAGGAACTTCGGCGTCACTTCGAGATGGCTGTTGGGCTGAAACGCTGCTTCGCGCGGCGGGCGCACATGATGCAGCATGAAGATGCTGCCGACGCCGGCAAAGATCGGGCGAAACAGGCGGTGCGCGCCGGTGAACGAAATCGCTTCCAGGCCGGCGCGGATGACGTTGCTGCGTAACTGCTTCATCAGGCTGGACTGCCGGTTGGAAAGGTCGTTTCAGGCTATCGGCAGACGGTTGAAGAAATGGTTAGCCACCGCTCGCCATTCGCTCGACCATGCCGCCGTCATTTCGGGTTTGACAGCCTCGCAAGGGTTTGTTTTCTCTCCCTTTCCACGGCCTGCTTCGGTGCCGGTGCAGCCATTCGCAGAACTGTGGAAGGAATCGCGTCAAACCAAAAAACGACAACGGATCAGAGTGTTGCCGGTCCCCTGTTTACCGAAATTCGCCAAAGGGGGCAGTTTGCAGGATTTTTGCGAATTTCGGACAAGACGCGGCGTTTCGCCTCGTGGGATATCGGATGCGCGGACCGGTGCCGCCTGTTTGACGCTCCTGCGCCGCAAGCGGCGAATTCGATCCAGGGACGTCAAAATAGAAAAGCGGCACCAGAAGCATGAGTTTGCTAGTGCTCCGATTCCGAAGTTCGTACCATATTGCGGCTCCACGTTTACGAACTTCGGAATCAAAGGAGCACTAGCCAACTATGTGATTCTAGTGCGGTTTAGAATTTGAAGTTCCTATGACGAGGTTACCGCGAAACTGATAGGAACTTCAAATTCACCGCACTAGTGCCCAGGACTTTCCGAAGTTCGTAAAAGGTTGACGATGAGAGACAGCACGAACTTCGGAAAGTGGGCACTGGTCAGGTGGAGCAGTAAATGGTGGCCAGGCGCGATACCGCTCGCCGCCCTCTGGGCTTTGGCGGCCTGGACCAGCACCGCGCCGCTGGAGACTGAACTCGCCGGCCGTTCGACCGCAGGGCTAAAGAGCGTTCTGCTCGACAAGAGCCAGATTGCCGTGAGCGGCCGCGACGTGACGCTCGTAGCCGATGCCTTCTCCGAGGAGGGGCGGCATAGCGCCATTGCCGCGATCGAGGCCGTGCCCGGCGTGCGTCTCGTCAACGACGAAACCCGCCTTGTTCCGGCAGCCAGCCCCTTTGTCTGGTCGGCCGAGCGCGATGTGGTGCGGGTCACCCTGACCGGCAGTTCTCCCATGCCCGCGACCAAGGCCAAGTTGCTGCAAGCGGCTCACGCCGATCTTGGAGGCGTCGAAGTCGTCGACCAGACCAATCTGGCGCGCGGCGCGCCAGCCGGCTTCGACGAGGCCGCGCTGCTGCTGCTCGCGCAGGTCCCGAAGCTGAAAGACGGCAAGGTCACGATCACCGACACCAAGGTCGGTCTCTCGGGCATGGCGCGCGAGCTCGGCGGGCGCGAGACGATTGCGGCAGCGCTGAAAAATCTTCCCGCAGGCTTTTCGGTCGCCGCCAACGACATCAAGGCCCCGCCCTATATTTTCCAGGCCTACAAGGATCCGGTGGCGTTGACGCTCACGCTGACAGGCAATGTGCCCGACAGCAACGCGCATGCCGCGATCGTAGCGGCGGCGAGCCGCAAGTTCTTTGCCGAAAAGGTCGTCGATAACCTCAAGATCAGCCTTGGCGCGCCGTATGGCTTCATCAACGCGGCGGTGCCGGCGTTGGGTGCGTTGTCGCGGCTGTCGACCGGGACCCTCGTGTTCACCGATCGCGAGGTCAAGCTCTCGGGTGATGCGCTCTATGACGGCGCCATTGGGCAGCTTCGCGCCAACCTGACCAGGGAACTGCCGCAGAGCTTCCAACTCAAGGCGGATGTTACGGTCAAGCCGGCGGCGGCGCCCGTGGATGCGACGGTGTGCCAGCAGCTGTTCTCGGAACTGCTCGGCAAGGGCACGATCCGCTTCGAGCCGAAGCGCTCCAGCCTTGATCCGGATTCGGCGGACCTGCTCGATCATCTGGTCGAGACGGCGCTGCGCTGCCCGACCGCCCATATCGACGTGGCCGGCCGTGCCGACGCCGACGGTGACAATGCCACGAAGCAGGCGCTGCCAGAAAAGCGGGCGCAGGCCGTGGTCGACTATCTCGTGAAGGCGGGTCTGCCGGCGAGTCGCTTCACCGCGGTCGGCTATGGCAGCAACCAGCCGGTCGCCGCCAACGACAATGACGAGGGCAAGGCGCGCAATCGCCGCATCGAATTCATCGTCAAGGAGCAGCAGCCGTGATTTTCCTGGTGACATTCGACTGGGGCTGGCTGCTCGCGGCGCTCCTGCTTGGTTTTGCAATGGGCTGGATCGCGGTGGTTCACCGCGGCCATGGCGTGTCGAAACCGCTCGCGCGCTGGCTAGCGGTGCTGGTGGCGGCCCTTCTCGCGGCAGCGCTGGCGCGCGCGGTTCCAGGGCGGCCGGGCTACTGGCTGGACCTTGGCCTTTCGATGCTTGGGCTCTACCTGATCGGCTGCCTGATCGGATCGCTTTTGCGCAACTGGGTGCTGCCGGGCCCGGCGGACGCAAGCTGAGATCGAACCGCGCCATGATCGCCGCGTCTCATCGCCATCCAATGTGTTGAAGGAGCTAGACTATTAGTATTAGGCGAATTCCACTTCGGCTCAAAACAGGCTACCAGAAGGCCCCGGAGGCTGACTGGAGCGGGCTTCACATTCGCTCCAGGGGCGTGCGCGAAAGCTGATGCGAATGTTAGAACATGGTCGCCGGGCAAGGCGCGGCTGGCGGTATGGCCGGCACAACGGCCTTTTCGAGGGCTGGTGCCGCCTATTTGTGGGCGCTGAGGCGCCGCGAACTTCGGAAAGTGGGCGCTAGATGCTGGAACCGATACGCAGGGCGATTTCGTTTCTGCGCCACCGACAGATCCTGCATAAAATGGGCGTCGCGCTCAGCGTCACCGTGATCGGCCTCGCGTGCTATGTGCTCTTTCACGTGCTCCGCGACATCGACACGTTCGAGGTCATCGAGGCGATCAAGAGCACCGAGCCGCGGTCGATCGGGCTTGCCGCGTTGTTCGTTGCAGCCGGCTATTTCACGCTGACGTTCTACGACCTGTTTGCGGTGCGTGCGATCGGCCGGAGCGACATTCCCTATCGCGTCAACGCGCTCGCGGCCTTCACCAGCTATTCGATCGGGCACAATGTCGGGGCCAGCGTCTTCACCGGCGGCGCGGTGCGCTACCGCATCTATTCGGCCTCGGGGCTGAATGCGATCGAGGTCGCCAAGATCTGCTTTATCGCGGGCCTGACGTTCTGGCTCGGCAATGCGGCTGTGCTCGGGATCGGCATCGCCTGGCACCCCGAGGCCGCCTCCTGGGTCGATCAATTACCGCCCTGGCTCAACCGGGCGATTGCGATCGGCGTCATCATCGGCCTCGCGGCCTATGTGTTCTGGGTCTGGATGCAGCCGCGCAATGTCGGCCGCGGACCCTGGACGGTGGTATTGCCGAGCGGCGCGCTGACGCTGTTGCAGATCGTCATCGGGATCGTCGATCTCGGTTTCTGTGCGCTCGCCATGTACACGCTGGTGCCCGACGAGCCCAATCTCGGGTTCGTCGTGGTCGCGGTCATCTTTGTCTCGGCGACGCTGCTCGGCTTCGCCAGTCACTCCCCCGGCGGGCTCGGCGTCTTCGACGCCGCCATGCTGGTTGGCCTGTGGCAGATGGACAAGGAGGATCTACTCGCCGGAATGCTGCTGTTCCGGCTGCTCTATTATATTGTGCCATTCGTCATATCTGTAATCATACTGACGTTTCGAGAGGTTATCATCGGCGCCCGGTCGAAACGGCTGCAGCAGGCGGCTTCACAGCTTTCCGTCGAGCCGCCGCGCGAAGCCGTCTATGTCCGGGAGCGTGGCGAACCCGGCAGCTGATGGCTAACCCGAGTTCCGATTCCGAAGTTCGCAAGAAACTGATAGGAACTTCAAAATTCGCCGCACCAGGGATGGGATTGCTTTAGCCCGATGGCACTAGACGATACTCCCTCCTTCTTTTTCTCGCCGTGGCCCGACCGGCTGAGGCACGCGGCGATCATCCTGCTTGCTGCCGCGTTATCGCTGGCCGTTGTCGTCGTGCTCGGCGATTTGTCCGTGGCGCGTGCGGCTGCGATTTTCACCAGCATCGCAGCCGCTGCGCTGGTGCCGTGGCGCCTGCACGACACGGCCGCTTCGCGTGAGGAAGTCCGCGGCGTCAATCCGGTGGAATCGCCTGCGGTCGCGGCCGTTGTCGCCGGCATGCCGGACCCGGCCGTACTGCTCGACCGAGCCGGCCGCGTCATTCACCTCAATGCGGCCGCCGCCCAGCTCGCGCCGGCCTTGCGCAAGAACGAACTGGCCCAGTTTGCCCTGCGCTCGCCCGAAATCATCACGGCACTGCGCGAAGCCATTGCCACCACCGAGCCCCGTCGCGCCACCTATCTCGACCACGTCCCGGTCGATCGCTGGATGGAGCTCGAGATCATTCCGGTGCCGGTGCCGACCACCTTCGGCGGCACCGACAAGTGCATGCTGATGACTTTTCACGACCAGACGCCGCTGCGCCGGGTCGAGGAAATGCGTGCCGATTTCGTCGCCAATGCCAGCCATGAATTGCGCACGCCGCTCGCTGCCCTGTCCGGTTTCATCGACACCTTGCAGGGACCGGCGCGCGAGGATGCCAAGGCGCGCGAGCGCTTTCTCGGCATCATGCATCACCAGGCGACCCGCATGGCCAGGTTGATCGACGACCTGTTGTCGCTGTCGCGGGTCGAACTGTCAGCCCATGTCCGCCCGGATACGCTGGTCGATATCGTCCCGGTCATCCGCCAGGTCATCGACGGGCTCGAGCCGTTGGCGCGCGAACGCCAGGTCGAGGTCGAGGTCGATCTGCCGGAGACACCGGCCTGGATTGCCGGCGACCGCGAGGAGCTGCTCAGGGTGTTCGAGAACCTGGTCGAGAACGCGCTGAAATATGGCGCCTCTGGCGGCAAGGTAATCGTCTCGTTGACCGCAGCGACGTCGGGCGAAGGCCAGCCGGAGGCGCGGGTTCAGGTGCGCGATTTCGGTCCGGGTATCGCCCCCGAACACCTTCCGCGGCTGACCGAGCGCTTCTACCGGGTCGATGTCGGCGACAGCCGCGCGCAGGGTGGAACCGGGCTCGGACTCTCGCTGGTGAAACATATTGTTAGCCGCCATCGCGGCCGGCTGCTGATCGAAAGCGTGCTCAAGGGCGGCGCCATTTTTACCGCCTGCTTCCCCCAGGCCAAGCCGCCGGCGTCGATTTAAGGCCGAGCGATTTCAATAGTTTGGCCTGTCATCCAACCGTCATCAAACCTTCGTAAAAGCAGCATTGAGGGCTCCTAAACGAGCCCAACGTGAGCGCATTCGCTCACGAGATGGAGACCAGCAATGAATTTCATGAAGACGATCGTCGCTGCCGGCCTGGTCGCCGCATCGACGTCGGCCTTTGCCGCCGACATCACTGGAGCGGGTGCGACGTTCCCGTTTCCGATTTATTCGAAATGGGCTGACGCCTACAAGAAAGAGACCGGCAACGGCCTGAACTATCAGTCGATCGGTTCCGGCGGTGGCATCAAGCAGATTGAGGCCAAGACCGTTACCTTCGGCGCCACCGATATGCCGCTCAAGGTCGAGCGGCTCGACAAGAGCGGCCTGGTGCAATGGCCGATGGTGATGGGCGCAATCGTCCCCGTCCTCAACGTGGAAGGCGTCAAGCCGGGTGAGGTGGTGTTCGACGGCGAGACGCTCGCCAACATCTATCTCGGCAAGATCACCAAGTGGGATGATCCGGCGATCAAGAAGCTTAATCCCAAGGTGAATCTGCCGAGCGAGGCGATCACCGTGGTTCGCCGCTCCGATGGCTCCGGCACGACCTTCAACTTCACCGACTACCTTTCCAAGGTCAGCGCGGAGTGGAAGAGCAAGGTCGGCTCCGGCACCGCCGTGGAATGGCCGACCGGCGTCGGCGCCAAGGGCAACGAAGGCGTCTCCGGCAACGTCAGCCAGACCAGGAATTCGATTGGCTATGTCGAATATGCCTACGCCAAGCAGAACAAGCTGACCTTCACGGCGATGGTCAACAAGGCCGGCAAGACAGTCGAGCCGACGGTGCCCGCGTTCCAGGCAGCGGCTTCCAACGCCGATTGGGCGAAGGCTCCCGGTTACTACGTGATCCTCACCGACCAGCCGGGTGAACAGTCGTGGCCGATCACGGCTTCGACCTTTATCCTCATGCAGAGGGAGCCGGTCGACAAGACAGCCTCCGCGGAAGCCATCAAGTTCTTCAAATGGGCGTTTGCCAAGGGCGACAAGATGGCCGAGGAACTCGACTACATTCCGATGCCGGACTCGGTTGTCAAGCTGATCGAGAAGACCTGGTCGGCTGACATCAAGAGTTGATGCGCGCTTTGCGTAAGTTCGCTTTCCGCCCGGGTGCAGTGCATCCGGGCGGAGGAGATAAAGACCGCCATCGGCAAGATGGCCTCCGAGGCCGGCGACAAGCGAAACCTTGAACCGGAAAGAAAGTAGGCATTGGAAGTGGCAGAGATGGCCGTTCAGGGCGATGCTGTGGAAGTCGCGGGGCCTTACGATCGTGCCAAGGCCTTGAGCGCGTTCAAGGCCGGTGACATCGCCTTCTACTGGATCACGCGAGCTTGCGCGATCTCGGTCCTGCTCATCCTTGGCGGCATCATTCTTTCGCTGATCATCGGCGCGTGGCCGGCGATGAAGCAATACGGCTTTGCGTTCCTGTGGACGCAGCGCTGGGCGCCGTCGGCCGATCCGCCGGTGCTCGGCGCGTTGGGCCCGATGTACGGCACCCTCGTCACCTCTTTCATCGCGATGCTGGTCGCAATTCCCGTCGGCCTCGGCATCGCGATCTTCCTGACCGAGCTTTGCCCGCAATGGCTGCGGCGGCCGATCGGCATTGCCATCGAACTGCTCGCCGGCATCCCCTCCATCATCTACGGCATGTGGGGATTTTTCGTGCTCGGGCCGTTTCTGGCCTACACGTTCCAGCCGTTCATGATCAGCCTGTTCGATGGCGTCCCGGTGCTTGGCTCGATCTTCGCCGGGCCGCCATCTTATCTCAGCGTATTCAACGCATCCCTCATTCTCTCGATCATGGTGCTTCCCTTCATTACCGCGATATCCGTCGACGTTTTCAAGACGGTGCCGCCGGTGCTGAAGGAGGCCGCCTACGGCGTCGGCTGCACGACGTGGGAAGTGGTTCGCAACGTGGTGATCCCCTATACCCGTGTCGGCGTCATCGGCGGCATCATGCTGGCGCTTGGGCGCGCGCTCGGCGAGACCATGGCTGTGACCTTCATCATCGGAAACTCGTTCCGGATCTCGTCGTCGATTTTTGCTCCGGGCACGACGATCTCGGCGGCGATCGCATCCGAGTTTGCCGAAAGCGACGGCTTGCATCAATCCGCATTGATGCTGCTCGGCCTGCTGCTGTTCGTGCTGACCTTCTTCGTGCTCGCGGCGGCGCGGCTGATGCTGATGCGGCTGGAAAAGAAGGCGGGCAAATAGCATGAACCCGACTTATGCAAGGCGCCGCCGCAAGGACATCATCGTTCGCTGGCTGTGTGTCGGCGCAGCCGGATTCGGCGTTACCTGGCTGGCGCTGATCCTGCTCACGCTGCTGTTCAATGGTGTGAAAGGGCTCAACCTCGAGGTCTTCACCCAGAACACGCCGCCGCCGGGTGCGAACGAAGGCGGACTTTTGAACGCGATCACGGGCTCGATCATCATGACCGCGATCGGGGTCGGCGTTGGCGCGCCACTCGGCCTGTTCGCCGGAACCTATCTCGCCGAATACGGCAGGAACGACCGCCTGACGTCGGTGATCCGCTTTATCAACGACATCCTTCTGAGCGCGCCCTCGATCATCATCGGCTTGTTCGTCTACGGCATCGTCGTGGTGCCGATGCGCAGCTTCTCGGCGCTGGCGGGTTCGCTGGCGCTTGCCGTGATCGTGATTCCGGTTGTGCTGCGCACGACCGAAGACATGCTGTCGCTGGTGCCCAATCCGCTACGTGAGGCCGCGTCCGCGCTCGGATTGCCGCGCTCGCTCGTAATCAGGCGCATCGCCTATCGGGCGGCGCGTTCGGGCCTGATTACCGGCATGCTGCTCGCGACCGCCCGTGTCGCCGGCGAGACCGCGCCGCTGCTGTTTACGGCATTGTCCGACCAGTTCTTCAGTCTGAATCTGACCAAGACCATGGCGAACCTGCCGGTGACCATCAACAATTTCGTGCAGAGCCCGTACGTCTACTGGAAACAGCTTGCCTGGACCGGCGCTCTCATCATCACCTTCGCCGTACTCGCTCTCAACATTGGCGCTCGCATTCTCGGCGCCGAGAGGACCGCAAAATGAACGATGTAACCGCAGCCGCCAGTGTTCCGCCGTCGCGGTCGCCGCTGCCGATGGCCACTCATGCGGCCAGCTATATGGAACCGCCGGCCAAGGTGACCGCGCATGGCTTGAATTTCTATTACAACGACCATCACGCGCTGAAGAACATCAATCTCACGCTCGGCACCAACCGCGTCACCGCCTTCATCGGTCCGTCGGGCTGCGGCAAGTCGACGTTGCTGCGGACCTTCAACCGGATGTACGACCTCTATCCGGGGCAGCGCGCCACCGGCCAATTGATGCTCGACCAGACCAACATTCTCGACCCCAAGCTCGATCTCAACCTGCTGCGGGCCCGCGTCGGCATGGTGTTCCAGAAGCCGACGCCGTTCCCGATGACGATCTACGAGAACATCGCCTTCGGCATTCGCCTGTACGAGAAGATTTCCCGTTCGGAGATGGACGGCCGCGTCGAAAAGGCGCTGCGCAGCGGCGCGCTCTGGAACGAGGTCAAGGACAAGCTCAATGCATCGGGCTTGAGCCTGTCGGGCGGCCAGCAGCAGCGGCTCTGCATAGCACGGACCGTCGCGGTGCGACCCGAGGTGATCCTGTTCGACGAGCCGTGTTCGGCGCTCGATCCGATCTCGACCGCCAAAATCGAGGAACTGATCCAGGAACTGGCCGAGAACTACACGATCGCGATCGTCACCCATAACATGCAGCAGGCCGCGCGCGTCTCCGACAAGACGGCCTTCATGTATCTGGGTGAGCTGATCGAATTCGACGACACCAACAAGATATTCACCGCGCCGAACGACCGGCGGACCCAGGACTACATCACCGGCCGTTTCGGCTAGAGGAGATAGAGATGGCCGCAGAACATACCGCCAAGGCGTTCGACAGCGATCTTCAGGAATTGACGCGGCTGGTCGCCGAAATGGGCGGTCTTGCCGAGCGCATGATTGTCGATGCGGTCGCCGCGCTGATCCGCCGCGACGTCGCGCTCGGACGGCGCGTGGTCGAGACCGATGCCGAAATCGACAGCCTGCAGCGGGCGATCGAGGAGCGCGCGGTGCTGACCATTGCGCGCCGCCAGCCGATGGCGATCGACCTGCGCGAGATCATCGGCGCCATGCGCGTGGCGACCGACCTCGAACGGATCGGCGACCTCGCCAAGAACATGGGCAAACGGGTCTCGGCGCTGGAGAGCGATTTTCAGCCGCTGAAGTTGATCCGCGGGCTCGAGCACATGACCGATCTCGTGCAGTCGCAGGTCAAGTCCGTGCTCGACGCCTATGCGGCGCATGACCTGCCGGCGGCGATGAACGTGTGGAAGGGCGACGAGGAAGTCGACGCCATCTGCACCTCGCTGTTCCGCGAACTTCTCACCTACATGATGGAAGATCCGCGCAACATCAGCTTTTGCATTCACCTGATGTTCTGCGCCAAGAACATCGAGCGGATCGGCGACCACGCGACCAACATCGCCGAGACCGTGTTCTACATGATCGAAGGCCAGCAGATTCTCGACAAGCGGCCGAAAGGCGACATGACGACCTTTGCGACAACCGTGCCCGGTAGCTGATCGGCGTTTCCGGGGCAAGCGCAGCACACGAACTAAGGACGAAAGAAGGCTACGCACATGAGCGCACGCATTCTGGTGGTTGAAGACGAGGAAGCGCTGACGACGCTGTTGCGCTACAACCTCGACGCCGAGGGGTATGATGTCGAGACGGTCGGGCGCGGCGACGACGCCGATACGCGCCTGAAGGAGCGTGTTCCCGATCTGATCGTGCTGGACTGGATGCTGCCGGGGCTATCCGGCATCGAATTGTGCCGCCGCCTGCGCGCCCGGCCCGAGACCAGGCAGCTTCCGATCATCATGCTGACCGCGCGCGGCGAGGAGAGCGAGCGGGTCAGGGGGCTTGCGACCGGTGCGGACGATTACATCGTCAAGCCGTTCTCCGTTCCGGAATTGCTGGCGCGGGTCCGCGGCCTGCTGCGCCGCGCGAGCCCCGAGCGACTGGCCACTGTGCTCACCTATGGCGATATCGAGCTCGACCGCGAGAAGCGCCGCGTCGCCCGTTCCGGCCGCCCGGTCGATCTCGGGCCGACCGAGTATCGCCTGCTCGAATTCTTCCTGGAGCATCCGGGCCGTGTGTTCTCGCGCGAGCAGTTGCTCGACAGCGTCTGGGGCCGCGACATCTATATCGACGAGCGTACGGTCGACGTGCATATCGGTCGCTTGCGCAAATTGCTCAATCCCGGCCGCGAGCAGGATCCGATCCGCACCGTGCGCGGCGCCGGCTATGCGCTCGACGATCGCTTTGCGAAGGTGGAGTAGCGATCAGCTCGCGTTCCCCGGACGCTGCGCGAGCCGCGTAAGCGGTGCGCTGCTGATCCGGGTTCCATCAAATCCAACGAATGAAATGATGAAGAAGTTGGTTCCGGCTCTGCGGAGCAGCGTGCCGGACGATGCGGAGCCTGTCATCGGGCGCGCATTCGCGCGACCCGTTGGCATCGCGGGAGAACGCTGCACCGCGTCCGGGACACGATAGTTACCTTGTCGTCTTCGGCTGCTGACGACGGCGGTCGCCGGTCGGCTGATAGGCAATGCGCGAGTGATGCGCGCAGTAGGGCAGGCCCGTCAGCGCCTTGCCGCCGCAGAAGAAGAATTCCGCGCTCGCGGGATCGCCGACCGGCCAATGGCAGGTGGCCTCGTTTAATTCCAGAAGCGACAGCCGCTGGCTCATCGGCACCACGTTGTCGTAGGCAATCGGATCGGGCTCCAGCTCGACCTCGAAGGCATGGGCGAGTGCCGTGTTGCCGCGCGTCGCCGGGCGCGATACCCGCATCATGTGCTGGGCGGGACGGGCCTTGCGCGGACGGGGCGCTGCGGAAGACGGACTCTTGGCGCGGCCCGAAAGGCCCAGCCGGTGCACTTTGCCGATCACCGCATTGCGCGTCACGTTGCCGAGTTCGGCGGCGATCTGGCTCGCCGAAAGGCCTGCTTCCCAGAGCTTTTTCAATTGCTCCACGCGAACGTCAGACCAGGTCAATACCGTCATCGCACTCTTTCCTTCGCGTCGCGCCGGCCTGTTTCTGGGCAGCGCTGCGATGCCAATGTCTCAAAAATCCCTTCCGGCAGAATCCCTTAGCCTTCGTCGGGCGCAATAAAACGCACGAACGTCTACGCAAAACACTGACGACTTAGAGGAGCAAGAACCGCCGCACGAGATGTCGTATCCGACGCCCCAGAAGCTACAATATGGCGTGACTCCCGCGCAAGAGTCGGCGCGCGTGCTTCCACATGTTCCGCTATTTTTAACGTTTGTGCCGCGCTTTTTTAACGCTTGTGTTGCTCTGGGGCGACCGGAGATTTGCGGGCAATCCGTTGACACGGTTCGCCACACGCCTAGAATGCCTGCCACGTGCCGCCCCGCAAAGGCGGCACGTTCCGTTTCGACCTCTGGTCGTCCACCTCTGGCCGTGACTTGCGACCGCGCCAATGCGCGCAAAGAACGACCGCCTCTAACGCTAAAGTGTTGCCATGACCACGAGCGCGACGTCGCATCTGCTTCCCGTATTTGCCAGGGTCGATCTTGGCTTTACGCACGGCGAAGGCTGCTGGCTGTTTGCCACCAACGGTGAACGCTATCTGGATTTCACGTCTGGCGTCGCGGTGAACGCGCTCGGACACGCGCATCCCGATTTGGTCAAGGCGTTGCAGGAGCAGGCCACAAAACTCTGGCACATGTCGAACCTGTTCAGGAGTCCCGATGGCGAGCGTCTCGCCGCGCGGCTGTGCGAGCAGAGCTTCGCCGACTTCGTCTTCTTCTGCAATTCCGGCGCTGAAGCGCTGGAAGGCGTGATCAAGCTCGTGCGTCACTACCACTTCTCCAAGGGTCATCCCGAGCGCTACCGCATCGTCACCTTCGAAGGCGCCTTCCATGGCCGCACACTGGCGACGCTCGCGGCGACAGGTACTGCCAAATATCTCGAAGGCTATGGGCCGCCGATGGACGGCTTCGATCAGGTGCCGCATGGCGATCTCGAAGCCGTGAAGAAGGCGATCGGTCCGCATACCGCCGGCATCCTGATCGAGCCGGTGCAGGGCGAGGGTGGCGTGCGCGCCACGCCGCATGCGTTTGCGAAAGCGCTGCGCGCGCTGTGCGACGAGCACGGGCTGCTGCTCGCCTTTGACGAGGTGCAGACCGGCATGGGCCGCACCGGCGATCTCTTTGCCTATAAGCGCCTCGGCGTCACGCCCGATGTCATGTCGCTCGCCAAGGCGCTCGGCGGCGGTTTCCCGATCGGCGCGGTGCTTGCGACCGCGCAAGCCGCGGCCGGCATGGGGCCGGGCTCGCACGGCTCGACCTTCGGCGGCAATCCGCTGGCGGTTGCCGCCGCGAACGCCGTGCTCGACGTCATGCTTGCGCCCGGCTTCTTCGATCATGTGCAGAAGATGTCGCTGCTGCTCAAGCAGAAGCTTGCGTCGGTGGTCGACCGCTATCCGGCCATCCTGTCCGAAGTGCGCGGCGAGGGGCTTCTGATCGGAGTCAAGGCGGTGGTGCCGTCCGCTGATCTTGTCGCGGCGCTGCGCGACCAAAAGCTGCTCACTGTTGGTGCCGGCGACAATGTCGTGCGCTTTCTCGCGCCCCTGATCGTCTCGGAAGCCGAGATCGATCAGTCGGTGCAGAGCCTGGAGCGCGCCTGTGCCGCGCTGTCGGCGAACCAGAAGGCGGCCGCGCAATGAGCAAGGCGCTCCGTCATTTTCTCGATCTCAACCTGTTGCCGCTTGCGGAGCTGCGCGAGGTATTGGCCGCCAGCGTTGCCATGAAGGCCAGGCTGAAGGCGCAGAAGAGCGGCGGCCCTGCGGCCGACAAGCCGCTCGCCGGCAAGACGCTGGCGATGATTTTCGAAAAGCCCTCGACCCGGACGCGCGTGTCGTTCGACGTCGGCATGCGTCAGCTTGGCGGCGAGCCGATCATGCTGACGGGCGCGGAAATGCAGCTCGGCCGCGGCGAGACCATCTCCGATACCGCGCGCGTGTTATCGCGCTATGTCGATGCCATCATGATCCGCATTCTCAACCATGAGGCGCTTCTGGAACTCGCCGCGCACGCCACTGTGCCTGTCATCAATGGGCTGACGCGCCGCTCCCATCCCTGCCAGGTGATGGCTGACGTCATGACGTTCGAGGAGCATCGCGGGTCAATCCAGGGCCGCACCGTGGCCTGGAGCGGCGACGACAACAACGTGCTGGCGTCCTGGGCCCATGCGGCGGAACGCTTCAAGTTCAAGCTCAATGTGGCGACCCCGCCGGAGCTCGCCCCCGGCAAGCCGATGCGTGACTGGATCAAGGCGACGCAGGCGCCGATCATGCTCGGCAGCGATCCGGAAGTGGCCGTGCGCGGCGCCGACTGCGTGGTCACCGATACCTGGTTCTCGATGGGCGACAAGGACGGCGAGCATCGCCACAACCTGCTGCGGCCCTACCAGGTCAACGCGCGGCTGATGTCGCTGGCCAGGCCCGATGCCATATTCATGCATTGCCTGCCGGTCCATCGCGGCGACGAGGTCACCGATGAGGTGATCGATGGCCCGCAATCGGTGGTGTTCGACGAGGCCGAAAATCGCCTGCATGTGCAGAAGGGCATTCTGGCCTGGTGCCTTCAGGCAGTGGGGTAGATCTCTGTCTTATCCCTCCCCCTTGCGGGGAGGGTCGACGCGAGTGAAACGAGCGTCGGGGTGGGGTATTGACCGGAAACATTTGCGTGTGCCCCCACCCGACACGCAACTCGCTTCGCTCACGCGTGTCACCCTCCCCACAAGGGCTAAGGCGTGCACACATTTCTGAGGCTCCATCCTTGAACCATTTGTTCGAAGCGCTGCCAACCTCTTCGCATGGTGATCGGACCCGGCGGACGCTCGGAAGCATAGCCGGTCCAACCTCCAAGACGGGCAATGATCCA
>NZ_DAHUXJ010000089.1 GCF_027307225.1 Bradyrhizobium sp. | reverse complement strand
GAAGTTCCTATCAGTTTCGCCGTGAGTTCGTTATAGGAACTTCAAATTCAAAGCCGCACTAGAAACAATAAGTTGCTAGAGCTCCTTTGATTCCGAAGTTCGCATCGGAGGGGCCGCAATAGCTTGCGAACTTCGGAATCGAAGCTCTAGTGGCACTCCACTAGGCGCGCGGTCACGAGATTCGCGAGCGTCGATAGATCAATCGGATAGATCAATCGGGAGGAAATCATGGAAAACGCCCAACGCTGCCGCGCGATCGCGCTGCTCTGCCGCCAGCAGGCGAGCCTGCATCCCGACCAGAACTGGAAATGGCTGGCCCAGGCCGAGCGCTGGGAGCACCTGGCGGAAGCCGACTTCGTCCTGAAAGCGGAAATGCCGAAGCAGACACCGGAGCAGCCCGCCGCCGCGTAGTTTTACGGTTAAGGCGCCGTCATCATTTCTTCAGAATTGAAGGCTATGGCTGATGTCATCTTGATCGCCCGCCGGATGTACGCGGACCGGTCAGCGAGCCCCGGCATTCATGTGCTGGGGTTTTTCGTTTTTTTGGGGCCCTATTTTGGGCTGCGGCGAAAGGCCGGAAGGCCTTTCACAAACCCTTGCGGATTTTCCTCGGGGGAGGCGGCTTGCCCGGGATGGTTGCCGGCTATTGCGGCGCGGGATTCTAAAATTTAGGCCTGCGCGGCTGCCGGCCGGAACTGAATGCCGGGGAGCGATGTTTATCGATCCAAAACAAAAACCAACAAAGAACGATGGCGGGCGATGTCATTGCGTTGGCGCTTATGGACCCGAATCAAGCTCGCGCTGCGAAAGCGCCCGGTCCCGCAGCCGCGATTACCCTATGACCTCGACGAATTCGCCAAGCTGCTTTCAAGCCGCGACCCGCGCGTATTGAAGCAGCTGGCGAGTGGCCTCGCCGTAAGAGAGAGCGTTCAGCACCGCACGCTGCCATCGCCGCGCTAGTGGTCCGATTCTAACATTCGCATCCCTCCCCTGCGGGCACTTTTGCGAATGTTAGAATCACAGGACCACTAGCAAATATATGTTTCTAGTGGAGTTTAGGATTTGACATTCGCATTCCGAGTTTCTGGTCAGGTGCGTAGCGAATGTCAAATCCACTCCACTAGATCCAAGTGCGACCAGCCGACGGGGAAAAAGGTTCTTTTGTCTCCGCCCCGTCACAAATGGAATTTGAATTTTTCAATTTGATTTTAGTGTCATTTGCGCTCTTGTTGGGCGAGGTTGCTCGCGAGCGTTCAGCTCTCCTCGATGCCTGGTCGAGGTCGGGCCTCAGCATGGACCCCCGTGCTGAGGCTCTTTTCGTTGCGGTCTTTTCGTTACGGCTCTTTTCGTTGCCTTCGTGTTGTAGGCGGCATGGATGTGTCCGCGGTGATCGTAACTCTCGTCCGGCTTGTGGCTGTCGAACACGACGCCGCAAACGCAGCGCATCAGCGAACTGTAAATCTCCGTCGGCAGCTTTTCGCCGCGCGCGCGGGTGGCCCTGATCTCGGCGCGAAACGCGCGATCCCTGCGGCAGTCCTCAAAGGCGTCGTCGGAGAGTTCAGGCAACAGGCTATGCCAGTCGGCCTCAAAGCCGGCGCGTGCCTCGATGAAGCTCTTCGCCGTCCCCTGGCGATGCCGGCGAGGCTCAAGTCCGGGATAGAAGCCGCAAGACCAGCCCCATTGATCGGCGCCGACGGGAATGCCAGCCCGTTCACCGATCGTGCCGACACGCACGTCGCCGTAAGAGACGTCCCAGGTCTCTCGATGTGGATTGTCGCAGCGGCGGCGGGTGAGGGAAGGCATGCCCCGACTGATTCCGCTGATTTGCGGAGACTGCAAATTGTCAATTGCTGGGGGTGTGGAACAGAAAACAGCCACTGCTTGTCGTGGATGTGGAAAAGCGATGGTGTGCGTCCCCCAGCCTGACCGGCTGCGAAGGCCCGCGGTGAAGGCCCGCGGTTTGATGCTGCGATTTGGGAGATGTATACTTCCGATACTTGCGAGTTTGCCCTTCGCCAGCCGAGCCGGGGAAAGTGCGCAATGGCGGACGCTGAACGAGTCCTGATCGTTGGCGGAGGAATCGCAGGGCTCACTCTGGCCGCCGCTCTCCACCAGCAAGACCTCGTTGTGGAACTCGTCGAGCGCAACCCGACCTGGCATGCGGTGGGGGCCGGCTTTCTGATACAGGCCAATGGCATGCGTGTGCTGCACGCACTCGGCCTCGGCGCAGCGATCGAGCATGCCGGGGCGATTGTTCGCCGGTGGGATTTCTGTGACGAGCAGGGGGAAGTGCTCTGCGAGACCGACCTCGAGGCGTTGTGGAGCGACGCAGGCCCCTGTGTCGGCATCGAACGGACCAAACTGCAGCAGGTGCTGCGGTCCGGGGTCGCTGCCGTACCTTGCCGGCTAGGCACCTCGATCACGTCACTGGCTCAGGACAATCAGCGCGTTTCAGTAATCTTCAGCGATAGCTCGGCCGGCGAGTACGACCTTGTTGTCGGAGCAGACGGCATTTTTTCGGCCGTGCGCCGATTGGCTCTGAGCGCGACGTCGCCCACCGATCTTGGCGCCATGAATTGGCGCAGCATTGCCCCGATCCGCCCCGGCGGCTTGACGACCTTGCAGTTCCTGCTCGGCGATGGATGCTTCTTCGGGCTCTGCCCTGTCGGGGAGCAGCGCACCTACGGGTTCGGGTACATCATGCAGCCGCGCTCGCGCGATCCGCTGGAGGGACGACTCGAGCGCCTGCGCAACCGCTTCGCGAGCTTTGGAGGGCCCGTGCGGGAGTATCTGGCCTCACTTGAACGCGATGACCAGGTCCACTGTTCTGCCATCGAGTGGGTGGAAGTCGATGAGTGGTATACTGGTCGTGTCGTCCTCATCGGCGACGCCGCGCACGCCAGTTCGCCACTGATGGGCCAAGGAGGCTGTATGGCCATGGAAGACGCATGCGTGCTTGGCGAAACGTTGCGTTCTGCTGCTACGGTAGACGGTGCGCTCAGCGACTATGTCAGCAGGCGCAAGCCACGAACCAGATGGGTCCAAAGCCAAAGCATTGCCGCGGCGGAAAGTTTGCGAATGTCGCCGAGCATCCGTGACGCAGTGCTGCGCGAACGGGGAGATCAGATGATGCAATCCCGCTTCGGACCGCTCATTCCGGCACCATAGGCAAGATCGGCGCTGGAGACATGAACAGGTCCGCAATGTTGTGGACGAACATTCGCGCGAAGCTCGCATCGGAGGGACCGCAATAGCTTGCGAACTTCGGAATCGGAGCGCTAGATTGTGCCGCCACAATTGTTAGCATTGCAATCGTTGGGGTGGGCACACCTTGTCCGCCGAGCGCCAAAAGGGAGTGAAATCAGATGATAATATCTCGAACGCTTTGGGTACCAATTGCAGCCGTAGCGGTTCTTGTCGGTCTGCTGTCTTCCGCGCCAGTTTTGGCGCAGGGGCATATCCGTGGCACGCTGACTGCCGCGAAGGACGGAACGATCGACGTTCAAACCGTCAAGGGCGATACCGTATCGATCAAACTCGCCAGCGACGCTGGCCTTTTTCTCGTGACGAAGGCCGACATGAGCGCCATTCAGACCGGCAAGTTCGTCGGCATCACGTCTTTCGAGGAGGGCGGCAAGCGCGTCGCCCGCGAGGTTCACGTATTTGATGAATCCTTACGCGGTCTGGCCGAGGGGCACTATCCATGGGATCTTGAAGCCAAGCCAAACATGATGACCAACGCCAATATTTCCAAAGTCGAGCAGGTTGGAGCGGACCGTGTGCTCCTGCTTACCTACAAAGGCGGAGAACAGAAGATCACTATTCCAACGAGTGCGACGGTTGTCGCCTTTGACAAGGCGCCGGCCGGCCAGCTCGCGGTTGGGCGCAAGGTCTTCATCGTCATGAAGAAGGACGTTCCGGAAGCCGCTGCGGTCGTGATCGGCGCGGAGGGTGTGAAGCCGCCGATGTGACGACGCTAGTGCCCACTTTCCGAAGTTCGTGCTCCATCGCAGCGCCCACCTTCACGAACTTCGGAAAATCATGGGCTACTCACAAACTTATTGATTCTAGCTAGTACCGCTTTTATCGATCTGAAGTCCCCGATCGAATTCCCCGCTTGTGGTGCAGGGACTTCAGATCGGCGGTACTCGAGTCCCAGCGAGACGATCGGCCTCACGGCCGACTGTCTATCGGTCCCCGGCGCTCATCGCGGCTGCTCGATCAATGTCGTGTTTCCGGCGCTTAGCTGTGACGCGAGCAGTCCGCGCCACCACTTCCGCTTGCGGCGGCGCTGGCGTTTCAGTTGTGCCGCGGGGGAAGAACGAGGGTCTGGCCGGGATAGATGAGATTTGGCGTCCGGATCCGTTCCCGGTTCGCCCGGTACACGAGCGCGTACCGTGAGCCGTCGCCATAAATGATGCGGCTGATGCGCCAGAGGCTGTCGCCGCGGGACACCACCTTACTCGAAATCGCGTGCGCCACCGCCGGCGAGGATACGCTACTGGCATGAAGCGCATGTACTGGCTGCAGATCGGCGTTTTCCTGCGGCTGACCGGTCTTCTGCAAGGGCGGCTCCGAGGATGGGTGTTGTTGAGACGCGGTCTCCGGAACATACTCGGCAAGCGATTGCGCTGCGCGAGCACTCGGTCCCGCGTCGTTGACCGCAACCGCTGCGCCGTGTTTGGACGACGTTATCGTGCCATCGGGCAATTTTGCGCTCAACGTCAGCTCATAGCTGCCCGCCGGGAGGCGGGGAGGCACCATCACGAATTCTCCGGATGAGTCTGCAACCGCCTGAGCAAGGCGCTCGCCACCGCGCAGCAGGTCGACAGTCGCGCCCGGCGCCGCCCGTCCGGCGATGACGGCATCGCCACTTGTTTCAACGCGGACAATGTCGAAGGAGGGCGAGGATCGATCCTGGCCAGCGGCCTCCGGCGGTCCGGCAAGTTCGGCCGCCATGTCCGCGGGGTTGGCCTGGATTGCCGCGAGCGCGGTCGGAGCCTGAGTTGCTGCGTGCGCAGGCGAAGTCTCGCCCGCCACAGGCAGCGTATCGCTGCGAACGGCCCGCGTACCCTGTGGCGCGCTCATCGTTGCAGCCACGGCACCTACCGTAAGCTTCTGCTCGTGCTGTACGTGAGCGACGCCGAAGACAATCGCTGCAGTACCTGCCGCGACGAACACGGACGCCGATGCAACAAATTTAACCATCGAAACCGGTGTCATAACGACCACGCGCTGGCCGACCGGGCCACCCATGCCACGAATTTATCTTGCGCCGTTTTCGTTCGAGCATCAAGTCTCGTACCGCCTATTTGAAGTTCCTGCCGCCGTGCGAACTGCATTGGTCAGCACAGCTTACCGAGAATCCTTTTCGCTAGTTACATCGCAGCACGACCTTTCTCGGACTTCGGAAAGCTTTGGGACGCCCCTTTCGGATGACCCAAAGCCGAAGCCAGCTACTTGATCTCTTTGATCTACCTCAACGTCATTTATCCTTTGGCGCTCTCGATTGCGCTTAGTCGCTCTTGCTTGGCGGCAACGGTCTGGCACAATGCCGGTGGCAATTTGAGCGAGGGCGTGCAAATGCCCGTGGCGCGGTATTTTCTTTGGGTCGGCACTGTGTTGTTTGCGTTGCTCTACATCGCAGACGCATGCCTTCCCAAATTGCCTGTAGGCAGGGCGACCGATCCGCACAAGCCGGTCATTCGCATCTATTCCGATCGAAAATGGCCCGAGCGCATTGTCTTCGACACCAGCGCTGCCATGCCGCGTATGGCCACCACCGCAATCGCTGCGCCAGTCAAGGCGGTGCAACAGGCAGCCGTCGTTCCGGATCGCGCGCGAGAAGCGCTGGCGCAATTGCAAGCGCCCGCCGGCGCCCAGACGCAAGCGGAGAGGCCGAAGAAGCAGGGAGCCAGGCGCCAGCAAAAAATTGCCAGGCGACATATTGCACCGTTGCCGACCCGGATCGTTACATGGCCACCGATCAGGATCGCTCGCCAGTCGCAATATGCCTGGTTCGGCGAGCGCATGTGGTGGTGAACGAATCACGTCTCAGGCCGCGGCAAGCTGTCCTGATTTGCCGCAGCTTGCTGTGATGGCCGCATCCATCGGAACGATCGCCTCGGCGACGCGGCCAGAGAGTCATCTCCCAACCAGGGCCAAAAGCCCCTTCGCGACGACATCTCCGTAGCGGCCGTCGTTTAGTTCCCTATCGACCAAATAAACGACGCCGAGGGCGACGGCTGCGGCAAGAATTCCTCGCATCTGAAATCCCCATTCGAGCAATAGGGAGAGTGTTTCACCTGGTACTTACAGTGACCTTACAAAAGCTGTGACGCGATGCGCCGAACTTCGTGGTGCACGGATTTCAGGCCTCGGCTGACACGATCCTTCGAGGAGGCGCTGCTTCCTGGCGTCGCATGCCAAGCGGCTGAGGCGACAGCGAAGAACTGCGCGGGTTCGTATCCTCGCCTTATTGCGTCAGGTAGGCTTCAACCGCGTGCGCCAAAAATATGCTGGCACTGGACAATGCAACGATCGCAATAAAAAACCCAAACATTGAAATGCCCCTGAACTCATCTACTCGGCAACGGTCCAAAACAGATCCGTCTTGGTTTCAGTCATGCTTCGTATAGCGTCGAAAAACCGTTCCGTTTAAGGCGAAGTTGGACCTGAGGGTTGTTTATCGGCGCCTGTGACCGTTGCGACACACCGGCTCGGCGCCGTTCGACTTTGGTGAGACAGCTGTACTTCCGCATTTCCTGCAAACGCGCGATCCCCTTATAGTTGCTTTGGACTGCGGCTCGCGTCGGCTGATACGACTGGCGGCCAAACGCGCGAGCGAAGGGGGCACATTGCGACACATCGGGTTGCGTCAAATTGCTTTGCTTGCGACGTTATTATTCGGCCTCAGCGACACGGTCTTCGCGGCCGACCCGGCGCGCTGCCGCGATCTGGCCCGCGGTTATGAAACCAACAAGGCCGAGATGACCGCGGTTGAAGTGTCATCGACGCTGTTTGCCGCGGCCGACCGCAACTGCATCGATCTTGCGACCAAATTGCTCGATCAGGGCGCCTCGGTCGATGCACGAGACCGGACGGGCGCTCGGCCGCTGAGCAAAGCGGCGCGATCCGGCCATCTCGAGATGGTCGATCTGTTGCTGCAGCGAGGCGCGCCGGTCGACGCGCGCGATCTTGCCGGCGCGACCGCGCTTTACGTTGCGGCCGAACGCGGCCAGAACGCCGTCGTGCAGCGCCTGATCGACAAGGGCGCCGACACCAATCTGACGGGACGAAGCGGCACCTCGCCGCTGGCCGCCGCGGCGTTTGCCGGCAGGAACCAGGTCGTCAAGATGCTGCTGGCGCATGGGGCCGACGGGCGGGCAGCGGACGGCACCGGCAAGCCGCCGATCGTCTATGCCGCCGCGAGCGGCAGCCTCGATATTGTCCGGCAGTTGTTGGCGCGCAACATCGATATCAATGCGCGTTACGCCAACGACCTCACGCTTTTGATGTGGGCGTCGGGTCCCGACGAGAGCGTCGCGGAAGCGCAGGCGCTTGAGGTCGTGTCTTATCTGGTCGATGCCGGTGCGCATATCGATGACCGGGACGACCGCGGGCGTACGGCATTGATGACCGCGGCTGAAGGCAACCACGCGGAGATCGCCCAGTTGCTGCTCAAGCACGGCGCCGATCCATCCCTTCGCGACAAGGCCGGCAAGCGCGCCGCCGATCTCACCACGCTGTCGGCGCTGCGCGAGACGCTGACGCCGCGCTGAGCTTCTCCTCCCTCCCCCTTGTGGGGCTTTGCACAATAACAGCCTCCTGCACAAAAAGCCGGGCGGCTGCACAAAAACCTAGGCTGCAAGACCGTCCTTTTCCGGAGGCAGCGCGCTTGCGGCCGTGAGCGGTTCCCAATCTTTGAGACGGGGATTGAGAAACCACCAATACGGTTGCGCTCGTACCGCAGCCGCCATGTAATCGAAATCAATTGCGCCATTCTTGAAGGGAAGTTCAACCGTTGTTCTTCCGAGCTTGGCCTTGAAGCATTTCCGGTAATATGAAAAGCGCCAGCGTTCGGCGTTCAACTGTGCCTGAATGAAGATCAGGGCCTCGGGCGTCATTGGGGCCTTTGGGATTGCAACGGCAACATCGTCTTTAGCGGCGAAGGCGTAGGGATGAAGCTTTGTGGTGAGCGGCCATCCATTAAAAGCGATGGTAATAGCGTCCCCAAAAACAACTTCGTTGGGAACGTTGTATGCTCCGGCAAGCCCGTTGCCAGTGTCGGCGCAAGACACGACGGGAACCTTCCCCGCATCCTCTTCAGCTAGACTATGGTAGTCGCCCGCGTACAAGTGAAACAGTTGCTCAATGGGCACTGGCTTCATTTTCGGCAACGCAGGCAGCTGCCCTGCGGGCGGCGGCTTCGTTCCCTGACTTGATTCGATAATCGAGGGACGTTGACCGGCCTGATACCTCAGATCGAGATCGATATTGACGAGGGCGCTTACATTCTCGCGCACTTGTGCGTCTAGCCGGGCCAAAAGCTCTGGCGCTTTCGGGACATGACTATCAAGGTAAGCCTCCGGGACAAGCTCAACGATTGGGTCACTGAAATCGACTGGACAGGCGCGGATGAACTCAGGAACACTCGCTATAGGCTGGCTGGGATCAAGCAAGAAGGCTCGCAAGATAGGCTTCAAAATCTCTAAATCGGTAGGAGGCCCGTTTTTGATATGAAGCCGCTTTCCCTTGGATTTACGGAATCCGTCGTTAACAACCCGCGCCCATAGAACGGGTTGGCCTTTTGGGTGAGCAATACCCTTTCTGAGGATGACTCCCACGGTTTGGTTTGAGACCGGATAGAATAACTCTTCCGGGAAGGTAATTACCGATAGTAACGTGTGTTCGGCCAGCAACGTATGCCGCCATGCGCCATCTTTGCCGCCTTCGCTTACAACGGAAATCGGAACGATTACGAATATTATTCCGCCATCCTCTACAGACTTCATAGCAGCTTCAGCGAAAGACCATTCTTTTTCGCTGCCCTTTTTCAAGGCGAACGGGGGATTCATAAAAACGCGCGTGATCGGCTCTTCACCCTTTGCAGGCGGTTTTGTTACATACCCCACGCCGCCGCCGGGCGCGCGCCGAAGGAATTTCGTAAAGCAATTTGCTTCAACGATGTGGTTCTTTCCGTCGCCACGAAAAATCATATTTACAATGGCAAGCGCCGCAACCTTCGATTCTTGTTCAATCCCCCAGAGATTATTATTTTTGAACTTTTCGATTTGGGCCGGCTTCGAGTTGATACGAACATGATCGAACGCGGCAACCAGGAATCCGCCCGTACCACACGCTGGATCAAAAACCATATCATTGGAGGTGACGCCGATTGCCTCAACCGCAAACCGCGTGACATGTCGCGGCGTTAGAACGATTCCGATTTCCTTCGCGCCGTTCCCATATCGCAAGAACACTTCGTAAAACTTACCAAGCACGTCTGTTCCGGAGTTCATCGCGGACTTAATGCTGAGATTCTTGAGTGCCTGAATCGTTCGGACGATTGCGATTTTGTATTTGACGTGATTTTCGTCGCTGCTGGGTGGCTCGATTTTAACGAAGGGATAGAACTCTTTCTTGCCGTGCTTTTGCAGGAGCAACCGTGTCCGGTTGTTGATGTCGCCGATCAAGAGCGGCAAGTCGGCTTCAACATCGGGATCAGAATCACCGAGCAGTGAAAGAAGCAGCGCGGCCATCACTTGGGCGCGGTCGTTCTTATTAATCCCGCCGACATGCAAAGTGCGGTTGATGTATTCAGCGGCTTTTAAGAACGCATCTTCATTGACGTAAAAATCCGCAATGTTGGGCTTGCCGGAGTCCAACAGCTTTTGGATCGTCTGCTGATCAAGAAAACCGGTAGCTTCAATGCCCGTGATCGTGACCGGCTCATACTTGCCCTTGACCAGCATGAAGGTCCGGATGTCGTACGCCGCGTGATCATTTCCGGCTACGCCGGTAATGAACGGAACGGCATAATAACCGCTGTCCGCTATCTTTTCCGCGTACTCTTCAGCTTCTTTGATTGCCTTTTTGAGTTGCGACTTATGACTCTTCGCTTCGATCACCCAAAGTTTTTTCTCGGTAAGTTTGATGATATTTTCAGGCCGCTCAAGATTGAGGGCCTTCTTGATCTCTGGATCAGCGAGGCATTGGTTCTGCGTCCAGACCTGACCGCCTGTATTTTTGGATGGGTCCTTCACCACCCAGCCCAACTCTTTCAGTTGTTCGCGGATAAAGCCATATGCCTCGACCTCGCTATCGACGGCGCTGAGCACCTTCGCGGGCGGCAAGAAGCTCATTTGGCTCTTGTCCGAAGTTTTGGCATTCTTACCCATTGCGATTCGCCACCTTGGCCCTCTTTTTGGCCGACCTGTACCGCTGGTCCCAGTTGGCGCTTTTGCATTTTGGACAAACGCGCGGTTTGTCTTCCTCCCGTGGCAGCCATTCGTGCCCACACCGGCACCGGCAGCCTTGGAGCGGTACCACCCCAATTTCCAAAGAAGGCTTGGCCAAAATGTGACTCCCTATAAAGAATTACCATTAATATATACAGATGGTATTGACCGTCAACCCCGATTAGTATCTACTAATAGTAGATACTGGTGGGAGAGCGTAATGGACGCGAGGCACTACCACAAGCGCAGCAACGTCGAGTCCACCTTCTCAATGATCAAGGCCAAGTTCCGCGATCACGTTCGCACCAAGACAGACGTGGCAATGAAGAACGAAGTCCTCTGCAAGATCATCTGCCACAACATTTGCTGCCTAATCCAAGAGGCGCACGAACTCGGGATTGATACGTCTTTTTGGGAAAAAACTTCATCTGCACAACAACCCGTGCTAAACTAGGGGTTATTGTGCAAAGCCCCCTTGTGGGGAGGGAAGGCCGAAGCGAAGCGTAGGCCAGGGTGGGGGGTTCTAAGACAACCGAATACGTCGCAGATTTACGACAAAAAGAGCACCCCCACCCGACCGTTGCTTCGCGCATAGCCGATGCAAAGCATCGGCGTTCCTTTATTTGAGAACGGCGACCGGAGGTCGCCTATGCACCCTCCCCACGCGTTCCGCGGGGGAGGGAAAAGAAAGTGTCACAGCCCGGCAAGATATTCCGCCAGCGCGGCCAGATCGTCGGACGACGTTGCGATCATCAGGTCGCTCATGCCGGGGTTATTGCCGCGGGCGCGGGTGCGGAAGTCCGCCATGGTCTTCGCCAGATAGTCGCGGCCCTGGCCGGCCAGACGCGGCACCGTGCTGTCGCCCTGGAAATGGTCGAGGTGACAACCGGTGCAGCCGATCGAGCCATCCGCGGTCCGGGCGCGCTGCGCGACATCTTTCGGCGCGCGCGGCTGGCCGAGATCCGGCCACGGCTTCTTCGAGAAGTATTCGGCAATCGCCATCATGTCGTCTTTTTCAAAGGCGGAGGCGATCGGCTGCATGATCTCGCTCTTGCGATCGCCGCGCTTGAAGTCGCGGAGCTGGATATAGAGATAGCCGGCCTGCTGCCCCCAGATGTTCGGAATGGTCTTGTCGACCGGCTTGCCGTTCTCGCCATGGCAGGCGGAGCAGACCTGGACCTTGTCGTCCAGCGTCTGCGCGCGCAGCGGCGTGATGGCGAACGCCATCGCCGCCACGACGCTACCCAAGATAGCGCCATAAAGCCTACTGGAATAAAGCCTGCCGCCCATCGCTTAAGCCTTCACACTTTTCCAACAGAAGCGGGACCGCAAGCGGTCCCGCCCGTCGTCGATGATGCGCGCCTCTTTCTTAGTCGAGCGAGAACGCGATGATGTTGTTGCCGCGCTTGGCGTTGACCTGGACGTTACCGCCCGCGCCAACCACGACGTATTGCTTGTCGCCGAGCGTGTAGCTCGACGGCGGAGCGTTGACACCGGCGCCGGCGTGGAACTTCCACAATTCCTTGCCGTTCGAGGAATCATAGGCCGCGAACTTGCCGTTGCTTTCGCCGGTGAACACCAGACCGCCCGCGGTGGCGAGAATGCCGCCGATCATCGGCTCCGGCGTCTTGACCTGCCACTTGATCTTGCCGGTGTTGTAGTTGACGGCGGTGATGTTGCCGGACTGCTTCTCGGTCGGGATCACCTTGAAGGCGCCGCCGAGCCACAGCTTGCCGTTCGGGTAGGCCGAATTCTCCACATGGTAGGTCATCGGCTGGTTCAGGTTGATGGCATAGGCCAGGCTCTGGCCCGGATCGGTGGCGATCGGCGACCATTCGACACCGCCATTGGCGCCGGGAAGCATGCGCGCGCCGTCCTTGGTCGGGAGCGTCCACATGTTCTCCTGCGGCACCATCGCCTCCGAGTAGCGGATCAGGCTGCAGTCCTTGCGGTTATGCACGTAGATATGGCCGGTCTTGCCGGCGTGGATGACGCCGGGGATGGTCTTGCCGTCCTTGTCCTTGACGTCGACCAGAACCGTCGGGCTGACCGCATCGAGGTCCCATACGTCATGGGCGATGTACTGGAAGTGGCAGACATATTTGCCGGTATCGAGGTCGAGCGCGACCAGCGAGTCGGTGTAGAGATTGTCGCCGGGCCGGATCGAGCCGTCGAGGTCGGGCGACGGATTGCCGACCACGAAATAGATGCGGTTGGTGGCAAGGTCGACCGAGGGGTTCTGCCACACGCCGCCGCCGAGCTTGGGAGCGGGATCGCCGGTCTTGGCGAGCTGATCCTTTTCGGCCTGGATGTTGCGGTGCATGTCGCGGCCGGTGGCGTCCTTGGTGGCCCAGACGCCCACGGTGCTGTCAGGAATGGTGCTGAAATTCCAGAGCTGCTTGCCGGTGTTGGCGTCATAGGCGCGCAAGAAGCCGCGGATGCCATATTCACCGCCATTGGTGCCGATCAGGACCTTGTCCTTGATCACGGTCGGCGCCATCGTCTCGCTGTAGCCGAGCTCGGGATCGGCAATGTTGGTCATCCAGACCACCTCGCCGGTCTTGGCGTTCAGCGCGACCAGCTTGGAGTCGAGCGTGGCGAGATAGACCTTATCGCCCAGAACCTGGACGCCGCGGTTGTTCGGCCCGCAGCAGAAGGTCGTGATCGGGCCCATCTTGTGATTGTAGTGCCAGAGCTGCTGGCCGGTCTTGGCGTCGAGCGCGTAGACATGACTGAACGAGGTCGTCACGTACATCACGCCATCGACGACGATCGGTGAGGTCTCCAGCGATTCCTTGACGTCGGTCTGGAAGATCCAGGCGACATGCAAATGCTTGACGTTGTCGCGATTGATCTGCTTGGCGGGATAAAAACGCGTCTGGGCGTAGTTGCCGTTGGTCAGCAGAAAATCCTTGGAGTTCTTGTCAGCCGAATTGAGCTGGCTCTGGGTGACCGGCGAAACCTTGGCGTTGCCGAGCTGCGACTTTCCTTCCTGCTTGACTTCCTGTCCGCTCGCGGTCGCCTGCAAAAGCGCAAGGCTGCCGAGCACGGCAAAACCTGCCGCAAGGCCTTTCACGTATTTCATGATTTCCCCCAGTGTTTTGTTTATTGCTGCAATCAAACGAATAATGGGAAAGTCCGGTAATTGTGCGCCTTGCGACGTGCACCGTCAATGATTCCAGATGTCATCGGGAGATGAGGGGAGGGCGAACAGCACTTAACGCAGCGCCGGTCGACCCGGCGATCAGGACAACCCACACGGGCCCGGGCATCTTCGAATGCGTGCTTTTGACCGGGACCTGATCCGCGGAGGTGCCCTCCACACATGACAGCGTTGCTGACTTTGGCGTGAGCGGCCATGACGTCTGCCTCGCGGTAGCCGAGCGGACCCGGCGCAGGGCGCTCCTCGACTTCGGCTTGCACCCAGGACGGATGAAGGCGCCCGCCCCTGAGACGGGGCGCCGCATTGGGCCACGGTCCGGTAGCTTGCCTCCATCCGGGCGAGCAGGTGCCCAGCAGACGGATCGCGGGCCTGCTCTTTCGGAGGCCTGAATCGCTCCGCTTCCGCCAGATGCTCCTCAACGGTCATATGAGATTTTCTTGCTGCCTTTTCATATACATAGTACCGCTTCTGCCGGCTGGCCCGCGCCCAGAACCGACCCACGACCGGGAGGGGATATCAAATGGGATGAGAACTAGGGCGTGCGTGGGGTGCGCAACTGTGGTACCCCCATTACTCTCATGCAAAAGGATGTGAAATAATGACTACCGGTACGGTTAAGTGGTTCAACGGCCAAAAGGGATTTGGGTTTATTGCGCCGGATGACGGCGGCAACGACGTTTTCGTCCATATTAGCGCCGTCGAGCGCGCCGGGCTTTCTGGCCTGGCCGAAGGCCAGAAGGTGTCCTTCGAGATCAAGGCCGACCCCAAGCGGGGCAAGAGCAGCGCGGAAAACCTTCGGGTCGAATGAGCGACAAGCCAGTCGACCAATCCGCTGCTCAGCTAGCGAGAGCTAACCGAATGCGGCTCGCAGCCGAGGAAGGGGCGCGGGCGATGGAGGAAGCCACGAAGGAGGCCGTAGCCGTTCGCAAGAACATGGCCCGCCTTCGGGAATTGCGATTGGCGAAAGAAGCGTCTGCGATCCAGGCGCAGATCGCTGCCGGAAATGATCCAAACGCGAAAAGCAAAAAGCGTTCGAAGTGAAAGAGGCCGCCTCATTGGGCGGCCTTTTTATTGATCGAATATCCGGGAAATTGCAGTCAGGCGAGGAGAAGCGGGACCTTCTCAGCGCATGGACAGCTTTTTGCTTCAGCCCTAAACTTCGAATTCTACCAGACCAGCATTGCGAATGATTTCTTTCAGGAAGCCTGCGCCGGGCTGCGGCGCATCTAACCAGAGGGGAATGGCAATGAAATCGCATCATCAAATCGTTGCGGCTGTCATCGGTAGCTTCGTTCTGGGCGCTGGTGCGGGCAGCATCCTGCACGCGCAAACCAAGGCGCCGGGCTATGTCATCGCCGAAATCGATGTCAAGGATCAGGACGGCTACATGAAGGACTTCGTGCCGAAGGCGCAAGCGAACATCAAGGAATTTGGCGGCAAGTACATCGCCGGCGGAGCGAACAAGGCGATTGGTTTTAGCGGAGCCGCGCCGCCCAATCGCGTGGTGCTCCTGCAATTTCCCGACATGGACACGGTGAAGGCATTCGAGGAAAAAGAGGGGCGCAACACGAAGGAAGTCGGCAGCAAGTATGCCAGCTTCCGCGTCATCGGGGTCGAGGGCGTCCTGCCGAAGTGATGCGAGCCGAGCGCTAAGCCGTACCTCACGCCACCAGCGCGGTGAGCATGACCGCATTGTCGCGGCCGAATTCGGTCATCGGGACCGGCTTGCCGAACAGGTAGCCCTGCGCGAGTTCGACGCCGGCGTTGCGCATGTAGTCGAGCTGTTCTTCGGTCTCGATGCCTTCGACCGTGGTCGTGATGCCGAGCCCCTTGGCGAGCGCGATCGAGGAGGCGACCACCGCCTGGCAATCGGTGCGGCTGAGCACGCCTTTGGTGAAGGATTTATCGATCTTCGGCGCAAATTGGCTTGCTGCGCGGCGACCAGTGCCGGTCAGGATACAGCAGGCGCGAAATAGGCGGGAATACTGAACATGGTCAGAAACTGCTTTACGCGGTAATCGGGATATCGCTCCAGCATGCGCTGCTGCGCCATCGCCGGCGAGCCAAGTTTCGCGGCTTGTGCAAAGTCGAGTAGATAACCTCGCGTCCGATCGATGAGTTCGATACCGCCCGGCGCGCCATGGCCTGGATAAATCGCGGCGCCAAGTTTTTTGGCATAAGCTTCGAATTCATCGAGCCGATCGAGCCAGCTTTCGAGATGTTTTTCTTGCAGGAATAGATGTGCCCCGTTGTATACGACATCAGCCGTCAATAGCGCCTTCGGCTCGTTTACAAACAACGTTGCGATATGAGCGCTTTCACCTTCGCCGAATTCCTTGATTTCGAAAGTGCTGCCTTCCAGTTCAACGAAATTCCCGGTTACGGCTTCTGGAATGACAAGCCGCGTTGGACCTTCAGCGCCGAGTCTATCTTGGAGCAGCGAAAGCATCCAGGGACCGTTTTTCTCGAGATCGCCAATCACATTCGGCGTGGTGACGAAGCGGGCCTCCGGAAAGCGGTCAGCGAGGACGTCCGAGCCTAGAAAGTGGTCCGGATGGGCGTGCGAGATGAATACGGTCTTTAGCGTCTTCCCCGACCGGCCGATCATGTCGGCAAGCTTGCCCGCCTCGTTGCGTAGCTGGACGACGTCGAACAGGAGCGCATCCTGCCGCCCCGAGACGAGATAGGAGTTGGACCAGGCTCCCGCTTCGCTCGCCGTGAACGGCGTAATCGAAAAATTTGGCACGGAAAGCTCCTAATGCGATGCGGGAATTTTGTGGATTGCCCCGCCAGTGGCGAACTGCCAAACGCCGGCTATTCGGAAGGCGTCGGCCACCGCGCAGGTGTTTTCGACGAATTGGTACTTTGTAATCAGGCCTTCCTTCACCTCCGCCAGCACGGCATAGCCGACATCGATCGTGCGCCCGGTGGATAACGCCCGAAGCCGAAACCAGCCAAAAGCTGCCGCTTTCCCGCCGTCGGAAATGACGGTTCGGGGCCCATAGGCTGTCACCTCGAGATTCTGATGAAGCAGGTTGAGGAAGGCCTTGACCGCAACACGGCCACGATGAATGCCGAACCAGGGAAATGCCTTTTCCAGATCGGACGAAATGGGTGGCAGGCCGCTCGCCGGATCGGGGGCGGTCACGCCGTTCACAATGTATTCGATGTCGGGATGAAAAAAGCGGTCGACCGCGGACTCGTCCTTGCGGCCCACCGCCTCCAGATATTGCGAAATCAGCTCGCCGACGGGGTGCGCGGTTTGGCTTTGCGTGTTCATGGCGATCCTGTTTCGATAGGCTCGACTGAAGGCCTCCGGCGGCTGCGCCTAAGCTACCAGGCCCGATGATCTTCGGTGGGAGGGGTTACGGTTGCCCAGCGCTCGGCAATCTTCGCGCCTTCGAACCGCCAGAGCACGAAGCCATGCATCTGCATTTTTTTGCCTGACGAAGGGTCGGTCCAGCGCCAGATGTTGCGGCAAACGACGCGGTCATCTTCCGCGACCATCTCTATGATCGTAAGTTTCAAATCCGGCATGGCCTTGTACATGCCGAGCATCATCTGCTCGTCGCCCTTGCTATCGGTTGGTTTTCCGCCCGGCCCGTCATGATCGAAAAAATTGCTCGTCATGTTCTGGTAGATCACGTCCGCAAGGCGGTTGTTGACGAAATCCTCAAAATGGCGCCGGACAAATTCTTTCATTTCGGATGGTGTCAGGTCAGTTCCCTTCATTATGCGCTCCCTCCACTCCAATGCGGTTCTTCTTGCGCGGCTTGTTAGACGCTGTCCCGACAGCATTCAACGCACCAAGTGGTAAGTGCCACCACTGAACGAACAGGAGCTAACGAATTCCTTGGCGAGCCTGATGCCGTTTGCTAGATTTTCCGGACGGCGGCGCCAAGCCCGAGAATTGAATGGTCAAGAAGCGGCAGACATCATTTCACTGTGGGTCCGAATTCACGCTTGCCGTACTTGGCGGCAAGTGGAAAACGGTGATCCTTTGCTATCTTAGCGAAGGTCCGTACCGCTATTCGGAGCTGCGCAAACTGCTGCCAGCTCTTAGCGATAAGGTGCTTACCCAACGGCTGCGGGATTTGATCGCGGCAGAGCTTGTCATTCATCGCAGCCAACACGGACGGGGGGCATTCTCCACCTATGAGCTTTCAGCCAAGGGCCAGTTGCTTGATGGTTTATTGCATCAGATTTATGCGTGGGGCCTTGAAAATGCGCCTGCATTTCAAGTCAAGGTCGGCGAACCCCTCAAAGAGGCCGGTTTCCTAATTTCAGCTGATGCGCAGTCGGACGGACGAAGGGGGAATCGCTAGTGCTCCGATTCCGAAGTTCGCATCATATTGCGGCTCCACGTTTGCGAACTTCGGAATCAAAGGAGCACTAGCCAATTATATGATTCTAGTGCGGGTTTGGAATTTGAAGTTCCTATGACGAGGTTACCGCGAAACTGACAGGAACTTCAAATTCACCGCACTAGTACCGCCGATCTGAAGTCCCTGCACCACAAGCGGCGAATTCGATCAGGGACTTCAGATCGATAAAGCGGTACTAGAATCAGTAATTTTGCTAGTGCCCATGACTTTCCGAAGTTCGAGAAGGTGGGTGCTGCGATGGAGCACGAACTTCGGAAAGTGGGCACTAGTGGTTCATCACAGTGATTTTGACGTTTTGATACCGAGCCATTCGAGAATCGGCAAGTTTTCCGGCGGCACGAGGATTTCGATGCTTCTGGGGACGCCGGGTTGACGTCGGATGAAGCCGTTTCGTTCGAGGGTG
>NZ_DAHUXJ010000087.1 GCF_027307225.1 Bradyrhizobium sp. | reverse complement strand
TCACCCTCGAACGAAACGGCTTCATCCGACGTCAACCCGGCGTCCCCAGAAGCATCGAAATCCTCGTGCCGCCGGAAAACTTGCCGATTCTCGAATGGCTCGGTATCAAAACGTCAAAATCACTGTGATGAACCACTAGTGAGAGGCCTCGGGCGGCAGTGGCGCGCCGGCAGGTTTCGATTCCGCCGATGGCTCTACGGGCGCTGGCGCGTGCGCCGGCTCGACGTGGGTAAACCTCGGTTCGGAAGGTGCATGGCTGGCGGGCTCGTTGGCCGGTGGCGAGGCACCGCTTTCGACATGGGCGGGCTGATGCACGACCTCGACGGGCGCACGCTGCGCGGCGCGCGAGGCTCCCGCCACGGCCGGCGACCGCCGGACGCGCAGTGCCACGCCGGTGAGGAAATCGACCAGCGCCAGCAGCGTCAGCAGAAAGAAGGTCGAATTGGCAAAACGCGGCCACAGCAGGAATTCGGCCACGGCCGCGCCAAACACGATCAGCGACAAGAGATGATCGGTGAGGAATTTCGCGCCCGGGCGCGCGCCCTTGATGACCTCAAGCAGCAACATCAGGATGGCGAGCGCGAGCAGGATTTCGCTCAGCGTCACCGGCCATTCCGCCCCCGATGTCATCAGCGGCACCGCTACCAGCGTCTCGGTGAGCGAGACACTTGGCATCAGGAACACGATGATGTTGTAGATCGCGAGCGGGATCAGAAGCAGCGGGAAACCGACCATCGGCAAGCCTTTAAAGTGCTCCTGGGGCGGAACGCTCAAGCGCTTCGCCGCAGGCAACCGTCTTGCCCCGCTTGTTGGCCGGAAGGGCTCAACAAGCCTTAAGGATCAGGATTCCTTCTTCTTCAGCACCTGCCGGCCCTTGTACATGCCGGTCTTCAGGTCGAGATGATGCGGACGGCGCAGTTCGCCGGAATCCTTGTCCTCGGCATAGGCCGACCGCTTCAACGCATCCGCCGAGCGGCGCATGCCACGCCGCGACGGCGAGGTTTTCCTTCTGGGAACAGCCATATCGGTGTCCTTTTAAAATCCTGATTCCGAAAAATGGCATCGTCCCGGAACGGGCGGCTAAAGCGCCAGGGCGCAAGCTAAAATGCCGATGAGGCCGCGCTTATAGAGGATGATGCCCCGCAAGGCTAGCTGCAAAATGGGTAAAAACGGCTCAAAAACCAGTGTTCCGGTTCAAAAGTCCGCACCACCCCTGCGGCAGTCCGTTTTGCGGGCTTTTGAGCCAAAGCCACACTGAATCAATAGCTTGCCAATACCCCGTTGATTCGGAAGTTCGTAAACGTGGCTCCGCAGAATCGCACGAACTTCTGAATCGGGACATTAGTGATTTTCGCTCCAACAGTGCTGCAATTCGGCGGCCTGGGCCCGGGCCACATAAATCCCGGCGAGACGGCGCAAACCGGGGCCGGGCTTGCGGGCGCTGCGGGTATGCGGATTGGGCAGGATGGCGGTAAGCAGCGCCGCCTCTCGCGGCGTCACATTCGAGGCGCCATGGCCGAAGGCATAGAGGCTGCCCGTCTGGACGCCGAACTGACCGCTGGGGCCAAGTTCGGCGACATTGAGATAGATCTCGAGAATCCGGGTCTTCGGCAGGACGAAGTCGATCCACAGCGCCAGCGGCAGTTCCAGCGCCTTGCGGACCACGCTTCGGCCCGGCCACAGGAACAGGTTCTTGGCCACCTGCTGGGTGATGGTCGAACCGCCGCGGGAAGGCTCACCCTCCTCGGTGTCGTCGATCACCTCGCGCAACGCGCCCCAGTCGACGCCGCGATGGCTACAGAATCTCGCGTCTTCCGAGGCGACCACCGAGCGCGGCAAAGGCGCCGCCATGGCGGAAAGGTCGACCCACTGCCGCGTGACCGGCGCGCCGGTCAGGTAGCGCCAGGCCATCAGGGTGGAGGTGGGATGACCGGTGCGGTAGAGCGGCGCCACCAGATAGGGCAGCAAAAGCACCGCCAGCAGGATCAGACCTAAGGTTCGGGCAATGCGCAAAATTAACGATTTTCTCAATCGATAAGCCGTCTCGACCGATATCTGCCTGATAATTCCATATTTTTTCAACGGTTTTAAGGCGCGCCGGGACGGGCCTGAGTGGAATTGACGCGGGCGCTGCCATCAACGATTGTCCGGCCCATTCGACAGGTACCGCCGGTCTGAAGTCCCTCCACACAAGCGGCGAGTTCGATAAGGGACTTCAGACCGATAAAGCGGTACCTGATTCAATATGTTTGCTAGTGCCCATGGCTTTCCGAAGTTCGTGAAGTGGGTGCTGCTATCGAGACGAACTTCGGAAAGTGGGCACTAGGAGCTTTTAGTTAATGACGACCACGACGCCACCCCAGGACTTTGCGAAACGGCTGGATCAGACCGCCGAGGACACCGAAGCGCTGCTCGCAAAGCTCCTTGCCGATGCGCTGCTGCCGGACGAGATCGCGCGGCCGAAGCGGCTGATGGATGCCATGCGCTATTCGACGCTTGCCGGCGGCAAGCGGTTGCGGCCGTTCCTGGTAGTCGAGAGCGCGGCGATCTTCGGCGTGTCGCGCGAGGCTGCCCTGCTCGCCGGCGCAGCGCTCGAATGCATTCACTGCTACTCGCTGATCCACGACGATCTGCCGGCGATGGATAACAGCGATCTGCGGCGCGGGCGGCCGACGCTGCACAGGAAAACCGACGACGCGACCGCGATCCTCGCCGGTGACGGCCTGTTGACGCTCGCCTTCGACATCGTCACCCGCGACGAGATCCACAAGGATCCGACGGTACGCCTGCTGCTCACGCGCGCGCTGGCGCGCTGCGCCGGGATCGGCGGCATGGTCGGCGGCCAGATGCTGGATCTCGCCGGCGAAGGTCGCTTCGGCGACCGCGAGGTAGTCGACGTCGCGCGGTTGCAGCAGATGAAGACGGGTGCGCTGCTGCGCTTTGGCTGCATCGCTGGCGCCCTGCTCGGCCAATCCTCGCCGAAGGAATATCAGGCACTCGACGCTTACGGCCGTGCGCTCGGCGAAGCATTCCAGATTGCCGACGACCTGCTCGACGTCGAGGGTGATGCCGCCGCGCTCGGAAAACAGACCGGACAGGACGCCGCGCTCGGCAAGACCACCTTCGTCACCCAGCTCGGCATCGACGGCGCCAAGCGGCGCGTCCGCGACCTCCTGGCGCGCGCGGACCAGGCGCTGTCGATCTTCGGCTCCCGCGGCGACGTCCTGCGCGCTGCCGCGCGCTTCGTTGCCGAACGCAAGAACTAGATCACATGGCCGGCGAGGAGTTCGAGGAACGGCTCCTTCGCTTCCGGAAGCTGCCGAAGGCCGTCCGCCTCGTCTACGCGCGCCCGCGCACGTCGCTGTCAATCGTGTGCGGGATCGCTGCGTTCTTTCTGCTGCCTGCGTCGCTCCGGCTGGTCACACGGCTGTTGATCGGCTGGGACACCTTCGTCGCGATCTACATCGTTCTCGTCTACGCCATGATGCTGCGGAGCAGCCACACAACGATCCGCCGCATGGCGGCGCTGCAGGACGATGGCCGCTTTGTGATTCCGCTCTTCACCGCGCTCGGCGCGTTCGCAAGCCTTGCGGCGATCGTATTCGAGCTGGGACAGGGACAACACAAGGCCCCCGAGCTGATCTTTGCGACATCGACGGTGGCGCTTTCGTGGGCGGCGGTGCACACCGCCTTCGCGCTACACTATGCCCATGAATTCTACCGCGGCGGCAAACCGGGCGGCCTTCAATTCCCGAGCGGCGACAAGGACGATCACGCCGATTATTGGGACTTTGTCTATTTCTCGTTCGTGATCGGCATGACCGCACAGGTGTCCGACGTCGGCATCACCGACAGGACGATCCGTCGCATCGCTACCGCGCACGGTATTATCTCGTTTGTGTTCAATACGGCGTTGCTCGCACTGATGGTCAATATCGCCGCGAGCGCGATCTAAGACACCCAACCGGGAGGGAAGACCATGAGCTACGATCGTTCCAGCGTCGAAGCCGTCGTCCAGAACTATTTCGACGGCCTCTATGAATGCGACACCGACAAGCTCGGTGCGATGTTTCACCCCTCCGCCGATCTGCGCTGGCTGGAGAAAGGCGAGTTCAAGGTCATTACCGTGCCCAATTGGCTGGAGCGCCTCAAAAAGCTCCCCTCGGCCAAGTCGGAAGGCAAGGCGCGCGAGGATTTCATCGTCACGATCGACCGTTCCGACGAAAACACCGCTTTCGTCAAGGTGCGCTGCCAGTGGCCGCCGCGCTATTTCACCGATTATCTCGTGGCGATGAAGCTGCCCGACGGCTGGCAGATCGTTTCCAAGTCGTACCGCTACGATCTGAAGGACTGAGCGCCACGCGTAAGCTCGAAGCGCTGACCGTATGACGATAGAAGCCAGTTTTCAGCTGTTTTTGATCCTGCTCGCGGTGCTCGCCGGAACTGCGCTGCTGGCGCGACGCATCGAGGTCGCGCCGGCCATCCTGTTGCTGCTGGCCGGCATCGTGCTCGCCTTCGTGCCGGGCATGCCGACGCCACAACTGCCGCCCGAACTGATCCTCTTGCTCGTGCTGCCGCCGCTGATCTATTCGGCGGCGGTCGCCATGAGCTGGCGCGAGTTCAAATTCAATCTGCGCCCGATCGTTCTGCTGTCGGTCGGATGCGTGATCTTTACCGCTTTCGCGGTCGCCGCCGCGACGCATTACCTGCTTGGGCTACCCTGGAATGTCGGTTTTCTGCTGGGCGCGATCGTTGCGCCGCCGGACGTCGTGGCGCCGCTTGCAGTGGCCCGCAGGCTCGCCATTCCCCGCCGGATCATGGTGGTGCTTGAAGGCGAAGGGCTGGCGAACGATGCCACCGCGCTGATCCTCTATCGCTTTGCGGTGGCCGCGATTTCGACCGGCCTGTTCTCGCTGCCAAAGGCGATCGGCGAATTTTCCGGCATTGTGGTCGGCGAGACGCTGTTCGGCGTCGCGGTGGGATGGCTCTTCCTGCGAGCCCGGCACTGGGCGCGCGATCCGCAGATCGAGATCACGCTGTCGTTGATCACGCCCTATGTGGCCTATTGGCTGCCGGAGCACTTCGGCGGGTCCGGCGTGATCGCGACCGTCGCCTGCGGCCTCTACATGAGCTGGAACGGACCGCGGTTGATCTCGGCGGCGACGCGCCTGCAAGGCATCTTCTTCTGGGACCTGGTCATCTATCTGATCGAGGGGACGCTGTTTCTGCTGACCGGCTTTCAGATGCGGCTATTGTACGAACACTCGAAGGCATTTCCGCTCGACGACATCCTGATCGCAACCGCGCTCGTCACCGTGATAATCGTCGTCGCACGCTTCGCCTGGACGTTTCCCGCGACCTACCTGCCGCGGATGATCAAGCGCGTTCGCCTGCGCGATCCAGCGCCGCCATGGCAGTGGGCATTCGTGATCTCGTTCACCGGTGTCCGCGGCGCGGTCTCGCTGGCTGCCGCACTGGCGCTACCCTATGCACTTCCGGCCGGCGGCCCGTTCCCCCAACGCGACCTGATCCTGTTCGTCACCTTTGGCGTCATCTTCATCACGCTGGTGGGGTTTGGACTGGGCCTGGCGCCCGTGGTGCGTTGGCTCGGCATCGCGCAGGCCGGCCAGAGCGAGCGCGTGGCCGAGCTCGAAGCCGAAATCGGCGCACGGCGCGAGGCGCTCGATGCTGCGTTTAAATCGCTCGAGGCCATCACCGAGGACCGCAACCTGTCAGAGGGAGTGGTCCGGCTGCTGCGCGCGCGGCACGAGACCCGCACCGGTCAATTGCCGACCTCGCTCGATCCGGATGGGCGGTTGATCTCGGCGGCCGGAACCGATCTGACACGGGAGTTGATCGCGGCCGAACGGAAATTCATTCACGTCCTGCTGCGCGACGGAAAGATCACCGACGAAGCGCGGCGGCACATCGAGCGCGATCTCGATCTGGAGGAAGCGAGCCTTGCGAACCGGGAGTTTCGCAACGACTTGCCGTGACGGTGGTCGGATTCTCGAGAGAGCTGCGCCAGAACATCTTCAATCCAATTGAGGCGCCCTACCAGGCCATAATCCCGGTGACCACCGCGAGACCGAGCGCGGTCACGACGGGAAGGGCTGCGAGCGTACTCAGCGAAAGAACAACAATCTCGTGTCTCGTATCCGGGTCCATCTTCAAGCTCCGTTGGTCGGCAATATAACGCCCGACCCGGCCGGTGGTTGCGATGGAACCAGATGCTGTTTGCCTAATTCGAAACGCCGATCAGGAGGCGCGTGAGTTCATCCGGCGCCGACACCATGGCGTCGTGACCCGTTGCGATGTCGGCCCAGCGCCAGCCTTGTTGTGCCTTGACCCAATCGCGCGACGCCTGCAGCGCGCCGTACGAAGGATTGGTGCAGTGGACATAGGTGCGCGGCAGGTTGTTGCCGACCGGGCCCTTGATGTTCAGCTTGCTGGTGTAGGTTGAGATCGGATGTGGCGCCAGCCGCCGCCTGACCCATTCGGCATCGGCCGGGTCCAGAACGCCGAACACCGACGGCGGCGGATTGGGGAGGCTCACGCCGCCGCTTGATTCCTCGGCCGCCTTGCGGCGCGCCGCCACGACATCGGCCGCCAGATTGTCGAACGGCGCCTTGCCACCCTCGACCACCAGCGAATCCAGATACACGAGATGGCGAATTCGCTCCCGCATCCGGTCGGCGACGCCGCTGATCGCGTTGCCGCCGAACGAATGGCCGACCAGCACGATGTCGCTCAGCTCCTCGGCCTCGATCACATTGACGATATCGGCCGTGAACGTGTCGAGGGTGATGTCTTTTGAGAGCAGATGCTTGCGCTCGCCGAGGCCGGTTTGGGTCGGCGTGAAGACCCGATGGCCGGCGCCGCGCAGGCGATCGGCGACGCGGCTCCAGCACCAGCCGCCATGCCAGGCACCGTGCACCAGCACGAAAGTTTGCCCCGAAGTCCGCGCTGCCGTCATTTCGTTTTTCCCCCGCTTCAGCCCGCAAATCCTGTCCCGGACGCGATGCGGCACGACGTGACGCTTCGCTGATCCGGGACCTATGACTCAGTAATGGACCCCGGATCAGCAGCGCATCGCCGACGCGCTGCGTTGCGTCCGGGGAACGCGGGCTTATTGCCGTCCCAGATGGGTCGCCTGATCGATGCGATCAAATCGTTCCAGCGATAGGATCGCATCCGCGAGCTGATCGGCGCGGCCGTTGAGGACGGGGCGCGCAAGCGTGAGGAATTTCTGCGCCATCGCCTGCGCGTCCGGGAACGAGGCCGGCTCGCCGGAGGGATCGTCATGGATCCGCTCATGCACGCCGTCATCGGTGGTGATGCTGACGCGGGCGCCGAACGGATGCTTGCGGCCGAGTTCGAGACGATCGTCCTGCACGACGCTGAACTTGTCGGCCAGCGCATCGATGGCTGCATCGCCAAGCCGCTCATAGTCGTCCCAGCCGAAGCGGCCCTGGTCGAGCGCAACCGCGCCGGTGAAGAACATCGAGAACTGTCCGCCGACGACCGAGGTCGGGTGCCGCTTGGTGGCGGCATCGCCGGTCAGCGTGATGCCGTTGCGATGCAGCCCGATCTCGACGCGCCTGATCTGGTCCGGCGTCAGGTTGTGCTCGCGGCGCATCGCGATCAGCGCATCGAGCGCCGCGTGGGTGTAGCGGCAACTCGGATAAGGTTTGACGCCGATCTTCATCGTCTCGTAGACTTGGCCTAGATCGGCGACTACTTTTTCCGGATGCGCGTTGTCGCTGTAGCCGACCAGCAAGCCGTGCTTGCCCTCGACTGATTCTGTCGCGCCGACAAAACCGTTGCGCGCCAGCGTCGCGGCAATCACGCCGTTCATTGCGGACGCGCCGACCTGGTAGCGCTTGTTCCACGCGCCGTTGACCAGAAATTGCAGCGAACCCGCCGCCTGGCTGCCGGCGACGCCAAAGGCGGAAATGATCTGATCCTTCGACAAGCCGAACAGCTTGGCCGCAGCCGCCGCCGCGCCATAGGTTCCGGCGGTCGCCGTCGGGTGAAAGCCGCGGCCATAATGCGAAGTGGGATCGAGCGCATTGCCGAGCCGGCAGCAGACTTCGTAGCCGGCGACGATCGCCGTCAGCACCTCGCGCCCGGACGCGCCGACGAGTTCACCCACCGCAAACGCGGCCGGTACCACCGGCGCGCTCGGATGCAGCGAGGAGTCCGCGTGGGTATCGTCGAAATCAAGCGAATGGCCGAGCGCGCCATTGAGCAGCGCCGCGATCGCCGGTGTCCAGGCCCTCGCATCGCCGAACACGGTGGACTCGCCCTTGGTGTCGAGCGCCAGCGCTTCCAGCGTCTTGAACAGCGTGGGGGTGGATTCCGCGTCGCGCCGCGCCCGGATCGCGCTGCCGAGAAAATCGAGCGTCAACGCCTTGGCGCGCGCGCGCACCTCCGGCGGAATATCCTCGAATTTCAGCGAGGCGACATAGGCGGCAAGTCTGGCGGTTTCCTCGGCCATGGCTGGTCCTTTGGCTTGTTCGCGATTTGCCTCAAGCGTAGGTCGACGGACGCTTTTCTTCAATGGCCGCCATCGCATGGCCGCGCGGCAGCATTGCTATTGCGGCGCCTGGACCTTGCCGACCTGCTTGAGCAGGGTTTTGGCGATCATGCGATGGAACGGCATGATGGCGGTGAGGTAGGCGCGGCCGAACCAGTTATGGGTGAGGACGAGCGTGGTCGCGGTCACTTCCCGGCCACCACCCCAAGGCACAACGTCGACGATGACGCGAAAGTCCAGGTGATGGTCGTCAAACCCCGCGACCAGCCGCTCCGGCGTCTCGCTGAGAACCGGAAACATCCCGACCATGCCTTCGGACTTCGCCTCGTCTTCGGCCGAGGTCTTCAAGCCAAACGGCGCCACGACCTTGTTACGCAGGTCGAGCAGCGCCGTGACCCAGCGCGGGCTTTCGGAAAATATCCGCATCGCCGCCGTGCGCGCATCGAGCCCCGCCTCGGCAACCGAGACGCGGAAAGCGTCAGCGAACTGCGCGCCGGCCAGCAGGTTATCGCAATCGACGTCGGGTCTGACTTCACGGATCGTCATGGCAGGGCGGAGTTTGGCCCGCCTGATCGAATGAACGCAAGGACCAGGCCCGCGATAAAATACCGCGCGATATCAGGGAATAAAATTCAACGCGCCGGCTTGCGGGTGATCCTGGCGCCGAGCGCGTTCAGCCGCTCGTCGATCCGCTCATAGCCGCGCTCGATCTGGTCGGCGTTGTTGATGGTGGAGACGCCGTCGGCGCAGGCCGCCGCGAGCAGCATCGCCATGCCGGCGCGAATGTCGGGCGAGGTCATCGGCGCGCCCTTCAGGTGACTTGGACCGGCGACGATGGCGCGGTGCGGGTCGCACAGCACGATGCGGCCGCCCATCGCGATCAACTTGTCGACAAAGAACATCCGCGACTCGAACATCTTTTCGAACATCAGGATGACGCCGGCGCATTGCGTGGCCGTCACGATCGCAATCGACATCAGGTCGGCGGGAAAGGCCGGCCATGGCTGATCCTCCAATTTCGGCACGTGGCCGCCGAAATCGTCCTGGATCTTCAGGGTCTGGTGGTCCGGCACGATCAGGTCGTCGCCTTCGGTCTCGCAAACGATGCCCAGCCGCTCAAAGCCCATTCGGATCGAGCGCAAATGTGTGACGCCCGCGCGCGCGATGCGAAGTCTTGAGCGCGTCACCGCGGCAAGTCCGATCAGCGATCCGACTTCGATGTGGTCGGGGCCAACGGCGTAAGCGGCCGAGCCAAGCCTGGCGGGCCCCTGCACGACCATGGTGTTGGTGCCGATGCCGTCGATCCCGGCGCCGAGCGCCACCAGAAAATGCGCGAGGTCCTGCACGTGCGGCTCGGACGCCACGTTGCGCAAATAAGTGGTGCCGTCGGCGGCGACGGCCGCCATCAGCGCGTTCTCGGTCGCCGTGACGCTGGGTTCGTCGAGAAAGACATCCGCGCCCTTCAGGCGGGGACAGCGCAATTCCAGCCTCGTGGAAGCCGTGACGGCTGCACCCAACTGTTCGAAGGCGAGAAAATGCGTATCGAGCCGCCGCCGGCCGATCACGTCGCCGCCCGGCGGCGGCAACACCACCTCGCCGCAGCGCGCCAAAAGCGGACCGGCGAGCAGGATCGAAGCGCGAATCCGCGCGCACAATTCCGGATCGAGGTCGGCTGCGCGAATATCCCTGGCGTGAATGAGAAGCGTGTTGGGTTTCTGCCATTCGGCGGAAGCACCGACCGAGCGGATCAATTCCACCAGGGTTTCGGTGTCGCGGATGCGCGGAACATTCTCGAGCGTGACCGGATGCTCGGTCAGGAGCGCGGCGGCGATGATCGGAAGCGCCGCGTTCTTGTTGCCGGACGGCAGAATCGTTCCGGCGAGCCGATGGCCCCCCTCGACGGTGTACTGAATTGGCGGCACGTGTCCCTCCATCGAGATCGGCTTTTCAGCTACTCCGGCTTATCAGGCAAAATCAACGGACGGTCTAGCACTGAAGCGGATTAGACATTTCGCCACCCGTAACAGCGGGCTCGCGATCGAACGTCAAATCCAGGATCCACCAAGGCGCGTGTACTTGTAAGAACGCGTTCGTTTCTCTAAAAAGCGACCTAGAGGCTGATTTGAAAGCACGTCGACGCCGGGTAAGAGGCAGACACTCACAACATGAGAAGGTAGGGTGCGACGGACCCCGATTACGTGGTTGAATGCGTGAAGGTTGGCGAGGTTGAGGATCGATGGGCACAGTCACATTCGAACTGCGCGATATCGACGCCGAGATGGTTCAGGCGTGGCGGAAATATTTCATGGGCATTTCCGATGTTCGGATATCTCAAGGCGAGATATTTGACAGTTCGGCCGATGCCATTATCAGCCCCGCGAACAGCTTCGGTTACATGGATGGTGGCATCGACCTAGTCTATTTGCACCGCTTCGGTTGGGAATTGCAGACAAGACTTCAGACACAAATTAAAGCTGATTACGATGGTGAGCTGCCGGTAGGGCAAGCGACTATTGTCGAGACCTTCGACGAAAAAATCCCCTATCTAGTCAGCGCACCGACGATGCGCGTTCCGACGAGTGTGGCCAATACGGTCAACGCGTATTTGGCGTTCCGAGCAGCAATTCGCGCAATCAAACAGCATAATCGCGAACAACCCGAGACCATACGTACCGTGCTGTGCCCCGGGTTGTGTACGGCTATCGGACGAATGCCGACCGACCTCGCAGCCAAGCAAATGGCCGCCGCATTTGAGGTTTGTATCCTCAATCAGACCGTAAGCCCAAGCGGGCACTGGTATCTTCTTGGCCATTGACCAAGTGGATTTGGATACCAACCTTTACAAAAGGCGCATTCCTCACCCGGGTACAAAATTCGGATCGGACCACTAGCCAAACCGCACGTCCGGGCGCGATAGCCCCAAATGGGAGCGCAGGGTTTCGCCCTCATAGGCCTCGCGAAACAGGCCGCGTTTGCGCAGGAGGGGCACGACTTCCGCGATGAAGAGATCGAGCTGGTGCGGCAGCACGGGCGGCATCAGGTTGAAGCCATCGGCAGCGCCGGTCTCGAACCAGTCCTGCATGACGTCGGCGATCTTCTCCGGCGGCCCAGTGACGGTGAAATGCCCGCGCGCGCCGGCAAGCTTGGCGAGCAGCTGCCGCAGCGTCGGCCGCTCCTTGGCGACCAGCGCAACCACGGCTTCCATTCGGCTGCGGGAAGCCTCGTTCTTGCTCGCGTCGGGGAAATCTTCCACCGACAGCGGCTCATCCAGCGCGAGACGCGAAAAGTCGTGCCCGCCGAAACGCTGCGACAGGCGATGGCGGCCGACTTCGGGATCGGAAAGCGCGTCAAGTTCGGCCGCGTAGCGTTCGGCTTCGGCCTCCGTCGCTCCGATGACGGGGTTGATCCCGGGCAGGATCAGGACATGCCTGACATCGCGGCCTTCGGCGGCGACCAATTGCTTGAGGTCAGCATAGAACGCTTGCGCCGCCGCCTTCTCGAGATGGGCGGTGAATACCGCCTCGGCATGACGCGCGGCAAACCGCTTGCCCGTATCCGAGGACCCCGCCTGGACAAAGACCGGACGGCCCTGCGGCGTGCGCGGCATGTTCAGCGGCCCGAGCACCGGATAGTTCGGCCCCTTGTGATCGATCGCCCTCACCCGCCTGCGGTCCGCATACCGTCCGCCGGCGCGGTCATCGAGCACGGCGTCATCGGCCCAGCTGTCCCACAGGCCCTTGACGACCGTCATGAACTCCTCGGCGCGCTCGTAGCGATCGGCGTGGCCGAACTGACCGATATGTCCGAAATTGGCGCCGGCCTGCGGCGACCAGGTCGTAACGATGTTCCATGCCGCACGGCCGCGGCTGATGTGATCGAGCGAGGCGAACTGGCGGGCCAGATTGTAGGGCTCGGTATAGGTGGTCGAACAGGTCGCGATCAGGCCGATGCGGCTCGTCGCCATTGCGACCGCGGCGAGCGAGGTGATCGGCTCGAGCCAGTTGAAGGGCGTGCTCTCGACATCGTTCCAGAGGCCAAGAACGTCGGCGAGAAAGATCGAATCGAACAGGCCTGCCTCCGCCTTTTGCGCGAGCTCCACGGTGTAGCGGATGTCGGTCAGCGGCAGGGGTGAGGATTTCGGATGGCGCCACGCCGATTCATGGTGTCCGCGGCTCTGGATGAAGAGATTGATATGCATGTGCGGCACGGCCCACCCCCATCATCTGCTCTTTGGACCCGCGCGTAACCGCAATTCAGGGACAATTTACGGCAACGGGTCACGAAGCCTTTCAAACGATCCGCGCGACAACGGCAATGCGCAAGGCAAGTCCCGCAAGCACATAGCAAAGTGCACAGGCCAGCGATCCCGTGACGGGAAATTTGACGAGCGCGGGCGCCGCCACATCGCGCCAGGTCAAGGCGACAGCGACGAGAACCGGCGGATGGATGATGTAGATCAGAAAGGCGCGGCGCGCGAGGCGGCGCCACACACCGTGCAGCTGATCGAACCGCCGCTGGAAGAGATTCAACAGTCCCAGGATGAAGCCCCAGGCGATGAACGGCTCCCAGAACGCGTAAGTGAGCGCCTCGGCATTCAAGCCGCCTTCGGCATGTCCCTGGAGCCACGGCATGTTCGGCGCGAGCAGCACGACAATCGGAAAGACGGGAAAGACGCGCCACGCAATCCGCAGCCAGCGCTTTTTGGTGACTTCCGGGATCCGTTCGAGCCATCGTTGCTCGGCCGCAACGCAACCCGCCGAGAACAGCACGATATAGGAGGCAAAATAGCCGAGCTGCAGGAAGGCCACGTTGACGCCGACCGGCCAGACCAGCCGGAGCAAGAAGGCGACGAGGCCGGTGCCAAGGGCGGCGGCGAGCAGAGCCTTGTCGGACGGAAACGGGAGCGTGGCCGGCGCTTCCGATTGGCGCATCGAGCGCCACACCAGCCACACCGCCGCAAAGATCAGCAACGCCTCGACAAACCACAGCGGGCCCGGCTCGAATTTGCCGTGGCCCCAGAGATAAGCAATTGCCCTGCCAAACGAACGGCCCTTCGCGGTCGAGGCCAGCGCGACGGTGACGGGGCTTAAAATCAGAAAATAGAAGAGAAGCGGAATTCCGAGCCGCGTCAGCCGCTCGCTGACAAACCCTGCCGTGCCGTGACGCCGCTGCGCCGCTGGCGTGTAATAGCCGGCCAAAAGGAAGAACAGGCCCATGAACCAAGCCTGGTTCACGGTACAGAACAGGATCAGCAGCAAACTGCCTGGGGAATTGGAAGGCGCGATTTCCCGGTAATACCAGCCGCCGATGGCGCCATAGGTCAGCGCGGTGTGGTGAAGCACCACCAGCAGGGTAACGGCGGCGCGAAGCGCATCGATGCCGCCGTTGCGTTCCCTGGCACCCGCCTTGATCGGTCGCGACGACGGAGAATTTTCGGCGGCGCCGACTTCAGCCACATGACGGCCGGTCTCATCGAGCGATTCGACTGACGATTCGCTCGATGACGGGGACATCACACGTCGACGTTCGCGCTTAGCGAATTTTCCTGGATGAACTCGCGGCGCGGCTCAACCAGATCGCCCATCAGCTTGGTGAAGATGTCGTCGGCCTCATCGACCTCCTTGACCTTCACCTGCAACAGCGAACGCGCCTCGGTGTCGAGCGTGGTTTCCCAAAGCTGGCCGGGATTCATCTCGCCGAGGCCTTTGTAACGTTGCAGGTTGAGGCCCTTGCGGCCAGCATCGGTCACCGCGTCGAACAGACTGACGGGGCCATGAATGGCCGTCTCGGCGTCCTTCCGCCGCAGCAGGCCGGGACGCGGATAGGCCTCCTGCAATCTTGCCGCATATTCATCGAGCTTGCGCGCATCGGCCGAACTGAGCAACGCATCGTCGAGGATCGCGACATCCTTGACGCCGCGGACGGTACGTTCGAACGTAAAGCCCTCGCCCTCGCTGAAGCGCCCGACCCAGCCGCGCTCGACCTCGTCGGCCAGCGCATCGAGGCGCCTTGCGATATATTCCGCCGCGGCGATCGCTTTCGGCGGATCGCCAAGAACCTGACGGCGCAGCACGCCGGCGATGGCCGCCTGCTCGACCACCTTGCGGTTATAACGGCTATGCAGATGATTGAGGGTAGCGCGAATGACGCGGGCATCCTCAACCAGACCTCGCAGATCGCGGCCCGAGCGGTCCTCGCCGGACGCCGGCTTGAACACGCATTCCTCGAGACCGGTCTCGATCAGGTAGTCTTCCAGCGCGCGCTCGTCCTTCAGGTACTGCTCCGACCTGCCGCGCGTGACCTTATAGAGCGGCGGCTGCGCGATATAGAGATAGCCGTGATCGATGATGTCGCGCATCTGCCGGTAGAAGAAGGTGAGCAGCAGCGTGCGGATATGGGCGCCGTCGACGTCGGCGTCGGTCATCACGATGATCTTGTGATAGCGCAGCTTGTCGATGGTGAAATCATCACTGATGCCGGTGCCGAGCGCCGTGATCAGCGTGCCGATCTGCTCGCTGGAAAGCATCTTGTCGGTGCGGACGCGCTCGACGTTGAGGATCTTGCCGCGCAGCGGCAACACGGCCTGGAACTCGCGGTTGCGGCCCTGCTTGGCGCTGCCACCGGCGCTGTCGCCCTCGACGATGAAGAGCTCGGACTTGGCAGGGTCCTTCTCCTGACAGTCGGCGAGCTTGCCGGGCAGCGAGGAAACACTGAGTGGGTTCTTTCGCGTCAGCTCGCGTGCCTTTCGCGCGGCTTCACGCGCGGCCGCCGCCTGGATCACCTTGCCGACAATGACCTTGGCCTCGGACGGGTGCTCCTCGAACCAGGCCTGGAGCGCCTCGTTGACGACGTTCTCGACCACCGGGCGCACTTCCGAGGACACCAGCTTGTCCTTGGTCTGCGATGAGAATTTTGGATCGGGCACCTTGACCGAAAGCACGGCCGTGAGGCCTTCGCGGCAATCGTCGCCGGTCAGCGCGATCTTTTCGCGCTTGGCCATGGCGTCGGCATAGCCGTTGACCTGGCGCGTCAACGCGCCGCGGAAACCGGCCAGATGCGTACCGCCGTCACGCTGGGGAATGTTGTTGGTGAAGCAGAGCACGTTCTCGTGGTAGCTGTCGTTCCACCACAGCGCGGCCTCGACGCCGATGCCGTTGTTTTCCGAACGCACGATGATCGGCGCCGGCACGATCGCCTTCTTGTTGCGATCGAGATATTTGACGAACTCCTCGACGCCACCCTGATAGTGCATCTCCTCGCGCTTTTCGACCGCATGGCGCATGTCCGACAGCACGATGTTGACGCCGGAGTTGAGGAAGGCGAGTTCGCGCAGCCGATGCTCCAGCGTCGCGAAGTCGTATTCGACGTTCCTGAAGGTCTCGGTCGAGGCGAGGAAGGTGACCTCGGTGCCGCGCTTGCCGGGAGCGTCGCCCACTTCCTTCAGCGGCGCGACCGCATCGCCATGGGCGAATTCGATGTAGTGCTCCTTGTCGTCGCGCCAGATCCGCAACTGGAGTTTGCTCGACAGCGCGTTGACGACGGAGACGCCGACGCCATGCAGGCCGCCCGATACCTTGTAGGAATTCTGGTCGAATTTTCCGCCGGCATGTAGTTGCGTCATGATGACTTCGGCGGCGGAAATGCCCTCCCCCTTGTGGATGTCGACGGGAATGCCGCGACCGTCGTCACGCACGGTGACCGAACCGTCGGCGTTGAGGACAACCTCGACCAGGGTCGCATGGCCGGCGAGCGCTTCGTCGATGGCGTTATCGACCACTTCGTACACCATGTGGTGCAGGCCGCTGCCATCGTCGGTGTCGCCGATATACATGCCCGGCCGCTTGCGAACGGCGTCGAGTCCCTTCAAGACCCGAATCGACTCCGCATCATATTCGGCAGTCACGGGGGGCTCATTGTCGGCAATCGGTCGCCGCGCAGGTTCTGTCATGTGGGGCCTTTGGAATGTCTTCGAATCAGCGGAGCAATATAGGCGCCGATTGGTGCTATTTCTGCCATGAAAGGCAGGGCGCGCCTAGCTCAAAGTCTTGGGTTGCAAACTACTGAAAAGATAGGATTTTTTAACGATTTTTCAAGACCGCCGGAGGCCGTTTCCGGGAGCTTGAAAAAGCGCGGTTCGAGGCCTCCTTTGGCTGCCTCGCTTTGAGCAAGTTCCGTCTCACGCGCGGCCGGTAATCCGGCCGGAATCAACGCTGAACACTTCGCCCGGCGAGCCGATATCGGCGAAGGCAGCGGGATCGGCGCCGGTCATCCAGACCTGCGCGCCAAGCTTTGAAAGCTCCGCAAACAATGCGATCCGGCGGCCGGGATCGAGGTGCGCCACCACTTCGTCGAGCAGCAACAGCGGCGTGATGCCGGCCATCTCCGCCACGAGTTGCGCATGCGCCAGCACGAGGCCGATCAGGAGCGCCTTCTGCTCGCCGGTCGAGGCATCGCGCGCCGGCATGTTTTTCGGCGCATAGATCACCTGAAGATCGGTGAGATGCGGGCCATCGAGCGTGCGGCCGGCAATGGCATCGCGCGGGCGATTTTCGCGCAGGATCTGCCGGTAGCGATCCTCCACGGCGGTTGCGGGTTCCGACATCAGCGCGTTTTCCATCCAGCCGTCGAGCGCGATCTCGGCGGAAGGAAACGCCGAAGCCGCGCCGCGCGTGCGCAGCATCGCGGCCAGTCTGACCGCGGTCTGACCGCGCATTGCCGCGACCGCAACGGCAAGTTCCGCGGTTTCGCGTTCGATCGCGCCGCACCAGTGGTCGTCGTAGTTGCGCACCTCAAGGAGACGGTTGCGCGAACGGAGCGAACGATCGAGCGCAGAGACCCGCGCCGAATGCTCGCTATCGATCGCAAGCACCAGGCGGTCGAAGAAACGCCGCCGCTCCGACGCCGGACCCAAAAACAATCCGTCCATCGTGGGCGTCAGCCAGACCATGCGCAGGTGATCGCCGAACGCGGTGGCGGAGGCCACCGGTTCGCGGTCGATGCGACAGCGCCGACTGACGGAGCTTTCTGCCATCGGCGGATCCATGCCGGTGCCGAGCGTCGCCAGTCCCAGCGCGCCCTCGACTTCGGCGGAAACCGCCCAGGAGCCATCGCCCTGGTTGTCGGCAACGTCCTCGAGATTGGCACGGCGCAAGCCGCGTCCCGGCGACAAAAACGAAATCGCCTCGATGCAGTTGGTCTTTCCCGCGCCGTTCGGTCCCGCCAGCACGACGACGTCGGCCTGCGTCTCAAGGCTCGTCGCGCGATAGTTGCGGAAATGCGTGAGCGTGAGACGGTGAATGCGGGATGCGGTCATGGCGAACTGTCATTGCCGGGCCTAGCCGTTCGAAGAACGGCGTCGCTTTCGCTCGCCTGCACCCGGCAATCCATCGTCCGCGCTAGCGAACGTGATCCACCGGGCTTGCTGGCGAGGATGTAAACCCAATAACCCATTTGGTTTGATGGATGGCCGGGCTTGATGTTTAGCCCGGCCATGACAGCGGCGCATCATACCCGCATCGGCATCAGCACGTAGAGCGCGCCCTTGGAATCCTTATCCTGCACGAGCGTCGGCGAACCGGGATCGGCCAGCCTCAGCACCGCGACTTCGCCCTCGATTTGCGCGGCAATGTCGAGCAGATAGCGCGAGTTGAAGCCGATATCGAGCGGATCGGAGGCGTACTCGACTTCGAGTTCTTCCGTCGCGCTTCCGGAATCGGGGTTGGTGACCGAGAGCACCAAACGTCCGGCGGACAGCGCGAGTTTCACCGCACGGCCACGCTCGCTCGAGATTGTCGAGACGCGATCGACGGCGGCCTCAAAGTCCTTCTTGTCGACGACGAGTTCCTTGTCGTTGCCTTGCGGAATGACGCGGCCGTAATCCGGGAACGTGCCGTCGATCAGCTTCGAGGTGAGGACCACATTGCCGATGGTGAGACGGATCTTGCCCTGCGACAACTCGATCTTGACCTCGGCCTCATTGTCCTCGATCAGGCGCTGAACCTCGCCGACCGTCTTGCGCGGCACGATCACGCCCGGCATGCCGGCGGCGCCCTTCGGCTGCACCAGATCGATCTGCGCCAGGCGATGGCCGTCGGTCGCGACCGCGCGCAACGTCGCGGCCTTGGCCGTGCCGGCCGAATGCAGATAGATGCCGTTGAGATAATAGCGGGTCTCTTCGGTCGAGATCGCAAACTGTGTGCGATCGATCAGCCGTTTCACATCGGAAGCGGCGAGCGTGAATGAATGCGTCATCTCGCCAGCGGCGAGATCCGGAAAATCGTTCTCAGGCAGGGTTTGCAGCGTGAAGCGCGAGCGGCCGGCGCGGATCGCCAGCACGGAACGATCGCCATCGCCTTCCAGCACGATTTGCGCGCCATCCGGCAGCTTGCGCACGATATCGTAAAACATATGCGCCGGCACCGTCGTGGAACCCGCGGTTGCGGTTTCGGCCGCGAGCGTCTCGGTGACTTCCAGGTCGAGGTCGGTGGCCTTGAGCGACAGCCGCGCACTCTCGGCCCGGACCAGCACATTACCGAGAATCGGAATGGTGTTGCGGCGTTCGACCACGCGATGCACGTGGCCCAGCGATTTCAGCAGTTGCGCGCGTTCGACGGTAACCTTCATTGCCATACCCGCCAGATCAAAGATGAAAAGCCCGGCGGCCTCAAAGAGCGCGCCGCGGCGTTTGAACCCGAACGACGATCAAAGCTGGATTCGATCGGCCCATTCGGGGGGCCACAAAGTGGCGCGGATGGCTCCCAAGCGCAAGGGATGCGCGCGGCCGTTCCCCACTTTTGGGGCTTTGCCGGCCTGCCGCTGATTTCAGGGGTGTCCCGCCCTCCCCGTGCGGGGAGGGCGAGGAATTTCCTAGGGTTCGTTCTGCAGCTGACGCTTGAGGGACTCGACCTCGTCCGACAGCGAGACATCCTTGGCGACCAGTGCCTCAATCTTGCGCACGGCATGCAGGACGGTGGTGTGGTCACGCCCCCCGAAACGCCGGCCGATTTCGGGCAGCGAGCGCAGGGTCATGGTTTTTGCCAGATACATCGCCACCTGGCGCGGACGAACGACATTGGCGGTGCGCCGCGACGACAGCAGATCGGAGCGGCTGACATTGTACTGCCGCGCGACCACCCGCTGAATGTCCTCGATCTTGATCCGCTTGGGTTCCTGCGGACGGATCAGGTCCCGCACCTCGCGCTCGGCCATCTCCAGCGTGACCGGCTGGTTGTTCAGCTTGGAATGCGCGAGCAGCCGATTGACGGCGCCTTCGAGGTCACGGCCGTTATGGGTGATGGCGCGGGACAGATATTCCAGCACCTGCTCGGGAACGTCGAAGCTCGCATGATGGGCGCGGGCGGCAGCGACGCGCGACTTCAGAATACCGAGCCGCAATTCCTCGCCGAGCGATCCCATTTCGACGACGAGCCCGCCGGCGAGGCGTGAACGCACGCGGTCATCCAGGCTTTCGAGATCGGACGGCGGTCGATCGGCTGCGATCACGACCTGGCGCCCGGCGTCGATCAGCGCGTTCAGGGTATGACAGAACTCGGCCTGGGTGGATTTGCCTTGCAGGAATTGCAGGTCGTCGATCACGAGCACGTCAATGCCGCGCAGCGCTTCCTTGAAGGCCAGCGAAGTCTGCGTCTTCAGCGCCGCGACAAAGCCGTACATGAATTTTTCGGCCGTCAGATACAGCACCTTGCGCTCGTTGCCGGAATTGCCGGCCCACGTCACGGCCTGCAGCAGGTGGGTTTTGCCCAAGCCCACGCCGGCATGAATATAGAGCGGATTGAACATCACGGGATCGCCGCGGCGGCCTTCGGCCACCTGACGGGCAGCGGCGTGCGCCAGCGTGTTCGAGCGGCCGATCACGAAGCTCGCAAAGGTCAGGCGCGGATCGAGCGGCGAGCCGCCGAGCGCATCGTGGCTGGCGGAAACCGGCGCGGTCGCCACCGCGCGCAACTCGGCTGCCGGCCGGCTATCGGCGCGCTCGACGCGGCGCGGGTCGATCTGGGGAACAGAGGCGTCCTTGACCGGCACCGCGGCGCGCATCGCCGTGCGCACGGAAAGGTCGATGCGGTGCACTTCGGGCATCTCGGCCTGCCAGCACGACAGAACGCGCTCGGCGTAATGCGCCTGAATCCAGCTTTTGAGGAACCGCGTCGGCACCGAAAGGTGGACGCTCTCATCATGCACGCTTTCCAGGTCCATGCGGGCAAACCAGCTCGTGTAGACGTCTTCACCTACGCTCGTACGCAACCTTCCTTTCACGCGTGACCAACGATCCTGTTCCATATTTGTCATTGTCTTTTCTCTTGGAGTCCTGAAGTGAAACCGTTGCTGACCGGACCACCGTGCAGCTTGCGGCACGGGGCCTGCCTCGCGTGAAGCCTGTCTCGGCCATGGCTCCGCCGTTCGGCAAAACGCCGTCGAGCAGTCCCTGGGCTTTATGGAAGCTTCGCGAGGCTAGCGTGTACTCGACGGTGTGTCCGGAGCTCGCGCGAGAGACCGTGCGCCGACGGCCTCGAAGGCGTTGCCTGATGCGGCACTGTCCGATGCCGTGATGGTCAACGCATTGTCGTTCAAAATCGAACTGTGATCCAAAATTCCAATGAATCTGCAGGTCATGCTACCTCCCCCTCTCGCCGCAACCAGGCACAGCAAGTAGTCACTCCAAAATCTTTTCAATCCGACTGGCGATACCTGAAACCGACAACTGTCCAGTTACGCCACTCGTTCCGCCCGTCTTCACTTACGTCTGCGCGCTTCGCCTTCCTTGCCGCCGGTTGCCAGTTCGACCACGTCGTATCTCTCTATTTTCAGATAGCGAAACTTGAATGCTTCGCCTTGAGAAATTTCGACACAGATCTCCCCTACCCATATTGCTATAGGTTTGAACCTTACGATCGCTTGGAGAGCGTCGCTAACGCACACACCGCCGCCGATTTGCGCGTCCGCCCCATCCTTAATCCGCGCTGGTCTCAAGGTCGTGGGCGCTGCGAACATTCTTAGGTGTACAGCAAGCTTCGTTTCCCGCAACGAAAATGATTCACGACATTTGCCGGCACAAACGACTTGGCGTTTGCCTCATTCAACGCGTGATTTTCATGCAAAGCCGCAACGTTTTGAATCTGTGCGAAGATTCCAAGCGCACCGCCGTTGTCACAATCCGCACGACCGCCCAAAATAAATTCATAAATTGTTTACGTTTGGCCACAGCGGAGTCGAATTTTCCAACAACCCGTTATCGCTATGCCGATAAGTGGCTACGCAAACGCGTTTTTTCTTGCTCGTCCGGGACGGGTAACCCTCGACACCGCATCGCACGCGATTGCGCCGCGATCTTTCCGGGAGTGCAATCTTGCAACAGGCAAGCCGCACTTTCATTCTCCGTAAAAGCACCGGCTTCCGCAATCGTCACAATCCTCGCTCAACAGTTTCCACTGCGAGAAAAATGCAACGCGAAAAAACAAAAGCCCGGCATCGCCGGGCTCTTGCAGTCTCTCGATTTAGGCCGGCTTACTTCGCCAGCTTGGCGATCTGATGTGCAAGGCGCGAGACCTTTCGGCTCGCTGCGTTCTTGTGAACGATGTTGCGCTGCGCAGCACGCATCAGTTCCGGCTCGGCGTTGGCCATTGCCTTGAGCGCCGCGTTGCGGTCGCCGCGCTTGATCGCCTCTTCGACCGTGCGCACGGAAGTACGCATCTCGGTGCGGCGCGATTTGTTGATGACGGTGCGGCGGGCAATCTTGCGCGTCGCCTTCTTGGCTGAAGTCGTGTTGGCCATGTTCTCAAATGTCCTTCGGCAGTGACCGATCGCGGGTGGGCGATCTAACGACCCACGGCTTGCCTGATCGACGCTGATTGGTTTCGGGTGCCCTGTCGAGAATGCCACGCCGGAAAACGGTTAAGATCCGGCAGCAATGCTCAAAAGAACAGCGGCGGCGGGATTGCGCCCGCCGCCAATTGGGGGGTCTTATAGAGGCCGTAAGCTGCAGCGTCAACGCCTTAACCCTGCCTGGCTAAAGCGAAAGGCCGCTCCGGATGCCTCATAAGGCGCTGAAGAGGTTGAATTTCCTGCGACCCGCCGCTATTGCCTGACTAGCGGAGTGGATTTGACATTCGCTACCCATCCGGCCGCGAGTTTGGAAAGCGAATGTCAAATCCTAAACTCCACTAGAAACAGACATTTGCTAGTGGTCCTTTGATTCTAACATTCGCAAAGTGCACGCTGAGAAGGGATGCGCATGTTAGAATCGGACCACTAGTGCCCACTTTCCGAAGTTCGTGTCCCGCCGCCGCATCACCTTTCACGAACTTCGGAAAGTTATGGGCACTAGCAAATCTATGATTCTAGTGCCGCTTTTCTATTTGAAGTTCCTGGATCGAATTCGCCGCTTGTGGTGCAGGAACTTGAAATAGGCGGCACTAGGAGCGAACAGCGCAAGACGAGTGGGTGAGGCATGATCCGCGGCTTTTTCCGTCTGGTGGGACTATTGCTGCTGGCCGGCGGGTTTATCTTCATGGTGTATGACGGGGCGCGGTTTGTCGCCGACAATACCTTGCGTTTCACCCGCCTCGGCCAGTTCTGGAATGACGTCAATCAATCCAGCCAGCAGGCTTTCCACGCCTGGGTCGAACGGCTTTCGCCCTGGCTCTGGAATAACGTCGTTCGCGTCATCCTCGACCAGCCGGTCTTCGCGGTGATGGCGGTGCTCGGGATTCTCCTGATGTTGCTGTTTCGACCGAAGAAGCCGCTGATCGGCTACTCCAGGGATTAAGTGAGGCGGCCGATCGCGCCGTTATCCCGCGTAACAGGGCTGCCGGGTTTCGCGTAACGACCTATATAAAGGTCTACATTGATGGCTGGCCGACCAAGGAGGTAACCCATGCTTTTCATGCGCAAGTCCGCCACGTTGCCAAGCGCCTCTGACGCGCTGCCGGGCCGCTCCGAACCGATACCGACCGCCACGCGCCACTTCGTCAACGGCAATCCGCTGAAGCGGCCTTATCCGGCAGGCCTTGAGCAGGCCGTGTTCGGGCTCGGCTGCTTCTGGGGCGCGGAGCGCAAGTTCTGGGAGCTCGGCGATGGCGTTTATGTGACCGCGGCCGGCTATGCCGGCGGGCACACCGAAAATCCGACCTATGAAGAAGTCTGCTCAGGCCGCACCGGTCACACCGAAGTGGTGCTGGTCGTGTTCGATCCGGCGAAGATCTCCTACGACCAATTGCTGAAGACGTTTTGGGAAAGCCACAACCCGACTCAGGGCATGCGCCAGGGCAACGATGTCGGCACGCAGTATCGCTCGGCGATCTATTCGTATGGAGACGCGCAAGCCGCGACTGCGGCCGCCTCGAAAGCCTCTTATCACAACGCGCTCGCCGCCAAGGGACTTGGCTCCATCACGACGGAAATCGCACCGGCCGGCCCGTTCTATTTCGCCGAGGACTATCATCAGCAGTATCTGGCCAAGAATCCGGCCGGCTATTGCGGACTGGGCGGGACCGGCGTGTCTTGCCCGCTGCCCACCGGCGTGACGGCCTGATCGGCTCGCAAAAAACGATTTGTTAACCATATCAGGTGCAAGACTGATGCTGTCTCGCTAGATAGGACAGCTCAGTTGGGTATGCGCGCGCTTTTACTGCCGGTCACAGCCGCCATAGCCGCGCTCGCGCTTGCGGGCTGCATGCAGACGACCTCTCAGTTCGCGTCAGCGCCGCATAGCGACCTCGACGCCCTCGCCTATGGCCAGCCGCAACCTCCTTATTCTTCCTATCCGGCGTCTTCTTACCCGACGGCGTCA
>NZ_DAHUXJ010000079.1 GCF_027307225.1 Bradyrhizobium sp. | reverse complement strand
CGATCGACGAATTCCCAGACCTTCGATATCACCACCGATCCCTCGCCGACGGCCGAAGCCACGCGCTTGACCGATCCGCTGCGCACGTCGCCCACCGCAAAGATGCCCGGCAGCGAGGCGGCGAAGGGCGAGCTTGCGCCCACCGCCTCGCCGGTGAGCACGAAGCCCTTGTCGTCCAGCTTGACCAGATCCGTCAGCCAGTCGGTATTGGGGGCGGCACCGACCATGATGAAGAGCGCCCGGGTCGGCACCGTTTCCTCGCTGCCGCGCGCGGTGTTGCGGATCGTCACCGCCTCCAGGTGGTCGCTGCCGTGCAGCGCGCTGACTTCGGCACCGTATTCGATCGTGATCGTCGGCTCCGCTTCGAGCCGGCTCGACAGGTAACTCGACATCGATGCCGCCAGTGATCGACCGCGCACCAGCAGGCGCACCCGGCTCGCCGTGCGGCTGAGGAACATCGCCGCCTGGCCGGCCGAATTGCCGCCGCCAATGATGATCGCCTCCGTGCCCTTGCTGTAGCGCGCCTCGATTTCGGTCGCGGCGTAGTACACGCCGGCACCCTCGAACTCGATCAGCCGCTCGATCGGCAGGCGGCGATATTGCACGCCGGTCGCCACCACCACCGCCCTGGCCCGGATCCGCTTGCCGTTGTCGAAGGTGGCGCAGAAGCTGCCGTCCGCCAGCGCCTCGAGCTGTGCGACGCGACGCGGCATGGCGAAACGCGTGCCGAACTTCATCGCCTGGATTTCGCCGCGCCACACCAGGTCGGCGCCGGAAATACCGGTCGGGAAACCCATGTAGTTTTCGATCCGGCTCGACGTGCCCGCCTGGCCACCGATCGCGATGTCCTCGGTCACCAGCGCGCAAAGCCCCTCGGCCCCCGCATAGACCCCGGCCGCCACACCCGCCGGCCCGCCGCCGACGATCAACACGTCGAAATCCTCGTCATCGACCAGATCCAGGTTGAGCCCGAGCAGGCGCGCGACCTTGTCCGGCGTGGGATCGTCGACGATCGTGTCGCGCCCGAAAATGACTGCGGGACGGCCCGGCGCCAGCGCACACGTGGCGGCCACGGCGTCCGCCTCGGCGCTGCCCAGCTCGAACGAGCTGTAGGGAAGGCGATTGCGGGTGGCGAATTCGGCGATGCAACGGACCTCGCGGTCGAGCTCCTCGCCGATCAGCACCAGCGCGCTGTCGCGTTGCTCGATCTGCCGGCGGCGGCGCGCGGAGAACACGGTGATGATGATGTCCGACATCTCGGGAATCTGCGACATCAGCGTCAGCATCGCGGCGCGTGGCACCTCGATCACGGACGTCTCGCGCACGGCGCGCATCGGCATCGAGAAGGTGCCGCCGTTGAGGAACGAAATCTCGCCCATGAACTGGGTCGGCCCCAGCGTCGATGGCAGATGACGCTCATCGGTGTAGGCGTTGACGACCTCGATTTCGCCATCGACGACATAGACGAAGCGATCGGCCAGTTGTCCCGGGCGCGCGAGGTAGCTGCCGGCCGCGTAGACCACCTGCGTACCCGCCTCACGCAACGCCGCAACGTGCGCAGGGGCCAGCGGGGTACGCTGCATGACTCGCAAATCGTCGCCGATCGATTCCATGGAATTCCGCCTTTGCGATGCGTTCCAGCTCGTCGCCAACCGAATGGACGGCTTCCGGGGAAATCACACGGGGGCGATCATAACGCTGCCGCCGGGGATGACGCTCGGCAGCTTCCGGTCCTTGATCAGGCTTCGCTGAAAAAGGCGGGCCACGATGGCCCGCCGCTCTGCGCGGAGCCCCTGTGCAATGGTGAGCCGGAGCTCGACAGGCCGCTCGCCAGCAATCGAGCCCGCCCCTTCTTGCTTGGCTTGGCGCGCAAGTCTTTGACCCTCGCGCGCGACCGATCGACCTTCGCGCACAAGCCCGGAGCCGTTGCGCGCAAGCCGGAAACTCCAAAGTGCAAGGCTGAAAGCATCGAAGCGCGAAGGTGCCGGGCCTTGCGCGCAAGGCTGAAGAAGCTTGCGTGTGGGGGATTGAGGGTTGCGCGTGGTGTTGAGCTAGACACCAACGGGGGCAACGGCTCGGAGCGCGGCCTTCCAGACCCGGCGATTGGGACAGGAAGCTTGGTGAGCGGCGTTCCAGGTGCAGCGTGCGGAGGTTAGATATCGTGCTGCGGGGGATGAACCAGTCTCATCGCAGCCACCGAACCGATGTCAGAAATTGTCCCTGACACCTTTTCGGAGCAACTCGATGCTTACGTCGGCAGCTACCGACTGACGCCGGATTTCGTCCTGAAGATTTTTCGGGCCGCGGACCAACTCTATGCACAGGGCACGGGTCAGGCCCCCCTGCCGGTCTTTCCCAGTGCGCGCGATGAATTCTTCGCCGATGCCGTCGACGCCAGCGCCAGTTTCCAGCGCGATGCGTCGGGCAAGGTCATAGGCATGATCCTGCATCAAAATGGCGATCGGCCGGCGCCACGCATGAGCGACGCCGAGGTCGAGGCCGCCAGCAGCCAACACGCCGTCACCTTGAGTCCCGCCAAGCTGACGGAATACGTCGGGCATTACCAGCTTGCGCCCAGCGCGATGTTCGATGTGACGCTGCAGGCAGGGCAGTTGATGGTGCAACTGACAGGCCAGCCCGCCTTTCCGGTGTTTGCCAGTGCGCCAGACAAATTCTTCTACAAGGTGGTCGATGCGCAGCTCACCTTCCAGCATGACGCCAGCGGCAAGATCACCGCCATGGTGCTGCACCAGGGCGGTAGGGACCAGCGCGCGCCGCGGAATGATCAATAGACTCAAAGCGGATCAGAGCCAATTTCTTCAAGGCCAGCCACCCGCAGTGGACTCCATCGCTCAGCAAAAGGCTAAGAAACAGGGGGCGGAGTCGACTTCCTAAAAGTGCACTCTGACCCCCGTTTCTGCCCCGAAATTGTCCCTGACACCTTTTTCCGAAAAAGGTGTCGGGAAAAATTCGGTACAGCCAACAAGACCACCGCCAGATCACTTAAATTGTCCCTGACACCATTCTTGTTTCTTCGGTTTTTTCTCTGATCCGGCTAGCTGCGTTAAACATCCTTCGTGAGCGTATCCAAGGATGTGATGCGGCTGGTCAATATTTTAATATCATTAAGAGGCCAATGGCCTAAATTATTCTGTATAAAATCAAATATAAACGGAATTTCAGCTTCA
>NZ_DAHUXJ010000074.1 GCF_027307225.1 Bradyrhizobium sp. | reverse complement strand
GCGCCAATCCCGCAAACGCTCCGCCGCCGATGACAATGCCTCGCTGTGCCGACATAGTAAGCCTAGATCAAATCCGGAAAGATGACTTGCTACCTTATTATAGCTGGGCGAAACAGGCCGGCGAAACAAGGGCCAATCTCTCAACTCGGGTTCGCAATAGCCGATAAAGGAAACCGATGTCCAAGAGCCTGATCGATCTGATCTCGATCCTCGACCTTGAACCGATCGAAGTGAACATGTTCCGCGGCAAGAGCCCGAAGACCTCCTGGCAACGGGTCTTCGGCGGACAGGTGATCGGGCAGGCGATGGTCGCTGCATGCCGGACGGTCGAGGGCCGGCTGCCGCATTCCCTGCATTGCTATTTCATTTTGCCGGGCGACCCGCAGATTCCGATCATTTATCAGGTCGAGCGACTGCGCGACGGCAAGAGCTATTCGACGCGGCGCGTCACTGCGATCCAGCACGGCAATGCCATCTTCTCGATCATGGTGTCGTTTCACGCCGAGGAGCAGGGCGCCTTCGACCATCAGGACAACATGCCGGACGTCCCGCCGCCGGAGAAACTCACCGCGGAGGAAATGGCCAAGCAGCCGATGTTCCGCGACATGCCGGAATTCATCCGCCGCTATTACGAATCTGACCGCCCGATCGAATTGCGGCCGGTCGAACTTGGCCGCTATTTCGGCCAGGAGATCGACGACGGCCGCATCCATGTCTGGATCAGGACCGCCGCGAAACTGCCCGACGATCCGGCGTTGCATATGTGCGCTCTCGCCTACGCATCGGATTTCTCGCTGCTTGACGCCGTCATGGCGCGCTACGGCCGGACGCTGTTCGACAAGCGCATGATGCCGGCGAGCCTCGACCATGCGATGTGGTTTCACCGTCCGTTTCGCGCCGACGAATGGCTGCTTTACGCTCAGGACTCGCCAAGCGCGCAAGGCGGACGCGGCCTCACGCGCGGGCTGATTTTCAAGCAGGACGGCACACTGGTCGCTTCCGTCGCGCAGGAAGGCTCGGTGCGCGAGCGCCGGTGATCGAGCCGGCCTACGCGTCCCGCGGGACCAATAAGGTCTGCGAAGCGACCCAGCCCATCATCCCACGCACCACCCAGGGAATCGGAATGAGGAAAGCACAACCGATCGCCGTGACGATGGTGCGCCCGAGATATTCGAGGCCGGTAGCCTTGATCGCGGAATTGAGCGTCCGGAAAGGGCCCCTGCTGGCCGCCTTTGGCGAAGAACCACGAACGATTTGGCATTTTTCCCCCTTGCGCACAGCATGAAGACCAGCGTCTCATTGCCGGCCGGTCGATCTTGGCAGAAGACGCCGTTGCCGCTACAGGAACTATCGGCCGAAGCAGCAATTTCGCAATTGTTTTTCGGTCAGACCGCCCCTTATTGTGTGACGGAGGGGGAGGAATACCACTCCCCCGCACCGCTTGACCGACCTTCGAAATCCGGGAAAAGAAGGCCTGAACATGAAGCTTGTTGTCGCCATTATCAAACCCTTCAAACTTGACGAGGTCCGCCAGGCGCTGACTGCGATCGGCGTGCACGGCATGACCGTCACCGAGGTCAAAGGCTACGGCCGGCAAAAGGGCCACACCGAAATCTATCGCGGCGCCGAATACGTCGTGAACTTCCTGCCCAAGCTGCGGATCGAGATCGCGGTGGCGTCGGATATCGCCGACAAGGCCGTCGACGTGATCACCTCGAGCGCCCGCACGGGTCAGATTGGCGACGGCAAGATTTTCGTGACGCCGATCGACCATGCGCTGCGGATCAGGACCGGCGAAACCGACAGCGACGCGCTCTAGTGTGGCGGTTCAGAAGTCCGCATCATTTGTGCCGCGGGTTTGTCATGCGGACTTCTGAACCAAAGCCGCACCAGAGATAATACGTTTACTAGTGTCCTTTCGATTCCGAAGTTCGAAACGTGGCTCCATAAGATGCTACGAACTTCGGAATCGGGACACTAGTCTCGAAAAAGAAAGCTCGCAAGACTTCGATCGTACCTGGCAAGGGCGCCGGGCTCGCGAATAACAACGGGGTGGACTACCAATGGGGGCACATTTGCGTCGCGCGGCGAAGCTGGCCGCGCCGGTTCTGCTGGCCGTCTTCTCGACTGTCACGCCCGCTTCCGCGGCAAACTCCGAGATCAGCAGCGCCGACACCGCGTGGATGATTGTCGCGACCGCGCTGGTGCTGATGATGACCATCCCGGGTCTGGCCCTGTTTTATTCCGGCATGGTGAGAAAGAAGAACGTACTGGGGACGATGGCGCAAAGCCTGGCCGCCGTGGCCTTGATTTCCATCCTCTGGGTGGCCTTCGGTTATTCGCTGGTTTTCGTCGGCGACGGTCCATTGCTTGGCGGCCTCCGCCGCTGGTTCCTCGCCGGAATGACCATGGACAGCGTCAATCCGGCGGCAAAGACGATTCCGGAAGCACTGTTCATGCTCTACCAGATGACATTCGCGGTCATCACGGTGGCGCTGGTCGCCGGTTCGGTCGCCGACCGCATGCGGTTCTCGGCATATCTCCTGTTTTCCATCGGCTGGTTCATGCTGGTCTACGTGCCCCTGGCGCATTGGGTGTGGGGCGGCGGCTTTCTCGGTTCCGCCGGCGTTCTTGATTTTGCCGGTGGACTGGTTGTGCATCTTTCCGCCGGCGCCGGCGGTTTGGTGGCGGCGCTGGTGGTCGGACGCCGACGCGGCTATGGCACCGAGAATCTGTCGCCGTTCGATCTGTCGCTGGCCGTGATCGGCACCGGCCTGTTGTGGGTCGGCTGGTTCGGTTTCAACGGTGGATCGGCGCTCGGCGCCAACTCACGCGCGGTGATGGCGATCATAGCTACGCATCTGGCGGCCTGTGCCGGGGCGCTCACGTGGGGCGCGATCGAATGGTCCATCCAGCGCAAACCATCCGTGCTCGGGATGATCTCGGGCGCCGTTGCCGGGCTCGGCACGATTACGCCGGCTTCCGGATTCGTTGAGCCCTGGGCCGGCATTGTGATTGGCGTGATTGCGGGCGGCGTTTGCTTCTGGGCCTGTACCTGGCTGAAGCGCCGCTTCAATTATGACGATTCACTCGACGTGTTCGGCGTCCACGGCATAGGCGGAATGAGCGGCGTTCTCCTGACCGGCGTGTTCGCGAGCGCTTCGATCGGAGGCGCTTCCGGCCTTCTGGAAGGCAATCCACATCTCTTGCTGGCGCAAGCTTACGGCGTGGCGGTCACGCTCGGCTGGTCGGTGGTTGTGACGTACGTTCTGCTCAAGCTCGTCGGCCTGTTCGTGCACATCCGCGTTTCGACCCAGCAGGAGCTGGAAGGCCTCGATATCTCGCAGCACGGCGAGGCCCTTCAATAAGTATTTGGATACCGAACGCCTGCCCGCGGGTTGAGCAGGGGTAGATCTTTCGATTCCCTTTGCACAATTCGTGGGCTGCATTGCCTAGCCTTTGGGCGGCGCGCAGCAACATCGTTCCGTGCGCACCCCCGGCACGTCAAAACCTCCGCGTTAAATGACGTTTCCGGAGGAAGCGGAACTGGCACGGCATTTGATTCCTCCGCGATTAGCTGTGCCCGCGTCGTGACCATTTTCTCGCGCGGTGAACCCAGCCGGAATTGCCCGGTCGCCTCTCGGCCGGGTCCAAGCGGGGATCAAGACCGATGAAAATCGTTATGGCGATCATCAAGCCGTTCAAGCTCGAAGAAGTCCGCGATGCACTTACCGCCATCGGCGTTCACGGCCTGACCGTCACCGAAGTCAAGGGATATGGCCGACAGAAGGGCCACACCGAGATCTATCGCGGCGCCGAATATGCGGTGAGCTTTCTGCCCAAGATCAAGATCGAAGTCGCGATCGCGACCGACCAGGTTGAGAAAACCATCGAGGCCATCACGTCGGCGGCCAAGACCGGTCAGATCGGCGACGGCAAGATTTTCGTCATCAACCTCGAAAACGCAGTCCGGATC
>NZ_DAHUXJ010000071.1 GCF_027307225.1 Bradyrhizobium sp. | reverse complement strand
AACATCGTCTATTACCCGCGCTATTTCGCGATGTTCGACGACTCGACCTCGATCATGTTCGAGGCGGCCGGCTTCTCCAAGCAGGACATCATCAAGAACTACGGGCTGGTCGGCATACCCATGGTGGATACTCGGGCGAAGTTCTACATCGCCTCGACCCATGGCGACTGGATCACCATCGAAAGCCGGATCGAGAGCTTCAAGCGCTCGAGCTTCGAGGTGACGCACAAGGTGTTCAAGGGCGAGGCGCTGGCCATCGAGGCGTTTGAGACCCGGGTTTTGGTCGGGCGTCATCCGGACGATCCGGCTCGGTTGAAATCGGCGCCGATGCCCGAGGAGATGGTAGCGAAATTCACCAAAGGATAGGTTCGATCTATCAGAGCAAGGCGATAAGATAACGATATCCAGGGAGGGAATTGATGAACAGGATGCTTTTCACGGCCGTAGCCGTTGCCGCACTCGCGCTGCCGGCTCAGCCTGCCGCCGCGCAAACAAACGAAATCACCATCGGCATCACGATCACCACCACGGGGCCCGCGGCCGCGCTGGGCGTGCCCGAGCGCAACGCGCTCGCGTTCGTGCCGAAGGAAATCGCCGGCGTACCGCTCAAGGTGATCGTTCTCGACGATGGCGGCGATCCCACCAACGCCACCACCAATGCACGGCGCTTTGTCACGGAATCCAAGGCCGACATCATCATGGGATCGTCAACCACGCCGTCGTCGATTGCGGTCTCCAACGTCGCCAATGAAGCAGGCATTCCGCATTTTGCCCTCGCGCCATTTCCGGTGACGCCCCAGCGCGTCAAATGGTCGGTGGTGATGCCACAACCCGTGCCGATCATGGGCAAGGTGATCTACGCGCACATGAAGGCGCATAATGTCAAAACCGTCGGCTATATCGGCTATTCGGATTCCTACGGCGATCTGTGGTTCAAGGACTTCAAGAACCAGGCAGAACCGATGGGATTGAAGCTGGTCGACGAGGAGCGTTTTGCGCGGCCGGATACGTCGGTCGCGGGCCAGGTATTGAAACTCGTGGCCGCCAATCCCGACGCGATCCTGGTCGGCGCTTCCGGCACGGCCGCCGCGTTGCCGCAGACGACCTTGCGCGACCGCGGCTACAAGGGCCTGATCTATCAGACCCACGGCGCCGCCAGCATGGACTTCATCCGCATTGCCGGTCCCGCGGCGGAAGGCGTGATCATGGCCTCGGGCCCCGTGATGAACCCGGAAGGCCAACCGGACTCGGCTCTCACCAAGAAGCCGGGTCTCGCGCTGGATACGGCGTATGAAGCCAAATATGGCCCCAACACGCGCAGCCAGTTCGCCGGGCATTCCTACGACGCGTTCGAGGCCTTGAAGCGCTTGATCCCGGTCGCCCTGAAGACGGCCAAGCCCGGCACGCCGGAGTTTCGCGAAGCGATCCGCCAGGCCATGCTGAGCGAGCATGAGATTGCGGCGACGCAAGGCGTCTACAACTGGACTGAAACCAACCGTAACGGCCTCGATGACCGCTCGCGGATTCTTTTGACGGTGAAGAACGGGAAATACGTCCCGGCGATGTGAGGCTTCTGCGGCTGTGGCGGTGCCAATCCCTCCCCCTTGTGGGGAGGGAAGGCCGTCGCGGAGCGGAGGCCAGGGTGGGGTCTTTCTTGCGGGGCGGGATGAGAAAGCCCTCGCCTTACCCTACTCCCAAATAACTTTCCGCAACCCGTGCATCGCCAGCGACGTCTTTCGCCGGGCCCTGCAACACGAATTCGCCGAGCTCCATGACATAGGCGCGGTCGGCGATTTGCAGCGCGGCCTGTGCGTTCTGTTCGACCAAGAGCACCGAGACGCCGCTGGCCCGCAATTCGCCGATCGTGCGGAAAATATCGGCGACGATGATGGGCGCCAGGCCCAGGCTCGGCTCGTCCAGCATCAGCAGTTTCGGCGCGCCCATCAGCGCGCGGCCCATCGCGAGCATCTGCTGCTCACCACCGGACAGCGTTCCCGCCAGTTGCTGCCGCCGCTCCTTCAGCCGCGGGAACAGCGTGTAGACGCGTTCCAGCGACTGCGCGGCCAGCACCTTGCCGATCCGGAAGGCGCCGAGTCTTAAGTTGTCCTCGACACCCATCGCGGCGAACAATTCGCGATGCTCCGGCACGAGGCTCAAGCCGGCGGCGACGCGGTCCTCGATCTCGAGCCGCGCGAGGTCGTTGCCGGAAAAGCTAACGCCGCCCTTCAGCGGCAGAATGCCCATGATTGCATTAAGCAGCGTCGTCTTGCCCGCGCCGTTGGCCCCGACGATGGTGACGATCTCGTTGGCGGCGACATCGAGCGAAACCCCGCGCACCGCTTCGACCTTGCCATAGGCGATATGGGCATCGCTCACCCCGAGAAGCGTGCTCATGCGACGGCCCCGAGATAGGCGCGGATCACGTCCGGGTTGGCCTTGATCGCCTCGGGCGTGCCTTCGGCGATCTTGGTGCCGAAGTCGAGCACGACGACGCGATCGGCGAGATTCATGACAAATCCCATGTCGTGTTCGACCAGCAGCACGGACATGCCGCCATCGCGAAGCTCGCGCAGCAACGCTGCCAGGCGCTGCTTTTCCATGTGGCGCAGGCCGGCCGCGGGCTCATCCAGCAGGAGCAGCACCGGATCGGCGCACAGCGCGCGTGCGATCTCGACAATGCGCTGCTGGCCCAGCGACAGGCTTCCGGCGAGCATGTGGGCCTGCGCGGCAAGGCCGACGCGTTTGATCTGGCGCGCCGCCTCGGCGAGCAATCGGGCCTCGTCGCTGCGGTCGAGGCGCAACATGCTGGCGATTGCGCCCGCGTGTCCGCGCAGATGTGCGCCGATCGCGACGTTTTCGAGCACCGTCATGTCGGCAACGAGCTTGACGTGCTGGAAGGTGCGGGAGACGCCGAGCTTCGTGATGTCCTGCGGCGAGGCGCCGCGAAGTGTGCGGCCCAATAGCGAAATCGCGCCGCCGGAAGCTGCGAGCACGCCGGTGACGAGATTGAACGTCGTGCTTTTGCCGGCGCCATTCGGGCCGATCAGGGCCACGATCTCGCGCGCATCGACGCCAAAGGAGACATCGTTGACCGCGACCACGCCGCCGAATTGCTTGCGTGCGTGCTCGATCCGCAACAACGCATCGCCGGCATCGACGGGCCTTTCCCGTCGCGGCAGGACCAGCGACGGATCGGTTGATTTGCGGTCCGGCTTCAAAGGTAATCGTCGCATCAGCCACGGCCACACGCCGCCCGGCGCAAGCTGGAGCAACAGCACCAGCAGCATGCCGAACACGATGGTCTCGAGCTGGCTTTCGCTATGAAGCAGGTAAGGCAAATAGTCCTGAAGGGCTTCCTTCAGGATCACGGCGATGGCCGCCCCGAGCACGCCACCCCAGACGTAGCCGGCGCCGCCGATCACGGCGACGAAGAGATATTCGATGCCGGCCTCGGCGCCGAACGGCGTCGGATTCACCGCGCGCTCGAAATGGGCATAGAGCCAGCCTGACAACCCGGCGAGCACGGCGGCGTAGATGAACACGAGAAGCTTGGCTTGCGGCGGCTTGATGCCGAAGGCTTCGGCCGCGACATGCCCGCGCCGCAGCGCGCGGATCGCCCGCCCGGTGCGGGAATCCAGAAGATTCATCGTCAGCCATGCGCACAGGATGACGGCGGTCCAGATCGCGAAATAAATGGTATCCGGGGCGATCATTTTCAGCGAGCCAATCGCAAGCGGCGGGATCTGGGAAATGCCGTCGTTGCGGCCGAGGAATTCGAGCTTGCTGAAAAGATAAAACAGCCCAAGGCCCCAGGCGATGGTGCCTAGCGGCAGGTAATGGCCCGAAAGCCGCACGGTGACGATGCCGAGCACGACCGCAAACAGGCCACTGACCACGAGCGACAGCGGCAGCGTCAGCCACGGCGAGAGGCCATAGGCGGTGGTCAGCACCGCAGTGGTGTAGGCGCCAAAGCCGCAAAATGCGGCTTGGCCGAACGATGTCAGGCCGCCGACGCCCGTGAGCAGCACGAGGCCCATCGCGACCAGTGCCGACAATCCGATATTGTCGAGCAGCACGATCCAGAACGGCGGCATGCCGGGGATGAACGGAACGGCCGCCATCGCAAGCGCAAACAACATCACCGGCAGCCGCTGTCTCATTAGTCCTCTTCCTCATCGACAGCGGGCGTTGTCAGCGAGCGCAACAGCAGCACCGGAATGATCAACGCGAACACGATCACTTCCTTGAAGTTGCTGGCGTAGAACGAAGAGAAGGCCTCCACGATTCCGACGAACAGGGCAGCGATTGCGGTCAACGGATAACTGACGAGGCCGCCTATAATTGCGGCGACAAAGCCCTTCAGGCCGATCAGGAAGCCGGTGTCGTAATAAAGTGTGGTGATCGGCACGATCAGGATGCCTGAAATGGCGCCGATGACGGCGGCAAGCAGGAACGCGATCTGCCCCGACAGCGCGGTGCGGATGCCGACCAGCCGCGCGCCCAGGCGGTTGACGGCGGTGGCGCGCAACGCCTTGCCGTACAGCGTGAAGCTGAACAACAGCCAGAGGCCGGCGATCAGCGCGAGCGTGACCGCATAGACGGCGATGCTCTGGCCCGAGAAGCGCAACGGAGCGATGGTGAAGGCCGCGTTCGATAGCGGCGGGCCGCGCTGGCCTTCGGCGCCGAAGAAAACAAGACCGATGCCTTGCAGCGCGAGATGACAGCCGACGGCGGCGATCAGGAGCACCAGCACCGAGGTGTGCGCGATCGGCGCAAAGGCGATGCGATAGAGAAAAAGCCCGATCGCGCCGACGATCAGAAGCGACAGCGCAATATCGATCGCGATCGGGGTGTCCTTGCCGGTCAACGCCAGGGTGAGGACGAGGATCGCGGCGGGCAAAACGATGTTGATCAGGAAGCTCCACCCGACCAGCGCAAGCCGCAAGGTTCGGCGGCGCATGATAAGGTCGAGGCCAAAGGCCACGATGCCCATCGCGACCACGAGGTGCGCGGTGCCGGGCACCTGGCCGGAGGCCAGCGTGGCATAGGTCAACGCGCCATAGGTGACGAATTCGCCTTGCGGGATCAGGATGACGCGGGTCACGGCAAAGACCAGCACCAGCGCCAGGCCGAGGAGGGCATAGATCGCGCCATTGGTAATGCCGTCCTGAAGCAGGAACAGCACGATGGTCGTGTTCAATTAGGCGCTCCCCTTAAGGTCCCTCGCATCGGCGGTTGAAATCCGCTCGTCTATTTTGATATGATGCATAACAATTATCAAATATAACCTCAAGGCCCGCCGCCTTGGCTGGATTGGACCACTGAGCGATGACCGTTTCGAGAGCCGCCAACGAGGCTGCCAAGGCGCAGCATCCCGCCCGCAAGGACGCCGAGGACGCCTCGATTGAACTCGGCGAACTGTCGGAACTGCTTGGTTATACGCTCAAGCGCGCGCAACTGAAAATCTTCGAGGATTTTCTACGCTGCATGGCGCCGCTGCAACTGACGCCCGCGCAATTTTCCGTGCTGCTGCTGCTGGACCGCAATCCGGGCCGCAACCAGACCGAAATCGCCAATACGCTCGGAATCCTGCGGCCGAATTTCGTGGCGATGCTCGACGGCCTCGAGAGCCGGGACTTGTGCGCACGGATCCGCTCCGTCAACGACCGCCGCTCGCATCATCTCGTTCTGACCGACAAGGGCAAGGCGGTGCTGGCGCGCGCGAAGAAACTCGTCGCCGCCAAGCACGAGGCGCGCCTCAACGAGCTGCTGGGGGCGGATAACCGCGCTGCGCTGGTCGGGATGCTGGCGAAGATCGCGGAACAGTTTTAAGGGGTTCGTCATTCCGGGGCGCGAGCTCTTCGCGAGCGAACTATGGTGCGCAATCGCGCGCCTGAGAATCTCGAGATCCCCGGTTCACGCTAAGCGCGCCCGGGGATGACGTGCTTTCGCACGTCAATCCACCAAAATCACCCGGACGTCGTTGACGTTGGTCAGTGTGGGGCCGGTCATTAGCAGATCGCCGGTGACCGCAAAGAACGCGGTCGCATCGTTGTTGGCGAGATAGGCGTCCGGATCGAGGCCGAGCGATTTCATTTTCGAGAAAGTTAGGTGGTCGATGACGGCGCCGGCGGGATCGTTGGCGCTCCCCGCGCCGCCATCGGCACCGTCAGTGTCGGCTGCGAGCGCGGAAATATCCGGCGTGTCCTTGAGTAACCCGGCAAGCGCCAGCGCATATTCCTGGTTGGGGCCGCCGCGCCCCTGGCCGCGCACCGTCACGGTGAGTTCGCCGCCGGAGAGGATCGCAACGCGCTTGCCTTCGGCGCGCGCCTTCAACGCGAGCCGTGCATGTTCGGCCGCGGTCTCGCGCGCCTCGCCTTCGAGATCGGCGCCGAGGTCGATGATCGCATAGCCCGCATCGGTAGCGACCTTGACGGCGGCGTCAATCGAGGCTTTGGGACGCGCGATCAGTTCGAACTGCGCGCGCGCAAAGGCGGCGTCGCCGGCCTTGCAACTCTCGTTTTTGGGATCGTCGAGCGCACGGCGCACGGCGTCGTCGATTTCAAGGCGGTATTTCGCGACGAGGGCACGCGCGTCCGCCAAAGTCGTCGGATCCGGCACAGTGGGACCTGATGCGATCGCCGAGGGCTCGTCGCGCGGCACGTCGGAGATCGCGAGCGTCACGACTTCGGCGTGCCGCCCGGCGCGGGCGAGCCTGCCGCCCTTGATGCGCGACAGATGCTTGCGAACGGCGTTGACCTCGCCGATCGGCGCGCCCGAGCGCAACAGCGCGCGGTTGACCTGCTGCTTCTGTGCAAAGCTCACGCCATCGGCCGGCGCGATCCAGTTCGCCGACCCGCCGCCCGACAGCAGCACCAGGAGGAGGTCGTCAGGGGCTGCCGTCGCCGCCAACGCGAGCGTCTCGTCCGCGGCCTTCAGCCCGGCCTCGTCGGGCACGGGGTGGCCGGCCTCGATCACCTTGATCCGCCGTGTCGGCACGCCATGGCCGTGCCGCGTGGTGGCGATGCCCGACAGCCGCGCCGGATCGAGCTTGAGGCGATCGAGATAATGCCGTTCCGCGGCGGCGGCCATCGCAGCCGCGCCCTTGCCGACGGCAAGGCAGATGATCTTGCCTTTGGGAACGGGACGCAGGTGCGTCGGCAGCACCACATCAGGATGCGCGGCGGCGACCGCCGCATCGAAAATCGCGCGCAGGAGAGGGCGTCTGTCGGTCATGGCGTCACGGCTTCGCTCAACAGGGATTTGGGACGCCGTTATCCACCCCATTCAAGCAAAAGAAAACCCCCGCCGGCTCCGGCCGGTAGGGGTTTGTTGGTGTTACATCGCGGAGACGATCAGCCGCTGACCTGGGCGCTGATGACATCACCGAACCGAACCCAGCGTTCGCCCTTGAACTCTTCCAATTGAAGCTGGGTGATCGGGGCGAAATTGGTCGGCGAGGTATTGATCTTGATGCCGGGCAGCAGCACCTCGGTACGGAAGTCCTTCAGGTTAGCCGCCTGCTTCATGATGTTCGCACGGGTAAGATCGTCGCCGCACTGCTTGAGCACCTGCACCATGGTTTGCGCGAAGCCGTAACCGACGATGACCGAGCCGTCGAGCTTGTTGGCTTCGGGGAAATCCTTGGCGAGGAATGCCAGGAATTCCTTCATGCCGGGGTCGTTGGCCCATTGCGGGTCGGTGACGTCCTTCACGTAGGCCGCCGAGATGATGCCTTGCGAGTTCTCAAAGCCGGCCGGTTTGAGAACGGCGCCGACGTTGGCGGAAACGTTGTTGAGAAAGTGGAGCGGCTTCCATTCGAGTTCGGCGGCCTTCTTGATCGCCTGGGCGGCGAATTTCGGCGTGGTGATATCAATAAAGACGTCCGCGCCGGCCGCTTTGAGCCTGACGAGGTGGTTGTCGATGGTTGGTTCGGTGGTCTCGTAGCTTTCCTCGGCGACGATCATCGAAGCGGCCTTGCTGCCGAGGCCATCTTTCAGACCCTTCAGATAATCCTTGCCGTAATCGTCGTTCTGGTACAGCACGCCGATCTTGGCGTTGGGCTTCTCTTTCAGAATATACTTGGCGTAGATGCGCGTCTCGCTCTGGTAGCTCGGCTGCCACCCCATCGTCCACGGAAAGTCCTTCGGGTCATTCCACTTGGTGGCTCCGGTGGCGACAAAGAGCTGCGGCACCTTCTTGGCGTTCATGTATTTTTGGATCGCGGTATTCGGCGGCGTGCCGAGCGAATTGAAGATGAACAGGACCTCGTCGCTCTCCACGAGCTTACGGGCCTGCTCGACCGTCTTCGGCGGGCTATAACCGTCGTCATAGCTGATGAAGTTGATCTTGCGGCCGTTGATGCCGCCGGCGTCGTTGATCATCTTGAAGTAGGCAGCCTCGGTCTTGCCGATGATGCCGTAAGCGGAAGCGGGTCCGCTATAGGGCATGATATTGCCGATCTTGATCTCGGTGTCAGTGGCGCCGGTGTCGTATTTCTTTTGCGCGAGCGCACCGCTCGTCGATCCGGCAAGCAGCGCGACGACGGCAACGGATGCCGTCGCAATTCTGCTTAATAAAACAGTCATGACGTTCTCCCTCTTGTCCAGTGTCTTGTGCTGTGTCTGGCTTGGCTTTCTTTACCGAAAGCTCTTATGGCTCCAACGCTTACGTATCATTTTACCCGGTCGCTCACAACAAAAAGCCCCCCGCACAAGGTGCGGAGGGCTGCGTCTTTAGTCGACGTTTGCGACGTGTGGTGTTTCCACCGCGCGGAATGTTAACTGTTCAATCGGGCGGAATGTTAATTGGTCAATTCACTCGAGATGATATCGCCGAACAACTCCCACTTCTCGCCCTTGAATCGCTCCATCCGAAGCTGCTTGATCGGGGCGTAATCAGTCGGCGAGGTGTTGATGGTGATGCCGGGCAGAAGCGTGTCGGGCGCGAAATTCTTCAGGCTTGCTGCCTGCTTCATCACATTCGCGCGCGTGAGATCGTCGCCGCACATCTGCAACACCTTCACCATGGTCTGAGCGGCGCCATAGCCGTACACCACGGAGCCGTCGAGCTTGTTGGCGTCGGGGTAGTACTTGGTGAGGAATTCGAGGAATTTCTTCATGCCGGGATCGCTGTTCCACTGCGGATCGGCGGCGTCCTTGCCGTAGTTCGCCGAGAGAATGCCTTGCGAATTCTCGAATCCTGCCGGCTTCAACACACCGCCAACCGAACTCGAGACGTTGGACACGATATGCAGCGGCGTCCAGTTCATCTCCGCCAACTTCTTGATCGCCTGTGCGGCAAACTTCGGCGTGGTGATGCTGATGAAGACGTCGGCGCCCGCAGCCTTGAGCTTGACGATGTGGCCATCGATCGTGGGCTCTGAGGTCTCGTAGCCTTCCTCCGCGACGATCATCGACGACTTGGCGCCTAACCCGTCCTTCAGGCCCTTCAGGTAGTCCTTGCCGAAATCGTCATTCTGGTAGAGCACGCCGATCTTGGCGTCGGGCTTGTTCTTGATCAGATATTTCGCGTAGATCCGCGCCTCGCTCTGGTAGCTCGGCTGCCAGCCCATGGTCCATGGAAACTGCTTCGGCTCGTCCCACTTGGTGGCGCCGGTCGCCACGAAAAGCTGTGGGACCTTCTTGGCGTTCATGTATTTCTCGATCGCCGAATTCGACGGCGTGCCGAGCGAATTGAAGATCAACAGCACCTCGTCGCTCTCGACGAGCTTGCGCGCCTGTTCGACCGCTTTCGGCGGGCTGTAGCTGTCGTCATAGCTGATGAAGTTGATCTTGCGGCCGTTGATGCCGCCCTCGGCGTTGATCTTGTTGAAATAGGCGGCTTCGGTCTTGCCGATCACGCCGTAAGCGGACGCGGGGCCGCTATAGGGCATGATGTTGCCGATCTTGATTTCGGTGTCGATGGCGCCGGTGTCGTATTTCTTTTGCGCCAGCGCGCTGCCGGTCGAGGCGAGCCCGACTGTACCGGCGGCGATCGCCGCGATCAGCAGTTTATGTTTTGAAAGCATTATTTTCTCCTTGTTTTAGCGTTTCTTGAGTCTGCCGAGCAGATGCTGGGCAACCATGGCGACCTGCCTTGCGCCGTGCGGCACCAGGAAGATGACGATAAACAGGATGACGCCGAACACCGCGCCGGAAAGGCCTTTTGAAATGCCTTCGGCGATGTTCGGCACGAAGATGATGAAGGCTGAGCCGACGATCGAGCCAGGCAGCCAGCCGACGCCGCCGACCACCATGCCAAGAAACAGCGAAATCGCGAGCGTGATAGTGTAACCGTCGGGCGCGACAAATTGCACGGCGATCGCCCCCAACCCGCCGGCGATACCCGTAATGGCCGCCGAGACGCCGAACGCCAGCGTCTTGTAGAGCGCGACGTCGACACCCATGGCGGAAGCCGCGATTTCGTTGTCGCGGATCGCCATGAAGGCCCGGCCCGAGCGCGACCGCAACAGATTCACGGAAAGAATATAGATCGCAATCGTGACCGCGAGCGCGAAGTAATAGAACCACATGTCCTGCGACATCTTCAGGTGGAACCAGGCCAGCACGGTCTGCACGATGTCGGGCGTGTCCGGTTTGGTCACCACCAGGCCCTGCACGCCGCCGGTCCAGGCTTCGAAATAGCCGAGCTTGAGAATCTGCGGCATGGCGGTGGCGAGCGCGAAGGTCGCCAGCGCGAGGTAGACGCCGGAAAGTCGCAGCGCCGGCAAGCCGAACAGGAATCCGAACAGGAAACAGACGAAACCGGCGACCGGCAGCGTCAACGCATAATTCATGCCGGCATTTTCGATCAGGATCGCAGAAGTGTAGGCGCCGACCGCGTAGAACGCGCTTTGTCCGAGCGAAAATTGCCCGCTGCCGCCGGTCAGGATATTCAGCGCGAGAACCGCCAGGCCATAGACCAGCAGCATGGTCAACTGGAAGATGATGAAATTCTTCACAAACAGCGGCACCAGGAGCAAAAGCGCCAGCATGATCAGCGTTGTGCCGGCGCTGAGCGTCATCGCCCGCTTCGGTACGGCGTCGATGGCCGGTGCTTCGGTGACGACTTCCTGCACGGCGGCCATGTTCAAACTCGCTTCACGATGGGCCGGCCAAACAGCCCGGCCGGTTTGACAACCAGAACAGTAACGATCAGCGCGAGCGCGATCGGCAGCTTCAGTTCATTGCCGACGCCGGGAATGTAGGTGCCGGCGAGATTTTCGAAGATGCCGACGAGAAACCCACCGATCACCGCGCCGAACGGACTGTTCAGTCCGCCGAGCACCGCGGCGGCAAAACCGTAAATCAGGACGCCGCCCATCATATTGGGCTCGAGAAATACCACCGGCGCGATCAGCATGCCGGCGATCGAGCCGATCGCCGCCGCCATGCCCCAGCCCAGCGCGATCATCCAGGAGGTATTGATTCCGACGAGCCGCGCCGATTCCGGCACCGAGGCGGCGGCGCGCATCGCAAGCCCGATCCGCGTGAACCGAAAGAAAACATAGAGCGCGATCAGTAGCAGCACGGTGACGCCGATCATGCCGGCCTGGTGGGTCGAGATCAGCTGGCTGCCGAGGAACGGGGCCGATCCGAACGGCGTCGGATATTCCTTGATGGTGAAATCCCAGATCAGGCCCGCGCTGCTGTTGAGAATCGAAAACAGCGCGATGAAACCGGCCACGTTGGTCAGGATCGGCGCCTTGGCGAGCGGCTTGAACAGGGCCCGTTCGATCACGACGCCGCCGACAAAGGAGAGGACCAGCGTGATCACGAAGGCGCCCCAGTAGGGCAGGCCCCATTGCATCAATTGCCAGGACACGAAAGTCGAAAACATCGCCATTTCGCCTTGGGCGAAGTTCAGATTATCGATCGCCTGGTAGATCATGACGAGAGCGAGCGCCATGCAGCCGTAGATGGCTCCGGTGGCGATGCCGGCCAGGATCTGATTGACGAAAAGGTCCATGGCGGCGTTCCCTAATAGCCGAGATACGATTTGCGGATGTCTTCGTTGTCCGCGATCTCGCCGGCCTTGCCCGACATCACGATGCGGCCGGTCTCGATCACATAGGCGTGGTCGGCGATTTCGAGCGCGAGCTGCGCGTTCTGCTCGACCACCAGGATCGTGACCTTGTCTTCGCGGTTGATCTTGCCGAGGATCTTGAACAGATCGCGCACGATCAGGGGCGCAAGGCCGAACGAAGGCTCGTCGAGCAGCATCAGGCGCGGCCGCAGCATCAGCGCGCGCGCCACCGCCAGCATCTGTTGCTCGCCGCCGGAGAGCGTGCCGGCTTGCTGGCCACGACGCTGCTTGAGGACAGGAAAGTGCACATACATGCGTTCGATATCGGCGGCGATGCCGGCCTTGCTGCGCGTGATCGCCCCAAGCTGGAGGTTTTCCTCGACTGTCACGGTCGTGAAGGTGCCGCGGCCCTGCGGCACATGGGCGATGCCGAGGCGGACGATGTTTTCGGTCGAGCGGCTCGACAGGGGAGCGCCATCGAACTCGACGGCGCCGGTTGTGCGAACCATGTTGCAGATCGCGCGCAGTGTCGTGGTCTTGCCGGCGCCGTTGGCCCCCAGCAGCGTGGTGACGCTGCCTTCGTTCAGCGAAAATTCGAGGCCATGCAGAGCCTGAACCTGGCCGTAATAGGCATTGAGCGCCTTGATGTTGAGGAGCGCGGTCATTGGTCCTTGCTCCCGAGATAGGCCTTGATCACATTGGGATCGGACTGCACGACGGCCGGTGTCCCCTCGGCGAGCTTGCGGCCGAAATTCAGCGCGACCACGTGATCGGCGATCGACATCACAAGTCCCATGTGGTGTTCGACCAGCAGCACCGTGACCTTGCGGTCGGTGCGGATGCGCCGGATCAGGTCGCCCAGCGCATGAACCTCTTCGTGATTGAGGCCGCCGGCGGGCTCATCGAGCAGCAGGATCTTGGGCTCGGCCGCGAGCGCCCGCGCCAGCTCGACGCGCTTTTGCGTCCCGAACGCCAATCCCGAAACGATGCTGTGGGCGACGTCCTCGAGTTCGAGATAGCCGAGGATCTCGTGAACGCGGTCGTTGAGTGCGACCTCGGAACGGCGGACCTTGGGAAGCCGCAGGGAATCGCTCAGAATGTCGCTATTGGTTCGCGCGTGCGCGCCGAGACGCACATTGTCGAGTACCGAGAGGTTGGAAAACAAGGCGACATTCTGGAAGGTGCGCCCGATGCCGATTTCGGCGATCCGGTGCGGCGGGCGCTTCAGAATGCTCGCCCCTTCCAGCAGGATATCGCCGGAGCTCGGCTGGTAGAGCCGGCTAAGACAGTTGAAGAGCGTGGTCTTGCCGGCGCCGTTCGGTCCGATCAGGCCCAGAATCTGGCCCTGATGCATCTCGAACGACACGCCGTTCAGTGCAACGATGCCGCCGAACGCGACGCTAACGTCACAAACGGCAAGAAGCGGCGATATCGCCGGCGCCGCATGGGCCGCGTTCATCGTTCACCGCACAGCCAGGCCATCGGGCCGGAACGAGCCGGAGTCCTTGCTGATTCACCGCGGCAAAAGCTATCTGATCCCCTCAACCACACGCGCAACTTTCCCTCCTGCTTTTAGTTTCCGGCCTTCTTGTTTTTTTATCTGCGGCGCTATTCCACCGAGCGCCGCTTCGATATTCCTGACCATCGTCACTAGACGGGGGCCAATGTCGGTACGCAGCCGCTCTTCCGTGAAGCGGAAGGCTGGCGCACCACAGTTAAACGCATAAGGCCCGGTTCCGTCATTAAGCCTTAGTGCTACACCAGCCGCCGCAATGTCGTCGTGCCACTCGCCGGCCGAGATCACAAAGCCATGCTTGGCGACGTTCTCTCCGGCGCGCTCGATGCCGTCGCGCATCTTGGCCCAGCGCGGGCCGTAGTGCTCCTTCAGCTCCTGAAGCAATTCGGTTCGATCTTCCTCAGCCAGCGCCCAGAGATAAGCCCGTCCCATGGCGGTGGTGGCGATAGGGACTCGGGAGCCGACGTCGAGCTGAACGCCGATGGTCATGCCGCGGCTCTGGCCGAAATAGATCATGCTGAGGCGGTCGCGGCCGCCGACGGCGACCGCCCCGCCAGTCTCGCGCATCAATTCTTCCCGGTACGGTTCCGACAAATGGCGGACGCCGAGATTGGCAAGCGCGGCATAACCGAGCGCCATGGCTGCCGGCGCAAGCTGGTATTTCTCGAACCGCGGAACCGGCGTAAGATAACCCAGCTTGGTGAGCGTATAGGTCAGCCGGGAGACAGTCGGCTTCGGCAAATTGGTCCGCGCCGCGATCTCCTGATTGCCGAGAAGGCCGTCGTTCGGCCGAAAGGCGCGCAACACATCGAGGCCGCGGGAAAGCGCGACGACAAAGCTGCGATCAGTCGCTACTTTCTTGCCTTGACGCTTCATGTGCTGCCGCAGACGCTCGCTTACTGGAGTGGATTTGATGTTCACTACCGACGTACCCGCGAGCCCAACAACTGAAAATCAAATCCAAAGCCCCGCTAGCGGACTGCTCGGGGCTTTGTTGACAAGGGACGTGCTTCAAAATAACCCTCCCTGTCAAGATGCGGAATTGATTTCCGCAATGCGGAATTCATCATTCTACGTGAAATAAGCTGCGCAAGAACAAGGTACCGAGGGAGAGTCTCCGTGAGTGAAGTGGTCAGTTTTGAACGTCACGACATCGTCGCCATCGTCACGGTGGACAGTCCCCCCGTCAATGCGCTGAGCGTCGCCGTGCGCGGCGGCATCAGGGATGGCATCAAGCGGGCGATTGCCGATTCCGAGGTCAAGGCGATCGTCTTGACCTGCGCGGGACGCACCTTCATTGCCGGTGCCGATATCACCGAGTTCAACAAGCCGCCGCAGCCGCCGGGCCTCCATGAAGTGCTGGCTGAAATCGAAAATTCGCCGAAACCCGTGGTTGCGGCCATTCACGGTACCGCGCTTGGCGGAGGCCTCGAGGTCGCGCTCGCCTGCCACTACCGCGTTGCCGTCAAGGAGGCCAGGTTGGGTCTGCCTGAGGTGAAGCTCGGACTGCTGCCCGGCGCCGGCGGCACGCAGCGCCTGCCGCGTGCGGTCGGCCCGGAACTCGCGGTCAAGATGATCGTCGGTGGCGATCCGATTTCAGCCGCTGATGCGCTGAAAAACGGCCTGATCGATGAGATCGTCGAAGGTCCCGCCGCCGGCGGCGAGACGTTTGCCCGAAAAATCCTCGCCGAGAAGCGGCCGCTGCGGAAGCTTCGCGACGATGACAGCAAGCTCAAGGCGGCGAAGGCCGACCGCTCGATCTTCACCAATGCGGTCGCGGCGATGACGAAGAAGGCGCGCGGGCTGGAGGCGCCGTTCGCGGCGGCCGACGCGGTGGGTGCTGCGATCGACCTGCCGTTCGACGAAGGGCTGAAGAAGGAACGCGAAGGCTTCCTCAAGCTGGTATCGGGCGATCAGTCCAGGGCGCAGCGTTATGCGTTCTTCGCCGAGCGCGAGGCCGCCAAGATCGCCGGCGTGCCGGATGGAACCAAGCCGCGCAACGTGGCGCGCGTCGCCATCATCGGCGCCGGCACCATGGGCGGCGGTATTGCGATGTCGTTCGCCAATGCCGGCGTTCCGGTGACCCTGATCGAGACCGGCGAGGAGCAGCTCAAGCGCGGCATGGGCGTGATGCAGAAGAACTACGAGGCCACCGCCGCGCGCGGCGGCATTCCGGCGGACGCGCCGGCCAAGCGCATGGCGCTGATCAATGGCGTCGTCGGGCTGGAGAACGTTGGGGATGCCGACCTCGTCATCGAGGCGGTGTTCGAGACCATGGCGATCAAGAAGGAAGTATTTGGCACGCTCGATAAATATGCCAAGCCCGGCGCCGTACTCGCGTCCAACACGTCCTATTTAAACATCAACGAGATTGCGGAGGAGACCGGGCGTCCGCAGGACGTGCTTGGCATGCACTTCTTCTCGCCGGCCAACGTGATGAAGCTGTGCGAAATCGTGCGCGCGGAAAAGACCGCGCCCGACGCGCTGACCACCGCTGTCGCAGTGGCACGCAAAATTGCCAAGGTTCCGGCCGTGGTCGGGGTTTGCGACGGCTTCGTCGGCAACCGCATGCTCGCCCAGCGCGGCAAGCAGGCCGAGAAGCTCCTGTTCGAAGGCGCCTTGCCGCAGCAGGTCGATGCCGTCGTGGCCAAATTCGGCATGCCGATGGGGCCGTTTGCGATGGGCGACCTCGCAGGCCTCGATATCGGCTGGCGTTCGCGGAAAGATCGCGGCATCAAGTCGGAGATCGCGGACGCGCTCTGCGAGGCCGGCCGCTTCGGCCAGAAGACCGGCAAGGGCTACTACAAGTATGAAGCCGGTCCGCGTGCGGCACTGCCGGATCCCGAGGTCGAGAAGCTGATCGACGAGACGTTGCAGCGGCTCGGGCGCAAGCGCCGCGTGGTCAGCGACGACGAAATTCTCGAGCGCATGATGTATCCGATGATCAACGAAGGCGCGCGGATTCTCGAGGAGAAGATCGCGGCGCGTCCGGGCGATATCGACGTGATCTGGCTCTACGGTTACGGCTGGCCGGTCTATCGCGGCGGCCCGATGTTCTATGCCGACCAGGTCGGGCTGAAGCGCATCGCCGATCGCCTCTCTTATTATGCCAAGGAGACCAACGATCCGTCGCTGGAGCCGGCGCCCTTGCTCAAGCGGCTTGCCGCCGAAGGCAAGACCTTTGCCTCCTGGGCGCAGGAGTCGAAAGCGGCGTGATGAGGTTGGAAAACGCGCTCTCTCCGTTCCCTCCCCCCTTGCGGGGGAGGGTGAGGGAGGGGGGTAAGTCGCAGCCGGCGTGCTCGGGGTACCCCCACCCCCGACCCCTCCCCACAAGGGGGAGGGGAGCATCTAACATCGCGCCCGCTTCGCACTTTCTATTACGCACATGACCCATCCCGGCGAACAGTATTATCCGAAGGGCGTCCGTTGGGATGACAGAATCGAGCGCGGGACGCTCCCCGACCTGTTGTCGCAGGCGGCACGGCAATTTGGTGCGCGGCCGGCGATTGAATTCCGCGGGCGCGCCATCTCTTTCACCGAGTTGGAAGCGCTCGCCGATGTCGCGGCGTCGGCGTTCCTGCACGCCGATCTAGGCAAGGGCGCGACGGTGGCGCTGTTTCTCGGCAACTCGCCGGATCACCCGATCAATTTCTTCGGAGCGCTGAAGGCCGGCGCACGCCTTGCCCATCTTTCTCCGCTCGACGGCGAACGCGCGCTGTCCCACAAATTGAGCGACAGCGGCGCGCGCGTTCTCGTCACCTCCAACGTCGCGACGTTGCTGCCGACCGCGCTCAAATTTCTGGAGAAGGGTCTGGTCGATCGCCTCGTCGTCTGCGAGGACGATCACTGGGGTGCGGTCGGCAATCCGCACGCGCCGATTCCGGATAACCCCGCGATCGTCACCTTTGCAAAATTCGCGCAAGGTGCAACGAAGCCGGCGCAATGGCCTTCCGTCATGGCGGACGACATCGCACTGTTGCAATATACCGGTGGCACGACGGGGCTGCCCAAGGGCGCGATGCTGAGCCACGGCAATCTGACGTCGGCAGTATCGATCTACGAGGTATGGGGCAGGCCGGCGCGGCTGGAGCGCAATTCGATCGAGCGCGTGATCTGCGTGTTGCCGCTGTTCCACATCTATGCGCTGACCGTGGTGCTGCTCTCATGCCTCCGGCTCGGCAACCTGATTTCGCTGCACCAGCGCTTCGATGTCGAAGCCGTGATGCGCGACATCGAGGTCAAGCGTGCCACCATGTTTCCCGGCGTTCCCACCATGTGGATCGCGATCGCAAGCCTGCCCGATCTCGACACGCGCGATTTTTCCTCGCTGGTCTCGGCAGGCTCCGGCGGCGCGCCGCTGCCGGTCGAGGTTGCCAAGGTTTTCGAGCGCAAGACCAACATGAAGCTGAAGAGCGGGTGGGGCATGACCGAGACCTGCTCGCCCGGCACCGCGCATCCGCAGGAAGGGCCGGACAAGCCCGGTTCGATCGGGCTGATGCTGCCCGGCATCGAGATGGATGTCGTGGCGCTCGATGATCCCGCGAAGGCTTTGGCTCCGGGCGAAGTCGGCGAAATCCGCATTCGCGGGCCGAACGTCACGAAAGGATACTGGGGCCGGCCGCAGGAAACCGCCGACGCCTTTGTTGGCGACCGCTTTCTCACCGGCGACATCGGCTATATGGATGGCGATGGCTACTTCTTTCTGGTCGACCGCAAGAAGGACATGATCATCTCCGGCGGATTCAACGTCTATCCGCAGATGATCGAGCAGGCGATCTATGAACACGCGTCCGTTCAGGAAGTGATCGTGATCGGCATCCCCGACGAATACCGCGGCGAGGCGGCAAAGGCCTTCATCAAGTTGCGCGCCGGCTCGGCCGCCTTTTCGCTGGATGAACTGAAAGCATTTCTCGCCGGCAAGCTCGGCCGGCATGAAATTCCGGCCGCGCTCGCGTTCGCCGATGAATTGCCGCGCACGCCGGTCGGCAAACTCTCTCGCCACGAATTGCGCGGCCAGCAGCCTCAGTCACAGCCCGTGCCGCAAAGAACGCAACAACTCGCAACAGGAGGTCGCCCATGACCGACGCCGTCATCGTTTCCACTGCCCGCACCCCGATCGGCAAGGCCTATCGCGGCGCGCTCAACGCCACCGAAGGTGCAACCCTGCTCGGCCATGCCATTGGCGAAGCGGTCGTGCGCGCCAAGGTCGATCCCAAAGAGGTAGAGGACGTTGTGATGGGTGCAGCCCTGCAGCAAGGCTCGACCGGCGGCAACATCGCCCGCAAGGCGCTCTTGCGCGCCGGGCTCCCTGTCACCGTCGGCGGCACCACGATCGACCGGCAATGCGCGTCGGGCTTGCAGGCGATTGCGCTGGCGGCGCGTTCGGTGATTTTCGACGGCGTCGAGATTGCGGTCGGCGGCGGCGGCGAATCGATCAGCCTGGTGCAGAACGATCACGCCAACAAGTTTCACACCCAGGACCCGGCGCTGCTCAAGATCAAGGGCGAGGTCTATATGCCGATGATCGACACGGCCGAGGTCGTGGCAAAACGCTACGGCATTTCGCGCGAGCGGCAGGACGAATACTCGTTGGAGTGCCAGCGCCGCGTCGCGGCTGCGCAACAGGGCGGCAAGTTCAACGACGAGCTTGCGCCGATCACCACCACGATGGGCATCGCCGACAAGGCGACCGGCGAAATCTCGTTCAAGGAAGTCACGCTCTCCAAAGACGAAGGCCCGCGGCCGGAAACGACGGCTGAAGGTCTGGCGGCCTTGAAGCCGGTG
>NZ_DAHUXJ010000070.1 GCF_027307225.1 Bradyrhizobium sp. | reverse complement strand
GCGCCAGCGGCTTCGTTCAATCCCCAACCGCAATTTGCAAGAAAATCGGCACCCAGGTCCCAATTTCTGGCAAATCCAATTGCACGAATTCCAGCAATTTCTATTGCCAGCCAGTCGCTTCGGGATTTTTCACGGACGACTCAATAAACTCAAGCATTTTCGAGCCATCGCCACACGCTACGACAAGCTCGCCAAAATATTCTTGGCCGGAGTTCAACTCGCTTCTGCTATGATCTTGCTCAACTGAAGACAGGCCCTAGTCAGTCGCGTTCGAGAAAATTCGAGCCAATGCTCGCCTTCTTCTTGATCGGATCGAAATCGCAAAAAACGCCATCGGCAACTAGCGTATAGCTTGCGACAACGTTGTACTTGTCGAGTTTCACCGAGTTCAGACCGATCACGCGGGTGCTGGTGCCGCCGTTCCATTTGAACGGCGTGGAGCTGGACGCTCGCTCGCAAGCTGCGACCGCGTCCGCGAACACATAGCCCTCAACAAAGCTTCTCAGCGTTTGGAGCTGGGTGTTGATCTTCCAGTCGATGTACGAGGTGGTCGCAAGACCTGCGACGGTGAGCAACAACAATGCGACAACGGTTCGCTGAAACCACATCTTCGCCCCCCAATTAAAAAAGCTCGCCGCGTAAAAAACGTCAGAACGTCATGCCCATCAATTTCGACAATCGATCGATGTTGAGAAAACCCTCGTAGTAAGCCGCCATGCCCGCCGCATAGATCACTGCCGACAACACTGTGGTCCAGATCAGCTTGCTCCCCATGCGGGCGGCAATCGGCGCCCCCGGATCGGTGCCCGGACTTCCACCGCCGTCTTCGTGCAGGCTGCGAACGCCAAACGGCAGTGTGAGAAACAGCGTGACCCACCATACGACGAAGTAGATCGCGAAGGCGGTTGAGATGGTATAGGCCATGGCTAATGGTCCAATTCTAACATTCGCATCCCTTCTCAGCGGCCAACGAACTCGCGGCTAGGTGGCTGGCGAATGTCAAATCCACTCCACCAGGCTCAGGCCTGCTCGATTTCGACAAGCGCGCCCGAAAAATCCTTCGGGTGCAGGAAAAGCACCGGCTTGCCGTGGGCGCCAATCTTGGGAACGCCATCGCCAAGCACGCGAGCGCCCTCCTTGATCAGCCGGTCACGCGCGGCAATGATATCGGGTACGTCGTAACAGATGTGATGAATGCCGCCGTCCGCGTTCCGCTCCAGGAATTTGGCGATCGGCGACGTCTTGCCCAGCGGCTGAATGAACTCGATCTTGGTATTCGGCAAGGTGACAAACACGGTGATGACGCCGTGCTCCGGCAAGGGCACCGCCGCGGAAATCTCAGCACCGAGCGCGCCATAGATCCTGGCGGCCCTTTCGGCGTCGTAGACTGCAATTGCCACGTGATTGAGCCGGCCGAGCATTGGCACCTCCCTCACCCCTTATAGCTTGGAGAGTGCGCCGATTCCAGCATTCGCATCCCCTCTCAGCGGCCACTCTTGCGAATGTCAAATCCACTCCAATGGCTTCATCAGACCGTGAGCACATGAACGAAGCACAGCGGTTTCTTGCCCCAGTGCTCGTTCACGCTGGCGCGCACGGCGCGCCGCACCGATTCCGCCAGCGCGTCCGGATCGCGCCGCCGCGACCGCGGCAGGCCTTCCACGGTCGAGACGATGACATCGAACACGATTTCATCAATGACCTCGCCGGCCGCGTTTTTCTCGGGGACCCCGATCAGGTCGATCTCGGGATCGTCGGCAAGTTCGCCCTTTTCATCCATCGCCAGCGCCACGAAGGCACACCCGGCAAATGCCATCCGCCGCCGCTCGACGACGGCGCGTGATTTGGAATCCTCCAGAATGCTGCCGTCCTTGTAGAGCCGGCCGGATGGCACCTCATCAATGATGCCGGTCTCGCCGGGTCCAAGCTTCACCTGGTCGCCGTTGCGGCAGATCAGCACCTTCGGTACGCCGGCAGCGCGCGCCAGCTTGGCATGCTCGAACAGATGCAGCGCCTCGCCGTGAACGGGAATGAGCAGTTGCGGGCGCACCCAGCCGATCATGTCGCGCAATTCATCGCGGCGCGGGTGGCCCGAGACGTGAACGAGGTGAGTTCGATCGGTGATGACCTCGATGCCCTGCACGATCAGGCCGTTGATGATCGATCCCACCGCCTTCTCGTTGCCGGGAATGGTGCGGGAGGAAAAGATCACGCGGTCGCCCTTGTTGAGCGTCACCTGCGGATGATCGTCGTTCGCGATACGCGCGAGCGCCGCGCGCGGCTCGCCCTGGCTTCCCGTGCACAACGCCAGCACCTTGTCCGGCGGGAAATGACCATAGAGCTCGGCGCTGCGGAAATTCTGCACGCCCTCGAGATAGCCGGTTTCCCGCGCCACCTGGACGACGCGATCCATGGCGCGTCCGACCACCACCACCTCGCGCCCGGACAGACGCGCCGCATCCGCAACCGCCCGTATGCGGGCGACGTTGGAGGCAAACGTCGTCACGGCGACCCGGCCCCTGGATGCCTTTACAAGTTCGATGATGGTCTTGGCGACCTCGGTTTCCGACGGCGAGCGGCCATCGCGGACAGCGTTGGTGGAATCGCCGATCAGCGCCAACACGCCGGCATCGCCCAACTCGCGCAACCGCCGCTCGTCGGTCGGCGGACCTGCGACCGGGGTCGGATCGAGTTTCCAGTCGCCGGTATGCAATGCGGTTCCGACCGCCGTGTGAATGGCGAGCGCGTGCGATTCCGGAATCGAGTGCGCCACCGGAATGAACTCGACGCCGAACGGCCCGAGCTCGATCCGTCCGCCCGATGGCACGACGGTGACCGGAATCTTCGGCGGATTGCGCTCGGCGGCGCATTTGGCTTCGAACAGTGCGGCGCTGAACTTCGTCGCGTAGATCGGGCATTTCAGGCTAGGCCAGAGATCGATGATGGCGCCGAAATGATCCTCGTGGGCGTGGGTCAGCACGAGCCCAACCAGATTCTTCCGCTCCTTCACCAGAAAGCTGATATCGGGCATGATGGTGTCGATGCCCGGAAGGTGTTCTTCATCTCCGAACGAGACGCCGAGATCGATCGCCAGCCACGATCGCTGCCGACGGTTGCCGAACCCGTAGACCGACAGGTTCATGCCGATTTCGCCGACGCCGCCAAGCGGGGCAAAGGTGAACTCGTCGCCCTCCGCCATTAGCCGGCCCTCGCGGAAGCGGCGACGCCGAAATGCACGTCACCGGCCGAGATCGGCACCCGGTTCCCGGTGGAGGTTTGGACGATCATGCAGCCGGTGTCATCGATGGTGTCGAAGATGCCAGACACCGTGGCACTGCCGGTACGGACCGCGACAGGCTGTCCGAGTCCCGCCGCCAGTGCCAGCCAGCGCCGCCGGATTTCTCCAAAGCCCCGGCCCTGATCCCAGATGGCCTGGCATTCGGCCCAGCTGTCCGACAGCGCGGTAAACAGCTCCTCTGCGCTAATCTCCAGACCCAGCGCCTTGAGCGAGGTCGCAGGCGTCGGCGTCCCCTCCGGTGCGCCCACGATGTTGGTGCCCATGCCAACCACCACGGCAAGCCGCCCGTCCGGTTGCACCTCGGCCTCCAGCAGGATGCCACAGAGCTTGGCCGGCCCCGCCAGGACGTCGTTGGGCCATTTCAGCGAGAACGCGACCGATGCCGAGCCAGCTACGGCCCGAAGCGCGCTCGCCTGGGCCAGGCCTGCGGCAAAGCCGAGGGTCGCAGCCGTCGCGGGCGCCACATTGAGGGTTTCGAGCACGCTGGCGGCAAGGTTACCGCGCGGCGCAATCCACGCCCGCTGCCGCCGCCCGCGGCCGGCGATCTGCTCGGTCGTGACAAACCACATCGGCCCGCGCTCACCAGTGTGGGCCCGTGCCATCGCTTCCGAATTGGTCGAGCCGATCTGATCGAAGCTTGCGAGCCGGTAACCGGCCGATATGGCTCGTGGACCGAGCTTAAATGTCATCTAGAATAAGGATTTTGCCGCTGCTGAAGCCATGCTCACCAGCGGTCCGGGATAAACAAAGAAAAAGAGATTGAAGAGACCGGCAATCGCCAGCACCGCACGCAGCTCCACGCGGACGGGATCAAGCCGGGGCAACGGCTCCTCGAAATACATCACCTTGACGATCGAGAGATAGTAATAGGCGCCGATCACGCTGGTCACCACGCCGATGACAGCGAGCGTAAACAGGTTTGCCTTGATCGCCGCGACAAAGACGTAAAACTTGCCAAAAAAGCCCGCTAGCGGCGGAACGCCAGCCAGCGAGAACAACAGCATCGCAAAGATGAAGGCTACCATCGGGTTGGTGCGGGAGAGACCGGCGAAGTCGCTGATATTTTCGACGTGCTGACCATTGCGCTTCATCGCGAGGATCACGGTGAAAGCACCCAGCGTCATCGCGACGTAGATCGCGATATAGACCAATACGCCCTGCGCACCCTCGGCCGTGCCCGAGGCAAGGCCAACCAGCGCAAATCCCATATGGCCGATCGAGGAATATGCCATCAGGCGCTTGATGTTCGTCTGTCCGATCGCCGCGAACGAACCCAACGCCATCGAAGCGATCGCGACAAACACGACGATCTGCTGCCACTGCGGAACGATGCCGGGGAACGCCGTCAGCGTCACACGGGTGAAAACTGCAAGCGCCGCCACTTTCGGGGCCGACGCAAAGAAAGCCGTGACCGGGGTCGGCGCGCCCTCGTATACGTCGGGCGTCCACATGTGGAACGGCACCGCCGAGACCTTGAAGCAGAGCCCAGCCAGCAAGAACACGATGCCGAACACAATGCCGATCGAGCCGGACTTCACGGCCGCCGCGATGCCGGCAAAGCTGACCGTGCCGGTAAAGCCATAGATCAGCGAAGCGCCGTAGAGCAGCATGCCCGACGACAGCGCGCCCAGCACGAAATACTTCAGGCCGGCTTCGGTCGATTTGACGTCGTCGCGGTTGGAGGCCGCAACCACATAGAGCGCAAGGCTCATCAGTTCGAGACCGAGATAGAGCGCAATCAGATCGCCGGCCGAGATCAGCACCATCATGCCGAGCGTCGAAAGCAGGACCAGGATCGAGTATTCGAAGATGCGCCGCGACGTATCGGCCAGAAACTCCGCCGACAGGATCAGCGTGGCGCCCGAGCCGATCAGCGCCAGTATCTTCAGGAAGCGGGCGAAATCGTCGACGATGAAGCTGCCGTTGAAGGTTACCAGTTTCCCGGCAGGCAGGGTCAGCTCCAAAACGCCAACGATCACGAGAAGGACGACTGCAAGGGTGGTGATAAGGCCGGTGGTGCGGACGCCCTGAAAGGCTCCGACCATCAATAGCACCATGGCCCCGACCGCCAGAACGAGCTCCGGCAAGACGGGCAGCAATTGATAACCTGCGCTTTCAAAGCTCATGACAGTTCGTCCAGTACTATTGCATCAGCGCGGCCGCCTTAACGGCCGTCACCGCGGTATTGTAGTTATCGACCAGCTGCTGCACCGAGGCCGCCGACACATCGAGGATCGGCTTCGGGTAGACCCCGAAGAAGATCGTGAGGACCACCAGCGGCACCAGCGTCACGCTCTCGCGCCAGGTCAGATCCTTGATGGTGGCAAGCGACGGCTTGACCAGCGCACCGAAGACCACCTTGCGATAGAGCCACAGCGCATAGGCCGCCGAGAGGATCACGCCTGTGGTCGCGAATACCGTTGTCGGCAGCGAGACCTTAAAGGTGCCGATCAGGGTCATGAACTCGCCGACGAACCCTGATGTGCCGGGCAGACCGACATTGGCCATGGTGAAGACCAGGAACACCAGCGCATAGAGCGGCATGCGGTTGACCAGGCCGCCATAGGCGGCGATTTCGCGGGTGTGCATGCGGTCATAGACGATGCCGACGCAAAGGAACAGCGCGCCGGACACGATGCCGTGCGAGATCATCTGGAACACGCCGCCCGCCACGCCCTGGGTCGTGCCGGCGAAGATTCCCATAGTGACGAAGCCCATGTGCCCCACCGACGAATAGGCGATCAGCTTCTTCATGTCCTCCTGCATCAAGGCGACCAGCGAGGTGTAGATGATCGCAATCACCGAGAGCGAGAAGATCAGCGGCGCAAAGTATTGCGAGGCCAGCGGGAACATCGGCAGCGAAAACCGCAGGAATCCGTAGCCGCCCATCTTCAGTAGAATGGCGGCCAGGATCACCGAGCCCGCCGTCGGCGCCTCGACGTGGGCGTCCGGCAGCCAAGTATGCACCGGCCACATCGGCATCTTCACCGCAAAAGAAGCGAAGAAGGCGAGCCACGCCCAGATCTGCAACGATCGCGGCACCGCACTGTGCATCAGGGTCGGGATGTCGGTGGTGCCCGCGTTCCAGTACAGCGCCATGATCGCGAGCAGCATCAGGACGGAGCCCAGGAACGTGTAGAGGAAGAACTTGAAGGAGGCATAGACCCGCCGCGGTCCGCCCCAGATCCCGATGATCAGGAACATCGGGATCAGGCCGCCCTCGAAGAACAGGTAGAACAGCACGAGGTCGAGCGACGAGAAGGTGCCGACCATCAGCGTTTCCAGGATCAGAAACGCCATCATGTATTCGCCGACGCGAACCTTGACCGATTTCCAGCTCGCCAGGATGCAGAATGGCATCAAGGCGGTGGTCAGGATCACGAAGGGCAGCGAAATGCCGTCGACGCCCATGTGGTAGGTAATGGCGTTGGCAAGCCAGGGCGCCTTCTCGACGAACTGAAAGTCAGCCTGCGACGGATCGAAGCGCGCGACCAGGATCAGCGACACCGCAAACGTCACGAGCGTGGTCCAGAGCGCGATCCAGCGCACGTTGCGCTGGGCGGCCTGGTCCTCGCCCCTGACGAGATAGACCAGCAGCGCGCCGACCGTCGGCAGGAAGGTAACGACCGAAAGAATGGGCCAGGTCGTCATCGGCTAGCCTCCCACACCGAACATGAACCAGGTGATGAAGCCGGCAACCCCGATCAGCATCGCGAAAGCGTAATGGTAGAGATAGCCGGTCTGAAGCTTGACGGCGTTCCGCGTGACATCGAGCACCCGCGCCGACACCCCGTCCGGGCCGAGACCATCGATGATCATGCCGTCACCGACCTTCCACAGGAAGCGGCCGATCCATTTCGCCGGACGGACGAAGATCACGTCGTAAAGCTCGTCGAAGTACCACTTGTTGAGGAGGAACTTGTAAAGCAGCGGTTGCTGGTTGGCGAGTTCGACCGGCAGATACGGCCGGCGGATATAGAACAGCCAGGCGATCGCAAAGCCAACGATCATCATCAAGGTAGGCAACAGCCCCAACAGATGCGGCATCTGCTCCATGCCTTCCAGAATATGCGGATTCATCTTCACGGATGCGCGGAAGAATTCTTCGACCCCGTGCGGGCTGGTGAATATTTCCTTGAATGGGAAGCCGGCGAGAATTGAACCGACCGCGAGTACGCCGATTGGAATCAGCATCGTCAGCGGGGACTCGTGGGCAGCCTCATAGTGCTCCTGATCGTGCGGCTCGCCGAAAAATGTCTTGAAGATCAGGCGCCAGGAATAGAACGAGGTCAGGCCGGCGGCGACGACTGTCAATATATAGGCGTAAGTCGCAAACGTGTTGTGCGAGGCATAGGCGGATTCAATGATCGCGTCCTTGGAAAAATAGCCGGCAAACAACGGGAAGCCTGTGAGCGCCAGGGTGCCGATGCTCATCACGGCGAAGGTGTACGGGATCTTCCGCCACAGGCCGCCCATGTTGCGAATGTCCTGCTCGTGATGCATCGCATAGATCACCGAGCCTGAGCCCAGGAACAGCAGCGCCTTGAAGAAGGCGTGGGTGAACAGGTGGAACATGCCGACCGAGTACGCACCCGCCCCCATCGCCACGAACATGTAGCCGAGCTGCGAACAGGTCGAATAGGCGACGATGCGCTTGATGTCGTTCTGGACGAGGCCAATGGTCGCTGCAAAGAACGCGGTCGTGCCGCCGATGAACATCACGAAGGCCTGCGCGTCCGGCGCGAGCTCAAACAGCGGCGACAGCCGCGCCACCATGAACACGCCGGCGGTCACCATGGTCGCGGCGTGGATCAGCGCCGAGACGGGTGTCGGGCCTTCCATCGCGTCCGGCAACCAGGTGTGCAGCAGGAACTGCGCCGATTTGCCCATCGCTCCCATGAACAGCAGCAGGCAGGTCAACGTCAGCGCGTCCGGATGCCAGCCAAAGAGATCGATGGTCTTGCCGGCCAGCCCGGGCGCTGCGCCGAAGATAGTCTCGAAGTCGGTCGAGCCGATCAGCATGAACACTGCAAAGATGCCGAGCGCAAAGCCGAAATCGCCGACGCGGTTGACGATGAAGGCCTTGATGGCCGCCGCGTTCGCTGAAGGCTTATGGTACCAGAAGCCGATCAACAGATAGCTCGCGAGCCCCACGCCCTCCCAGCCGAAGAACAGCTGCACGAGGTTGTCCGCGGTCACCAGCATCAGCATCGCGAAGGTGAACAGCGAGAGGTAACCGAAGAACCGTGGCCGGTACGGGTCTTCGTCCATGTAGCCGATCGAATAGAGGTGCACGAGCGAGGACACCGTGTTGACCACCACCAGCATCACGGCGGTCAGCGCGTCGACCCTCAGCGTCCACGACACCTGAAGATTGCCGGACGTGATCCACGGGAACAGCGCCACCCTGACGTCATGGTGCGCAAAGCCCACGTCGTAGAGCATGAACCAGGACAGCGCCGCCCCTACCAGGAGAAAGCCGGTTGTGATCACTTCGGCGGCGCGCGATCCGGCCGCCGGCGGCTCCACGACATGATGATCATCGTGGCCATGGTCGTCATGGGCCGCCGCCGCATGGGCGTCCACGCCGTGAGCGTCATCGTGATGTTCGACTTCGTCGCCGCCCGGGTTGCGCGCATGCGCGCCGACGATCGAGATCGCGCCAGCGATAATGGCGCCGATCAACGGCAGAAAGACAATTGCCTGGATCATGTCGCGCGCTAGCCCTTCATCAGATTGACGTCTTCAACCGCGATCGAGCCGCGGTTGCGAAAATAGACCACCAGCACGGCGAGGCCGATCGCGGCTTCTGCCGCCGCCACCGTCAGCACCAGAAGCGCGAACACCTGACCGACGATGACGCCGATGAACGTCGAAAACGCCACCAGGTTGACGTTGACGGCGAGCAGGATCAGCTCGATCGACATCAGGATGACGATGATGTTCTTGCGGTTGAGGAAAATGCCGAGAATCCCGAGCGTGAACAGGATGGCCCCGACCGCCAGATAGTGCCCCAGACCGATCGTCATTGCACCCACTCCGCGGCGTCCGCGTCCTGCAAGCCTTGCCCCGAGGCAACCTTGCGCACGGCCATCGCCATTTCCGGCGTCCGCGCATTCTGCACGTTGATATCCTGCCGCTTGACGCTCGCCTTGTGCCGCAACGTCAGCACGATCGCGCCGATCATCGCAACCAGCAGCACCATGCCCGCGATCTGGAAGTAGTAGATATATTTCGTATAGAGCACGAGGCCCAAGGCCTCCGTATTGCTGACATTGGCCGGTATCGCCGCCGTGATCGACTTCGCGACGTTGGGGTTGATCACCCAGCCGCCGCCGACCAGAAGCAATTCGACCAGGAAGATGCCGCCGATCACGAGCCCGACCGGCAGGTATTCGATGAAGCCCTCGCGCAGCTCGGCGAAATCGACGTCGAGCATCATGATCACAAACAGGAACAGCACCGCGACCGCGCCGACATAGACGACGACCAAAATCATCGCCAGGAACTCGGCCCCCATCAGCACGAACAGGCCGGAGGCGTTCACGAAGGCGAGAATCAGGAACAGCACGGAGTGCACGGGATTGCGCGAGACAATCACCATGACGGCGGAAGCCACGCACACGCCGGCAAAAAGATAAAAGAACAGGGCCGGAAGGATCATCTTTTGTCCCTCGTCATTCCGGGATGGTCCGAAGGACCAGACCCGGAATCTCGAGATTCCGGGCTCGCGCTCTGCGCGCCCCGGAATGACGTGATGTAGCGCACGATCATCCCCTCACCTCACCGGTATGGCGCATCTAGAGCGATCGACTTGGCGATCTCACGCTCCCAGCGGTCGCCGTTCGCGAGCAGCTTCGCCTTGTCGTAGTAGAGTTCCTCGCGCGTTTCGGTCGCGAATTCGAAGTTTGGTCCCTCGACGATGGCATCGACCGGGCAGGCTTCCTGGCACAGCCCGCAATAGATGCACTTCACCATGTCGATGTCGTAGCGCACGGTGCGGCGCGTGCCGTCGTTGCGCCGCGGGCCTGCTTCGATCGTGATGGCCTGCGCCGGACAGATCGCTTCGCACAGCTTGCAGGCGATGCAGCGTTCTTCGCCGTTGGGATAACGGCGCAGCGCGTGCTCGCCGCGGAAGCGCGGCGAAATCGGGTTCTTCTCGAACGGGTAATTGATGGTCGGCTTCGGCTTGAAGAAATAGCGCATGGCGAGAAAGAACGCCGAAACGAATTCCGTCAGCAGAAGCGAGCGGGTGGTGGCGTTGACGTTGATATTCATAGCGACCTCATTTCGGCGCAATTCCCGCAAGTTGCAGCACGCCCGCAACGATGACCACCATGGCAAGCGACAGCGGCAGGAACACCTTCCAGCCCAGTCTCATCAACTGGTCGTAGCGGTAGCGCGGGACGATGGCCTTGGCCATCGCGAACAGGAAGAACATGAAGAATACCTTGAGCGCGAACCAGATCACCCCTGGCACCCAGGTGAAGGGCGGCAGCGCGATCGGCGCCGTCCAGCCGCCGAGGAACAAGATTGTCGCCAGCGCGCACATCGTGGTGATCGCGACGTATTCGCCGAGCATGAACAGCAAATAAGGCGTCGAGCCGTATTCGACCATGAAGCCGGCGACCAGTTCGGACTCCGCTTCCACCAGATCGAATGGCGGACGATTGGTCTCCGCCAGCGACGAGACGTAGAACACGACGAACATCGGAAACAGCGGCCACACATACCAGTTGAGGATGGTGAGCCAGGGCAGGCCGATCAGGCTGGCAAAACCGCGCGTTTGCTGCGCCTCGACCACGCCCGACAGGTTGAGCGTGCCGGCGCACAGCAGAACGGTGATGATGACAAAGCCGATCGAGACTTCGTAGCTCACCATCTGGGCCGCCGAGCGGAGTGCCGCCAGGAACGGATATTTCGAGTTCGACGACCAGCCAGCCATGATGATGCCGTAGATCGACAACGACGAAATCGCAAAGATGTAGAGAACGCCGACATTGATGTCGGAGATCACCCAGCCGAGATTGGTCGGGATCACCGCCCAGGCCGCCAGCGCAAGCACGCAGGAGACCAGCGGCGCCAGCAGGAACACGCCCTTGTTGGCGCCGGCGGGAATGATCGGCTCCTTCAGCACGAACTTCAGAAGGTCGGCGAAGGACTGAAAGAGACCCCACGGCCCGACCACGTTCGGGCCGCGCCGGATCTGCACCGCCGCCCAGATCTTGCGGTCGGCGAGCAGGATGTAGGCGATCGCGATCAGGAGAATGACGAGCAGCAAGAGGCTCTCGGCCACCATGACGATCAGCGGCCACAGGAAACCGGTCCAGAATGCGCTTGCGAAAAATTCAGTCATCTCGTCACGCTCACTCCGCTGCCGTCAGCATGTGCCCGGAGGCGAGACGCGAGCACTCCGCCATCACCGCAGACGCCCGCGCGATCGGGTTGGTCAGATAGAAGTCCTCAACGGAGGCCTTGAACGGTACCTTTTCGGCCTGGCCGGCGCGACCGGCAAGCGTCTTGACGGACGCTGCATCGCCAGCGGCGATCTGGTCGAGCCGCATGAGATGCGGCACCGCCTTGAAGATCGCCTGCCGCAGCGCCGCCAGCGAATCGTAGGGCAGCTTCTTAGCCAGCACTTCCGACAGGGCACGGATAATCGCCCAGTCTTCGCGCGCCTCACCGGGCGGAAAGCCCGCGCGGTTCGCCATCTGCGCCCTGCCTTCGGTATTGACGAAGATGCCGGACTTTTCGGTGTAGGCCGCGCCCGGCAGGATGACATCGGCGCGATGCGCGCCGGCATCGCCATGGGTTCCGATATAAACCACGAACGTTCCGTCCGGCACCTTCACCTCGTCAGCCCCGAGCAGGAACAGCACATCCAGCGTTCCGAACGTCGTCATCTGTGCCGCGTTCAATCCGCCCGCGCCCGCCGCAAAGCCGATATCGAGCGCGCCGGCGCGCGAAGCCGTATTCTGCAAGACGGCAAAGCCGTTCCAGCCGTCCTTGACCGCGCCGATATCCAGCGCGAATTTCGCGGCCCGTGCCAGCACCGCCGCGCCATCGTGGCGTCCGAACGCGTCGACGCCAACCAGCACGACCGGATTCTTGGCATTCTTCAGGACGTCGGCAAAGGAATGCTTGCCGGCGGCGAGATCAGCAAGGGACTCTACGCCTGCACCGATATAATCATGGGTGTAGACCAGATCGGCTTTCGCGCCGATCACGCCGACCTTGAGCTGTCCTGAGCGCCAGCGCTTGCGGATGCGCGCATTGAGGACGGCGGCTTCCTTGCGCGGGTTCGAGCCCACGATCAGAAGCGCATCCACCTGGTCGATGCCGGCGATCGTCGGATTGAAGATGTACGAAGCGCGTCCCGCCTTCGGGTCGAAGGCATCGCCGCCCTGCACGGCGAGATTGACCGAGCCGAACCTGGCCAGAAGCTCCTTCAGCGCGAACATCTCTTCCACGGCGGCGAGATCGCCGGCGATGGCGCCGATGCGCTTGCCGTCGGTGCGCGCAACCCTGGCTGCGATGGCGGCAAAGACCTGCTGCCACGAGGCCGCCTTGAGCTTGCCGTCCTCGCGGATGTAGGGGCGGTCAAGCCGCTGCGTGCGCAGGCCGTCGACGACGTGGCGGGTCTTGTCGGAAATCCATTCCTCGTTCACCGCCTCGTTCACGCGCGGCAGGATTCGCATCACCTCGCGGCCACGGGTATCGACGCGGATCGCCGAGCCCACGCCATCCATCACGTCGACCGACTGCGTCTTGCCCAGTTCCCACGGCCGCGCCGCAAAGGCGTAAGGCTTCGACGTCAGCGCACCGACGGGGCAGATATCGACGAGATTGCCCTGCAATTCCGAGGTCAGCGCGCGCTCGAGATAGGTCGTGATCTCCATGTCCTCGCCACGACCCGTCGCGCCCATTTCCGGCGCACCGCAAATTTCAGCCGAGAAGCGGACGCAGCGCGTGCACTGGATGCAGCGATTCATCGAGGTCTTCACCAGCGCGCCGAGATATTTGTCCTCGACCGCGCGCTTGTTCTCGGCGAAGCGCGAGGTGTCGACGCCGTAACCCATCGCCTGGTCCTGCAGATCGCATTCCCCGCCCTGGTCGCAGATCGGGCAATCGAGGGGATGGTTGATCAGCAGGAACTCCATCACGCCTTCGCGCGCCTTCTTCACCATCGGCGAGCGGGTGGAGATTTCTGGCGGCTCACCCTTCGGACCCGGACGGCAATCGCGCACGCCCCAGGCGCAGCTGGCGACCGGCTTCGGGCCGCCCTTTACTTCAACCAGGCACATCCGGCAATTGCCGGCGATCGAAAGCCGCTCGTGGTAGCAGAAGCGCGGAATTTCGGCGCCGGCCGCCTCGCACGCCTGCAACAGCGTGTATTCGGCGGGAACATCGATTTCTTTGCCATCGACAATGAGTTTGGTCATGCTGTCTCAGGTCTTTCCCAGCTTGCAGTCCGGCGGCGTAACGCTGGCGGTTTTCAAGGATGTCCTCACCCAGTCCTGGGTGATGGTGCCGTAGGTCGCGAGATAGCCCGGCTCAGAGTGATTCTTCTCGCAGAGAAACGGCAGATGCGGCTTCAAATCATAATCGCAGGAGGCGAGCCACTCACGCCGGTCAGAAAAAGCGCCGAACGCTTCCTCACACGCAAACAGGAAATACGAGACGAAGCTTTCGTATTGAACCTGTTGCTCGTGGCTGCCGGCCTTGATCGCAGCGTAGTCGGGCTCGGCGAATTTCGGATTCCTGAACGCCAGATCGGTGTAGGCGAGGAACGCCTGCCGCGCGGCGACGGCGCGGTTGTTGGAGCGAATTTCGCTGACCTGGAACAGGATCGCCACAAAGCCGAGCAGCGCCACGGACGCTTGCGCCATTTGCGCCAGCGTCCCGAATTTCTGCCAGAATGATGCGGGAAGTGCCATAAATCCTACTCCGCCGCCACCATATGCTCGGGGTCGAGCACGCCCTGATCGTCGAGGTCGGCCTTGTGCGAATATTGATCGATGCGTTCTTCGATCTCATGACGGAAATGCGCGATCAGGCCCTGAATCGGCCAGGCGGCGGCATCGCCGAGCGCGCAGATCGTGTGGCCCTCGACCTGCTTGGTGACTTCCAGCAGCATGTCGATTTCGCGCTTGTGGGCGCGGCCTTCCGCCATACGGGTCAATACCCGCCACATCCACCCCGTTCCTTCGCGGCACGGCGTACACTGGCCGCAGCTCTCATGCTTGTAGAAATAGGAGATGCGGGCGATGGCGCGGATCAGGTCGGTCGACTTGTCCATCACGATCACGGCCGCGGTGCCGAGACCGGAGCGCAGCTTGCCGAGGCTGTCGAAATCCATCGGCGTGTCGATGATCTGCTCGGCCGGCACCATGCGTACCGACGAACCGCCCGGGATCACCGCTTTCAGGTTGTCCCAGCCGCCGCGAATGCCGCCGCAATGCTTTTCGATCAGTTCGCGGAACGGAATGCCCATCGCCTCTTCGACGTTACAGGGCCGCTCGACGTGACCTGAGATGCAGAACAGCTTGGTGCCGACATTGTTCGGCCGGCCGATGGCGGCAAACCACGCAGCGCCGCGCCGAAGGATGTCCGGGGCGACCGCGATCGACTCGACGTTGTTCACGGTTGTCGGGCAGCCGAACAGGCCGACATTGGCCGGGAACGGCGGCTTCAGCCGCGGCTGGCCCTTCTTGCCTTCAAGGCTTTCCAGAAGTGCGGTCTCTTCGCCGCAGATATAGGCGCCGGCGCCATGGGCGACGTAGAGGTCGAACGGCCAGCCGTTGACATTGTCCTTGCCGATCAGCTTGGCCTCGTAGGCCTGATCGACCGCGGCCTGCAGATGCTCGCGCTCGCGGATGAACTCGCCGCGCACATAGATGTAACAGGCATGCGCGCCCATCGCGAAGCTTGCGAGCAGGCAGCCCTCGACCAGCAGGTGCGGATCGTGCCGCATGATCTCGCGGTCCTTGCAGGTGCCGGGCTCGGACTCGTCGGCGTTCACGACGAGGTAGCTTGGCCGCCCGTCCTTCGATTCCTTCGGCATGAAGGACCACTTCATGCCAGTCGGGAACCCGGCCCCGCCGCGGCCACGAAGACCTGAGGCCTTCATCTCGTTGATGATCCAGTCGCGGCCCTTGTCGACGATCGCCTTCGTGCCATCCCAGGCGCCACGACGGCGCGCGCCCTCGAGGCCCCAGTCGTGCAGGCCGTAGAGGTTCTTGAAGATGCGATCCTTATCGTCGAGCATCAGGTGGTTTCCTTCAGCGTAGTCGGTCCGCCGACAGGCGCGGAGAACTGGCGATCGATTTGCGGCCCGGGCTTCGGCGGCTTGCCGGAGGCAAAGCCATCCAGCACCTTGCCGAAACTTTCCTTCGTCAGATCCTCATACGTGTCCTTCCAGATCAGGACCATCGGCGCGTTCACACACGCGCCAAGGCACTCGACCTCTTCCCAGCTGAAATTGCCGTCCTTGGACAGTTCGAAGGGATCGTGATGGATCCGGCTCTGGCAGACATCGATGAGGTCGGCGGCGCCGCGCAGGCGGCACGGCGTCGTGCCGCAAACCTGCACATGCGCCTTCTTGCCGACCGGCTGGAGCTGGAACATCGTGTAGAAGGTCGCGACTTCCAGCACGCGGATGTAGGGCATATCGAGCAGGTCGGCGACCGCTCGGATCGCCGCTTCCGAGACCCAGCCCTCGTGCTGCTCCTGAACCCGCCACATGATCGCGATCACGGCCGAGGCCTGACGTCCTGCCGGATATTTGGCGATTTCCTTCTTTGCCCACTCCAGATTTTCCGGCGTGAACGTGAAGTTCGCAGGCTGGACTTCCCTGGGTGCAAGGCGGCGAACGGACATCGTATTCAGTCTCTCATTGCAAACGGCGGCCGGCGCCGGCGTTCAGCGCAGCAATACGCTCCTGCCAGAACGCACTTGACGTGCCGAACACGTTGTAGCCGATGTGGGACGAAACCTTGATGCGGTCGAGGATCGAAAGCTCGGTCACGGTCTCAAGGCGGTTGGAACGGGGATCGCAGACAATCAGCTTGAGCGGCGTCTGATCGAGGATATAGCGCGACACGGTGTGGTCGGGGTCGTTGCCGTGCTCTTCGCACATGATCACGCTGTCGCAGGCAAGCAATTTCGCGCCGCCTTTGATGGCATCGATCTCGACGCCCTCGACGTCGAGCTTGATGAGATATTTGCCATCAGGCGCGATCTTGCCGTCGTCAAGGAGATCATCGAGCGCCATGACGGGCACTTCTTCGCCACCGCTATTCGTGTCGCCGGCGATACTGAAGGCTTCGTGCTTGGTGCCCGACAGCCGCGCGGTGCCCCTGGCGGCGCCGATTGCGCATTTCAGCATCTCGAAGCGGTTGCCGTTGACCCTGGCGTTGTTGGCGAGCTTGGCAAAATTATCGGACGAGGGCTCGATCGCGATTGCCTTGTGCGCACCGAACGGCTGGCTCGTCACCAGCACCGACCAGTAGCCGAAATTGGCGCCGCAATCGAGCAGCGTGTAATCGACGTCGCGCGAGTGGCGGAACAGCAGTTCGAGTTCGTCTTCGTAACTGTAGGAACGGTCGAGCAGCTTGCTCCAGTAGCCCTCGCCATACGGAAACTCGAACGTCGCATCCTCGTTGAGCTTGATGGCGATGTTACGCTCCGGCAGCGTCTTGCGCAGCAGGTTGGCGCAGCCGATGTAGCCGCGATGCGAAAAATGCGACGATATTTTCGACCCTGTCGCCAGCGCCAAGGCAGCCGTCCGCTCCCACAGGTTGGCCCCTTCCAGGGCTCCCGAGGCGCGGTCGAACTGGATGGGCGGCGTGGAAATCACCGATCGACCTCTCCGAACACGATGTCGAGCGAGCCGAGGATGGCCGAGACGTCGGCGAGCAGATGGCCGCGGCAGATGAAGTCCATCGCTTGCAGATGGGCAAAGCCGGGCGCGCGGATCTTGCACTTGTACGGCTTGTTGGAGCCGTCGGAGACGAGATAGACGCCGAACTCGCCCTTGGGCGCTTCGACCGCGGCATAGACTTCGCCGGCGGGGACGTGAAAACCTTCGGTATAGAGCTTGAAGTGATGGATGAGGGCTTCCATCGAACGCTTCATCTCGCCACGGCGTGGCGGGAAGATCTTGTGGTCCTGGACCGCGACGGGACCCTGCCCTTCAGGCGCGCGCAACTTGGCGATGCACTGCTTCATGATCTTGACCGATTGCCGCATCTCTTCCATGCGGATGCAGTAACGGTCGTAGCAGTCGCCGTTCTTGCCGATCGGAATATCGAAATCCATCTCGGCGTAGCATTCGTAAGGCTGGGCCTTGCGAAGATCCCAGGCCGCGCCCGAGCCGCGCACCATCACGCCCGAAAAACCCCACTCCCAGGCCTGCTGCAGCGTCACGACGCCGATGTCGACGTTGCGCTGCTTGAAGATGCGATTTCCCGTGAGCAGCGTTTCGAGGTCGTCGACCACCGTCGGGAACGCGTCGCACCAGGTGTCGATATCGTCGATCAGCTTGGGCGGCAGATCCTGATGCACGCCGCCGATGCGGAAGTAAGCCGCATGCATGCGCGAGCCCGAGGCACGCTCATAGAACACCATCAGCTTCTCGCGCTCCTCAAAGCCCCACAGCGGCGGGGTGAGCGCGCCGACGTCCATCGCCTGCGTGGTGACGTTGAGAAGATGCGAGAGAATGCGTCCGATCTCGCAATAGAGCACACGGATCAGCTGGGCGCGGCGTGGCACCTCGATGCCGAGCAGCTTTTCCGCCGCCATGCAAAACGCGTGCTCCTGATTCATCGGCGCGACATAGTCGAGCCGGTCGAAATACGGGATCGCCTGAAGATAGGTCTTGTGCTCGATCAGCTTTTCGGTGCCGCGGTGAAGCAGTCCGATATGCGGGTCGACACGGGCGACGACTTCGCCGTCCAGCTCCAGCACCAGACGCAACACGCCGTGCGCCGCCGGATGCTGCGGGCCGAAATTGATGGTGAAGTTGCGGAGGGCTGCTTCGGTCATGGGGCTTACCAATCAAGGCATCGCGAATAGCGAATAGCGAATAGCGAATAGTAGTAAGGGCATCTAATCATGGTCTTGCCTGCGCTGTATGGAACGGATCAGCGATCGTAACATCCTGCCGAGTTCATCACATTGCGCGAGAACCGGCTTAGCCTCGTCCGAGGCCACCAAATCTACCCGCAACGCCAGCAAGAGGTGCGTCTCCAGTTCCTTCAAGGAGCCTTGGGCCATTCGAAGAAACTGTATGAAGGAGCCTCCACTCTCACGGCCATGACCTTCGGCAATATTTGCTGCCACCGACGTAGCCGCGCGACGAATCTGGCTTGTCATCCCATAGACCTCTTCCTTGGGTAAGCGCGCCGTCAAACGGTAAGCCCGTTCGGCGATCGACATCGCCTCCTGCCAGACCTTTAGGTCTCGGTATGAACTGATCTCTATCGCATACCCTCCTTCTTCTATTCGCTATTCGCTACTCACTATTCGCTTCTTTTCTCGTCACCGCGCAGCGGATAGTCCGCTCCTTCCCATGGCGACATGAAATCGAATTTCCGGAATTCCTGGTTGAGCCGGACCGGCTCGTACAGCACCCGCTTCTCCTGGTCGTCGTAGCGCACCTCGACGAAGCCGGTGAGCGGGAAATCCTTGCGCAGCGGGTGGCCGTCGAAGCCGTAGTCCGTCAAGAGCCGCCGCATGTCGGGATGTCCGACGAAGATCACCCCGTAGAGATCGTAGGTTTCGCGCTCGAACCAGTCGGCGCCGGGGAACACGCCGATGATCGAGGGCACTTGCGTGGTTTCGTCGGCCTCGGCGCGCAGACGGATGCGGCTATTCAGCGTCGGCGACAGCAGGTGGTAGACCACGTCGAAGCGCTTCTCGCGGCCGGGATAGTCGACCGCCGTGACGTCGGTCAGATTGACGAAGCGGCAGGCCGGATCGTCCCGGAGATAGCGAATGACATCGACGATGCGTTCGACCTTTACGTCCACCGTGAGCTGGTTGAACGCCACCGAATGGCCCGTCGCCGCGCCCGAAAGCGCGCCAACGATCGTCTGCCCCAAAGCGTCAAGCTTGCCGTCGTCCATCCCAAAACCCTAGCGTTCGATGGTTCCCGTGCGCCGGATCTTCTTCTGCAACAAGAGGACGCCGTAGAGCAGCGCCTCTGCCGTGGGCGGGCAGCCGGGCACGTAAATGTCGATGGGCACGATGCGGTCGCAGCCGCGCACCACCGAGTACGAATAATGATAATAACCGCCGCCGTTGGCGCAGGATCCCATTGAGATCACGTAACGCGGTTCCGGCATCTGGTCGTAAACCTTGCGCAGCGCGGGCGCCATCTTGTTGGTCAGCGTGCCGGCCACGATCATCACATCGGACTGGCGCGGCGAGGCGCGCGGCGCGAAGCCGAAGCGCTCGACGTCATAACGCGGCATCGACACCTGCATCATCTCGACCGCGCAGCAGGCAAGACCGAAGGTCATCCACATCAACGAGCCGGTGCGCGCCCAGGTGATCAGGTCATCGGCGGCCGCGACGAAGAAGCCCTTGTCGGAAAGCTCGTGATTGACCTCAAGGAAATAGGGATCGCGCGCGCCAACCGGCCTTCCGGTCGAAGGATCGATGATGCCGGTCGCGGCGGGAGCAACCGCCGGCGCGGACCCTGGCTTCGTGGGAGCTGGGCTCAATCCCATTCGAGCGCGCCTTTCTTCCATTCATAGGCAAAGCCGACCGTGAGCACGGCCAGGAACACGAACATGGACCAGAACCCGGTCGCCCCCAGCTTTCCGTAGGCAACCGCCCACGGGAACAGGAAGGCCACTTCGAGGTCGAAGATGATGAAGAGAATCGCAACCAGGTAGAAGCGGACGTCGAACTTCATGCGAGCATCGTCAAAGGCGTTGAAGCCGCATTCATAGGCCGACAGTTTTTCCGGATCGGGCTGCTGGAAAGCCACCACGAAGGGCGCAATCAGGAGCACCAGACCGATCAGGCCGGCGACACCGATAAACACCACGAGGGGAAGATAATTCTGAAGGATGCCGGTCATCGGCGGGGCCTTATTTTTGCTGCGGTCATCGGGGTCCGCAGATTCGCTCATTAGAATTGTTCCGAGGCTTAGCGCAGCGCACCAAGGGGCGCAAGACAAGCTATCTTGACGCCCTTTCCGGCCCGGCGCCGCGTGGAAAATTCTGCTCGGCCCATCGGCCCAGCGTTCAACTTCGCGGCTTGGGATTCGAAGGTCGCGGCCCGGCGCGCCGGCCGGGAAATGAAACCATTTTTGCGAACCGACGAAACCAGCTGGAAACAATTGGCCGGTACACAGGGAACCAACAGACGGCGCAATAGACGCCGGGGAGGCTTCCATGAACCACTCCATTCATTCCGCGGACCGTGCGACCCACCTGAAGATCGTGGTGATGGCGCTTGTCGCGGGAATCGCGGTCGCCGGCCTTGGCATCTCCGCCCGCACCAACTCCGATGGCAGCCAGACCGCCCGGGTTCAGAAGGCCGGCAAGGCGATCGTCCTGACCAGCTCGGACATATCAATGGTTCGCTAACCCTCGTCCCCCCGAGGGACCTCGTCCCCCAACGAGGCTGTGAAAGGGCCGCTTTCCCCAGCGGCTCTTTTGCTTTTTTGGCCTGACGGACGCGTCAAGGAGGGCCGACGGGCGCCCGCCTGATGTTCCGATATCGCTGTAAGGAGGGGCGCCCGGAAAAATATGGCGCGAGAGACGGGACTCGAACCCGCGGCCTCCGCCGTGACAGGGCGGCGCTCTAACCAACTGAGCTACTCCCGCGGATGCTTCAATCCAAAGGACCGGTCCGCAACGGAAGCAGGGATTAAAGGTGTGCCCCTCTTTAGTCAAGGTTGTTGCGGATCCCCTTGTTTCGCAGGGCTTTCTGCAATGTCGATGCAAAAAAGGCGCTATTTGCAGGGAAAACAGCGTAGGCAGCGAAACCACGAACCGCTTAGGCCTGCGGCTTCCTGGTTTCCAGGACCGCCAGCAACGAGGAGAGGCCGAAAATGGCGAAGACAGCGACCCCCACCACGATCACGCTCAAGCACCTAGCGGCCGCGATCGCCGAGGAGCAGGAACTGTCCAAAAAGCAAGCCGAGACCATCCTGACCGGCCTTGTCGACCGGATCACCAAGCATCTGAAGAAAGGCGAGCGGGTCCGCATCGTCGGCCTTGGCATCCTCCAGGTCCGCAAGCGCGCCGCCCGTGTGGGCCGTAACCCGGCCACCGGCGAGGAGATCCAGATCAAGGCAAGCAAGAAAGTGGCTTTCCGCGCAGCCAAGGAACTGAAGGAAGCGGTCTGACAGAAACTGGCCTAACCTGCTGGTTTTTCAGCATATTGACTTCGGTCCGGGTGGGGCCTCGGCTCCTCCTGGAGTGACGCTACCGGAAAGCGCGATTTTCTGTTACTCGCGGGCCATGGCCACGAATTCCCCCCTCGCCTTCACCTATACCGTGACCGAGCGCCTCCTGCGCTATGTGGTGATCGATACCCAGTCCGATCCGGCATCGCTAAGCTGTCCCTCGACCGAAAAGCAGAAGGATCTGGGCCGCCTGCTCGCCGCCGAACTCCGCGAGATCGGCCTGTCCGACGCCCATCTCGACGACAACGGCTACGTCTATGCGACCCTGCCGGCCAATACCGGCAAGAAGGTGCCGGTGATCTGCTTCTGCTCGCACATGGACACCTCGCCCGATTGCTCAGGCGCCAATGTCAGGCCCCAGGTCGTAAAGAACTACCGGGGCGGTGACATCGTGCTGCCAGCCGATCCCTCGCAAGTGATCCGCTTTGCCGAACACCCCGCGCTCGCCAGTCAGATCGGCCACGACATCATTACGACCGACGGCACGACGCTTCTCGGCGCCGACAACAAGGCCGGCGTTGCCGAGATCGTGGACGCGGTGCATTTCCTGTTGAAGAACCCGCAGATCAAGCACGGCACGATCAAGGTCCTGTTCACGCCGGACGAGGAGATCGGGCGCGGCGTCGATAAGGCCGACCTGAAGAAACTCGGCGCGGACTTTGCCTATACGATCGATGGCGAAAGCGCGGGCCAGATCGAGGACGAGACCTTCTCGGCGGATGGGGCCACCATCACCATTCAGGGCGTTTCCACCCACCCCGGCTTTGCCAAGGGCAAGATGGAGCACGCGATCAAGATCGCAGCCGCCATCGTCGATGGCCTGCCGAAAGAGACCTGCTCGCCCGAGACCACCGAGGGCCGGGACGGATTTCTACATCCGACCGGCCTATCCGGCACGCTGGAAGTGGCGACGCTGGGCTTCATCGTGCGCGACTTCACCGAGCAAGGCCTGCGCGACAAGGAAGCGCTGCTGGAGCGCATCGTCAAAGAGGTGATGAGGAACTTTCCGCGATCGAGCTACCAGATCGACATCAAGCAGCAATACCGCAACATGAAAGAGGTGATCGACCGTCATCCGCAGATCGTCGAATACGCGGTCGAGGCGATCCAGCGCGCCGGCCTGAAGCCATTGAGGACCGCGATCCGCGGCGGCACCGACGGCTCACGGCTCTCGTTCATGGGACTGCCCTGCCCCAATATTTTCGCGGGTGAGCACGCCTTCCACTCTCGGCTCGAATGGGTCAGCCGACAGGACATGGAAAAGGCCGTGCAGACCATCGTCCATCTCGCGATGATCTGGGAAGAACGGGCTTAGACTCGGATCAGGCCTTCGCCGTCACGATCCAGATCGAGCCGTCGAGCGGGACGGTTTGTCCCTTCACATAAGGTGTGAGCGCCTCGCGGATCGAATTGGTCGCGGCAGCGACAACCTCCGGCGGGTGTTCGGCCAGCGCGCGCGCCGCCGGGCCGATCTGCAGGCATCCCTGGACGGCGGCATCAAGGCCCCGCCCCACCGCGACATCGAGCGCAACCTTGCACGGTTCCATTGCGATGTCCGAAAAGCCTGCCGCCATCAGGATGCGCGTCACGCGCTCCTGTGAGGCGAAGGCAAACGGGCCGGGATCTTCCGGCCCCACGGGCGGCATTTTCGGAACATGCTTGTAGACGGCCTGCAGCGACACCATGAAGAAGGGATTTTCGCGCGCCTCGCGCCAGCAGACAAAGGCGAGCCGGCCTGGCCGCTTCAGGGCGCGATGCAGGTTGGTGAAGGAAAGCACCGGGTCGGCAAAAAACATCACGCCAAAGCGCGAGGCAAGCAGGTCGAAACTGCCGGAAGCAAAGGGATGGATCGTCGCATCCGCGAGAAAGAATTCCACCGGCGCGCCGGCTGGCGTCACCTCGCGCGCACGCGATAGCATCGGGGCCGAGATGTCGACGCCCGTGACATGCCCGCCCGGACTAACGGCTCTCGCAAATGCAAAGGTGGTCGATCCGCTGCCGCAGCCGACATCGAGAATGCGCTCGCCCGGCTTGGTCCTGGCACGGTCGATCAGGAGATCGGCGACCGGCTGAAGCATGATGTCCTGCACCGGTTGCCGCGCGGCCCAGCGCTGGCCGCCGGCGCCGTTCCAGTAAGCAATCTGATCGGTGTTGTTCTCGTGGCCTTGGGGTGCGTCCATTTTTTAACCTGCTCTCGATTGGCCCAGCCGCTTTGTCCCTTGCATTAGTATCACATAATCTGACTTCTGATGACCGGCGCCGAGTGGAGTGGATCTGACATTCGCTACCCCCCAACCGCGCTTACGAAAAGCGAATGTCAGATCCAAAACTCCACTAGAACCTAATATTTGCTAGTGGTCCTGAGATTCTAACATTCGCAAAACGCGCCGCTGCGAAGGGATGCGAATGTTAGAATCGGACCACTAGTTGCGGAAGGAAACCTGCAATGAAGATCATGCGTTGCGTGCTGCTGGCAGTCTTGCTGGCCGGCGCCGCCCAGGCCGAATGGGCGAAAAAGGACTATTCCGCCGAATACGACGTCTGCCTTCCGCCCTGCGACCACAATCACCCGAAGGAACACGACAAGTGCGTCAGCTATTGCGCTTGTGTCACGGACGGCATGCAGACCCATTTTACCAATCACGATCAGATGACGCGCGAAGTGGTTCAGCGAAAAATACGTGACCAGATCGCGAGCCTGCAGAAGATCGCCAACTCCTGCAATCTGAAGCATTGGGGGAGTGCGGCGCACAGATTGAGGTTCTAGAGCTCCGATTCCGAAGTTCGCGAGAGATCACGGATCAAAGCCAGGGGCGCTCTGCGGCCTTCGCGCGCTCGTAGGCCTGGATACGATCGCTTTTCAGGAGCGTCAGTTCGATCTCGTCAAGCCCGTTCAATAGACACTCTCTCGAAAACTCCGGTATCTCGAAACGATCGGACTGTTCGTCGGGGCCGGTGACGGTCTGTTCTCGAAGATCAACCGTGATCTCCGCACCCGGAAGCTCGGTGAGAAACTGCAATAGTTCGTGGACCCGCTTCGTGCCAAGCCGGATGGGCAACATTCCGTTCTTGAACATGTTGTTATAGAAAATGTCCGCGAAGGACGGAGCGATCACGCAACGGATTCCGAAATCCAGCAGCGCCCACGGCGCGTGCTCCCGGCTCGATCCGCAACCGAAATTTTCTCCGGCAACCAATATCCTGGCATTTCGATAGGCCGGCTGGTTCAAAACGAAATCGGACCGCTCCTGACCGTTGTCGTCGTAGCGGCGTTCGTAGAAGAGCGCCTTGCCCAGGCCGGCACGTTTGATGGTCTTCAGAAACTGCTTGGGAATGATCATGTCCGTATCGACGTTGGGCATTCCGAACGGCACGGCAACGCCGGTCAATTTCTCAAACTTCTCCATCGCCTCTCTTCTCCTTGTCAGAACTAGCAGCCGGCCGTGCGAAACCGATCAATATCACCGGCGCACCGCCCGAAACGTCGGCGAACTCACTGTCCACGACCTTCACGGCGTTCGATAGCGAGCCGACGCCGGAAAGATCGACCAGATGTTCTCCATAGAGCAAGACCGCGCCGAAGAAGGCGTCGTCGCCATCGTCCGGCCCGAACAGCTCCATCGAGCGGAATGCGTCCTGCCATCCCTCGACCGTCGTCTCGCGTACCAACGCGTTGCTGCGTTGCAGGCGCATCGTGCCATGTCGATCGATGATACGCAACGAATGCCGAGATGCCGATTCCGACGTGAATACGAACGCTCCGGCCGTCGCCGCCATCAGGTCGACCTCGTTCTCCGGCTGCTGGAGCGACCTGGCGGCAATACGCCGTGCCAGCGACTCATCGATGGATCGGCGCTTGTCCGGCCGGCGGAGCGCCGCCGCACCGCTCGCGATCGCGCGGATCCTTCCGGTCTGCCGATCGATTTCCACCGTGATATCGACCGTCTTCGGGTCCGCGCCCAGGCGGCCGATCGCTTGCACTGCTTCCGCGCGAAGTTCGGCAATTTCCTCAGACGAAGGATCGGGGTTCGCCCGCTCGATCACTTCGCGAACCATTGCCATGGCGGCTCCGATCGACGATATGATCTCTGCATCCCTGGCCAACTCGAAGCGCAGGCCAAGCCGTTCGGCAACGCTCGGCAACAGAGCCCCGATACCGCCCCCCATGCCGACCAACAGTTGCTGATCCGCATCGAGCTGCTGCTCCTTGATAAGACGTTCGATGACGGGCCTCACCTTTCCGGCTGCCGCTTCGATGACCTGACGCGCCAAGGTCTGGACATCGGTCCCAAGCAGTTTCGCGAGCGGCGCAAAGGCGGCACAAGCAGCCTCAGGAGGAGCGTAGCAGTGCATCTCCCCGTTCGTCAGGCCCGCGGCATTCGCGGCGCAAGTAACCGTCAAGGCAAACCGGCCGTCGCGTTCCGTCTCGATCGCCACGAAGTCGCCGCCGTCCCCCGGTTTCGGCTCGAACAAGACGACCTTACAATTCCGAAATTGCTCGGGCGAAGCAAAGCAGGCATATCGCAGACCGGCTATGTGAGCGCTTCGCGGCCCGACATCGCGAACCGCGCCTTCGCCGATCCTGATCAGACTTCCGCCGCCGATGCCGAGCACGTGGACGTCCAGAGAACTCACATAGGTTTCGTGGCCACCGACCTTGGCGTAGGTGACGATCGGGTGCCCGCCGCGGACGACACCGAGATTGGTCGACGTACCGCCGACCTCGAAATAGATGCCGTCCGATATGCCGACGTGCATCAAAGCGCCGGCGACGCTCGCCGCAGGACCCGAAAGCATGGTCATGGCGGGGCGGTGCCGCATTTCATCGATACCCATCACTCCGCCATCGCCCCGCATGATCATCAGCGGCGCATCGATTCCCGCGCCCTTCATGCTCGCTTCGGTCAAGTCCGCGGTCGCGATCATTCTCGGCAGGATCGACGCGTTGATGACGGCGGTGCGGGTTCTTACCGTCAGGCCGTAGAGCCGCGTGATCTCGTGGCCGCATGTGGTCGGCAAATCGAATTTCTCGCCGACGTCCCGCACGAGTTCTTCGGCCGAGGTGTCGTCGACCCCGAACGCAGACGATGCGACCAGAACCTGCGCACCCTCCGCCAGAAGTGCTTCAACCGCACGCTCGACTTCCGGCCTGCCAAGCCCATCGCTGAGAAGGAATTGATTGGCGGTCTGAAGAGTTCGCCCCGGACCGAGCTCGATCGGCGAGATGTGGACCTGCGGCTTCGCCAGCTTCGCGGCTTTTCTCGCCGACAAGCCCACCACGCCGACGCGCGCCACATCTCCTTCCAGCAGGGCATTCGTCGCCTGGGTCGTACTGTGCGCGAGAAGGACGACGTCCTCCGCCGACACGCCGGCTTCGCGAAGCACCCTTTCGAACACTTCGATCACGCCCCCGGCTACGCCGTGTGGATGATCATGTGTTGTATGAACCGACGAGCGACCGATAATCGTACCGCTTGCGTCGTCGATCAGGGCCGCCTTCGTAAAGGTGCCGCCTACATCGATGCCGATCCTGTACGTATCGTCCTTCAAGAACCCGTCCACCTAGCGCACGAAAGCCATTTCGGCTACGGATCTATCTATCCCGAGCTGTGGTCTTTAAATCCCTTGCTCCACCGCAGAGCGATCCGCGCACCGCGTCCATCGAACAGAGCTTCGCCGAACGGAAAGGTGGTGGGCGGCTACGGATTCGAACCGCAGACCCTCTCGGTGTAAACGAGATGCTCTAACCAGCTGAGCTAGCCGCCCGTGGATGCAGTGTTTAGCCTCGCCGGGGCTCTCCAGCAAGGTCCGATGCGACCGCCTAACTCGCAACAAGGCGCAAAAAAACGGCGCCCGAGGGCGCCGTTTTCGTTCATCGTTCAAAGACGTTAATGAGCCGTCAGGCCGCCGGAAGCTTCGTCCCCGGCCTCCGGCGTCACCGGCACCTTGGCGGAGTCTTCTTCCCAGACGATCGGCACGGGAGGCCGCACCAACGCCCTGGAGACGACTTCGTCGAGCCGGGCCACCGGAATGACATTCATCCCGCCCTTGATCGCGTCGGAAATCTCCGTGAGATCCTTGGCGTTCTCGTCCGGGATCAGCACCGTCTTGATGCCACCGCGTGCGGCAGCGAGCAGCTTCTCCTTCAGACCACCGATCGGAAGCACGCGTCCGCGCAGCGTGATTTCGCCGGTCATGGCGACGTCGTGCCGAACCGGAATGCCGGTCATCACCGAGATGATCGCGGTCGCCATTGCAACGCCGGCCGACGGTCCATCTTTCGGGGTTGCCCCTTCCGGTACGTGGACGTGGATGTCCCGCCTGTCGAACAGCGGGGGCTCGATGCCGAAGCCGACCGCGCGCGAGCGGACGAAAGACGCCGCCGCCGAAATCGACTCCTTCATCACGTCACGCAGGTTGCCCGTGACGGTCATCTTGCCCTTGCCGGGCATCATGACGCCTTCGATCGTCAGCAACTCGCCGCCGACGTCGGTCCAGGCAAGACCTGTGACAATGCCGACCTGGTCGTCCGTCTCGATCTCGCCGTAGCGGAACTTCGGCACGCCGAGGAAGTCCTCGAGCGTCTTCTCGTTGACCTTGACCGACTTCTTCTTGGAGATCATCAGCTCCTTCACCGCCTTGCGGGCGAGTGTCGAAAGCTCTCGCTCCAAATTCCGAACGCCCGCTTCGCGGGTGTAGCGGCGGATCATCAGAAGCAGCGCGTCATCGTCGATCGACCAGTCCTTGGTGTCCAGACCGTGCTTGGAGATCGCGGTCGGGATCAGGTGCTTGCGCGCGATCTCGACCTTCTCGTTCTCGGTGTAGCCGGCGATCCGGATGATCTCCATGCGGTCCATCAGGGCCCCGGGAATATTCAGCGTATTCGCGGTCGTGATGAACATCACGTTGGAGAGGTCGTAATCGACCTCGAGGTAGTGGTCGTTGAAGGTCGAGTTCTGCTCGGGGTCGAGAACCTCGAGCAAAGCCGACGACGGATCGCCGCGGAAATCGGCGCCCATCTTGTCGATCTCGTCCAGCAGGAACAGCGGATTCGAGGTCTTCGCCTTGCGCATCGACTGGATGATCTTGCCCGGCATCGACCCGATATAGGTCCGCCGGTGGCCGCGGATTTCGGCCTCATCCCGCACGCCGCCCAGCGACACGCGCACGAACTCTCGGCCGGTCGCCCTCGCGATCGACTTGCCAAGCGACGTCTTGCCAACGCCAGGAGGCCCGACAAGGCACAGGATCGGCCCGGTCAGCTTGTTGGCGCGCGACTGCACGGCCAGATACTCGACGATCCGGTCCTTGACCTTCTCAAGCCCATAGTGATCGCCGTCGAGCACTTCCTGTGCGGCAACGAGGTCCTTCTTGACCTTGGACTTCTTGTTCCACGGTATCGACAGCAGCCAGTCGAGATAGTTGCGCACCACCGTCGCTTCCGCGGACATCGGCGACATCTGGCGCAGCTTCTTCAGCTCGTGTTGCGCCTTCTCGCGGGCTTCCTTGGAAAGCTTGGTCTTGGCGATCTTCTCTTCGAGATCGGCGAGTTCGTCACGGCCCTCGTCATCGCCGAGTTCCTTCTGAATCGCCTTCATCTGCTCGTTGAGATAGTACTCGCGCTGCGTCTTCTCCATCTGGCGCTTGACGCGCGAGCGGATGCGCTTCTCGACCTGAAGCACGGAGATTTCGCTCTCCATCAGGCCGAGCACCTTCTCCAGCCGCGCGGTGACCGACAGCGTCTCCAGGATCGCCTGGCGATCGGCGATCTTCACCGCCAGATGCGAAGCGACGGTGTCGCCGAGCTTGGCGAAATCCGTGATCGCCTGCACGACGCCGACAACCTCGGCGGAAATCTTCTTGTTGAGCTTCACATAACTCTCGAAATCCGACACGACCGAACGCGCCAGCGCTTCGGCTTCGACGGAGGTCGCATCGGTATCGGCGAGCGCCGCCGCGGTCGCTTCATAATATTCGGTGCGTTCGGTATACTTTTCCACGCGCGCGCGCTCGAGCCCTTCCACCAGCACCTTGACGGTGCCGTCGGGCAACTTCAGGAGCTGCAAAACGCTTGCAAGCGTACCCGTCTCATAAATTGCATCGGCCGCAGGATCATCGTCAGACGCGTTCTTCTGCGTCGCCAGCATGATCAGCGCATCATTCTTCATCACCTCTTCGAGCGCGCGGATCGACTTCTCGCGGCCGACAAACAGCGGCACGATCATGTGCGGGAAAACGACGATGTCACGCAGCGGCAGGACGGGATAAGCATGGCTTTCGCCATGAACGATTGATGGCCGGGGTTTTGGGGTGGTCATGGCCTTTTCCTTTTGTTGTGCCCCCTTGCAACGCCATCCGCATCATGCGCAACGGCCACAAGGTGCCGAATACACCAGAAAACTAAGGCCCCATCAGGCCGCGTTTTCCGGCTTTTGCCAGCGCGAATCTTTCAGCAGATATCACGCCGCCAATGACATTAGGTGGCTATCGGCGGTGGGGGTGTCAAGTCGCTGAAAATGCCTGTGGGACAGGGCGAAATACAGCTTGCATGCTAGGCCGAGACGGCCGCCGAGAGCCTCGGCAGCCGCAGCAAAAATACGCCAATTCGAATTTGGAGTTCCTATGGCGAACTTCAAATTCGCCGCACTAGGCGCTGGCGCTGGTCTCGACGGCGCGGTCGGAACGATCAGCGTAGATGTAGAGCGGACGCGCTGTTCCTTCCACAACTTCGCGCGAGATCACGACTTCTTCCACACCTTCCAGGCCCGGAAGGTCGAACATGGTCTCAAGCAGAATGCTTTCGAGGATCGATCGCAGCCCACGCGCGCCGGTCTTGCGCTCGATCGCCTTGCGGGCGACCGCGCCAAGCGCCTCGTCGGCGAAGGTGAGCTCGATGTTCTCCATCTCGAACAGCCGCTGATACTGCTTCACCAGCGCGTTCTTCGGATCGGTGAGGATCTTCTTCAGCGAAGCCTCGTCGAGGTCTTCGAGCGTCGCCACGACGGGCAGACGGCCGACGAATTCCGGGATCAGGCCGTACTTCAGGAGATCTTCCGGCTCGACGTGACGGAAGATTTCGCCGGTGCGGCGATCTTCCGGCGCCAGCACCTGCGCGCCGAAGCCGATCGAGGTCGACCGTCCGCGTGCGGAGATGATCTTCTCGAGGCCAGAAAACGCACCGCCGCAGATGAACAGGATGTTGGTAGTGTCGACCTGCAGGAATTCCTGCTGCGGATGCTTGCGGCCGCCCTGTGGAGGCACCGAAGCAACGGTGCCTTCCATGATCTTCAGCAAGGCCTGCTGCACGCCCTCGCCCGACACATCGCGGGTGATCGACGGATTGTCGGACTTGCGGCTGATCTTGTCGATTTCGTCGATATAGACGATGCCGCGCTGGGCGCGCTCGACGTTGTAGTCGGCCGACTGCAACAGCTTCAGGATGATGTTCTCGACGTCCTCGCCGACGTAACCGGCTTCGGTCAGCGTCGTTGCGTCGGCCATCGTGAAGGGAACGTCCAGGATGCGTGCCAGCGTCTGCGCGAGCAGCGTCTTGCCCGAACCGGTCGGGCCGATCAGCAGGATGTTCGACTTCGCAAGCTCAACGTCGTTGTGCTTGGTCTGGTGATTGAGCCGCTTGTAGTGGTTGTGGACGGCGACCGACAGCACCTTCTTGGCATGGCTCTGGCCGATAACGTAATCGTCCAGCACCTTGCAGATTTCCTTCGGCGTCGGAATCCCGTCGCGCGACTTCACCAGCGAGGACTTGTTCTCCTCACGGATGATGTCCATGCAGAGCTCGACGCATTCGTCGCAGATGAAGACGGTCGGACCCGCGATCAGCTTGCGAACTTCGTGCTGGCTCTTGCCGCAGAACGAGCAATACAGCGTGTTCTTGGAGTCGCTGGCGCCAACCTTACTCATTCATCTCTCCGTCCGCAGTTCGATCAAGCACGCTTGCTCTGATCCAGTCGCCGGCCCCGATCTTTGTTCAAGTCGTTGTAGATAGAGCAAAATCGGCACCAGAAAAGACCTTTTATCTTATGGAGCCGCGAGAATCGCAGCCAATTCGTATCCGATGCAAGCATACCCTAAGCGATCTAGCCAACCATGCTCGCACCCGACTATCAAGAATTCGCTAATTGGCCGGGACGCGCTATCCGTGACAATACCGTGATTTGCGCCGCCATACGTCAATTACCGGTCGAAATCAGCCAGGCGTTGCGCGATTGCCACGCCAAACCGGGGCGAAAGCGGAACTTTCGGCTGGATAGGGCGGAAAGGGGCGCTTTCGGCGCCATTTTGGCCGGCAAGCAACCGTTAACGCCAGTTTTAGCCAACTCGGCCGGCCGCTGTTAGTGCCGCCCGGCTTCAAGTTCCTGCGCGGCAGCGCTAAGCCTGCTCATAAACGAGACAACTGGGAGGACGGCCCTACCGCCATTTTTTTTTGCGAATGTCCGTATCTTTCCGAAGTTCGTCAGCTCGCCTTTGCGATCGCCGCAGGATCTTCCGGCCGCTTGTCGATCACCTTGTCCACGAGACCGAAAGCCTGAGCGTCGGCCGCGGTAAGGAACTTGTCGCGTTCCAGCGCGTCCTCGATGGCCTTGTAGGTCTGCCCGGTGTGCTTGACATAGATCTCGTTGAGCCGCTTCTTCAGGTTCAGGATTTCCTGCGCGTGCAGCATGATGTCGGTAGCCTGGCCCTGGAAGCCGCCGGAGGGCTGGTGCACCATGATGCGTGAATTCGGCAGCGAGAAGCGCATGTCCTTTTCGCCGGCGGCGAGCAACAGCGAGCCCATCGAGGCCGCCTGCCCCGTGCACAGCGTTGACACCGGCGGGCGGACGAATTGCATGGTGTCGTAGATCGCAAGACCCGACGTCACCACGCCGCCGGGCGAGTTGATGTACATCGAGATTTCCTTCTTCGGATTCTCCGCCTCGAGAAACAGAAGCTGCGCCACGACCAGCGTCGACATGCCGTCTTCGACCGGCCCGGTGACGAAGATGATCCGCTCCTTGAGCAGGCGCGAGAAGATGTCGTAGGCCCGTTCGCCACGGTTGGTCTGCTCGACCACCATTGGCACGAGGTTCATGTAGGTTTCAACGGGATCGCGCATTAGTCACCCAAGGGTTGGCAGGAACAAACATCCAGCGGCGGACGATTTAGAAACTGGAACCGAGACCGGCAAAGCTGACGTTCCGTGATGCAGAACTTGAAAAGACAGGCTCACAGATAGTCTTGGCTTTTCCGGTCACAAGACCAGCTTTCTAGCCCCGGCCACACGGCCGGGCCAGAACGGAAGGTACCAGGCAGTTGAAGCTGATTCTGACAGCCACGCCTAGCCAAGGGCGGCGCCCGCGCCGCCCCTTTGCGCTTCAACCTTAACGCTGGACTTACAGGCGCTTACGCCGCGCTCTTCTCCGCTTCATCCTCCTTGTAGAGATCTTCACGCGAAACCTTCTTTTCGGTCACGGTGGCGAGCTCAAGAATGAAGTCGACGACCTTGTCTTCATAGATGGGTGCACGAAGCTGGGCCAGCGCATTGGCGTTATTGCGATAAAAGTCCCAGACTTCCTTTTCGCGGCCCGGCATCTGGCGGGCGCGCTCGATCACCGCACGGCCGACTTCGTCGTCGGTGACCGTGATCTTGTTCTTCTCGCCGATTTCGGAGAGCACAAGGCCGAGCCGGACACGGCGGTCGGCGATCTTGCGGTATTCCTCTTTAGCCGCTTCCTCCGTGGTGTTTTCATCGGCGAAGGTTTTGCCGGCGGACTCCATTTCCGACCTGACCGAGTCCCACATCAGATTGAACTCTTCGTCGACCAGCGTCGGCGGCGCCTCGAAGCGATGGGCCTCGTCAAGGCGATCGAGCAGGACGCGCTTGACGCGCTGACGCGTCGTCCCGGCAAACTCCGCAGCGATCCGCTCGCGCGCCGCCTGCTTCAACTTGTCGAGGGATTCCAGACCCAGCGTCTTGGCGAACTCGTCATCGATGGCGAGTTCCTGCGGCGCCTCGATCTTGGAAGCGGTGGTCTCGAATTCGGCCGCCTTGCCCGCCAGTTCCTTGTTGCCGTAGTTCTCGGGGAACGTGACCTTCAGCGTTCGGGTCTCGCCGCTCGCGATGCCGGTCAGCTGATCCTCGAAGCCCGGGATGAAAGTGTTCGAGCCGATGGTCACCAGTATATTTTCCCCGGATCCACCCTCGAATGCCGTGCCGTCGATCATGCCCTTGAACGAGACGGTGATGCGATCGCCGTTGGCGGCCTTGGCGCCCTCGCCCGTCTCGGCGAAGCTGCGATTCTGTTCGGCGATGCGCTTGACCGCATCGTCGACCTCGGCGTCGGTGACGTCAGCGACCGGCTTCTCGACCTTGAAGGTCTTGAAATCCGCGAGCGCGATCGTTGGCACCACTTCGATCGCCACGGTGTAGGTGAGATCCGACTTGCCGGCGAGAAGCTCTTCGACTTCCTTCTTTTCGGTCGGCATGGTGATCTTGGGCTCCGTCGCGAGGCGGAAGCCGCGCTCGGTGAAGAGCTTGGAGTTGGTGTCGCGGATGGTCTGGTCGATCGCCTCAGCCATCACCGAGCGGCCATAGACCTTCTTCAGATGGGTGACCGGCACCTTGCCCGGGCGGAAGCCGTTGAGGCGGACCTTGTCCTTCATCTCGACCAGGCGCGCATCGGCCTTGGCGTCGAGATCAGCGGAGGGAATGCTGACCTGAAACTCGTGCTTCAATCCCTCGGCAACCGTTTCTTTTACCTGCATGGCTTCAATCTTCTCGATTAGTCCGGCACCAACCGGACGGCTTGTTGTTGATGGCGCACGACATCGCGCCTTGCGCTGCTGGTTTCGGCAGTCTCCAAAACCCTTTGAAATTCTTGCCTTATTCCGGTGACCCAGCAATCGGGGTCTCAAGAGCGCCGTGTAACCGGCGGCCATAGGCAACAGGCTGACGCTCGTAACCCAATGAGGGAACGAGATCAACTGTTCCCGAACGGGATTGCGCCCGAAAACCAGTCAAATCGGACGGGACTCCTGAGGCGTCGGCACGGCGAGACGCATCCCCATATGTCGGAAGCGTTGGTGCGGGCGGAGGGACTCGAACCCCCACAACTTTCGTCACTGGAACCTAAATCCAGCGCGTCTACCAATTCCGCCACGCCCGCAAGAAGAGCACCATGTCCGGCCGCGATGCCGCGGGCTGCGATTTATAACATGCGCCGCCGCTTCGCAGCAATTCTTCGATTTGCACAGTCGCTTGCCATATCACGCGGAAAGTGATCCGCATCAACGACTATGTCCGATCACGATTCAGATCACATCCGCCGGCCGAACCGGCGCGCGGTAATGGCTGGCCTCGCGGCCCTGCCCGCGTCAAATCGCGCCGTCCGAGCGGAGGCGGCATCGCCACTCGCACTTCGATGCAAGGCAGATGCGCTCGGGTTGCGCGACAAGGCACCGGCCACAGACGTGTGGTCGCTCGGCGATCAGCCGCCTCGGTTCAAGCGCGGCGAACGCGCCACCGTCACACTGGCCAACGACCTCACCGCGCCTGTCGCGCTCAACTGGCGTGGCGTCGACGGCGCAGCCACGATCGAGCCACTGCTCGGGCGTGCTCCGCTCGCGCCATCTGCGAGCGAGACGTTCCGGCTGCCGCTCCGGCACGCCGGGACATTCCTTTGCGATGCTGCCCTGCTCGGCGACGGCGCATCGCGGCCTTTTCGGGCGTTGCCGTTGATCGTGCGCGAAAGCGAACCAATCCAGATCGATCGCGACGAAGTGTTCTTGATTGAGGGCTGGCGCGTGAGGCCGGATGGCGCAGCGATCGCGCCAGGCGCCGACGCCACGGGCACCGAAGCCATCTACACCGTGAACGGACAACTCTCGCGGGAAATCAGCCTTCGCGGAGGCGAGCGCGTCAGGATGCGCTTCATCAATGCCCTCCCGCGCCAGGTGATCGCACTGAAAATCGAGCACCACGACATCACGATGATGGCGCTGGATGGCCAGCCGGCCGAGCCATTTCTGGCGCGCAATGGCGCCTTTGCGCTGGCGCCGGGCGGTCGGGCTGACGTCTTTATCGACGCAACACCCGGCGTCGGCAACACGCCGATCCTGATGCATGATGGCGAGGCGGCTCACCCGATCGGCCGCCTGATCCTGTCAGATGAAGCACCAGTCCGTTCTCAAACCCTGCCAGCTGCGTCTGCGCTACCCTCGAACGGTTTGCCCGCGCATCTCGACCTCAAGAACGCGCTGCGGATCGATCTTCCCTTCGGTGGCGACCAGAAAGATTGGATTCGGCCGGCAGCGTTTGCGGCCACCGCGCAGCCTGTGTTTCGCGCCAAGGCCAGCCGCGTTGTCGTGCTATCGCTTACCAATCGCGCGCAAGTCACATCCGTCTTTCATCTGCACGGACATCACTTTCGGCTGCTCGATCGGCTCGACGATGGTTGGAAGCCGTTCTGGCTCGACACGATCGCAATCGATGCCGGGCAAACCCAACGCATCGCTTTCGCGGCGGAATATGCCGGGCATTGGCTGATCGAAGCAGCCGAGACGAACTGGAGTGCGCCGAAACTCCTGCGCTGGTTCAGTGTCGAGTAGGCGCCTTATCATTTCATTGGCGCATGATCTCCGCGCAAACGCGTTCCGCGTTTGTCGCGAGGGAAAACCGCTGCACACTTCTGCGGATCATGCGCTAATATTCGATGCCGAATTCGTCATAGAGACGACGCGTCACCGCCGGCAGCGTTTCAGGCAGATCTTCCGCGATCAGTCCCGGTCCCGCCTCTCGCGCTGCCTCGCCGTGCATCCAGACCCCGATCGAAGCGGCCTCGAACGCCGGCACCCCCTGCGCCATTAATCCCGCGATCATGCCGGACAGCACATCGCCGGCGCCGGCAGTCGCAAGCCAGGGCCGCGCATTGGCCGCGATCGTCGCGCGGCCATCGGGAGATGCGACCGTCGTGTCCGGTCCTTTCAGCAGCACGACCGAGCCGGCGCGCTCGGCCGCAGCCCTCACCCGCTCGAGCTTGGAGCGACCGGGATGCTTGTTGCTGATGTCGCTGAACAGCCGCGGGAACTCGCCCTCATGCGGGGTCAGGACCACTTGCGGATCGGCAGACTGCCGGATCGCTTCGAACAGGCGTTCAGGCGCGTCGGCAAAGCTCGTCAGCGCGTCGGCATCGAGCACCACCGCACGCTTCGCTGTCAGTGCCGCGAGCACGAAATCCTGCGACCGCTCGCCAATGCCTGCGCCGGGCCCGATGACATAGGCATTGAGGCGCTTGTCGCTCAAGAGCTCGCCGAATTCGGTCACCGTATCGATCGGGCGAACCATCACCGCAGTCAGCGCCGCGGCGTTGACGGCAAGCGCGTCGCGCGGCGAGGCCAGCGTGACGAGACCTGCCCCCACCCGCAAGGCGCCGCGCGCGGAAAGTCGCGCCGCGCCGGTTGCGGCAACGCCGCCGGAGACGGCGACGACATGGCCGCGGTCGTATTTGTGCCCGTCGATGGTCGGGACCGGAAACGAGCGCGCCCATGATGACGGGACATTCTCGAAGGTCCTGGGCGCGATTTCCGCAAGCACGTTCGCATCGATGCCGATGTCGGCGACGCGGACGCGGCCGCAATGAACGCGGCCCGGCAAAAGCAGGTGCGCAGGCTTGCGGCGAAAGAACGTGACCGTCTCAAAGGCACGCACGGCCGTGCCCATGATCGCGCCCGACGTGCCGTTGATGCCGCTTGGCAGATCGACGGCCAGAACCGGCGCGCCATTGGTATTGATCGCCTCGATCACGTCGAACGGCTCGCCCTTGACCGGGCGATCGAGCCCGGCGCCGAACAGCGCATCAATGATCAAAGCCGGCTTGCCGATCGCCTGCGGGTTGAACGGCAGCACCGGATATTTCCAGCCGCGCGCGGCCGAAGCCGCATCGCCCTGCAAGTTCTCGCGCTCGCAGAGCAGGATGACGGAGACCTCCCGGCCGCGCGCTGCGAGTTCAGCGGCGGCCACAAAGCCGTCGCCGCCATTGTTGCCGGGACCGGCGATCACCAGGATCGGCCCTTCCTCGACGAGGTCCATGGCGGCGGCGGCAACCGCCTGCCCCGCGCTCAGCATCAAGGCGAAGCCGGGCGTCCCCGCGGCGATCGCGAGCCGGTCGACCCGCGCCATCTCGGCCGTCGTGAGAACTTCCATCGCCAATCCTCTGATCGAAACGCCTGTTCCGAAGGCAATTTTGGCGGCTTAGCCGAAAGCTTGGCCCGGAGGGGCGCACACAATTTGATCTATTTGCCTAATTTCAGTGCTGCACTATGATTGGTCGATTCCTATCAAGGAGCCTTCGGGACCATCTAAGAGGCTGATACAATTCAAGAATATAACATCTTAACGGCTTGGCATAGACCCTGCTTCCGAGGAAGCCAGTTTCGGGTCTGTGACCTGGCAGGCAAATATCGAGCCTGCGCGCCGCTACCGGATCCGCATCATTCGCGCTATCCGCGACAATTACCTCAACGTCTTTGAGTCCCTGAAAGTGCCGGGAGGCAACCTGTGAAGAAGATCGAAGCCATCATCAAGCCGTTCAAGCTCGACGAGGTTAAGGAAGCGCTCCAGGAAGTCGGACTTCAGGGCATCACCGTTACCGAGGCCAAGGGTTTCGGGCGCCAAAAGGGCCATGCCGAGCTTTACCGGGGCGCGGAATACATCGTTGATTTCCTGCCCAAGGTGAAGATCGAGATCGTCATTTCCGATGAACTGGTCGAGCGCGCGATCGACGCGATCCGCCGCGCCGCGCAGACCGGTCGGATCGGCGACGGCAAGATTTTCGTGTCCAATATCGAGGAGGCCATCCGCATCCGGACCGGCGAATCCGGGCTCGACGCGATCTAAAGCGCGGTTAACGCGCCGATTTACTGCCGGCGGATCAAATCCGCCCGGAGAGGAGGTTGTTGCGTTACTCGGATATTGTCTTGGCCATCCCCCAATTGTATTGACGACTATCCAATTGCCGCCGCCCGCGGCCCAGCCCAAGACAGCCCATCACGACAGCCATTCCCAAAACAACCTCAAGGGGGAACCATGAAGACCGCCAAGGACGTCCTCAAGTCGATCAAGGACAACGACGTCAAATACGTCGATCTGCGCTTTACCGACCCGCGCGGCAAGTGGCAGCACGTTACCTTCGATGTCACCATGATCGAAGAGGAAACCTTCGCCGAGGGCCAGATGTTCGACGGTTCGTCGATCGCGGGATGGAAGGCGATCAACGAGTCCGACATGTGCCTGATGCCCGATCCGGTTACGGCCACGATCGATCCATTCTTTGCCGAGACCACCATGGTCATCACCTGCGACGTGCTGGAACCGACCACGGGCGAACCCTACAACCGCGACCCCCGCGGCATGGCCAAGAAGGCCGAGGCCATGGTCAAGTCGATGGGCGTGGGCGACACCATCTTCTTCGGCCCCGAGGCCGAGTTCTTCGTGTTCGACGATGTCCGCTTCTCGGCCCTCCCCTACAACACCGGCTTCAAGCTCGACTCCGCCGAGTTTCCGACCAACTCCGACACCGAATATGAAGGCGGCAACCTCGGTCACCGCATCCGCACCAAGGCAGGCTACTTCCCGGTGCCGCCGCAGGACTCGGTGCAGGACATGCGCTCCGAAATGCTCGGCGCCATGGCCAAGATGGGCGTCAAGGTCGAGAAGCATCACCACGAGGTGGCGTCCGCTCAGCACGAACTCGGCATGAAGTTCGACACCATGACGCTGATGGCCGACCAGATGCAGATCTACAAGTACTGCATCCATCAGGTCGCGCACATCTACGGCAAGACCGCCACCTTCATGCCGAAGCCTATCTTCGGCGACAACGGCTCGGGCATGCACTGCCACCAGTCGATCTGGAAAGGCGGCAAGCCGGTGTTCGCCGGCAACAAGTACGCCGACCTGTCCGAGACCTGCCTCCACTACATCGGCGGCATCATCAAGCACGCCAAGGCGATCAACGCCTTCACCAACCCCTCCACCAACTCCTACAAGCGCCTGGTGCCGGGCTATGAGGCTCCCGTGCTGCTCGCCTATTCCGCGCGCAACCGCTCGGCGTCCTGCCGCATCCCCTACACGTCGAATCCGAAGGCCAAGCGCGTCGAAGTGCGTTTCCCCGACCCGATGGCCAATCCCTATCTCGGCTTCGCCGCGATGCTGATGGCGGGCCTCGACGGTATCAAGAACAAGATCGATCCGGGTCCGGCGATGGACAAGGACCTCTACGATCTGCCGAAGGAAGAACTGAAGGCGATCCCGACGGTGTGCGGCTCGCTTCGCGAGGCGCTGGAAAACCTCGACAAGGACCGCGCGTTCCTCAAGAACGGCGGCGTGTTCGACGACGACTTCATCGATGCCTACATCGATCTCAAGATGCAGGAAGTGGAGCGTTTCGAAATGACGCCGCACCCGGTCGAGTTCGACATGTATTACTCACAGTAAAGTGGACGAACTTTGCGAAACAAAAGGGGCGCCTCAAGCGCTCCTTTTTTTATGCCGGGTGAGGGCGCACCAGCGGCCTGTCAATTGGCCCGTTTTGTCTCCGCCACGACCGTCCCTGAAAAATGCCGCCAACGCTGATAATTGATCACGATCCCCACGGCCAGCGCCGGCGCGAGCGCCGCGGCGATCATGTAAAGCGATAGCGGCTCCGGCGAGATCATTTCGAGCACCATCCCCGACACCATCCAGAGCACCGAGAAGCACACCGCAAAATCGATCCGCGGCACGCCCAACCAGTAGAGCAATGCCGATATCACCGTCGCAGGCGCCAGTGCTGCTCCGATGGCATAGACGGTCAGCTGCTTCGGCGTGAGAACGTCGACCACCATGGAGGCGAGCAGCCAGAGGCTGACGAACATCACGAGCGCGTCGAAACGTTTCATGCCAGCCTCAACATTTCATGCCAGCCTTTGGGCGGCAGTCCTGAACCCCGCCAATTCTTCACGCCGTCAAGTTTCCGGTCAAGAACTAACGCTTTACTTGCGATGCGCCGCGCTGCGCCGTGAAAAACGAAGGGCGCGCCAAGCGCTCCCTTTTTTTGCTGGCCGCAAATTGACCGTGCATCAAGGGAGCCCGCGGCCCACCGGATTTTGCTTTTTTAGCGCTGCGGGCTCTCGCTCCACGGTGATGGACGCGTTGGAGCTGCGGCGGCGCCGACGAGCGGACGCCGATTCCAGTCCATCACGGAATCGTTGTGGACGAGCTTGACGACCCACAGGAAATAGATCGAGGCGGGAATGCCGATCAGGTCAAAGATAAGCAACAGACCGTCGTCATGGGTCGTGGCGTCGATGAGATGCATCTGGGCGCAGGTGAAGAACACGCCCGCCAGCGCCACACCCGACAGCGACCAGAAGCCGTTGGCGAGATAACGGCGCACCTGGCAATCCGCCAGATACCAGCCGACCATGCCGTAGGCGATCGTCACGAACAGGTTCGCGACGAAGGTGACCGACATGAAGTCGACCGCCGCATCGATGGGTTTCGCGACGAGACCGGCCGACGTGCAGAGGACCTGGAACAGGTCGGCGGCCGGCTGCGCCAGCACTCCCGCGGCCAGCAAACCGGTCACCAATGTCATGGCGGTCGCCAGCATCGCCGCCCGGTCCGCCGAGGCCGCGACCACGCGCTCGCCCTGCCCGCCCACCATCCGTTCCAAGCGCAGCCCGACGAAGATCAGTCCGGCCGGCAGCCCGATCACGGTCACGGCCAGCATCTGCCAGGAAACGGTCTCGCCCTGAAGCACGTGCCAGCCATGCACCAAATGATGCGGACCGCAGCTTGCAGCCATCAATACGAAGCCGATGCCAAAGCGGGACCAGCCGCGGTAACGATGCAGGCTGATGGTTTCCCACGCGCCGATCACACCAAGGCCAGCATAGGCCAGCCCGATCGCCAGATTGCTGATGCCGATGAAGAGGGAGATCATAACGGACCCGCGACCTTGCTCCCCATGGGGGCGCCGATGTGCTCGAGGAACTCGTCGATGAAGTAACGATGGCCGCGCCGTACCGGCCCCTCGGTGAGATGCGTGCCGTGCAGCTCCAGCGCGGAACGCGGTTGCCAGAGTGACCGCGTCAGCATCGGCGCGATCTGTTCGGCCGCCACGGGTCGCGAGAAGAAGTAGCCCTGCGCGACTTCGCAACCCATGCGCAGCAGCATCGCCGCCTGCTCGCGCTTTTCGACGCCTTCCGCAATCGTATGCTTGCCCATGGCGTAGGCCAGGCTGAGGATCGAGGACACGATCGCGGTATCGCCGGGTTCGCTGGAGAGGCCGTCGATGAAGCTGCGGTCGATCTTCAGCACCTCCGCCGGCATGTCGCGCAGCCGCGACAACGACGAGTGTTCGGTGCCGAAATCGTCGATCGCGATGAAGACTCCGAGCTGCCTGATTTCGTCAAGCTGCCCCATTACCTCCTGCCTTGCGCTCATCATCACGCTTTCGGTGACCTCGAGGCACAGCGAAGCTGGATCGATACCGGTTTCTGCCAGCACCTCGCGGATTTCGGCGATGAAGCCGGGTTCCGCGACCTGGCGCGGCGAAACGTTGACGGTCATTGCCAATGGCCTTCCCGGTACCAGCTTCGTCCACTCGGCAAGCTGGCGGCAGGAATTCCACAGCACCTCTCGCCCAATTCTGACGATCAGCCCACAGTCTTCAGCGACCGGAATGAAGTCGCCGGGCGGAATGATGCCGCGCTCCGGATGGCGCCAGCGGACCAGCGCTTCGACGCCGACCACGCAGCCGTCCTTCAGGCGAACCTGCGGCTGATATTCCACAAACAGTTGCGATTGGCGAAGCGCCGCGCGCAAATCGGACTCGATCTGCATGCGCTTCTCGGCGCGTGCGTGCAGTTCGTCGTTGAACTGCTCCAGCCGCGCCCGGCCGCGGTCCTTCGCCGCATAGAGTGCGGTGTCCGCCTCGCGCAATAATTGCTCGGCGGATTTCGTGCCGGGCTTGCATCGTGCAACGCCGACGCTCGCCGACACCACCACTTCCTTGCCGGAAACGACAATCGGATCGACGAACGCCGCAAGGATGCGATTACCCAAAGCGACGCCGGAATGCTCGCTGGCATGCGAATGCAGGATCACCATCTCATCGCCGCCGAACCGGCTTGCGATATCTTCCGATCCCATGCAGTCAATGATGCGGCTCGCCATTTCGCACAGCACGGCATCGCCGCTGCCGTGGCCGAGCGAGTCATTCACGAGTTTGAAATTGTCGAGGTCGACGAACAGGACCGCGATTTCGGCGCCGTCGGAAGCGTCACGCTTGAGTTCCTGCTCGAGCTGCTCGAGCAACGCGCTGCGGGTCGGAAGCCCGGTCAGCGGGTCGTGGGCGGTCGTGTGCATCAACCGCGCAATGACGCCGCGCAGGTGCTCTATTTCCGAACCGATTCCCGAAAGCGCGGAAGCTTCGCCGCTGGCGCCGGCATTCGGTTCCCTGGCGATGACCTCGAAGGCCATCGGCGCATTCGGCCGCAGTCTGGGCATATCCCGCTCTTCATCTCCTTCTTGATTTGCCGAGCGTAAGCGGTGCCGTGTTTGCGAATAGTTGCCGGGCCTCCCGGCGCGAAGCCGCTATTGCGCCGGATGGTTAGCAAATTGCGCTCGGACAGATGACGATTGCAATTACTGGATCCGGCGCTTCGCAGCGATCCTCCGTAGTCTCCCGGATAGGCGGTTGGGCGGCAGGCACGGCGCCGAGGAGGTCCTCGACCGGGCCATTCGGGCACGCACGTCTTGCCGGTCGCGCTGCCATCAGCGACGGCGCGGGCCGCTCTAAACCCTGAACACTTTCGCGTAATGCGCCTTCAGTTCTTCGCTCTCCGCCTGCACCCGGGCGGGATCGGATTTGAGCATCTTGATTTCCGACATCGGCTTCTGCCCCGCTCGCGGCTTCACTTCGGCATGGAAAGAGCGATGGGCGAACTCGTTGACCAGCATTTGCTGGGCTTCCGCGCTGAAGAAGAAGCTCTGGAACAGCCGCGCTGCATTCGGATTGGGCGCGGCCTTGAACACGCCGCTCGGCACGATGATCAGCGGCGAGCCTTCCGTCGCATAGACCGCCTCGACCGGCTTGCCCTGGCTCTTGAACACGGCGAGATTGTAGTCGTTACCGTCAGCCATCACAGCACGTTCACCAAGCATTATCTTCTTCGGCGGATCGCCGGCCGATTGCACCTGCATCACCTTCTGCTGCGCCAGCTTTTCCAGATACGACCAGCCAAGCGCGTGCGAGAGCACGAACGTCGTTGTCAGAATCGCGCCGCTGTAGCTTGGGTGGCCCTTGACGAGCTTGCCCTGCCATTTCGGATCGAGCAGATCGGCATAGCTCTTCGGCGCATCTTCCGGCTTGACCAGGTTGGTGTTGTAACCAATCACCTCGAACCACGCGCATGAAGTGGCCCACAGGCCTTCCGGATTGTACTGGTCGGCGGGGTAATGTTTCACCACATCTTCCGGCAGGTATGGCGTGAGCCAGCCGTTCTTGTTCCAGTCGAGATAGTGCGAGACGTCGGTGGAGTTGGCGACATCGACCGCATGGATGCCGCTGTCGTTTTCCTGCGCGATGCGCTGATAGATGCGCTCGGCGCCGGAGCGCTCGACGTGGACGGAGATGCCCGGATATTTCGCCTCGAACAGTTTGCCGAGCCGCTCGGCCACGCCAAGCTCGATCGCCGCATAATAGGAGACCTTGCCCTCCTTGCGCGCAGCCTCGATCAGTTCGGGGGTCACGGCGGAAGGCGCAATAGCAGCCGCGGCTTTCAGGGGCTCGGCGAACAGCATTCCCGCCATCGACCCCGCGGAGGCGCCAAGCACCGCGCGACGCGACCAATTCCGCTTACCCATCCGACTCTCTCCCCGCGGCGAACCGCTGTTTTTGTTGATTGGAAGGCCATGTTAGCGGACATCATATGCCGCGGCACTCATCAATTGGTGGCGGACGCCAAAGCTCTTTCGGCATGCTGCGGCTGCCATGCCAAGCGATCAACCCAAGAAATGATCAACTCGAAATGAGGTGAGACAAGAACGCGCCGCAGGCCGTATGCCGGCCTGCTCATCCCGGCCGCCGTCCGACGACGTCCGATTAGGCCGCGCGTACGGCCTCCAGGAAGCCCTCGACCTGGGTTTTCAGGCGAACGCTTTCGCTGGCGACCGACTTCGCCGCAGACAGGACCTGCGAGGAGGCAGCGCCGGTTTCACTGGCCCCGCGCTGCACGTCGGTCACATGCGAAGAGACCTCGTGCGTACCGCGGGCGGCCTGCTGCACGTTGCGGGAGATCTCCTGCGTCGCAGCGCCCTGCTCTTCCACGGCGGCCGCGATGGCGGAGGATATTTCCGACAGCTTCTCGATCGTTCCGCTGATCCCCCTGATCGCGCTGACCGAGTCCTGCGTTGCCGACTGGATGCCGACGATCTGCTGACCGATCTCGCTGGTGGCCTTCGCGGTCTGCCCCGCCAGCGCCTTGACCTCGGAAGCAACGACGGCAAAGCCGCGCCCTGCTTCGCCGGCTCGCGCCGCTTCGATGGTGGCGTTCAGGGCCAGCAGGTTGGTCTGGCCTGCAATGGCATTGATCAATTCGACCACGTCGCCGATGCGGGATGCCGCCTTCGCCAATTCCTCGACGCGGTCGTTGGTCTTGTTCGCCTCATCGACGGCGGCCATCGCCATCCTGGCGGACTCCTGAACCTGTCGGCTGATTTCATTGACGGACGAGCTCAGTTCTTCGGTTGCCGAGGCGACCGACTGCACATTGGTCGAGGCCTCTTCCGATGCGCCCGCCACCTTCGTCGCGAGTTCCTGCGCATGGTCCGCGGTCGAGGTAAGCGTCGTGGCGGAGGCTTCGAGCGCCGTCGACGACGATGCCAGCGAACCTGCCATTTCGCCGATCATCGCCTCGAAATTCACCGTGGCGGTGCTGATGCGCTGAGCGCGCGACAGATTGACAGTCTTCTCCGCATTGGCTGCCTCGTCCGAGGCCTTCTTGGCGATGAGCGCTTCCTTGAAAGCCTGCAACGCGGTCGCGATGCGGCCGACTTCGGTCGTTTCTCCCTGATGGGGAATCTCGACCGCCAACTCGCCGTCGACCAGCCGGCTCATTGGGTTCAAGATCGAGTTGATACCGCGGCGAATATCCTGCGACATGAAGACCGCAGCACCAATGCCCAGGACCAGGGCGCCGAACAGGATGACGCTCATCAGGTAGATGGCGTGCAAATAAGTCGCCTCCGCGCTCTGACCGGCCGCCTTGGCACCCTTGTCGTTGAAGTCCACAAGGCCGGCGAGCGTCTTGTCCATCGCGCGGCCGACCGGGACCACCTTCTTGGCATTGATCTGCTTGGCGGTAGCAAGGTCGCCCTTCATGGCGTCCGATCGCACCTCTTCGGACGCCGCGATGAATTCCTTCCAGTTCCCATCGAGCTGCTCGGCGAGCTCGCGCTCGGTGGGGGACGCGATCAGCTGGCGATAGGCCTTCGCAGCCTTTTCAAAATCGGCCTTGCGGGCATAAAGATTTTTGTCGACATCGGCGCGCTCTGCATCGGTAACGGTAAGGTGGTCGCGCAGCACGCCGCGAAACCGCGCCGACTGTACCCGCATCTCGCTGATCCAGCGGACGCTCGGCAGCCAATGCGCCTGGATCTCCTGAGCGGAGGCGTCGATCGCACGCATCTGCAGGAAGGCAAAGCCGCCGACGGCGGTAATCACCAGGGACAGAAAGACGACAATCGCAAAAAGTTTGGCGCTGATTGAAAATCGGGCAAGCACGAAAGTATCCCCCAGTAATCTTCCGGATCGTGATCAAAAGTTTCTTAACCACTGCCGTCCTAAGATTTCGCTAAGATGCTGATCCAGATACCGCAGCGGACATGCCTAGTACCGCCGATCTGAAGTCCCTGCACCACAAGCGGCGAATTCGATCAGGGACTTCAGATCGATAAAGCGGTACTAGAATCAATAAGTTGGCTAGTGCCCATGACTTTCCGAAGTTCGTGAAGGTGGGTGCTGCGATGGAGCACGAACTTCGGAAAGTGGGCACTAGTGGTCCGATTCTAACATTCGCATCCCTTCGCAGCGGGCATATTTGCGAATGTTAGAATCAAAGGACCGCTAGCAAATTCAATCTCCTAGTGGAGTTTTGGATTTGACATTCGCTTTCGGAATTTGCGGCTCGAAGGGTAGCGAATGTCAAATCCACTCCACTAGCGCCGGTGGCGTTGCGCATTGGGGCAATTTTTCCGAATTGATAACGATGGAACCAAAATGGCGGTATCAGGCGATTGCCGACAATCGCCTGTAAACATTGTCCCGCTACGGTCGCCCCATTCGAAAACAAAAAATCAGGGGTGGCTATCATGACTAATCTTGCTATCGCATCCGTTATCCGCGTTGAATCCGTCAAACAGGCCGGCGAGCGGTCGGCGAAGACGATCGCTCTCTTTACCTGCTTTGGATTGATGGCGTCGCTTTGCGTGATGACGCTCGGCGTCGATCTCAGCGCCGGCTGGGGCTTGATGTAACCGTCACGCGGCATCTGCGCCGAAGGTGAATTGGCAAGGGCCGCCTTCTTGGTGGCCCTTGTTTATTTTCGGGTGCCCGCCCTGGCTGCGCCGAGATGACGGTCACTGACAATTCCGAATGCAATTCCGCTCGCGATCAAGGCGAGCGCGGCCACAAGCGAGGGATCTAGCCACATTTGCAAAAACGGGCGCACATGGCGCCCATTTGTCTAATCCAAAGCGGCCTTACGCTAAGCCGCAGCCTTTTTTCTGTTGGCCTCAAGACGCTGATCGACGAGCGCGACCTGCGCATCGATCGCCGGATGCCGCAAGCCCTTCTGAAGCGCGATGAGCTGCACCAGCTTGTCGGCGCGTTCGATGTTCGGCGCGCCGTTCTGCAACGCGCGCGCGGCAGAGGCCGGACGCGACAGGCTCTGCGCCGCAGCCGCGTACTTTTCGAACGGGACAAGGTCGGCCGGATTGGCCCCTAATTTCACGCAGAGGTCGAACACGAAATTGTAGACCGATCGCGATTCCTCGATGTTCGAATGCACCGCTTCCTGCGCCGTCCGCATGCCATCTTTGGTGATGCAGCGGTAGTTGCCCGCGAGCAGCATCGACCATTTCGCGAGCGGTACCCAGATCGAATCGTAGGCCTTCAGCTTGACCGGCAGTTCGATCTCCTCGCCCGATACCTTCACGCGCGCCGCGGCGACATCCTTTTCGAGGTTGCGGATGATCTGCGTGTCCTTGTCGTCCTCGAACCTCGCGCATTTGAAATTCGTCGGCAGCGTCACCAACAACTCGTTGGCCTTGCCGTCCGGCGGACGGATGGCCTGCGGATCGGGGCTGTTCAACGTGATCTTGTGCGGGCTGACGGAATCCCAAACGCGCGGATCGGTATAGGCCGGCTCCAGCGCCTTGTAGTCCAGGCCGGGAATTCGCCTGATATAGGCGAGCGGCGGCATGTTCATGATCGACATGCAGGGCACGCCCGATTTTCCGACCGCATCCAGCAGCTGGCGCACGCCGTCGGAGCGATATTGCGGCTCCTGCATGCATAGTCCGACCAGATCGTACTTTGACGGATCGACACCGGCCGCAGGGCCAGCCGTCACCTTGCCCGGCAGCTTGCGCGATTCCAGCAGCACGGGATCCTTGCGGCCGCGGATCGGCAGCGTCACCTTGAAACCTTCGGCATTGATCAGATCGGCTTCTGCCGGCAGGCAGACGAGATGAATGGAATGGCCGCCGAACAACAGCTTGGATGCGAGCAGCGATCCATAGGACGCGCCCATGAGGAGGATATGGTAGGAAGGCATTTATTTTTTCCTTTGCGTTTCCCTCGGCGGGCCGCTGGCAGTTCTACGAGCAGCAAATGGCTGCCTTCACGGACCGCACCTTCTGATAGCGCGGTATTCGCCGAGTTCAAGCAAAAGGCGTTGCGCAAGCGGTCAAGCTCAATTGATCAGTCGATCAGCGCCGCGATGCACAACAGATGACGCCGACATGACCCCGCGGCGCACAAAAGATGTGGCGAGATTTTTTTCAAAGCGTGAAAACTTCTTCTCGGATTCTGAAAATCTTCGCGCTGCCCGGCTTCGGACGCTGGCTCGCTGCAAGGCGCGATCAAGCGCGCGTCGTAAGGTGGGGTTCAGAATCGACTGCGAAGGGCTCGGCCAAAATTCCACTTGTGCCGTCGGGCAAATCACTGGCACCAGTTCGCCCCGGCCCGCGCTCCTCCAGGAGGGGCGCTTCGCGATCGTCACGAACGTTGGGTGCGGGCTGCGATGGACGCGGACATGCGCAAGGACGAAGCGCGTGGGACGCGGACGGCGAAGCCGCGTGGTTCTGATATCTCGACGCTGATATCAACTCGGCGACAACGCTGATGCGTTGCGCCGGGGATGGTGG
>NZ_DAHUXJ010000099.1 GCF_027307225.1 Bradyrhizobium sp. | reverse complement strand
CAGCAAACTTGAAAACCGCATCCGTCGTACACCCTCGTGAATGGATGCCGTGCCCATCGTGCCCCCTTTGTTCCAGGGCACTAAAAACACGACACTTCACGAGCTACAAACAGGCGACAGATCACGCGCTACTGACACTTGGCGGCCGGCGCCTCGCCTCGAGTTTTTTAATGCGCTAGTCTCCCGCGCCAACAAGAAGCGTCGGGCCAACGTCGTCCATGGCCCGTCAAAAAACGGGAGAGCATTGATGGCCAAATCGGAAGATGCCGGCTTGCATCGCCGCCGATTTCTCAAGGGCGTGGTTGCAGCAGGCGGCGCCACGATCGCCGTTCCGAAAGCCACCCACGCGCAAACTTCGGCACCGGCCAAGGGCAGCACGCCCCTGCCCACCGCCGCCACTCAGTCGAGGGAGCGGGAGCAGCCGCCTGTGGTCGAACGGCTGACGACGGAAAAGACCGGCTCCGATTTCATGGTCGACGTCTGCAAGACGCTCAATCTCGACTACATCGCCGCCTGCCCCGGCTCGACCTTTCGCGGCTTGCAGGAAAGCTTCATCAATTACGGCACCAACAAGAAGCCGGAATGGCTGACCTGCCTGCACGAGGAAGTCTCGGTCGGCATGGCGCACGGCTATGCCAAGGTTGCCGCCAAGCCGATGGCGGCGATCATGCACGGTACCGTGGGCACACAACATGCGGCGATGGCGATCTACAACGCCTATTGCGACCGCGTTCCGATGATGCTCTTCACCGGCAACGCCGGTCCGCTTACCGAGCGACGGCCGGGCGTCGAATGGTTCCACAGCGTGCAGGACGGCGCGGCCACCGTGCGCGATTTCGTCAAGTGGGACGACTATCCGATGTCATTGCAGCATTTCGCCGAGTCGGCCGTGCGTGGCTACGCGCTTTCCTGCGCCGAGCCGCCCGGACCGGTATTCCTGGTCGCCGACAGCAAGCTGCAGGAAGAACCGCTGGAGGAGCGCGCGGCGCGAAAACTGCGGATTCCGCGTCTGACCATGCCTTCACAGACCGCGGGCGATCCGAATGCGTTGCGCGACGCCGCCAAAATGCTGGTGGCTGCCGAAAACCCGGTCATCATCGCCGACCGCTACGCGCGCTCGCAAGCAGCGATGGACGATCTCGTGCGGCTGGCCGAACTCCTGCAGGCGCCTGTCATCGACAACCGTTCGCGCATGAACATGCCGAACACGCACTATCTCTGCCAGTCGGAGCGGGCCGGCACGCTGATCGGACAAGCCGATTGCATTCTCTCGCTTGAGCCGGTCGATCTGTTCGGCCAGCTCAATTCGATGCGCGACCAGATCGAACGCACCGACCTGCCCAGGACCAGGGCAGGCGTGAAAGTCATCAGCATCTCGACCCACGACCTGTTGGTGCATTCGAATTATCAGGATTTCCAGCGCTATTTCGCCGCCGACCTCAATATCGCCGCCGACGCACAAACGACGCTTCCGTTCCTGATCGAAGCCGTGCAGCGGGAGACGACCGCGAGCGGCAAGAGCGCTAACGAAATGCGCGGCGAGAAGTTGCGCCAAGCCTATCACAACGCGATCGAGCGCGCACGGACGGAGGCAACCTTTGCATGGGACGCCAAACCGATCTCGACCGCGCGGCTCTACATGGAGCTGTGGGGGCAATTGCAAAAGGAAGACTGGGCGCTGGTCTCCGACAGCGATTTCTCGTCGCGCTGGCCGCATCGGCTGTGGCCGCTGGACAAGCACTATCGCTTCATCGGCGGATCGGGCGGCTATGGCGTCGGCTATCAACCGGTCGCGAGCCTCGGCGCCGCGCTGGCGCATCGCGATGCCGGCGGACGCGTGGTGGTCAATGTCACCGGTGACGGCGAATTCAACATGGCGCCGCATACGCTCTGGACCGCGGCGCATCACGGCATTCCCTACCTCACCATCATCCAGAACAACCGCGCCTATCATCAAGAGATCATGCATCTCCAGCGGATGGCGAACCGGCACAATCGCGGCATACGCACCGCGCCGACCGGCGCGACCATCGACAATCCGAACATCGACTACGCGAAGATCGCGATGGGCTACGGCGCGCTCGGCATCGGGCCGATCGAGGATCCCGCCGATCTCGCCGAGGCTTTCCGCAAGGGAATTTCCGCCGTAAAAACCGGTCAGCCCGTGCTGATCGACGTCGTCACGCAGCCGCGCTGAGGAAAATGCGATGAAACACGTCAGCCTCATCATCGCAGCCGCGATCGCAGCTATTTTGCCGGCAATCAAACCGGCCACCGCTCAACAAGCCGCGAGTTCGGCCGGCAACGTCGAGCACGGCAACGCGCTCTATCGCGCGATCGGCTGCTATCAATGCCATGGTCTCGCAGGCCAGGGGGCGCTGATGACGGGCCCGCGCGTGTCGCGCACGGAACTGCCGCTCGACACCTTCCTCAACCAGTTGCGTCATCCTGCCAATCAGATGCCGCCCTACGAGACCGCGGTTGTTTCCGATCGCGATGCCGCCGACATCTATTCCTACCTGAAGCAGATCCCAACACCGCCCGATCCAAACAGCATTCCGCTGCTCAAAGTCGGGCGCTGAAGGTCAATGATCGGGGATGACTTACAGCGTGCCATGAGAGCCTTCGCCCTCACGCATACTTGCCGTGGCAGTGCTTGTACTTCTTGCCCGAGCCGCAGGGACAATCCTCGTTGCGGCCGACCTTGCCCCAGGTCGCCTGATTTTTCGGGTCGCGGTCGGCGGTCGCCGTCGGCACCAGTGAAGCATTGGCGAACGCCATCTCGTCTTCGCCGGTGTTGGGATCGAACTTGTGCGCCTCCATCGCCGGCAGCGGCTGCGGCTCCTGCTGCTCGGGTGGCACGATTTCGACGCGCATCAATTGCGCCGTCACCGCCTCGCGCAAATGCGCGACCATGGTTTCGAACAGGGCGAACGCTTCCGACTTGTATTCCTGCAGCGGATCGCGCTGGCCGTAGCCACGCAGGCCGATCACCTGGCGCAGGTGGTCGAGCATGATCAGGTGCTCGCGCCAGAGGTGATCCAGCGTCTGCAGCAGGATCGTCTTCTCGACATAGCGCATCACCTCGGGGCCCCATTGCGCCACCTTGGCCGCCATGTGCTGATCGACGCGGCTTTCGATCCGCGTCAACAATTCCTCGTCCGCGATGCCCTCTTCCTTGGCCCATTCATCGACCGGCAAGTCGACATCGAGCACGCGCTTGAGTTCTTCCTTGAGGCCGGCGGTGTCCCACTGCTCGGCGTAAGCATGCTCGGGCACATGTTTGGTCACGACGTCCTCGACAAAGGCGTGACGCATGTCGGCAATCGTCTCTGCGACGCTTTCGTCCTTCATCAGGTCGATGCGCTGGTCGAAAATCACCTTGCGCTGATCGTTCTGCACGTCGTCGAACTTCAACAGATTCTTGCGGATGTCGAAGTTGCGGGCTTCCACCTTCTGCTGCGCTTTTTCCAGCGCCTTGTTGATCCAGGGATGGATGATGGCCTCGCCTTCCTTCAGGCCGAGCCGCGTCAGCATGCTGTCGAGCCGGTCGGAGCCGAAGATCCGCATCAGGTCGTCTTCCAGCGACAGGAAGAATTTGGAGCGGCCGGGGTCGCCCTGGCGGCCGGAACGGCCGCGCAACTGGTTGTCGATGCGCCGCGATTCATGGCGTTCCGAACCGATGATGTAGAGCCCGCCCGGCTTGGTCGCGGTCTTGGCCGGCTTCGATCCCTTGGCTGGCTCGATCTCGATGGTTTCCTCGGCCTTGAGCACGATGTCGCGGAAGCGTTCGACGTCAGCCTTGATCTGCTCGATCCTGGCCTTGCGCTCGGCCTCGTCGGCGATCCCCGCGGTATCGTGCTGGATGCGCATGTCGAGCGAACCGCCGAGCTTGATGTCGGTGCCGCGGCCCGCCATGTTGGTGGCAATCGTGATCGCGCCGGGGACGCCGGCTTCGGCCACGATATAGGCTTCCTGTTCATGGAAGCGCGCGTTCAACACCGCGAACAACTTGGCCGGCTTGCCAGCGCGGGCCGCAGCGTAAAGCTTCTCCATCGCCCTTTCGTTGCCGAAGTCGATCTGCTTGTAGCCGTGCTTCTTGAGATATTCGGCAAGCACTTCGGACTTTTCGATCGAGGCAGTGCCGACCAGCACCGGCTGCAACCGCGCGTTCGCGCGCTCGATCTCGGCGAGGATGGCCGCGTATTTTTCATTCTGGCTGCGGTAGACTTCGTCGTCTTCATCGAGACGCGCCACCGGCAGGTTGGTCGGGATTTCGACCACGTCGAGCTTGTAGATGTCGAACAATTCGTCGGCTTCGGTCGCTGCCGTACCGGTCATGCCCGCGAGCTTCGCGTACATCCGGAAATAGTTCTGGAAGGTGATCGAGGCCAGCGTCTGGTTTTCCGGCTGGACCGTCTGATGCTCCTTGGCTTCCAGCGCCTGATGCAGACCTTCCGAATAGCGCCGGCCAGGCATCATGCGTCCGGTGAACTCGTCGATGATGACGACCTCGTCATCGCGAACGATGTAGTCCTTGTCGCGGGTGAACAGCGTATGAGCGCGCAGCGCCTGGTTGACGTGATGCACGACCGAGACGTTCTCGACGTCGTACAGCGAGTCGCCCTTGAGCTGACCGGCATCGCGCAGAAGCGTTTCAAGCTTCTCCATGCCGCCTTCCGTGAGCGTTACCGTGCGCTGTTTCTCGTCGACCTCGTAATCGGCCTTGTCCAGCTTGGGAAAGAAGGTGTCGATGGTGTTGTAGAAATCCGACCGGTCGTCGAGCGGACCCGAGATGATCAGCGGCGTGCGCGCTTCGTCGATCAGGATCGAGTCGACTTCGTCGACGATGGCGTAGAAATGCTCGCGCTGGACCATGTCCTCCAGCCGGTATTTCATGTTGTCGCGCAGATAGTCGAAGCCGTATTCGTTGTTGGTGCCGTAGGTGATGTCGCAGGCGTAGGCTTCCTTGCGCTCGGCGTCGTCGAGGCCATGCACGATGACGCCGGTGGTCAGACCGAGGAAAGAGTAGACCTGGCCCATCCAGGCGGAGTCGCGGCGGGCGAGGTAGTCGTTGACAGTGACGACATGGACGCCCTTGCCCGCAAGCGCGTTGAGGTAGACCGCCAGGGTCGCCACCAGCGTCTTGCCCTCACCGGTTTTCATTTCGGCGATATCGCCTTCGTGCAGCACCATGCCGCCGATCAGTTGCACGTCGAAATGCCGCTGGCCGAGCGTGCGCTTGGCAGCTTCCCGCACGGTGGCGAAGGCCGGAACCAGGATCTCGTCGAGCGTCTTGCCCTCGGTGAGTTCTTTGCGGAATTCGACCGTGCGCGCCTTCAGCGCTTCGTCCGAAAGCGAGACGAGTTCCCCCTCCAATGCATTGATGGCATCGACGCGGCCCTGGTACCCCTTGACGCGCCGGTCGTTTGAGGAACCGAAAAACTTCCGGGCGAGCGCGCCGATCATGCCAAATTCCTGTCTAGCGTTCCGATTCCGAACTTCATGGTACTGCCAATCAACTCACCGTGACGCGTTAATGACCGGCCCTGAGGGAGGATCGTCCGTCGAATGAGTGGGAGTTCAGCAATCCGGTGTTCAGCGGCTAAAACGCGGCAAAATAGGCGCTATCGCCGTTGACCCAGGTCCGGCAGAGATATGGCTGGGCCCAGGCCTTGTCAACGTCGTGAGAGCCTCCCGGGTTGCTCGCCGAGGCAGGCGGGATCGGCATTTGCGGTCGGCGGTACAAGGCTCGGCCGAAGCTATCCGTCGAGGCCTCGGGAGACCCTTTTCGGGCATCCCTGGCGGGTGCCTGGCCGGTCCGCCGGCGCTCCTTCAAGCCGAGGCCCGACTTTCAAGGATTTCATCATTTTGACAGACTTTTCGCGTTGCCAAGGCCACGCGATTGGGCGAGTGTCGCGCCGCTTTAAAGGACCCCCGCCGCAACAGCCATACGGCTTGGAGATAAGGATTTTTCATGACTACTTTGTCATCACACGCGAAACGCGCGCGCTATGCTGCCGCAGCCGGCGCACTTGCGATTGCTCTCTTCGCGAGCCTGCCGCTGCGTGCTGAAGATGCCAATCCCGTCCTCGCCAAGGTGAACGGCTCGGAAATCCATCAGAGCGACGTCAATCTCGCGGAAGAGGAACTCGGTCCCAGCCTCGCGCAGATGGATCCCTCGGCCAAGAAGGAAAACGTGCTGGCGTTTCTGATCGACATGAAGATCGTCGCCAAGGCCGCGGAAGACAAGAAGATCGAGGATCGTCCCGAGTTCAAGGCCCGGCTCGATTTCGCCCGCAACCGTCTGCTGATGGACAATCTGCTCGCATCCGAAGGCAAGGCGGCGGTGACCGACGACGCCATGAAAAAGGTCTACGACGAGGCCGCCAAGCAGATCCAGGGCGAGCAGGAAGTGCACGCGCGCCATATCCTGGTCGAGACCGAGGATGAGGCCAAGGCGATCGAGACCCAACTGAAGAACGGCGCCGATTTCGCCACCCTCGCCAAGGCGAAGTCGAAGGATCCCGGCGGGGCGTCCGATGGCGGCGATCTCGGCTTCTTCACTAAGGATCAGATGGTGCCGGAATTCTCCGCCGTCGCCTTCAGCCTCGAGCCCGGCAAGATCTCAGACCCCGTGAAGTCGCAGTTCGGCTGGCACGTCATCAAGGTCGAGGAGAAGCGCAACCGCAAGGCGCCCGACTTCGCCCAGGTCAAGCCGCAGATCGAGAACTACGTCACCCGCAAGGCGCAGGCCGATTACGTCGCCAAATTGCGCGAAGGCGCGAAAATCGAGCGTATGGATCAGGCTTCCAACACGCCGGCGCCCGCCCCCGACGCCGCGAAACCGTCGGACTCGAAGATGGCTCCCGCGAAGAAGTAAAGGGACCGAAAGCCCTTGTCGCCCCGGCCTTGAGCCGGGGCCCATAACCCCAAGCGTGTATTTTGGGTACCGCGGCCCGACGAGTTAGCATAACAACTCTCGCCTCTGGTTATAGGTCCCCGCTTTTCGCGGGGACGACGAGAGAGTTAATGCCCCCTCCCTTCCTAAGAGCGAAGGTGATAGAGAGCGCTTCCCGCATTTCCACACCCGGCGCGCTCCCATGTCCTCCGCCATTTCTCCCCTCGCCCCGACCGATGTCCCCGCGATGCCTGCGATTGCGGGCGTGACGCTCGCGACCGCTGCCGCGGGCATCCGCTACAAGGGCCGCACCGACGTGTTGCTGGCGATCATGGACAAGGGGACGACGGTGGCCGGCGTCTTCACCCAGTCGAAATGCGCCTCAGCGCCGGTCGAGTGGTGCCGCGCCAGGCTCGGCGGCGGCAAATCTTCCAAGGCAGGCAAATCTTCCAAGACGGGATTAGCCCGAGCCCTTGTCGTCAATTCCGGAAATGCCAACGCCTTCACCGGCAAGACTGGCCGGCAGGCGACGTCGCTGACCGCTTCAATCGCCGCGAAGGCTGTCGGCTGCCAGACGGGCCAAGTGTTTCTCGCCTCCACCGGCGTGATCGGCGAACCGCTCGACGCCACCAAGTTCGACGGCGTGCTCGGCGAGCTCGCGGCCAAAACCGCGCCGGATGCGTGGTTGGAGGCCGCGCGCGCGATCATGACCACCGACACCTTCCCGAAGGTCGCGACCGCAACCGTCAGGCTCGGCAAGGCCAAGGTGACGATCAACGGCATGGCCAAGGGCGCCGGCATGATCGCGCCGGACATGGCGACCATGCTGTCCTTCATCTTCACCGATGCGCCGATCTCCGCGCCCGCCTTGCAATCGCTCCTGAAGGCCGGCGTCGAAGACAGTTTCAACGCCGTCACGATCGACGGCGACACCTCGACCTCGGATACGCTGCTCGCCTTTGCGACCGGCGCTGCCGCCGCCCACGGCGCGCCGAAAATCAGCCGCGCCAGCGATCCGCGCCTGAAGGCGTTTGCGAAAGCTTTCCATGCGGTGCTCGCCAATCTGGCCGAGCAGGTGGCGCGCGATGGCGAAGGCGCGCGCAAGCTCGTCGAGATCACGGTCGAGGGCGCGGTCTCGAAAACCTCGGCGCGCCGTATCGCAATGTCGATCGCCAACTCGCCGCTGGTGAAGACCGCCATCGCCGGCGAAGACGCCAATTGGGGCCGCGTGGTGATGGCGGTCGGCAAGGCCGGCGAACCCGCCAACCGCGACAAGCTCTCGATCTCCTTCAACGGCATCCGCGTTGCGAAAAGCGGCGCGCGCGATCCCTCTTACGACGAGGCGGAAGTCTCGGCCGCGATGAAGCAGCCGAAGATCGCGATCAAGGTCGCGCTCGGCCTCGGCAAGGGCCGCGACCGCGTTCTGACCTGCGACCTCACCAAGGAATATGTCGCCATCAACGGCGACTACCGGTCGTGACGTTCACGACAAATTTTCCGGACTCATTTAACATCGGTTAACGATACGGCCTGATCAGATTGGCCCGATTTTCGACCGCTTCATGTTCACGCGGTCCACGTAAGCATTACTTAACGGCCGGCCGTCAGAGTTCCGTCGAGCGAGCGGCGGAGGCTCTTCGATCGCCTTCTTCCGTCCTCAACTTTTGAAATGCCAAGGAATTGCCTCTGCCGTGACCTGCGGCGATTGGGATGAAGGTTATGCTCCGCGCTTGGTTGTATTGCTTCGCCGGAAATCGCAAGGCGAACGTCGCCGTGATCTTTGCGCTCACGATCGTTCCCATCATCTTCCTGTTGGGCATGACGCTGGATTTCAGCCAGGCGCTGCGCAAGAAAGAGCAGTTGGACGCGGCCGCCGACGCCGCAGCAATTGCGGCCGTCAGGCCCGCCATGCTGATGCAATCCGATACGGTGGCCTCCGACACCGCCATGGCCATCTTTATGTCGGTTGCGAACAGTCTTCCCGGCCTGGCGGCGACACCGACGCCGACGATCACCGTCACCGATACGGGACTTCAGCGTACCGTCTCGGTTTCGTATAACGCCGCATCCCTCAACAATTTTCCCAAGGTGCTCCTGAATACCGCCTCCTGGCCGATCAGCGGTTCGGCGACGTCGCAGGCGGCAGCCGCGCCCAACATGAATTTCTATCTGTTGATGGACGACTCGCCGTCGATGGCGATCGGCGCAACCACGACCGACATCAGCAATCTCATCGCGGCCACCGCGAGCCAACCAGGTGGGTCGAAGAGTTGCGGCTTTGCCTGTCATGAAACCAATATCGCTGCCGACGGCGGGGGCGCGACGCGCGATAACCTCTCGGTCGCACGGGCCAACAATATCACCTTGCGGATCGATCTCGTGACGGATGCCGTCAACCAGTTGCTCAATACATGGTCGAACTGCCCGCAGACGGGCATATCGGGCGGCGTCATGCAGTGCATGTCGGCCCTGAACAACACGACCTATAAAGCCGCCCTCTATACGTTCGACTTAGGTTTGAACACACTGCAGACGCTGTCCACCCCGACCACCGCTGGAACCAAGGTTTCCAACATTCAGCTGATGGCGGTCGACCACCACAACTGCGTCTTTTCTGGCTGCTCTTCCTCAAGCCCGACCAATCCCACCACTGACCACGGTACAAATATCGCCGGCGCGCTCTCAACCCTCAACAGCAGCATGCCGACCCCGGGCCTCGGCAGCAACTCGGCAGGAGATACGCCGCAGGAGGTGGTTTTCCTTGTCACCGACGGCGTCGAGGACAAGATCGTCTCGGGCGCTTCAGCTTGCCCCAATGCGAGCCTCGCCGGTAGCAAGCGCTGCCAGCAGCCACTCGACACGACGGCGTGCACGGCCATCAAGAACCGGGGCATCAAAATCGCGATCCTCTACACGGAGTACCTGCAACTCAAAACTCCCAATGTCCCGGTGACGGACAACTGGTACATGACCTGGGTAGACCCCTACGACACCCCGACCTCCTCAAGCGGCACCATCGCAACAAATCTGAAAGCGTGCGCCTCGCCCGGCTTCTTCTCCGACGTGACAACCGGCGGCAACATCACGCAGGCGCTGACGGACCTGTTCATCAAAGTGGCGTCAAGCACCGCCAGCCTCACGCAATAAGAAGCGCCATGGCCGAAATGGAAACCACAGCAGGGAAAAGACGCCACAACCGTTTCGGCGCCTTTACCAGGGACAGCAAGGGCGCCACGGCGGTCGAGTTCGCGCTGATCGCCACGCCGTTTCTCGCCCTGATTGCTGCCCTCATCCAGACGTTTCTCCTTTTCTTCGCACAGTCGATGCTTGAAAATGCGGTACGGGCATCGGCCCGCCAAATTCTGACCGGACAGGTGCAGACAGCGGATGCGAGCCTGACCCAGGCCCAAGCCGTGGCCGCATTTCACCAGACCGTCTGTAATAATGCGAACGTCCTGTTCAACTGCGCCGGCTTGATGGTCGACGTGCAGGTCGCTCCCCAGTGGTCCTCGGCCAATGCCGCCATGCCGACGTTTACCTACGACGCCAGTGGGAATGTCAGCGCCGGATCTCTTGCCAGCTTGCAATTCAATCCTGGAAATGCGGGCGACATCGTCGTCGTCCGCGTGATGTATCTCTGGCCGGTTTTCTTCGGGCCGATCGCCTTCAACATGGCCAATCAGGCCAACGGCAGCCGGCTGATCATGGCGTCCGCGGCATTCCAGAATGAGCCGGCCAATCCCTAGAGGTATCAGCCCATGACCAACCTGCTATTTCGCATGCGGAAATTTTCTACCGACGCCGATGCCGTGGCAGCGACGGAGTTCGCGATCGTGGTGCCGTTCATGTTGGTGCTTTTGGTCGGCGGCGTCGAACTCGGGGACGGAATGGCGATCAACGTCAAGGTCAGCGCGACTGCACACTCCGTCGCCGATATGGTTACGCAGAACACGTCGCTCAGTGCGGCCTCGATGCAGAACATTCTCACCGGTGCAACGACAATCATCGCACCGTATTCCGTCAACAATAACAAATTCATGATTACGGTTTCCGAAATCTCGAGCGACGCCAGTGGCAACCTGACCCTTCAATGGAGTCGATCGTTCGACGGATCAAGCTTCGGACCGGGAAGGCCGGGCATTGGCAGTTCGACAACGCCACCCTACGGAGCCTTGACAGTGCCAACATCGCTCAACGGAACGGCGAACAATCCAAACAATCCCAACAATCAAAACGACCAGGTTTCGTTCATTGTGAGTGAAGCCAGCTACGCCTATACGCCCAACCTCGGCTATACGATCAGCGGTACCGTAAATCTTGCGGACAGCTTTTGGCTGTTTCCGCGCTGTTCGACCGACAGCCCCGCGAACTCGAGCGGTCCGGCGTACTATGATATCAAATATGGCAGCAGCAACCCCCCGGACACGACGTGCACCTGCATTCAACATTTGCAGAAGAAGACCTGTTAGCCTCGCTAGAAGCGGCGATGAGATAACCGCCGCTTATCGAAGGCAGACAGAAGATCGTGCTCGGGTTGCCTACGGGCCTCAACTATGGCTCATCTCAATCATGGAGCACGGGCCTCAGCGTGAAACGCCGTCGCGTGAATATTGGTTGAGGTCGTTGCAGGCAACGGCGAGACATGGCTGACATCAAACTGACCCTGGTCGTGGCCTGCGCCCTGATCGACGTCGACAACCGCGTGCTGATTGCGCAGCGACCGGAAGGCAAGGCATTGGCGGGCCTGTGGGAATTTCCGGGCGGCAAGCTGGAGCCCGGCGAGCGGCCGGAAGCGACCCTCATTCGCGAGCTTCAAGAGGAGCTCGGCATCACCGTGAGGGAAGCCTGCCTTGCGCCGCTCACATTCGCGAGCCACGCCTATGACGACTTCCACCTGCTGATGCCGCTTTACATCTGTCGCCGCTGGGAAGGCGACGTGGCCCCGCAGGAGGGGCAGAACCTCGCCTGGGTCCGCGTCAACAAGCTGCGCGACTACCCGATGCCGCCGGCGGACCTTCCGCTGATCCCGCATCTGCTCGACCTGTTGATGTGACGCATGGCGTCATTCCGGGGCGGTCCGCAGGACCGAACCCGGAATCTCGAGATTCCGGGTTCGCCTCTTCGAGGCGCCCCGGAATGACGGAGTAGGCAGTTTACGCCCTCCCCTTCTTCACCGCTTCTTCCAAACTCGCTTTCGCCGATCCCGGCTTGAGCGGCTTTGGCTGGCTTTCGTGCGGCGCCCAGCCCGAGAGCCAGATGACATCGAAGGTCGCGCGAACGCGGCCATCGGATTCGGCAAAGCGTTCGCGGTAGATTTCCGCCATCCGCAACATCGTGGTGCGCCGGGTCGGCGTTCGCCGGCGCTCCGTCAGGATGTTGGCCGCGCCCATCCGCCGCAGGTCCTGCATCAGGCTGAATGCGCTGTCATAGCGCACGACAACGCGATCGACATCGGTGACGGGGAGCGCGAATCCGGCACGCTGCAACAGCGCGCCAACATCGCGAAGATCGGCAAACGGCGCAACGCGCGGCGACACGCCGCCTTCGAGTTCAGCTTCGGCTGCGGCGAACGACTGCCGCAATTCGATCAGTGTGTCGCCGCCAACCATCGCCGCCATCAATAGTCCGTCCGGCCGCAGCGCGCGGCGTACCTGCACCAGCACGCCGGGCAAGTCATTCACGAACTGAAACGCGAGCGCGGAAATCGCGAGGTCGAGCGACTGCGCGGCAAGTGCAAGCGGCTCGGATTCCCGCTCCGGCAGATCGACGTGCGCAACGTGAGCGAACCTTCCCGCAAGTGCGCGCGCGATTTGATCGCCCGGCGATCCAACCTCGGCGACGCTTTTGAAATCGCGCAATACGGCGCTGAGCCGCTCCGCCATGTCGGCGCCGACGCAATCGAGCAGGAACGTCGCCGGGCCCAGCCGTTGCGCCCGGTTCAGGCGGGCGCGCAGCAAAGTGCGGTCAAACAGGACGGGGGTGGCGGCCGGGTTCGTAACCATGCCGGTTGGTAGGCTTGCGATCATGGGCTGACAAGGCGCCCCTTTCTGGTGTAAATAGACTCTTAATAGATACTTTTCAGTACCCGCGTGAGAGGCTAGCGTTTTGCATGGCCACAGAAAAAGCCGAAACCGACCGCGTTCCAGTCACGTTGGCCCTTTCGACCATCACCTATCTCGAAAAACTGGTCAGACAGGGAACCCACGGGACAAGTGTACCGGGCGTAGCGCGAACCCTGATTGAGGAAGGCATCCGTCTCGCCATCAAGGACGGGCTGCTTTCGATCCGCGACAACGGCAAGGCGCCCTGAGAATCGCGGCATTCGGGACGGATTGGCGACTGGGAGGCCTATGGGGGAGCCGGCGTGACGGCTCATAGTTTGGGACTTTTCAAATGCCCGCCAAGGAACCGACCTGGACGACCGAACGCATCGAAATCCTGAAAATCCATTTCTCAGCCGGCCTGTCGTGCCGTGAAATCGCCAATGAAATCGGGGTGAGCCGCAACGCCGTGATCGGCAAACTCTCCCGCCTCGATCTGACCCGGGAAAAGAAGCCCGAGATACGACGGCCGAGAGCGAAGACAAACCGCCCGCGCTCCGTGCCGAGGCTGCAGTACCGGATCCTGCGCAAGTTGTTTGCGGAGGCGGCGCCGGCGGAAGATGTCGTGACGATCCACAGCGAACAGCACTGCTCGTTGCTTGAACTGAGCGAAGAGAGGTGCCGCTGGCCGATCAACAGCCCCGGGGAAGAAGACTTCTGCTTCTGCGGCGACCGGCCGCTGGAGGGCCTGCCCTATTGCGCCGGCCATAGCCGGCTTGCCTACCAGCCAGCCTCTCGCCAGCGAGTCGCGCGGGGATAGCGGGTCCTAGATCGACGCGACGCCCCAGGTCAGAAAAACGCGCGTGGCCCGCCAGAACCAGATCCTGCCGTCGCGGGCCGCCTGCAGGCTGAGGATTCGCTTATTCCAGGTGGGATCATGGCGGAAGCGAATGTTTTCAATCTTGAAATCATCCTGCCTTCGCTTCCACTCCGTCGCCCAGGCCAGATGCACCTCCTCGAGGTGCCGGAGAAGTTTGGCGAATTCTGTCTGACGAAGCCTGGAGACTTCGATCTGGTAGGGGTACGGGAAAATGACCCTGAACATGGCGATCCGGCTTCGTCGTCAGGTCAACGCAAATCGTTGCTTTGCTGAGCTAGCGATGGATGGGCGTTTCGGCAAGGCCGCTCCATGTCTTCTTGCCGCTTGAGCGTCCGCCGGCCCAACGATAGCCTTCGGCGCATGGACGCCGGGCCCTCTCCATCCCGCTCTATCGCTGCGCAATTCCACGGCGCGCTCTCTGCGTGCCGGGGTGCACTCTCGCACGCCGCCAAACTCGCGCTCGACATCGCTTTGCCAACGCTGTGCGTGTCCTGCCGCGAGCCGGTCGAAGGTGAAGGCGTTTGCGCTAGTTGCTGGGCCAAGCTGTCGTTCATCGCGCCGCCGTTCTGCCCGCGGCTAGGCATTCCCTTTGTGTACGATCCCGGACCCGACATGCTTTCGATGGAGGCGATTGCCAATCCGCCCGCCTATACGCGCGCCCGTGCCGCCGTGCGCTATGACGACGTGGCGCGAAAGCTGGTACACGCCCTGAAATACCAGGACCGCACCGACCTGGCGCCGGCGATGGGCCGCTGGATGGCACGCGCCGGGCGGGAACTGCTTGACGGTGCCGACACGCTCGTGCCCGTTCCGCTGCACTGGCGGCGAGGATGGAGCCGCCGCTACAATCAATCGGGTGCGCTGGCGCGAATCATCGCGGGCGAGAGCGGCGTTGCGCTCGCAACCGAGGCGCTGCGCCGGATCCGTCCCACCGAACAGCAGATAGGGCTGTCGCGGCCTCAGCGAGCCAGCAACGTGCAGGGCGCATTCAAGGTCGCCGCCGATCGGCAGCATCTGATCGCCGGACGCCGCGTGGTGCTGATCGACGACGTGCTGACGTCAGGCGCAACGGTGGACGCTTGTGCGCGGGCGCTCCTGCGCGCGAAAGCGGCCGCTGTCGACGTGCTGGTGTTTGCCCGGGTTGTGGATAGCCATCGAAATCCCATATAATCGACGATTCCAGTCACTATCTGACCCGGCCTGAAGAACGCGCCATGCCCGCCGCCATCGAAATCTATACCCGTCCCGGCTGCGGCTATTGCTCCGCTGCCGTATCGCTGTTGAGGCGCAAGAAGGCCGCCTTCACGGAGTTGAGCACGGCGACCGATCCGAACTACCGTCAACAGATGTACGACCGCGCCGGCACTAGCGCGACCTTCCCGCAGATTTTCGTCGGCCAGACCCATGTCGGCGGCTGCGATGAGTTGTATGCGCTCGACCGCGCGGGCAAGCTTGACGCCTTGCTCGCCGGCGAAGAGGCCAACTCATGAGCGCCAATCTCGCCTTTACCGCCGCCATGGTGCAGATGCGCACGGGCTTGTTGCCCGAGCCGAGCCTTGAGCAGGGCGTCAAATTGATTCGGCAGGCCGCCGCGCAGGGCGCCGACTATGTGCTCACGCCCGAGGTGAGCAACATGATGCAGGTGAACCGCAAGGCGCTGTTCGAACTTCTGGCGGACGAGGCCGACGATCTTTCGTTGAAGGCCTATCGGGCGCTCGCGGCAGAACTGAAAATCCATCTGCACATCGGATCGCTGGCGCTGCGCGCTTCCCCTGAACGCGCGGTCAACCGCTCGTTCCTGATCGGCCCCGATGGCGACGTGATCGCGAGCTACGACAAGATCCACATGTTCGATATCGATCTGCCGGGCGGCGAGAGCTACCGCGAATCCGCCAACTATCAGCCGGGCGAGACCGCCGTGATCGCCGATCTGCCCTGGGGGCGCATCGGGCTCACGATCTGCTACGATGTGCGTTTCCCGGCGCTTTATCGCGCGCTGGCCGAAAGCGGCGTCTCTTTCCTGAGCGTGCCATCCGCCTTCACCCGGAAAACCGGCGAGGCCCATTGGCAAACGCTGCTCCGCGCCCGTGCCATTGAGAATGGATGCTTCGTGTTCGCAGCCGCCCAGGGCGGCCTGCATGAGAACAAGCGCGAGACGTTTGGGCATTCGCTGATCATCGCGCCCTGGGGCGAGGTGCTGGCCGAGGGCGGCGTCGAGCCCGGCGTGTTCATGGCCAGGATCGATCCCTCGCTGGTCGAGACCGCGCGCAAGACGGTGCCATCACTGCAGCATGGCCGGCGCTTTTCCGTCGCCGATCCGAAGTCCGGTCCGGACCATCTGCACGTCGTGCGGGGATCGGCGGGATCGACATGATCCATTACAATCTGCGCTGCAAGAAGGGCCATGCCTTCGAGAGCTGGTTCCAGAGTTCGTCCGCGTATGAAACCCAGGAGAAACGCAAGCTGGTGAACTGCCCCCTTTGCGGCTCGACCGATGTCGAACGCGCCATCATGGCCCCGCGGATCGCGCGCAAGAAAGGCCGCGAACAGGCGCCCGCCGTCGAGCAGGTGCCCGCGCCGGCAGCATCTGTGCCGGCCACGCCCGCCGAAGTCATCCCGCCTTCGCCGTCGACGCCGCTGTTGATGACGCAAGAGCGCGAGATGCGCGCCAAGCTTAAGGAATTGCGCGACCACATCGTCAAGAACGCCGACAATGTCGGCGAGCGCTTCCCGAACGAGGCCCGCAAGATGCACTATGGCGATATCGAGCACCGCCCGATCTATGGCGAGGCCTCGCCCGATGAAGCGAAGGCCTTGATCGAGGAAGGTGTCGAAGTGATGCCGCTGCCGACCCTGCCGGACGACCGGAACTAAATTCGTGCGCCGGGACGCCCCCATGAACCGACAGGCGGTCCTCACCTCACTCATTCAGTTCAGCGAAACGGTGACGCGGCTAAAGGTTGCGCTTGAGTCATTTCCCTGGGATGTCGACAATTCGATCATCACGTTAGCGAAGCGCGATGTCATCGCAATTTTAGAGCGGTTTGTGGTCGGCGAATTTGACGCGAACGCTTTGGAGGAATGGGCCAATCTCGTGGAGTGCCGAGAGGATATCGAGTTTGAGCCTGACCATGCCCAGGTGATCTCTGATGCGATATTTCAGCTCGCGAACCCGACGCTTTGCGGGCCCCTTCTGATCAAAGCGCCCGAAATCATTTCTAGTCTTCGTTAGGCGCCCAATCATGAGCACCTCCTGGCAAATCTGGGCTGTGCTGTCCGCTGTGTTTGCCGCCCTGACCGCGATCTTTGCCAAGGTCGGCGTCGAGGGCATCAACTCCGATCTCGCCACCCTGATCCGCACCGCGATCGTACTGGTCACGCTGTCGCTGATCCTCTTTGCAACCGGGCAACTGACCAGCCCCGGATCGATATCCCCGAAAAGCTGGCTCTTTCTGGTGCTCTCGGCGCTCGGCACCGGCGCATCCTGGCTGTGCTACTTTCGCGCCCTGAAACTCGGACCTGCCACGCTGGTCGCTCCGATCGACAAATTGAGCGTTGTGCTGGTCGCGCTGTTCGGCGTGACCTTTCTCGGCGAGCGACCTTCGATCAGCGGCTGGGTCGGCATCGCCCTGATCGCTGCGGGCGCCATTCTCATTGCCGTCAAAGGCTAAAGCGCCACCAGCAGCCCAACCCCGATCACGATCAGCACGATGCCCATCAGCTCGCGCGCTGACATCGGCTGCTTGAACGAGTAGTAGGCCACGCCTTGTGCAAACAGCACTTCCACCAGCGCCAGCGTGCGCACGTTGGCGGCCGCGGTCAACGCAAATGCCAGGAACCAGAACTGCGAGGCGAAAGCGCCCATGAAGCCCGCGAGCAGCGAAGGCTTCCACATGCGCAGAATCGATTTGAGAATGTCAGGTGCGCGCGACAATAGATAAATGGTCAGGATCAACGTCTGGACGAACAACCCGAACACCAGCGTATAGGTCGCGGCCGTCACGAACGAGGTGCCGTGGATCGTGATGATCGCCCCACGGTAGCCGTTGGCCGATAATGCGAACGCCGCCGCGGAAACCAGGCCGATCACGGTCGGCCGCCAATCGGTAAAACTCTTTTCTCCGCCGGGACGCAACGCGGTGACGACGACGCCGACGGTCGCAATCACGATCGCGAGCACCTTCAAGGCCGTCAGATCGTCGCCGAGGAAGACGAAGCCGAAGATCGCCGTCTGGATCGCCTCGGTCTTGAGATAGGCCGTGGTCACGACGAAGGAGCGCTCGTTCATCGCCACCAGCATCAGCCCGGTCGCAGCGATCTGACAGATCGCCCCGAGCAAAAGCCACGGCCAGAATGCGGTGGTTGGCCGCGGCAAGGCCTCGCCGGTGCCAATCATCACAGCGGCGAAGAACAGGATGGCGAAGGGAAAGCCGAACAGGAAGCGGATATTGGTCGCGCCCCACGTCCCGAGCGGCCCGGTCAATTGCCGCTGCATCGCGTTGCGCGCGACCTGACCCGCCGCGGCGGTGACGGTGAAGGGAATCCAGAGCGAGGTGACGGTGAACATTGCGGTGAAAATCGGGGGGAGCGAAATAAGCCTCCGCCACCGTGCCGGGCGCACTTCGTGCGGTCAACCCAAGCCGCGCATGACAGAACTGCGCGCCGATGACGTCCGTCCCCGCCGGGACAGCAGCAACGGCATCACACCACGCCTTCCGCCACCACCATGTAGTTCACGTCCATATCGGACGACAAACCCCAGCGGTCGGCGAAGGGGCTGTACACCACACCGGTCTGCTCGGTGATCGTCAGGCGATTGTCGAGCAGGTGACGTCCAAGTTCATCGGGGGTGACGAATTTCTCCCATTGATGGGTGCCGCGCGGCAGCCAGCGCAGGACGTATTCCGCGCCGACGATCGCCAGCGCAAAACTCTTCCAGTTGCGATTGAGCGTAGAGACCACCATCAAGCCGCCGGGCTTGAGCATCGCGGCGCAGCGGCCGAGAAACAGCCCGATATCGCTGACATGCTCGACCACCTCCATCGCCAGCACGATGTCGAAGCGCTCGCGCACGTCCATTTCCTCGACCGTGGTGCAGCGATAGTCAATCGACAGATGACCTCTGTCGGCGTGCAGCCTAGCCGCCGCGATGTTGCTGGCGGAGGGATCGACGCCGATCACCTGGGCGCCGAGCCGCGTCAGCGGCTCGCACAGCAGGCCGGCGCCGCAGCCGATATCGAGGATGCGCAGGCCGGACAGGCAATTCAGGCTCCTGACGTTGCGATCGAACTTGCGGCAGGCCGCGTCGCGAATATAGGTCAGCCGCAGCGGGTTGATCTTGTGCAGCGGGGCCATCTTGCCCTTGGGGTCCCACCACTGCTCCGACAGTTTCGAAAATTTGGCGATTTCGGCCGGATCAACGGTCGATGCGGCGGGAGGGTTTGGCTGGGTCGCCATCTGCCGCTCCTAGCGCGCCGTGATGGCGCTGCGAAACGCCAGGGGCGACGCAATGGTCGAAATCGTTTGCCTGCCCTCGCCAACGCCCATGATGGTGACGTCGCCGTAGTTGAAGATGCGGCCAAGAATGGTCTGTTCGACGTCGACGCTCTCGATTTTGTCGAGTGCGATCTCGAAGGTGCGTCGTTTGATGAAGCCCGTCTTGTGCACCACCCGGCGGTCGGTGACGTCGGTCTCCGTGGTAAGACGGTGGAACCAGCCCCTGATGGTGAAGTAGACGGCCACGATCGCGGCGATCACCGCCCCGGCCCACGCGGCCAGAACCGCCGACGGGATGCCGGCGGCGACGGTGGCGGACAGGATCAGGAGCGCCAGCGCCACGATCCAGGCGGTGATCGCCGGCAGGTAGAAGATCCAGTGCGCATTGGTCGAATACAGCACCTTTTCGCCCGGCTGCAGGATCTCGTCGATGTAACGCGCCATACAAACAGCCTCAATTAACTCAATGACCTAGCGTGGCATCGCACCTGGCCGGAAGCGGTTGCTTGCCCCCGACCACGCCGCTATGTATACGCGCTCTCGCGAACGGTTACGTTCGGTTACATTAATAATCCGCAGGGGAATAAACCAGTGCGGCGAATTTGAAGTTCCTACGGTATCGCGGCCAGCTCGTGATAGGAACGTCAAATTCAAGGCCGCTACTCAAATCAATACCTTGTAGAGCTCCTTTGATTCCGAAGTTCGCATCAGAGGTGGCCGCGAATGGTTTGCGAACTTCGGAATCGGAGCTCTAGCTCATCATGGGTCGCCTCGTGATGAAATTCGGCGGCACATCGGTCGCCAACATCGAACGCATCCGCAACGTCGCGCGTCACGTCAAGCGCGAGGTCGATGCCGGTCACGACGTCGCGGTCATCGTCTCGGCTATGGCCGGGAAGACCAACGAACTGGTCGATTGGTGCCGCGAAGCCTCTCCGATGCATGACGCCCGCGAATATGACGCGGTGGTGGCCTCCGGCGAGCAGGTCACAGCGGGGTTGCTGGCGATTGCCTTGCAGGCGATCGGCATTCAGGCCCGTTCCTGGCAGGGCTGGCAGATCCCGGTCAAGACCAGCGACGCCCATGCCTCGGCGCGGATTCTCGACATCGACGGCACTGAACTGCTCAACCGCTTCAAGGAGCGCAAGGAAGTCGCCGTCATCGCCGGCTTCCAGGGCATCAATCCGCAGACCAACCGGATCACGACGCTCGGACGCGGCGGCTCCGACACCTCGGCCGTGGCGATCGCAGCGGCGCTCCGCGCCGACCGCTGCGACATCTATACCGATGTCGACGGCGTCTATACGACCGACCCGCGGGTGGTTCCAAAAGCCCGCCGGCTCGAGCGGATTGCTTTCGAAGACATGCTCGAACTGGCTTCCCTGGGCGCCAAGGTGCTTCAGGTCCGCTCGGTGGAACTCGGCATGGTCCACAACATGCCAATCTTCGTTCGCTCCAGTTTCGACAAGCCCGAAGATATCGACCCGCATGCCAACCAGCCGCCGGGAACGCTGATCTGCAGCGAGGAGGAAATCATGGAAAGCCACGTCGTGACCGGCATCGCCTTTTCCAAGGACGAGGCGCAGATTTCCATTCGCCAGATCGAGGACAAACCGGGGGTGGCGGCATCGATTTTCGGCCCGCTCGCGGATGCCAACATCAACGTCGACATGATCGTGCAGAACGTCTCGGAGGACGGCAAGACTACCGACCTGACCTTCACGGTGCCGGCTTCCGACTACGGCCGCGCCCGCGACACCATCACCTCCGCCAAGGACAAGATCGGCTACGCCCGGCTCGACACCGCCACCGACGTTGCGAAGGTTTCGGTGATCGGCAGCGGCATGCGCAGCCACGCCGGCGTCGCCGCCAAGGCATTCACGGCGCTCGCCGCGCGCAACATCAATATCCGTGCGATCACCACGTCGGAAATCAAGTTTTCGGTGCTGATCGACACCGCCTATACCGAACTCGCCGTCCGGACGCTGCACACGCTCTACGGCCTCGATCAAGCCTAGAAAAATCAGTCCTCTTAGCGGCTGCAACATAAGTGGAGCAGCCACATCGGCTGCTGTGTACGGATTTTTGAAACCGTCGCGCTGGCAGGCCTTTTGCTTGGCAAAACAAAGCCCAATTCGGTATACGGCCTGAAGATGAGCCCGATTGTGAACTGTGCCACTGTTTTAAGTGGCGTGATTCGGCAATAGCTTGGATTCGTGACGCCGCTGAATGAATAAGATTTGTTGCGTCTTGAGTCTAACGCCAGCTCCCGCCCCACGCGGTCGGCTGGCCCGGAGGAATAGGATTTGAACCCACTGCGAAGCGCATCGGGAGGTCCCCGCGTCCTGTTGAGACGGCTTCGCGAAACCATGGCGGAGCAGGTCTCAGCCCAGGAGCGGCTGGATAAGATCGTCGTGCTGATCGCCGCCAACATGGTGGCGGAGGTGTGCTCGGTCTACGTGCTGCGCGTCGATAACACCCTGGAGCTCTACGCCACTGAGGGTCTCAACCGCGACGCGGTGCACCGCACCGTCCTGAGCGCGCATGAGGGCCTAGTCGGCCTCGTGGCCAGCGAGGCGACGCCACTCAATCTCAACGACGCGCAGAGCCACCCGGCCTTCTCGTTCCGCCCCGAGACCGGCGAAGAAATCTACCACTCCTTCCTCGGCGTTCCGATCCTGCGCGCCGGCAACACGCTCGGCGTATTGGTGGTGCAGAACCGCGCCAAGCGCACCTATGTCGAGGAGGAGGTCGAGGCGCTCCAGACCACCGCGATGGTGCTGGCGGAGATGATCGCCTCCGGCGAACTGGCGGCGCTGGCCCAGCCGGGCGCCGAGCCGGCCGCGCGGCACTCCCAGCACAAGACCGGCGCGATCCTGTCCGACGGCATCGCGCTTGGCCATGTCGTGCTGCATGAACCGCGCGTCGTCATCACCAATTACATTGCCGAAGACCTGCCGAAGGAAATCAAGCGGCTCGATGCGGCGCTGGCCAAATTGCGCGCCGACCTCGACCGCATGCTAGAACGCGGCGACGTCGCCGACGGCGGCGAGCACCGCGATGTGCTCGAAGCCTACCGGATGTTCGCCAACGACCACGGCTGGTCGCACAAGCTGCACGAAGCGGTGGCCACCGGCCTGACGGCGGAGGCTGCCGTCGAGCGCGTCCAATCCGACACCCGCGCGCGCATGCTGCGCTCGACCGATCCTTATCTGCGCGACCGCCTGCACGACCTCGAGGACCTCGGTTATCGCCTGATGCGGCAACTGGTCGGACTGGATCACGCGCCCTCGCGCGAACAGCTGCCCGACAACGCGATCCTGATCGCCCGCGCGATGGGCCCGGCGGCGCTGCTCGACTATGACCGCAAGCGCCTGCGAGGCCTGGTGCTCGAAGAAGGCACCACCAATTCGCATGTTTCGATCGTGGCGCGCGCGCTCGGCATTCCGGCGGTCGGCGAAGTGCCCAACGCGCCGGGCATCGCCGATCCCGGCGACGCCATCATCGTCGACGGCACTTCCGGCTCGATCTACGTTCGCCCCTCCGCGGAAATCGAGGCGGCCTACGCCGAGCGGGTGCGCTTCCGCGCCCGACGCCAGGCGCAATATTCGGCGCTGCGCGACAAGCCCTGTGTGACCAGGGACGGCCAGTCCATCGAACTGCTGATCAATGCCGGGCTGGCGATCGACTTGCCGCACATCGACGACACCGGTTCGGCCGGCATCGGCCTGTTCCGCACCGAATTGCAGTTCATGGTCGGCCAGAGCTTGCCCCGCACCAGCGACCAGCTTGCCCTGTACCGCACCGTGCTCGACGCCGCCGGAACGAAGCCGGTAACGTTCCGCACCCTCGACATCGGCGGCGACAAGGCGCTGCCCTATATGGAGAGCGTGATCGAGGAAAATCCGGCGCTTGGCTGGCGCGCGATCCGGCTGGGGCTGGACCGGCCCGGCCTGCTGCGCGGCCAGATTCGCGCATTGCTGCGCGCCGGCGGCGGCCGCGGCCTGCGCATCATGTTTCCGATGATCACCGAAGTCGCCGAATTCGATGCGGCCAAGAGTATCGTCGAGCGCGAACTGACGTATTTGCGCCAGCACGGGCACGCGCTGCCCGAACGCATCGACATCGGCACCATGCTGGAAGTGCCTGCCCTGCTCTATCAGCTCGACGAGCTCCTGAAGAAGGTCGATTTCGTCTCGGTCGGATCCAACGACCTGTTCCAGTTCCTGTTCGCGGTCGATCGCGGCAACGCCAAGGTTTCCGAACGGTTCGACACCTTGTCGGCCCCGATCCTGCGGGTGCTGCGCGAGATCGTGCAGAAGGCGAGCGCGGCGAAGAAATCCGCCTCGCTGTGCGGGGAGATGGCGTCAAAGCCGATCGGCGCGCTGGCCCTGATCGCGCTCGGCTACCGCTCGCTGTCGCTGTCGGCAACCGCGCATGGCCCCGTCAAGGCAATGGTGCTCGACCTCGATGTCAAAAAAGCGCAAGCCACGATGAACGCGCTGCTCGACGCGCCTTCCGGCAGCGTGTCGATCCGTCAGAAGCTCACCGAATTCGCCGAGGCCGAGGGGCTGGCGTTGTAGCGGGCAATCCTGCCCGCTCCGTCACCTCAACCCCGCGAAAAAATATTTGAGACTTCACCATGTCGATGCTCCCCGAAGCCAAACTGGATATCCTGCTGGCGCACCACGCCTCGCTCGAGGCGCAGCTCCTGGGCCAGGTGAGTTCGGAAGACTATGTGCGGATCACGCGCGAACTTGCCGAACTCAACCCGCTGATCGACGCCGTCAAAACCTACCGCGCAGCGCGCGGCGAACTCGCCGATACCGAGAACCTGATCGCAGATTCGCAGACCGATCCCGAAATGCGCAACATGGCGGAAGCCGAACGCGACACCTTGCGGGCGCGCATCGGCGACCTGGAGCAGAAGATTCGCGTTGCGCTGTTGCCCAAGGATGCGATGGATGACCGCAACGTGGTGCTGGAAATTCGTGCCGGCACCGGCGGCGACGAGGCGTCGCTGTTCGCCGGCGACCTGTTCCGCATGTACGAGCGCTTCGCCAGCCTGCAGGGCTGGAAGGTCGAAGTGATTTCGGCGAGCGAAGGCACCGTGGGCGGCTATAAGGAGATCATCGCCGAGGTGCAGGGCCGCGGCGCTTTCGCCAAGCTAAAGTTTGAGTCCGGCGTGCATCGGGTGCAGCGCGTGCCCGATACGGAGACGCAGGGACGCATTCACACATCGGCCGCGACGGTGGCGGTGCTGCCCGAAGTCGAGGATGTCGACGTCGAGATCAAGAATGATGATCTGCGGATCGAGACCATGCGCGCGGGGGGCGCCGGCGGCCAGCACGTTAACAAGACCGAATCCGCGATCCGCATCACCCACATTCCGACTGGCATCGTGGTGATGATGCAGGATAGCCGATCGCAGCATAAGAACCGCGCTTCCGCGATGAACATCCTGCGTTCGCGCATCTACGACGCCGAACGCCAACGCATCGACGCAGCGCGCTCGGCGGATCGCAAGGAAAAAGTCGGCTCCGGCGATCGCAGCGAACGCATCCGGACCTATAATTTCCCGCAAGGACGCGTCACCGACCACCGCATCAACCTGACGCTCTACAAGCTCCCGCAGGTGATCTCGGGCGAAAGCTTAAGCGAATTGACCGATGCGCTGACGACGGAACATCAGGCCGCACAGCTGGCCGCGCAAGGTGCCTCGGCCTAACTTCCAACGCGGCCCGCGTTTTGAATCACCGCTTTCGCGCGCTGCGGACCTGTCGCAGGATCTTGACCAGAGTCGGTCCGACAGCCTGCAATTCCCCGAGGTGAATCGCCGAAAGCGCCCGCAGCTTTCGCTCGCCATGCGCCGTCAATTTCAGGAGAACGCGCCTGCGATCCCCGGCGTCGACGTTTCGGTTTATCAGGCCAAGCCTTTTCATTCGGGTGGCCAGCTCGACCGCGGTGTGATGCCGGATCAGAAGCGCCCGCGCGAGATCTCCCACCGATATAAGTTCGGATCCGGCGAACCCCTTGATCGCAAGCAGGGCCTGATGCTGCTGCGGCGTCAATCCCTGCCGCGCCGCGGCCGTCTCGCTGAAGGCGAGAAAGACACGCAGCTGATAGCGAAACTGCGCCAGCGCCTTGTAATCAACCGCGACTCTTCCATTGCGCTTGACCTTGGTCGCGCCTGACCGTGCTCGCGGCTGACGTCGCCGCTTCGATTGAGCCATTCCACCTGCCTTGTTCGACTGTCGGGTCACACGGACCGTCAGCCGACGCTGTTCCATCCGACAAAAAGCAACGTGGCTGCCGCCACGCCGACCCATCAAGTGAACGGCGGCGGATCGTAGGTCGAACTCAGTATCTCCAGAAGAATGATCTGGAAGGCGACCGGGATGCGGACGCTTTTGCGGCGGATCGATTTCTCCAGCGCTTCGGTGATTTCGGCCCGGGTGAGTTTTCCGTCCGACGCGCGCGCGGCCAGGCTGCGCCACACCTCCGATAGCGATTTGCCGCCATAGAGGGGTACCTTGATCGACACGCCCCTGGTTCGGGCCCACTCGATGATCTCGCGAGCCGTCTGCGGCCCACAATTGCGAGCGGTCGCCAGATGCCGGGCGGTTAGCTGCCGAAGCAGATCGTCCGGGGGTATCCAGGCTCCCTTCGGCGGGTTTTGCTCAATCAGTTCGGGCGCCAATTCCTTCAGCACGTTGACCGCGCGAACGCTCAAACCGCCAGACGGCAGGGCGGCAGCCTTCTCGCCGCAAGGCCCGGTCTCTTCTCGCGAAGCACCGTCTCGACTATCCGCTTGCCGATTTCGGACCATGGGCGCGCATATATGAAGTGAAGGTCGACGGTAACCAGAGGTAAAATCGAGATATATCGTATACTTATATTATCGCAACATCCTTCGACCAAAGTGACATTGACAGAATAGCTGGGACAGCAATTCTAACGGCAATAAAGCTGCGCATGCAGCCTAGTGCCCACCTTCCGAAGTCCGTGTTACATCTCAGCACGACCTTTCACGGACTTCGGAAGGTGGGCACTAGCAAGCTTATTGATTCTAGTGTCGCTTTTCTATTTGAAGTTCCTGAACAGAATTCGCCGCTTGTGGTGCAGGAACTTCAAATAGGCGGCACTAGGACGCGAGAGCCGATCGCCGATACCCGGCGGTGGGCTCGTGTGCGCGAAAACAATCATCTAATCACGGAGGAGACCGAACAATGAGTACGAAGGAGTTGCGCCAAGGAATGGGATCGGGCGTGTCGCGCCGGGCCTTGCTGCAGGCAGGTGCCGGCTTGGCTGGTGGAGCGCTGCTGCCGATTTCGTTGTCCATGCCGGTGTATGCAGCGGATCACCCGGCGATCGGCACTTATCCCGACGGCTCGTCCGGCTCTTCCGTGTTCATCGGAATTGCCGTCCCTCGCACCGGCACCTATGCCGTCCAGGGCGAGGACGAATTGAAGGGCTGGCAGCTCGCGGTCGAGCACATCAATAGCGGCCACGAGCTGATCAAGAAAATCTCGCCGAAGACCACCAAGGGCGTGCTCGGCAAGGAGGTGAAAATCGGTGTCGCCGATTCCGCCGCCAAGCCGAACGAGGCGGTGCAGGCGCAACAACGCTTCATTACCGAAAACAAGGCGGTGCTGCTGACCGGCGCCACCTCGAGCGCAGTCGCCGTGGCGACGAACAAGTTGGCCCAGCGCGAGAAGGTCCTGTATGTCGCCGGCATCTCCGGTTCGAACGACACCACGGGCAAGGATTGCGTGCGCTACGGCTTCCGCCAGAACTTCTTCGGTCAGACCGCCGCGGCGGCGATCGCGCCGGTGCTGGTCAAGCAGTTCGGAAAGAACAAGAAGGCTGCCTATCTGACGCCGGATTACACCTACGGCCACACCGTCACCAAGGCGATGCAGGATCACCTTGCCGAGGCGGGTTGGACGACCGTCACCAACCAGGTGTCGCCGCTGGGCGCGCCGGATTACTCGTCCTATCTGCTCAACGTGGTCAACTCCGGCGCTGACGTCCTGATGAACGTCAACTGGGGACATGACGCGGTGCTCTCGATCCAGCAGGCCAAGCAGTTCGGCGTGCTCGACAAGATGAAGCTTGTCGTTCCCTATCAGGTTCCGTTCGTCGCTCGCGAAACCGGTGGCCTGATGCAGGGCGTCTATGCCGCAACGGACTATTGGTGGACGATCGAGGACAAATATCCGCTCGCCAAGATGTTCAACGATACCTTCAGCAAGAAGTACGGCTACAAGCCCGAGTGGGGCGCCGAGAACGCCTACATTAGCTTTGCCCATTGGGCGCGGATGGTCGAGGAAACCGGCAGCTTCTATCCGCCGGACGTCATCAAGACCTACGAAAAGGGCGAAACGATCCCCTCGTTCGTCGGCGATGTCCACTATCGCCCCGAAGATCACCAGTGCGTCCGCCCCGTGATCATCGTCAAGGGCAAGATGGAAAAGGACATGAAGAACAAGGAAGACTATTACGACATCGTCGAAATCGTCCCGGGTGACGGCTTGATGCAGAAGCCGGACGCCTTCGGCTGCCATCTCGGCGACTATACTTAAGTTCGTGGTTGCAAGGACGCCGTGGGTAGCGAGACACTACCCACGGCGTTATTTTTGTGTCTAATGATCCGCGAACACGTGGATTTGATGTTATGATCAATTGGCCAAATTTCGTCTCCCAGCTTTTCAACGGGCTGGCGCTGGGCGCGCTGCTCGCACTCATCAGCTCGGGTTTGACAATCATCTACGGCACGCTCGGCGTTCTAAACCTCGCACATGGCGCGATGTTCATGATCGGCGGCTATGCCGGATATGTCGCTTTTGAATATACCCACTCCTTCACCGCCGCGGTCATTGCCGGTTCACTGTTTGTGATGGTGCTCGGGGTGGTGATGGAACGCGTCATCATCCGGCACTTCTATCAACGTCCGCATGAAGACCAGCTGCTGGTGACCTTCGGCCTCGGCATCTGTTTTGTCGAAATCGTGCGCCTGCTGTTCGGCAGCCAATCGCAGATGGTGCCTCCGCCGCCACTGTTTCAGGGCATCACTTCGCTCGGCTTCATGTTTTATCCGACCTACCGCCTCGCGGTAGTCGGCATCGTTGCCGTGGCCCTTGGCACCCTGTTCATCGTGCTGTACCGCACCCGATTGGGCATGATCGTGCGCGCCGGCATCGAGGATTCGGTCATGGTCGATTCCCTTGGAATCAACGTCTATCGCGTCTTCATGATCGTGTTCGGGATCGGCGCCATGGCCGCGGGCTTTGCCGGCATCGTCAACGCACCCGTGGTATCGCTGACGCCGGGCGTCGGTGACGACATTCTGGTCGAGACCTTCGTTGTGGTGGTGATCGGCGGCGTCGGATCGTTTCCGGGTGCGATTCTCGGCGGCCTGATCGCCGGCGAAATCATCAGTGTCACCTCCATGTTCAACCCGAGCTACGCCTACGTCATGTTGTTTGCGGCAATGACGCTCGTGCTGGTGTTACGGCCGCATGGCCTGCTTGGTACACAGGGCCGCGAATGAGAGCGCTTTTGTCATGCTGAAACAGCGACCCTTCCTGATCGAAGCCCTGACGGCGGCAGGCTTGATAGCGGCGCCATTCCTGTTGCCGCTGATCGGTTTCGCGCCCAACACGGCCAACCGGATTCTGGTCTGGGGCCTGTTCGGACTTGGTTTCGATATTCTGTTCGGCTTTACCGGCCTGTTGTCGTTCGGCCAGTCCGCATTCTACGGCACCGGCGGATTTGTCGCGGCGTATCTGCTGACCCGGGCCGGATTTCCCAACGTCATGCTGGCGCTCGTTATTGGCATGATAGCCGCGGCCGCCGTTGGGTATCTGGTCGGCCTGATCGCGCTGCGGCGCACCGGTATCTACTTCGCCATGATCACGGTTGCCATTGCCGAGGTGTTCTTCTTCGTCGAATTCAATCCGCTGGCGGACTGGACTGGGGGCGAGAACGGATTGCCGGGCGTGCCGACGCCGAGCATCCATCTCGGATTCACCACGCTTCATTTCACGACCGGCTGGTCGCTCTATCCATTCCTGGCGTTCTGCTACTTCATTGGAATCGTACTCGCACTGCGCATTGTGCGGTCTCCGGTCGGCGCCGTCTTCCGCGCCATCCGCGACAATCCGCTGCGCGCAACCGCGGTCGGCCATAACATCCACAGCTACAAGCTGACGGCTTTCGTGATTGCTGCGGCCTATGCCGGCTTTGCCGGTGGCCTTCTCGGCGTCCTGCAGGCGTTCATGCCGCCGGATGCTTTTACCTTCGATACTTCCGGCCAGCTGGTGATGCAAACCGCGATCGGCGGCCGCGCGACGCTGTTCGGCCCTCTGGTCGGCGCCGCGGTCTGGCTCTCCTTGCAGGATTTTCTTCAGGCCACACTCGGGCTTGGCGCAGCCTGGAAGCTCGTGCTTGGCATCGTGTTCGTGTTGCTGGTCTGCTTTCTCCGGAACGGGATCATCGGCGGCATCGCAAGCCTCTACGACCTTGCGACCGGCAAGCGTGCGGCTCAGGAACCGAAAGACGTACTCCCCGCGACAAACGCTCCTGCCGAACAACCGCAACCCGCCGCGGAGGCGAGTCCCGCGCGGCAGACGGACGCGCCCTCCGCACCCGCCACGCATCTCGAAGATGGCACGACTGCCAGCCCCATCCTGCAGGCCAGGGGCCTGACCAAGCGTTATGGCGGCCTGCTCGCCAACAGCGACATCGACTTCAGGGTCAACCGCGGCGAACTGCGTGGCATCATCGGCCCCAACGGCGCCGGCAAGTCGACCTTCTTCAAGATGCTGACCTGCGAGGTTCCACCGACTTCGGGCACCATCGTGTTCGAGGGCAACGACATCACCGGAATGACGGTCACCGATGTGTGCCAGCGCGGCCTGACCAAGAGCTATCAGGTCAATCAATTGTTCGCAGGCCTGACCGTTCGCGAAAACCTCACCATCGCCGCGCTTTCGGCGCTACGCGGCAAATTCCGCCTCGATCTGTTCCGACGAATCCAGAACATCCCGGGACTTTCCGAGCGCGTGGAGCAAACGCTCGAGCTGGTCAATTTGACGGCGCGCCCGGACACCCCGGTTTCGGAGCTCGCCTATGGCGAAAAGCGGCGCCTGGAAATCGGACTCGCGCTTGCCACCGCGCCGAGCCTGCTGCTGCTCGATGAACCGCTGGCCGGCATGAGCCCGCGCGAGCGCGTCGAAACGGTGAAGCTGCTCAAATCGATCAGCCAGGGCCGCACCATGATCATCATCGATCACGACATGGACGCGCTGTTCGAGCTCGCCGAGCGCGTGACGGTGCTTCAAGAGGGCCGCGTGCTGGTCGAGGGAACGCCGCAAGAAATCAAGAACAACACGACCGTCCAGGAGGCTTATCTGGGCGGCGTGCACGGAGTGCTAGCCGCATGAGCTTGCTCGAAGTCAGTGGCTTGAACAGCTATTACGGTGATTCCCACATCCTCTTCGATGTGTCGATGCGGGTGGAGCGCAACGAGGTGGTGGCGCTGCTGGGCCGCAACGGCGCTGGCAAAAGCACGACGCTGAAGAGCCTGATGGGTGTCGTGACCCCGAGGGCGGGATCGGTCGTCTTTGACGGCACCGACTTGGCTGGGCGGAAGAGCCACAAGATCGCTCAGGCCGGCATGCAGCTGGTTCACGAGGAACGCCGGATCTTCGGCAGCCTGAACGTCGAGGAAAATCTCGTTCTCGCCGGAATCACCGCTTCGACGCGCTGGCCGCTCGATCGCATCTACGAAATGTTTCCTCGCCTGAAGGAGCGCCGCGGCAACCGCGGCACCGACCTTTCGGGCGGCGAGCAGCAGATGCTCGCCATTGCGCGCGCGTTGATCCGCGATCCGAAAATCATTCTGCTCGACGAGCCGTTTGAAGGCCTCGCGCCGGTTATCGTGCGCGATCTCATGACCGCCTGCCGCAACCTGGCGGCCGCAGGTCAGACCATCGTGCTGGTCGAACAGAATCTCGCCGCAACCCTTGCGCTCGCCCAGCGCATTTACATCATCAACAACGGACACATCGTCCACGAAGGGCCGGCAGAAGAGATCAAGGCCCAGCCCGAGGTTCTGCAGCGGTATCTCGGCGTTTAACGCCGGATCGATCGAGATCAACTCCTGAGCGCAACGATCATGCGCTGAGCGTGCTCCTCCAGCACTGCTGCTTCCGCCTTGTGGGTCTGGGCCGGCAACAGCGCGACCCCGGCGCTCACCGGCATCACGTGCATATGCAGGTGAAAAACAACCTGGCCGCTGGCCGGCTCGCTGAATTGCTGGATGATGATGCCATCGGCCTTGAATGCTTTCATCGCCGCCGCCGCGATCCGCTTTGCCGACCGGGCGACTTCAGCTAAATCGTCCTCGGATATGTCGAGGATACCGCGCGCCGGCGCTTTCGGAATGACCAGCGTGTGACCCGGCGATCGCGGCATGATGTCGAGAAAGGCGAAGGTGCGATCGGTCTCATGAACCTTGAAGCAGGGAATCTCGCCGCGAAGAATCCTGGCGAAGATGTTTTGATCGTCATAGGCCGCCGTGGTCATTTGTCATTCCTGGCTGGAATTTTAGCGGAATTTTACGAAGAGCATCCGTTGCGCCTTGACGCAAGCAATATCGACGCTACTAGCGTGATCGGCTAACAACGGCCGCGTCAATGGGCCAGGATGCAGGATGCACGTGACCGACCGATTTGACGGACAGACAGTCGAAGATGCGCGGCGTGCGCTGACGTCACATTTGAAATCTGGCGGCATCGCTTCGGCCGAACTCGACGCCCGCTTATTGGTCGGCGAAGTCCTTGGGCTGGACCTGACAGGCACGATCCGTGCGGCGGGCCGCCGGCTCACGCCGGAGGAAGCACATCGGCTCGCGGGATTCGCGGAACGGCGCCTGGCAGGCGAACCGGTTGCCCGTATTCTCGGCGTCAAGGAATTCTGGGGCCTCTCCTTGCAGCTTTCTCCGGCAACGCTGGTGCCGCGGCCTGACACCGAAACGGTCGTCGAGTTCGCCCTCGAATTAGGGCGCAGCGAACACGGTAATCAGCCTCGCCGCATCATCGACGTCGGCACGGGGTCGGGCGCTATTCTGCTGGCGCTCTTGTCCGAATGGCGCGAGGCGACCGGCGTCGGCACCGACATCAGCCCAATGGCGTTGCAAACCGCACAGGGCAATGCCAGGCGCCTCGGTTTCGCATCGCGGGCCGCCTTTGTCGCCTGCAACTACGCGGCCGCGCTGTCGGGAACGTTCGACCTGGTCGTGTCGAACCCGCCTTACATCCGCTCGGCCGACATTGCGGAACTCGATCGGGAAGTGCGCGAATATGATCCGCGCGGCGCGCTGGACGGGGGCGCTGACGGCCTCGATGCCTACCGTCAGATCGTCGTCGAATCGGACCGCCTGCTCGCGCCGGGCGGGATCCTGATCGTGGAAGCCGGATGCGGCCAAAGTGTCCCTATTTCACAGTTGATGGCGGCAGCAGGGTTAATGCCGCAGAGGGCGCCAAAAGCCGATCTGGCGGGCATCCCGCGAGCCGTCTTGGGGCGGAAACCGTCCCAATAAAGCCTGATTGGATTGCAAAAAAACCTCTTGGAATATTGCCCCGGAGCGACTACGTTCCGCTCAACATCAGTCCAGGGTTACTGGCCCCGTAGGCGTATACGGATTGAGGCCAGAGTTCTCGAAACGAGAGCCGGCCCCGGGTGAAAGGTTCCAAAACGCAGGTCCTTTTGAGCGCGATGGCTTAGCAAGCTGCGCTGCTCCGACCGCAAAGCGAACGAAAGCCTGATTGATATTGCGCTTGAAAAATCACGCCCGAAACCTGCGCTTGTTTTCGCAGGCGGAACGACATGATGCGGCCGGCGATGCGCGCCGGGCTGGTGGGGAACGCGTCTTTTGTTGACTGCGACGTACAGCAAATCTGTAAGGAAATAAGCGGCGGCTTCAGTGCGGTGCGCGACGAGAACGCGCGGGCTGGATCGGGCGGCGCGCGAAGGTGGAAGAAGCAAGAGCAGTACTCCCGAGCCCGTCGAGATCAGGGCGAGGAATTCGAGACAGGGCAATTTCAGGGCTGGATCAAAGGCACGATATGAGAAACGGTCAAAACAACAAGCGGATGCGTAACCGGAACAATAGCAACAATAATAACAATAATAACAACAACCGGCGCGGCCAAAACCCGATGACTCGGGTGTTCGAATCCAACGGACCCGACATCAAGATCCGCGGTACTGCATCCCACGTTGCCGAGAAATATGTGCAACTGGCGCGCGATGCCCGCTCCTCCGGCGACCCCGTGGCTGCTGAAAATTACTATCAGCACGCCGAGCATTACTTCCGCCTGATTGCGGCGGCCCAGGAACAATTCCGCCAAAATCAGCCGCAGCAGCCCCGGCCGGACGCCGAGATGATCTCGGAAGACGGTGAGGAGGAGGATGGCTTTTCATCAAGCTTCGGCCAGGAGCCGGGATTTGTCCCGCAGCAACAGCAACCGTTCGTGCCGCGCGACAATCGCGACAACAATGGTCAGCGCGATCATCAGCAATCCTATCAACCGCGCGACCAGCAGCATCAGCCGCGCGAACATCGCGAGCAGCGCGATCAACGCAACCAGCCGCAACATCAGCCGCAGCCGCAACCTTCGGTGCCCGATAATGGCGGCGTCGATCGCCTGCCGTCCTTCATCACCGGACCGCAGCCCCAGATCAATGGCGGCTTCGAAGGCAACGGTGGCGAACGCGGCGAGCGCGAGCGATTCCCGCGACGCCGGCGCCGCCCGCACGGGCCGCGTCCGGAAGGCGCGGCCGCTGCACCGGCTGCCCCTGGCGACGATTTCAATCCGGGCAACGAATAGCCGGCTTCCCGCGCCTGCTCGCGCAGGGACTCGATGAACTCTCTATCTGTCATCCCGGTGGAATGACGACGGCACCAATACCGGCGGCAACGCCGGTATCAGGCGCGTGCGCTCGCGGTGCGCCGGGATCGCGCGGTAGACCTGCTTGGTCGCTTCGACGATATGAACGCCGGCAAACGGCATCGATATCGCGGCGCCGACGCGCTCCCATGCCGTCGCCGAGCGGAGAAACCAGCCAGCCCCGACAGGCGGAACGAACAGGGCCTCACCCCAGCCGATCGGTGTGAACCAGGTCTGGCGCAGCAGTTGCGTAATTTGCGAGCGTGAATAGGGCCGGCCATGGCCGAACGGCGTGTTGTCAGTACGCGTCCACACCCCCCGCCGATTGGGAATGACCGCCATCATGCGGCCCGAGGGCGCGAGTACCCGCCACACCTCGCGCAAGAGCCCTTCGGGGTCGTCACACATTTCCAGCGCATGGACCAGCAGGATGCGGTCGACCGCGGAATCCGGCAGCGGCAGCGAAAATTCATCGACGAGCGCCGCCAGCGTCGGCCGCGACGTCGGCCATTTCAGCACACCTTGTGCCGCCGGCATGAAGGCGATGCAGCGTTCAGACGTATCGCGAAACAGGCCGAGATAGGGCGTGGGATAGCCGATGCCGAGCACGCGCTGGCCTTCGGCTTCCGGCCAGCGCGCGCGGATACCGCGGTTGATCAATCGCCGCGCCACGATGCCGAGGCGCTGCGAGTAGAAATCTCTCAAATCGATGACATCGATCGACATGGACATCAATCTATCACGGCAAGCCGCCCTATTGGGCGTCCAATCGCGCATTGCTCATTCGGCGTTAACGCCCTATTTCATAGCCTAAAGGAAGCGCCCGCCAGAAAAACGGAGGTATCATGGCCGCCGAAATCCGCCTGTTCCCCTGCCTGTCCGATAATTTCGGCTATCTGATTCACGATCCGGCGACCAAGGCGACCGCCTCGATCGATGCCCCGGAAGCCGCCCCCGTCATCGCCGCGCTGGAGCGTGAAGGCTGGCAGCTCACCGACATTCTCATCACCCATCACCACCATGACCATGTCGGCGGCGTCGCCGAACTCAAGCAGAAATATAACTGCCGCGTCGTCGCGCCCCACGACAAGTCGACCAAGATTGCGAATGTCGATCTTCGCACTGGCCAGGGCGATGTTCTCAAGATCGGCAGCCTGCTGGTGCGGGTGCTGGAAACGCCCGGCCACACACTCGACCATGTCAGCTACGTCTTCGACAACGAAAAGGCGGTGTTCGCCGCCGATACGCTGTTTTCGATCGGCTGCGGGCGGGTGTTCGAAGGCAACTATCCAATGATGTGGGAATCGCTGCTCAAGCTGCGGGCACTGCCGGACGATTTCAAACTCTATTGCGGCCATGAGTATACGGCTTCGAACATCAAATTCGCGCTGACGATCGAACCGGAAAATCCGGTGCTGAAGGCGCGTGCCGAGGAAGTGAAGCGCTTGCGAGCTGAGAACAGGCCGACGATCCCGACGCTGCTTGGCGAAGAAAAGAAGGCCAACGTCTTCCTGCGCGCGGACGAACCTTCCGTTGCCGCCAGCGTGCGGATGAAAGACCGCAGCGCGGCTGAAGTGTTCGGCGAGTTGCGCGAGCGCAAGAACAAATCCTGATGCAGGAATTCGCTTGATGGCCATGCGGCCCTCCGCAGTTCGAGTTAGCGCCAAAAGGCGCTTTCATCGCTTGCGAAACATGTCGCGCGCCGCGATCAATCCGCCGCCCGCGATCAGCACGGCGGCGATCGCGATGTTGGCGCTGGCCTTGGCGAAACCGGCGAGGATCAGTAACCCGGTCGAAAGCAGCGGCGTCGCGTAGGACGCGGCACCCAGCACGCGAATGTCGCCGCGCTTCATGCCGATGTCCCAGGTGTAGAACGCCGCCCCCACCGGCCCGATGCCAAGCGCGATCACGGCAAGCCACTGCCTTGACGTCTCGGGCCAGACCGTGCGCTCGAACAGCGCATGCATGAGCGCGGCGAGTAGCGCCGTGACAAGACAAAAGCCGGCGACGGCATCGGTCGGTACCGACTTGAGCCGCCGCGACATCACTGAATAGGTCGCCCAGACAAAAGCCGCGACGAAAGCCGCAAACAGACCGGGCAACTCGCCGGGAGCGAACCCCGACAGGCCGTTGCCGGCCAGCAGCAGCACGGTGCCGGCAAGGCCCGCCAGCGCGCCAATGACGTGATGCGGCGCCAATCGCTCGCCGGGCAGGAACGACGAGAACAGCACGATCAGGAGTGGCCACAGGTAATTCAAAAGTCCGGCCTCTGCCGGTGGCGCAAAGCGCAGCGCCAGAAAATAGAGCGCGTGATAGCCGAACAACCCGCCGACGCCGACCGCCCATACCAGCGGCGGCTGCCGCAAAGCCGACAAGGCTTCCGGCCGTCCGATGAAGGTTGACAGTCCAACCAGCCCGCCGATCGCAAAGGTGATCGCGGCCAGTTGAAACGCCGGGATAGTCCCTGTCGCGACCGTCAGCACGGCGAGCAGCGACCACATGAGGATCGCGGATAGTCCGATCAGGGTCGCGGTGCGGGAGGTCATGTCGGCTGTCGTTCCGGAGCGCGAAATGATACTGAGCGAATCCGGAACCTCGAGATTCCGGGTCTGGTGCTTACGCACCATCCCGGAATGACATCATCGGATCAATCACGTCATATACTGACCGCCATTGATCGTCAGCGTCGAGCCGGTGATGGCGCCGGCATCATCCGCCGCCAGGAAGACCACGGCGCGCGCGATCTCGTGGGGCTCGCCGAGCCGGTTGACCGGGATCAGCGGCAGGATGCTCTTCTCCAGAACTTCCTTGGGGACAGCCTGCACCATCTCGGTATTGATGTAACCTGGGCAGATCACGTTCACGGTGATTCCGCCCTTGGCGTTTTCCAGCGCGAGCGCCTTGGTGAATCCGATGTCGCCAGCCTTGGCGGCGGAATAATTGACCTGACCGAACTGGCCCTTCTGGCCGTTGATCGAGGAGATATTGATGATGCGGCCGAACTTCCTCGCCCGCATGCCCTCGATCACCTGACGGGTGACATTGAACAGCGAGCCGAGATTGGTGCCGATGACCGCATTCCACTGCTCGATCGTCATCTTGTGGAAGGCGCCGTCACGGGTGATGCCGGCATTGTTGACGAGCACTTCGATCGGGCCGAGATCCGCCTCGACCTGCTTGACGCCGGCGGCCGACGCCTCGAACGAGCTCACGTCCCACTTGTAAACGGGAATGGCGTTCTCGGCCTTGAACTTCTCCGCGGCGGCATCGTTGCCGCCATAGTTCGCGGCGACCTTGTAACCGGCAGCCTTCAAAGCCTTGCTGATCGAAGCACCAATACCTCGCGTTCCCCCCGTCACCAATGCAACACGTGCCATGTCGGAACCTCCCTTGGTATTTTGAAGACGCTTTTTATAACGCGCTTCGAATTATGCGAGCCGCCTCGCGAACATCAAGAACAAAACGCCCGATCAGAACAAAACGCCCGGCGCGAGCCGGGCGTTTCCTTTATGTGAGTCCTGTGCGGTTGCGAAGGAAATATAATCGGCAGCGACTGAACTTTCTTTTGGCGCGTGCGTTGCACGCGCCTCGATTCAATTGCGCTCCACGCACATCGCAATACCCATGCCACCGCCGATGCAGAGCGTGGCGAGGCCCTTCTTGGCATCGCGCTTCTGCATTTCATGCAACAGCGTCACCAGCACGCGCGCACCGGATGCGCCGACCGGATGGCCGATCGCGATCGCGCCGCCGTTGACGTTGACCTTGGAGGTATCCCAGCCCAGGTCCTTGTTGACTGCGCAGGCCTGCGCGGCGAAGGCTTCGTTGGCCTCGATCAGATCGAGATCGGCGATGTTCCAGCCGGCCTTCTTCAGCGCGGCGCGCGAGGACGGAATGGGACCGGTGCCCATGATCTTCGGATCGACGCCGGCATGCGCCCACGACACGATGCGGGCGATCGGCGTCTTGCCTTCCTTGGCCGCCTGCTTGGCCGTCATCAGCACGAGAGCAGCCGCGCCGTCATTGATGCCGGACGCATTGCCGGCCGTCACCGTGCCATCCTTCTCGAAGGCCGGGCGCAGCTTGGTCATGGCATCCAGTGTGGCACCGTGGCGCGGATATTCGTCGGCATCGACGACGACATCGCCTTTGCGGGTCTTGATCGTCACGGGAACGATCTCGTCCTTGAAGCGACCGGCCTTCTGCGCAGCTTCCGCCTTGTTCTGCGAGGAGACTGCGAACTCGTCCTGCTGCGAGCGGGTGATCTGATACTGCCTGGCGACGTTCTCGGCCGTGTTGCCCATGTGGTAGCCGTTGAAGGCATCCCACAGCCCGTCCTTGATCATGGTGTCGATGAACTCAACGCCGCCCATCTTGACGCCGCCGCGCAGATACTGCGCATGCGGGGCCATGCTCATGGATTCCTGGCCGCCGGCGACGACGATGTCCGAATCGCCATTGAGGAGCGCCTGATAGCCGAGCGCCACGGTGCGCAGGCCGGAACCGCAAAGCTGGTTGACGCCCCAGGCCGGGCTCTCCACCGGAATGCCGGCCATGATCGAGGCCTGGCGGGCCGGGTTCTGCCCCTGGGCCGCGGTCAAGATCTGGCCCATGATGACTTCCGAAACGCGCGCAGGCTCGACGCCCGCCCGCTCCAGCGCGGCCTTGATGGCAATGGCGCCCAGATTGTGGGCCGGCAAGGTGGCGAACGCACCGTTGAAGCTGCCGACCGGGGTGCGGGCGGCGCTGACGATGACGACATCGTCTGACATGGTTTTTCTCCTGAGCTTGGGGTTCTTTTTATGAGGCCGGGCGGGCGCCAATTGATGGGCCAGTCTCGTCCCTCATCCTGTTAACGTCGTTGAGGCATGTCAACGGCACTGCACTCAAAATGGTGATCGCTGCCCTTTCCTCAAGCCGCCTCCGTGCCTTGGGATTAACCGTGCCGCACAAAACGGTAGCCGAACCGCATTGAAAATGCTTACCTTTGCTGCAATGCGTTGCCTCTCACCCTTCGGCACCCCGCAGGGTTCCCGTTTTTCGCTCTTTCCGTGTGAGCCCCATGGCGAAATCAGACCAGCCCACCACCATCAAGAAATACGCAAACCGACGGCTCTATAATACCGGAACGAGCACCTACGTGACGCTCGAGGACCTCGCGGCGATGGTGAAGGAGGGCGAGGACTTCCTCGTCTACGACGCCAAGACCGGCGACGACATCACCCGCTCGGTGCTCGCGCAGATCATCTTCGAACAGGAGAACAAGGCCGGGCAGAATCTGTTGCCGACCACGTTCCTGCGGCAGCTGATCCGCTTTTACGGCGACAGCATGCAGATGGTGGTACCGAAATATCTCGAACAATCCATCGACACGCTGACGCGCGAGCAGGAAAAATTCCGCAAGCAGCTCACCGATACGTTCAGCGGAACGCCGTTTGCGCCGCTGGAAGAGCACGTCCGCCGCAACATGGAATTGTTTCAGCAGACGTTCTCGATGTTCAAGCCGTTCGTGCCGCAGCGCTCCACAGGCTCCGAAAAGGCGGCAGAGCCGTCGGCGGACGACAACATCGACGATCTGCGCAAGCAGATGAAGGACATGCAGGACCGCCTCGACCGCATGTCGAAAGAGCCGAAGAGCGAGTAGGTCTCGTTCCCCGGATGCCGCGCAGCATGATCGGGCCTGCGCGGCGCGCGGCCCGATCAGATGATGCGCTGCTGATCCGGGGTCCATAGTTCGATTTCCATCATTCGATTGCTGGGTCCCGGCTCTGCGGCGCACCGCTGACGCGCTTCGCCGCGTCCGGGACACGCCTCCACCTTCCCGCGGCGCGCTTCGCGTCCGGGTGCTGCATAAAGCCGTCCGCCCTCCGTACCGAGGGCGCAGGGAATGCCGGGCGCCAATGCACCCGCGGCCTCGTATGCAAGTAAAAAAGCATACGAGTTAGTCACCACAGGTTCACCGGCGAAGGCCGGCATTCCCTGCGCGAGTGGCTTTACGGCTTACTCCGTACTCTCCCTGGTGAACCGGGCTTTCTTGCCACCATCCCCGCGCAATGCGTAGCATCATCGCGAGTTGACGCCAGCGTCGGGGCGTCAGGACCACACGGCTTCGCCGTCCGCCCGTCCTTCGCACGCCTTGCGAGGAGACCAGCGGCCATCGCGTCCTGTCCCGCGTTCGTGGCGATCGCGAGCCGCCCCTCAGTCATTGGGACAGGATGGCGCGAGGCGTACAAATGATTTGCCCGACGGCGCAAGATGAAAGTTTTTTAGCCCGGCGACCGGACAGGAAGAACCGCGTTGGCCGCGGAAAATCAGCGATCACGCGCTAACATCTTACGCACGATTGAACGGCGCAGATTGGAATGACGAGCAAAGCCGTTTGAACAACGACGAAAGCGGCCTTGCTATCGACCACAATTCTGGCATATGTTACGGGCATATGCCAACGCTGGGACAACCGTGACAGAGCAGCGCCACGTCAGACTATTCCGCAACGGCCGCAACCAGGCAGTCCGGATTCCCGTGGAATTCGAACTCCCGGGTGATGAAGCCATTATGCATCGCGATGGAGAGCGGCTGGTGATCGAGCCAGTTCGCAAACGCGGGCTGATTGCCTTGCTCAAATCGATGAAGCCAATCGACGAGAGCTTTCCCGATCTGGCTGATCCGGTGCCGCCTCCGGAGCGCGTGTTTTGACCCGTTATATGCTCGATACCAACATCATTTCCGACCTGATCAAAAACCCGCACGGCAAGGCAGCGAAGCAAATCGCCAAGCACGGCGAACAGAATATCTGCACCAGCATTATCGTGGCGGCGGAGCTGCGATATGGCTGTGCAAAGAGTAGCTCGGCGCGATTGCAGAAAGCGGTTGAGGACCTTCTTGCCGAAATCGATACGCTCCCCTTCGATGTTCCGGCTGATGTTGAATACGGCAGGATTCGAGCGGAACTTGAAGCGGCTGGAAAGCCTGTCGGAGGAAACGATCTGCTGATCGCCGCCCACGCCTGCGCGACCGGCGCCACTATCGTGACCGCCAATGCCGTCGAATTCAAACGTATTCGTGGCCTGAAGATGGAGAACTGGCTGGCCTAGGCCAAGCACGCCTCGTGACGATCGCGAGCCGCCCCTCAGTTGATGGGACAGGATGCGCGACGCGCGTACAAATGATTTGCCCGGCGGTGCAAGGCAAAAATTTCTTGACGCATGCCTTAGGGAGACGAGGCAGTAACGGTCTGACCGCGTCGGCCTTTGAAAGCAGAGCCGTCGTATCGTTCGCGGTCCATTCCGATCCCGACCCAAACCGGTTCGAGCAAGTCATGCCACTAGCGGCCATCCAGCTTCGCTCAGCCTTGCCTCGTCTCAAATTCTTGCTTCAAATGCCGGCGGAAATTTAGCCCACGCGACCAAGATTGTTTGCCTCCGAACGACCGGATACCGCAGGAGGCATCGAGACACCTGATGGCACCGTTGGAAATGGCAGCAGCACATGTCGCACTTCAATTTGTGATTTGCTGGCACGCTGATGGCTGGTCGCAAACCGCTCAATACCCTGAACGACCGCTCCTGGGTTGGGGCCATCGGTCAATAATAGAGAAACCTTCTGCGCATCGATGGCGGCATGAATTTGCCTCAAGGCAAATGGCAAATCTCCGTCAATTACATAGCCGAGCATAAATCCCAGCGGGAGTCCTTCAGCATATTGCTCCGTCACGAAACGAATCAGGCCTTCGCCAATGTAAGGCGTGGCAAGCGAGTTCCGCGATCCACTGTGAACGACGTTGAGGCGCTTACACTCGTAGGGAAGATACGTCTCCCGTTCCCAGTCAAGCAGCACCGCGAGATCGATGATTCCCTTACTAAATCGCGCGCCATTAGGATGAACCCCGAACGGCTCGTATTGATATTCAACCCAATGACAGATGCTCCGAACAACGGGATCCTTCCCTAGCAGATGAACAAGATTGATCGTGATGGAGTCTTCGTCGGGCTGCTGCGGAAGCGGCGCGAGGCAGGCAGCCCACAAATGCAAAATGCGGGTAAGCAGCCGCTCGTCAATCGTGATGAAGCGATCCTTCCAAAGCTGAGGATCGCCTATAATCATCAAGCGCGGCTCCGGCTGCGATCGAGATCAATGGCCGTTTGCAAATCCGTCGCTATTGCGTCGGCGTCTGCCAAGGCCGTTGAACGCAGCCAAAATCGTCTCTGCATGGGCTTAACGAGATAGAGATTCTTGCCAATAAAGACGCGCAAATCCGGTAGGAGCTGAAAATTCCCGTCAAGAGGCTGCTTAATATGTTGCGATATCCGCGAAAGAACATCCTGAAGGGCGCGTCCGGCTTCTTCAATATAACCGACTGTAGATTTCGAAGTCTCCAAGCTAAGCCGGAGCACCCCCAGGTCAGCATTCATCGCCTCCAGCGCGGCATAAACCGGCGTTCCGTTTTGGAGCCAGGATTCGATATGGGTCAGGAGCGTGGAGGCGTAGTCTCGTCTTTCGGATTCCGTCGGAGCCTTCCATAAATCCGGATAATTCCCTTGGTGTGGCTGGATGGCGGGAACGATACGTTCGACGGTATCTTCGATAAGAATCGTCTCGTCCTTGGAGAGGCAAAAGTACTGGTAGGCAAGATTGTCGATCTCGGACAGAACGGCGTCGTTGTCCTGCTGATGCGCAAAGGGGCCTCTTGCCTTCTGAACCTCTCGGTCGATCAGCGCGATAAGTTGCTTGGCTGCATCGGCCGCTCTATCTGGCTCGGGCAGATCATTGAAGGTGGGGAAAGGCAGATTCAGCAATTCTGCCTGCTGCACCTCCGGACGCTCGGCGCCAAAGGAAGCCGTACCGTGAAACGCAAACCAGATGGCGACGCGACTGTTCAAAATAGCCGTCAACAGCTTGCCCCGACCTTCCTCGTTGGGTGGAACCGTGATCGCTTGAATAATGTGCTGAAAGGTCAGCGCCTCTTCGGTGTAAGCTGCGCGAAGACGCGTCTGCGTTGTCTCGACACCTCGCGGTATCAGAATTCGAGGGCCGGAGAAGCCGGCCTCAAATCCTTTTCGGCGCACCCGCTTTGAAGGTGAAGGAGTCAAATGTGCGATGGGTTGCCCCAAGCGCTGGAAGGCGGCGATCGGTAAATCGGGCAATTTGCCGACAAATTTGCTCATCGAATAGGAAGAGGATGAGCCTTCTTCTGCCAATCCATGGAAGGGCTGGTAGCCTTGTCCGATAACCCATTGTCCTTCAATGGCTAAGCTACGGCGCTTGAGCCCGCCAAAATCCTTGATGAGCGCACCGAGGGCGGGCAGTTTGGAGAAGTAGCTGAAGAGCTTTGCATCCGGCTCGCGCATCCATAGACGATGCTTGAAAGCCAGCCCATCACGTTCTGCGACGGTGGAACTGAGAGAGATTCTATCCGCGCTACTGAGCGTTATCATTCGCTTCAGTTGGAGATTTAGATCGGCCTTCGGGGTCCAATAGTCGAAACGGTAAGGAATAGCAGGGACGCGTTTGCTTCCCAATATCATCAGTGCTGCCGGACGGATCGCACCGTCAAAAAGCTGAAAGCGCAAATCTGCAAAGTTGATGACTCTGCGGATCGTGCTCTCGGCAATCAGTTGCTTTCGCGCGGCAAGCGAGTTCGCTGCGTGGTTATGCAAAAATCCCATTGCCGGAAGAAGAAAGGCAACAATACCGTCCGGGCGTAGGTGCCGGAGCGCCTTCCAGACAAACGCCCACGCATCCTCGCCGCTCGGCATCGGCAGCTTGTTTTTTTCTGCCCACCGAAGCGAAGCCCTGTTCGGGCCGCGCCTGCTGGTCCATGGCGGATTGCCGATAATTACTTCGAAGGACGGGGTTTGTTGCGGGTCTATGAAAAAATCCCGGCAAATCAGGTTCTTTTCCCAAAGCTCCGGCAGCAGCTTTCCACGTTTTATGAGCGCGCGAATATCCGGCGGCGAGACCTCTTCAAGAAGCGCTACATAAAGCGAAAAGACTGCAACACGCACGGCGCTACCATTCACATCCCATCCGTGAACACGACGCAGGATTGCGAGCAAGCTGTCCCAGCGAATGGTTCGTGGGCTGTGGGTTGCGCGCCAATTTTCGCACAGGCGCTGAAACGAGCGCACCAAAAAAACGCCCGAGCCACACGCCGGATCGAGAAAGTGTCCTTTCTCCTTGGTGGCAGAAGGCAGCAAGTCCCACACTTGCGATACAACGGTATCGGCAAGAAACATGGGCGTGTAGTACGCGCCCTGCGCCTTTCGCTCTTCCTCGCGTTCGCCGAGGAAACGATCATAGACGGCACTTACAAGTTCGATCGGGATATAACGAAAATTGTAACCCCAAAAGCGAAACTGTCCGCCCTTGGCCATCTGTTCGCGACCGCTTCGAAACCGCGCAAGCACATCCAAATGAGCTTCTATAACTGTCGGGGCTTTCGAAGGGGATTCAAAAGAGCATGGCGCCACGAAAAGATCGCCATTGAAGTCGTCCCGCAACGTGGCGAACAGCGACTTTAGGAGCTTCACGTCCTTCGTTTGGAGCAATGCAGTGAAGCTATCGACCCTATTACGCGTGGCCGCCTGAAAATACTCTGCCGTTATAATATCCCGGTCTTCGAGATAGGCGATAAACATGGCCTGGATGAGCAAGGCCTGCGCCGCGTCGGAAGACAGCTTGGTTTTGCAGAGAGCCTGATGTGATGCGTTGAGATTTTCGAGGAGGACCTCGTCAATCCGCTCCTTGGCATCAAAATATTCCGCATGCTGCCTCCACAAACGTCCGGATTCCGCACCATAAATGAGATTACGAATTTCCAGCGCGTCCGCGGTCGCTTCCAGCGTCGCAATCAGGCAACGCCGGTCGAACTCGTCACCCAAATCCTTTTGGGGCGTTCGCGCGAGCGAAAATGCACGCACGGTGTCACCTGCGACGACGAGCAGAAGGCTGGCGAGCCCTTGATTCCAAAGCGCTCCGTGAATGTCTACAATGCGCGCGGCATCGTAGTGATCGACGGTAAGAACGGCGATCGTCGGCACGCCCTGAACACACAGCACGCCTGACAGGCCAAGATCATCGAGCGCGGATCGGATGGCAAGCGCGTGCGGCGTGTCAACGACCGCGCCCGCGCTTTCATAGAATTCCGGAGCGCGCCGGCCGCCCAAGCCGAGCCGATCCTTCCATGCAGATGAAAGCGGTCGGACGTCGGTCACGTTGCTCTCCTGCGAACAGGCGTATCTCGCCCGAGCTTGACCGGAGAGAGAAACAGGTTGTGTTGATCGGTCGATGGGCGCGACCGCAACAGCGTATCGCGTAACTCATGCGTGATGGGATTCATCGCGCATAAAAGAACGAAATCGGCGCTTTCGTTTTGCTGATAGTTCTTCGAAAGACGGCACGTCCCCTTAGCCAAGTCGATGACCAGGGTCTTGTCTTCCAAGGCAGCCCAAGGCGTGACGTTGCAGGCACGAACAATCTCCTGAGACACTTTCGCCAGATGCCCCACCCGAACGCCGCATCCTTCGGTCAGGCTGCGCAAGATTCGCCCGGCCAAGAGGTCGCCAATGGTGAAACAGGGAATGTAGCGTTTACGATGAGCAAACGGCGGAAGCACACGTTTCCAGTGGCGGAAGGTCTCCACGGAAATCCCGATCGTTTCGCGCAACTGGCCCGGTGTGAACTGCATGGGTTAGTCCCACTTCTTTGTGGGGTAAACCCCCGAACAAAATCTTACGAGCAATGGCGCGTATGGTCAATATTTTTGTTCCCGTTATGTTCTAAATCAATCTAAGTAAATACAATGAGTTACACAAAATTGGCCTATAATTTGCGAGGGATATATACCGCTTGAGGAGGCTGGACCTTGTTTGCGTATAGCCAAGGCGCCGGGTCGCAAGTCCCCGCGAGTGCACATTTTTGCGCGAAGCCCCTTACCCTACCCCGCCGCCGGCAACACCGTCGTGGCCGGCTGCTGCCATGGCCGCTGCGAGGAGGCGAGCCCGATCAGGCGGCCCTGAATGTAGTCGCAGCCCCAATCGCGCAGCATGGTTGCTGCTTCCTCGTCCTGCACCCATTCGGCGACGGTCTTGATGTCGAGGCGCCGCGCCAGATCGATCAGCGTCTGCACGAAGGCGCGGTCGTCGGGGATGCGCGCGATGTTCTGCACAAACGCGCCGTCGATCTTCACGATGTCCACGCCGAGCTTGCGCAGGTTGCGGAATGACGTGTAGCCGGCACCGAAATCGTCGATCGCAATGCGGCTGCCGAAATTCTTCAGCCGCGTGACGAAGCCGCGGACATCATCGACGTCCTGGATCGCCACCGTCTCGGTGATCTCGACGATCAGCCGCTCGCCGACGCCGGGATGGGCGTGCATCAGCGTTTCGATCGAGGTCCACCAGTCCGGATCCATGGTGGTGTCCGGCGAGATGTTGAGGCTGAGCTGGGTCGCCGGCGACGCCGCAAGTTCGGCAACCACGAGTTCCAGCACGCGGTGATCGACCAGCCGAATGAGCCCGAGCCGCTCGGCGACCGGCACGATGTCGGGCGCGAGCAGCACCTGCCCGTCGTCCTGCTCCATGCGGACCAGGCACTCGTAGAAGGCGGCGTCGCGCGCCTTCGCGCCGACCACCGGCTCGAACGCCATGGTGATGCGGCGCTCGTTGAGCGCGGTGACGATTTCGTCGGTGACGCGGATGTTGACGCGGCGCTGCGCCTCGCGCTCGACGTTCGGACGCCACAGCGCAAACGAACCGGCGCGGCGGCTCTTGCAGGCTTCCAGCGTTTCCTGCGCGCGGTTGATCGCTTCATCGGCGCTGCGCGCATAGCGCGGCACCGCGACGCCGCCGATCGAGGCCGTGATCGAAACCGGGCCCGACCTGGTCGGCACCACTTCATCGCGGATCGCGGCGAGAAACCGCTCTGCCGCGACGCTCATGTCGTCGACAGTGCAGTTCTTCAGGACCAGCCCGAACTTGTTGCCGGAAAAGCGGCCGAGCACATCGCAGCCGCGCAGCCGCGTGCGAATGCGTCCTGCCACTTCGGAAATCACGGCGTCCGCGACATCGAAGCCGAAAGCGTCGTTGATGCGCGCCAGATGGTCGATGCCGATCAGCATGAAGGCGCAATTGGTGCGGAAGCGCACGGCTTCCTCGATGATCTCGGCCAAGGATGCGATCAGATGCGTGCGGTTGAGTTCGCCGGTCAGCGGATCGTTCTGCGACAGCTTGACGAGCTGCTCGTCGCGGGCATGGCGCTCGTTGTTGATGCGGACAATGCCCTGGGCGCGAAGCGGCCTGCCATCGGGGCCGGCAAACCAGCAGCCGGTCTCCTCGATCCATTGCACTTGCGCCGACGTATTCGCCCGCACGCCGTATTCGATCCGGTAGGGCGCGCCCTCGCCGCTCTGCGCGGCCGGCGACGGCACGAGCGCATCGGAGCGAACCGCGCGCTGCGGCTCGATCAGGTTGGAAAACTCCGCGGCCGTAGCGAGCCGCTCAGGCGGGATATCGGGAAAAACCGCGGCGACATGCTCGCTCCAGATCATCCGGTCGGTCGCGATATCCCAGACAAAGGCGGCCTGGCCGAGGGAGGCGAGAATTCTATCGGCCGGGGGAAGACTTTCGTTCACGATCGCCTCGATTCGGGACAGGATGGACTGATTCTCTGGCCACCAGGATAGGCCGCTCACCCCTAAACCTTATGGTGAGTTCATAAAAATTGTGAAAACCCGCTTTGGTTCGTCCCCGGATACAGAAAAGTCCGGACCGGCATGGCCCTTGCGAGAGAAACTGTAACACGGGACCTATTGTCCCAAAATGTGACAGTCAGCAGGGAAGGCACCACCGGTGTTCAACAACGATCGAACAGAGCCGGTCATCGACGACGCTGCTGCTGCTGCTGCGGCGGCGAGAAAACCCGCCAGCCGCGCCTTGGTGCCGTCAGCCCCCTTCGTGGAACGGCGATCCCGCCGGCGCTGGTTCCGCTGGGCGCCTGACCCGATCTTTGTCACGCACCTGATCGCCGAAGCCCAGCGGGTCCCGCAGGCCCGCAACCTGCGGCGCGGCAGCATGGCGGATGCGCAAGCCGCCTACCGGCCACAGCAGACGCCCTCGCAGGATGTCGGCAGGCAGATGCGGCAGGTGGTTTGAATTTAAGGCGCTAGTGGTTCGTCACAGTGGTTTTGACTCTTTGACGGTCGTTGGATAGGCGCGGCCGAGTTTGGCGCGGGCTTTGTCGGTTGTGAACATCCATTTGATGCGGGCTCGGGTTTTATTTCGCCGTCGTTGCCATGCTGCGATTTCGTTTCGGAGCTTTTTGGGGTCGTCGATGCGGCGGCCGAGACACTGGCGCTGAAGCACGCTGATCTCGCA
>NZ_DAHUXJ010000056.1 GCF_027307225.1 Bradyrhizobium sp. | reverse complement strand
GTCACCTCATCGAAAACTTCTTCTGCAAGCTCAAGGAATATCGCGCCATTGCTACACGTTACGACAAAACCGCAAGAAATTTCCTCGCCGCAATCCATCTCGCGGCTGCTATCATCTGGCTCAATTGAGGACAGGCCCTAGCGATCTTCCCCGCGAAATTCGCCGAAAAAGTTGCAGGATCCTAAAATCGCCCTGCTCGTCCACCGGATTCTGCGCGGTCGGGCAGCCCTGCAGCGGCCGAAATTCTCCTTCCGCAGGTGGACATTGCACCTTTTGTCTGATACATCCGCCCGCTCAAAGGTCGGGAGTCAGGCGTTTTGGCCAGCCCTTTGACCTTACCAGAATCCAATCCGATCAATGGAAAGAGGATGCCGCGTGCAGGTTCTCGTTCGCGATAACAATGTCGACCAAGCCCTCAAGGCGCTGAAGAAGAAAATGCAGCGCGAGGGTATTTTCCGCGAGATGAAGCTCCGCGGTCACTACGAAAAGCCCTCCGAGAAGAAGGCCCGCGAAAAGGCTGAAGCCGTGCGCCGCGCGCGCAAGCTCGCCCGCAAGAAGTTGCAACGTGAAGGCCTGCTGCCGATGAAGCCGAAGCCGGTGTTCGGCGCTGGTCCCGGCGGCGATCGTGGCGGTCCGGGTGGCGGCCGCAGCGGTCCGGGTGGTCCACGCGGACCGCGCTGATCCGACTTCGAACAGGAATTTGATAACGCGGGTCATTCGGCCCGCGTTTTATTTTGTTTCCGTTCCGGCTTTCCGCGTAGTGCCGCGTATTTGAAGTTCCTGCACTACAAGCGGCGAATTCGGTTCAGGAACTTCAAATAAGTTTGCCAGTGGCCATGACTTTCCGAAGTTCGTCAAAGGCGCGGGCTGAGGTGGTGCACGAACTTCGGAAAGTAGGCACTGGACTGTCATTTGGCCGATGCAATTCGTTCGGCGTCGGGTTACCAGTAAGCAGGTAAGCGCGTGAGTATCCCGCACGATGACCGTCCCGATGGCTGGAGTCCTTTCCGGAAATTTGCGCCAGGGCCTCCGTGCGTCCGCGCTGACTATATTGGCCGCGATCGCGCTTGGCGGCTGCTCCATGACGCTGGGATCGCTGACGCCGTCCCCCGAACCCAGGGAGGAGCCCGCGCAAATCACCTCCTCGGCCAACATCGCTTCGCTCAGCGAAACCATCAAGAACAACCCCGATAACCCGCAGGCCTACAACATGCGCGGATCGGTGCTGGCGCAGGCCGGAAAAACCGACGAGGCACTGGCCGACTTCAACAAGGCGATCAGCCTCGATTCAAACTACGGTCAGGCCTTCGCCAATCGCGGTCAGATCTACCGCAAGACCAAACGGCTCGACCAGGCGATGTCCGATTATGAACGGGCGCTGGCACTCGATGCCAACTATGCGCCCGCCTGGCTCGGCCGCGGGCTGGTCCACAAGGCGCGCGGCGAAGCGGCGCAAGCGCTCGACGACTTCAACAAGGCGATCGCGCTGCGTCCCGACGATGCGGATGCCTATTACAACCGCGGCCTGCTCTATCAGGGCGAGAAGCAGCACCAGTTTGCGATCGAGGATTTTTCAACGGCCAACGGTCTGGCGCCGCAACAGTTCGAGCCGCTGCTCGGCCGCGCCCTGAGCTATCTGGCGCTCGGAAAGGCAAAGGAAGCCTCCGCCGACCTCGACGAAGCCGTGCAGGACGATCCGCAAAACGTCCAGGCCTGGATGAGCCGCGGGCTCGCCTATGAGCGCCTCGGCGACAAGGTCAAGGCCGCCGGCTCCTATGGCCGCGCGATCAACCTGCATCCGAAAGACGAGGCCGCACGGTCCGCCTTTGCCCGCGTCGGCGGCAAACCGGGCGAGAATTACGCAACATTCTGAAATGATTTGTGAGCGGCGCCAGCGCGCCGCCTCAAGTCAGGCAACCCGTGCTCAACTCACTGTTGGGGCTTCGGCAATACCGAATTGAACATCGACTTTGCCGCCGAGAACACGTCGGCAAGTGGCCGCTTCGGCGCAGACTGATCCGCAGCCGCATCGGCCCGCAAATCCAACGGCGGATGCGGATCGGGAATATCGGCCGGCGGCGTCGGACGATTCGGGTCGTCATTTCGTGCCACCGGCGGCTTCGCATCGGCGGCGGGCGGAGCCGACACCAGGATCGGGGGCGGCAGGGGCTGGAGCGACGGGGCAGTCGCCACCGGAACCGACGCCGGCACAGGCGCGGACGGTGCGGCTACGACACGAGGCGGTTCCACCGGCTTGGCCGGCTCCGGCATCCGGGCTGCGTCCTGGACGTGCGGAGCGGGATCCGTACCACGCAGGCGCTCGATCGCCGCGCGCGCCAGATCATTGGCGTCCGGCGTCGCCTCGGCCGGAGCGGTAGCGGGCGCAGCAACCACCGGCTCGGCGGCTGGGGTCGGGTTGGGCCTGGAAGCGGCTTTCTCGCGCTTCTCAACCGGGTGGCGGCGCGTTTCCGCCGGCGCCACCGGAGGAATACTGGCGGTCTCGGCAGGACGATCGGCCTTCTCGGCAGCTTTCTCGGGGGAGGCCTTCTCAACGGAAGCCTTCTCGGCCGCCGACTTTTCGGTGATCGACTTTTCTGAAATGCCCTTCGCCCGGACACCCGGCTCGTGGATACGACCAAGGTCGGCCGATTTCTCGGCGGGTTTCGAATCGGCCTTGGAGGCGGCCTTTTTCGGCTCGGCCGTTGACACGGCGGCGGTTGGCGCGGCGGCGGGCGTCCTGTTGTTGATGTAATGGTTGACGATATAGGCGCCGACGACCGTTGCGATCACCGACGGCAAAATATCCATCGCAAATTTGGAGGCCAATTTCAGCATGCCAACCGCTCCCGCGCGGGTTCAGATGCCCAAGGTTTGAGGCATATCGGTGGCAATTCGGTAAACGGCTGGCTTATGGCTTCAACTCCACTTCAAGAAAGACGATCTCAGACCCACTTTCGTTGAGCACATCATGTTCAACACCAGCTTTACGAAAATATGACTGGCCGGCCGCTAGCTGGGCCTTCGAGCGATCGCCGTTGGGCGCCACTATGGTCATCTCGCCCGCGGTGACCGGGACGATAACATAATCCATCTCATGAGTGTGGTGTCCGGTAGCCGTCCCGGGAGCGAGCCGCCACCGGGTCACGCGCACCTCCGGGGTGTCGACCTGAACATCGGACGCGGCACTCGTCATTTTCGGCTTTTCTCCCGCCATTTCCGGCATTTCTCCCATTCAGGGAACGAACACCAGGAACACGAATACTGCAAATACCACAAGGTGGACCAGCCCGAAAAGGATGTTGGTGCGGCCGCCGCCCAGCGTCAGCATGCAGAGAAACAGGGTCAGCGCCAGCAGCACCATTTCGTTGGTGGGAAGCCCCAGCACGAGTTGTTTGTCGAGTTCGTAAGCCGCAATCGTCACCGCCGGAATCGTCAGCCCGATCGTGGCCAGCGAGGAGCCGAGCGCGAGATTGATGCTCTTCTGAAGATCGTTTCTGCGCGCCGCCACGATGGCCGCCACCCCTTCCGGCAGCAGGATCAACAACGCCACCAGGATGCCGGCAAAGGCAGGCGGCGCGCCGATCAGCGCAGCGGTTGCATCGACCACGAGAGAGAATTTCTTGGCGAGCAGCACGACGGCGAGCAGCGAGACCAGGAGAAGAGCGGTGCTGACAACGATCGTCCGGTTCGATACCGGCGATCCTTCGTCGGTACTCGTCCCGGCATCCACCACGAAATAATCCCGGTGCCGCACGGTCTGCGTATAGAGAAATACGCCGTAGAGCAGAATGGTGACGACCGAGACAAAGCCGAGCTGGCCTGCCGAATAAACCGGTCCTGGCGTGGTCAACGTATAGTTCGGCATGATCAGCGTGATGGTGGCAAGTACCGAAAGGACGCTCAGGTAGAGACTAGACCCGCTCACCTGAATGTCCTGCTCCCGGTAACGCAGGCCGCCGGCCAGAATGCAGACGCCAACCAACCCGTTGCAGACGATCATCACGACGGCGAAAACCGTATCGCGCGCGAGCGTGGTCACGGCTTTCTCGCCAAGCATCATGGTTGCGATCAGCGCGACCTCGATGATAGTGACGGCGAGCGTGAGCAGCAGCGTGCCGAACGGTTCGCCGATCCGCTCCGCGACGATCTCGGCGTGATGCACGGCCGCAAAGACCGTGCCGAACAGGATCACAAGCAACAACGCCGCAAACAGCCAACCCGGCGGCGAAGGTGCAAACGAATAGCCAAGCGCCGTGACGCCGGCAAAGAGCAGCGCCGACAGTGCCGGAAAGATCCACGCCGACCGCGGCATCGGCCCATGAGTGCTCATGCGTCCATCCCCCTAAGACACGCCAGATGACGGCCGATCATAGCAGGTTATTTCGGCGAATATTCCGTCCGATAAAGTGATGCGCGGTCTCGATGGCCCCGAAATCGTCGAGGTTTTCGTGCACGCCGCCGCGTAGTCGCACGAATTGCTTCGGCGGCGGTACCGGAAACAGCAGGTCGCGCCGCTTGAAATAGAGTAGCGCGAGGCCGCAGAAATAGACGGCCACGGCGGCCGCACGACCGTCCGGCACGATTTCTGCTTTATGCGGCGTGCGCAGGGAAAGCGGCTGCGCGGAACCTTCGACGTCGCTGCACTGCGCGTGTTGCGGCCAGCCCGAACTCAAATCCGGGCTGGTCTGGGGCACGCGGCGGCGGCGGTTTGAGGAGCTCGGGGATGGGGCGGCGGTGCATCA
>NZ_DAHUXJ010000046.1 GCF_027307225.1 Bradyrhizobium sp. | reverse complement strand
CCAGAAACACCAAGAGCGAGCGCGTTTGCGCTTCCGCCGCCAGCGGCAAGCGGCGCGAGGCCAAGCCGCCAAACGCCAGGAGATTAGGAATGGCCGAGCAATCTTCGTCTGAAAAAATCCCGGTGACGGTGCTGACCGGCTATCTCGGCGCCGGCAAGACGACCTTGCTCAACCGGATTCTGTCTGAGCCGCATGGCAAGAAATATGCGGTGATCGTCAATGAATTCGGCGAAATCGGCATCGACAACGACCTGATCATCGGCGCCGATGAGGAAGTGTTCGAAATGAACAACGGCTGCGTCTGCTGCACGGTGCGCGGCGATCTCGTGCGCATCCTCGACGGGTTGATGAAGCGCAAGGGCAAGTTCGACGCGATCATTGTCGAGACCACGGGGCTCGCCGACCCCGCGCCGGTCGCGCAAACCTTCTTCGTCGATGAGGACGTGCAGAAGAACGCGCGGCTCGATGCCGTGGTGACGGTAGCCGACGCCAAATGGCTGAGCGACCGCCTGAAGGACGCGCCCGAAGCCAAGAACCAGATCGCGTTTGCCGACGTCATCGTGCTCAACAAGACCGACCTTGTCTCGAAGCCTGAACTCGCCGAAGTCGAGGCGCGGATCAGGGGTATCAATCCTTACGCCAAGTTGCATCACACCGAGCGCTGCAAGGTCGCGCTGTCGGATGTGCTGGAGCGCGGCGCGTTCGATCTCGATCGCATCCTGGAAATCGAGCCGGATTTTCTGGAAGAGGATGATCACGACCATAACCATGATCACCATCACCATGATCACGGTCATCACGACCACCATGATCACGAGCATGGTCACGGCCTGAAGCACTATCACGACGAGGATATGCAATCGCTGTCGCTCAGCTCGGACAAGCCGCTCGATCCCTCCAGGTTCATGCCATGGCTGCAAAACCTGGTGGCGACCGAGGGTCAGAAGATCCTGCGCTCGAAAGGCATCCTCGCCTTCAGCGATGATGACGACCGTTACGTATTCCAGGGCGTGCACATGATGCTGGAGGGCGACCACCAGAGGCCGTGGAAGGACGGCGAGCCACGCAAGAGCCGGCTTGTCTTCATCGGTCGCGAGTTGCCGGAAGCGGCGATCCGCGAAGGCTTTGAGAGCTGCATCGTTACGCGATGACCGAGTTCGATCCGGGTGAATCCGCCTCCATTGTTTCCGTCACCGACAAGGTGCGTGCGATTTCGATTGGTGCGCCCGTCAGCGCCGTGCATTTCCTTGGGCAGACAGCGGCTTTTGTCGGCTCGGAGGAAAATATCTTCGTGGTCGCGGAAGAGGGCGGACCTGCCGCCGTCGCGGTGCATGGTGGCGGCATCCTGTGCGCCACGTCCGACGGGAAGCGTCTCGTCACTGGCGGCGATGACAGCAAGATCGCTTCGCTCGACGCCAGGGGCGAGGTGACGGTGCTTGCGACCGATGCCAAGCGGCGCTGGATCGACAATGTGGCGCTTCACGCCGATGGCGCGTTTGCCTGGTCGGCGGGCAAGACCGCCTTTGTCCGCGGCGGCAAGGACCAGGAGAAATCTCTTGAGGTGCCGTCGACCGTCGGCGGGCTTGCGTTTGCGCCGAAGGGCTTGAGACTCGCCGTCGCGCATTACAACGGTGTGACGCTGTGGTTTCCCAACATGGCAGGCCAGCCGGAGTTTCTGCCATGGGCGGGCTCGCACCTGGCCGTGACCTTCAGCCCCGACAACAAATTTCTGGTGACGGCGATGCACGAGCCGGCGCTGCATGGCTGGCGGCTTTCGGATAACAGGCACATGCGCATGACCGGCTATCCCGGCCGCGTGCGCTCGATCGCGTGGAGCGCCGGCGGCAAGTCTCTCGCGACGTCGGGTGCGGACATGGTCATCATGTGGCCGTTTGCGAGCAAGGACGGCCCGATGGGCAAGGAGCCGGCGATGGTGGCGCCGTTGAAGTCGCGCGTCACCGCGGTCGCTTGTCACCCGGACCAGGCCATTCTCGTTTCCGGCTATGAGGACGGCACCGTGCTGATGGTGCGCCTGAGCGATGGCGCGGAAATCCTGGTTCACAAAAATGGCGGCGCGGCCATCGCAGGGCTTGCCTGGAACGCCAGGGGTACGCTGCTTGCCTTCGCGGCCGAGGATGGCGAGGCCGGGCTTTTGACGCTCTGAATGCGTCCGAGTTCCCGTTCAGGTTCCGCGGAACAACGCGTTCAAGCGGCCGTTAACGCCCACGAACTTATCGTTGGGTGAAAGCGATGTTGAACGATCGAAAGCGCCGGGCGGATTTTTTTGTCGCATCGGCCATGCTGGTGACCGGACTGTCGCTGACCGGCTTTGCGGTCGCTTCCACCCCGCACCACAACCGGCACATCCGCATTCGCCTCGCGCAGGCCACACCGCCGTTGCAGGGGACGCCCACGCCCCCGACGAATGACAAGCCTGCCGAATCCAAGCCCGGCGGCACGCGCCCGACGACGCCGGCGCCCGAGCCGGCACGTCCTGACGCGCAGGCGCAAAGCGAGGGAGCCAGGGCCGCGCTTCCACCCGCGCCACCGGAAAAGATCGCCCCTCCGATGGAGAAGAAGTAGAAACGGCCTTGTTGTCATCCCCCGCGAAGACGGGCGATCCGGTAAACACTGGCGTCTCGGACCATTACAGCCGCCACGGCTTACTGGATGTGCCGCATGCGCGGGGGATGACCGGTTAAGCTGGTCGCAGCTTTCTTGGTCACCGCACCAGAACGTTCCTGAATTGCCACGGATCGCGTTGGTCGATGTCCTCCGGAAACAGACCGGGGCGATCGGTAAGCGGTGTCCAGTCGGTGTAGTAACCTTTCACCGGACCGAGATACGGCATCTGGATTTCGAGCAGGCGGTCGTAATCCATCTCGTCGGCTTCGACGATGCCTTCGTTTGGGTTTTCCAGCGCCCACACCATGCCGCCGAGCACGGCAGAGGTCACTTGCAGGCCGGTGGCGTTCTGATAGGGCGCGAGTTCGCGGGTTTCTTCGATGGAGAGTTGCGAGCCGTACCAGTAGGCATTGTTGTCATGGCCGAACAGCAGTACGCCGAGCTCGTCGATGCCATCGACGATTTCGTTCTCGTCGAGGATGTGGTGCTTTGCCTGCATCCTCGCCGCGCGGCCGAACATTTCATGCAGCGACAGCACCGCATCATCCGCCGGATGATAGGCATAATGGCAGGTCGGCCGATAGATCGCCGTACCTGATGAGTCACGCACGGTGAAATAATCGGAGATCGAGATCGATTCGTTGTGGGTGACGAGAAAGCCGTACTGCGCGCCGCGGGTCGGGCACCAGGTGCGCACGCGCGTGTTGGCGCCGGGCTGCATCAGATAGATGGCGGCGCCGCAGCCCGCTTCGTGGGTGCGCGCATTGTCGGGCATCCATTTCTCATGAGTGCCCCAACCGAGTTCGGACGGCTGCACGCCTTCCGACAGAAAGCCTTCCACCGACCAGGTGTTGACGAAGACATCAGGCTCTTTCGGCGACCTGGAGCGCTGGGTGTCGCGCTCGGCGATGTGGATGCCCTTGATGCCAGCCTGCCGCATCAGGTCCGCCCATTCCGCCGTGGTCTTCGGTTTGGGGGCATTGAGCTTTAGATCAGCAGCGACATTGAGGAGCGCCTGCTTGACGAAAAAGGAGACCATCCCGGGATTGGCGCCGCAGCAGGAGACTGCCGTCGTCGAGCCCTTAGGCCGCGCCTTCTTGGCGGCCAGCGTCACTTCGCGAAGGGCATAGTTGGAGCGTGCTTCCGGGCCCTTCGACGAGTCGAAATAGAAGCCGAGCCAAGGCTCGTTGACGGTGTCGATATAGAGAGCGCCAAGTTCGTTGCAGAGCTCCATGATGTCGGTGGAGCCGGTATCGACCGAGAGATTGACGCAAAAGCCCTGGCCGCCGCCGTCAGTGAGCAGCGGGGTCAGCAATTCGCGGTAATTGTCCTTGGTCAGGCCCTTCTGGATGAAGCGTACGTTGTGCTTCTCGCAATGCGCCTTGCGGCCCTCGTCCTTGGGATCGATCACGGTGATGCGCGACTTATCGTAATCGAGATGCCGTTCGATCATCGGCAGCGTGCCTTTGCCGATGGAGCCGAAGCCGACCATGACGATGGGGCCGGTGATCTTCGCGTAGATTTGCGAGGCGGGGCTCATGGAATGGGGCTCTCCGGAAAAGTGCCAGTGGTCCAATTCTAACATTCGCACACCTTCTCGGCGGCACTTTTGCGAATGTTAGAATTAAAGGACCACTAGCAAAATGTAAGATTCTAGTGGAGTTTCGGATTTGACATTCGCTTTGCGAACTTGCGGCCAGGTAGGGTAGCGAATGTCAAATCCACTCCACTAGCGGGTAAGGCAGGGGACTTAGGAGCTGCGCCGCTTTATGGGCTGCGCCGCTTGGCGGTCACTTCGATCTCGACCTTCATCTCGGGCTTCAAGAGGCCGGCGACGACCAGCAAGGTGGCCGCTGGTCTGATGTCGCCGAGGACTTCGCCGCAGACCGCAAAATGCGCATCCGCGTTCCTGACGTCGGTGAGATAGTAGGTCGCGCGGACGATATCGGTCATGGCGAAGCCGCCTTCCTTCAAGGCCGCTTCGATGGTCTTGAAGCAGTTTCGCGTCTGGCTCGTGACGTCCGCAGGCATGGTCATGGTGGCGTAGTCGTAGCCGGTGGTGCCGGCCACGAAGGCAAAATCTCCGTCGACGACGGCGCGGCTATAGCCGGCGGTCTTTTCAAACGGCGAGCCAGTGGAAATAAGACGGCGGGACATGGAACCTCGACCTCGGATTTCACGCGATTAACGGCCATTTATATCAGGACGAATGCCATGTCACGTCAGGGCGGGCGGGGCGGGGAGCCCCGACCGCTGCGTGATGATGTCCTTGACGATCAGGATGCTCAGCGCGACCAACAGCATCGTAGTGACGATGCTGTGAAAGCCCGGACGGGCGATCACGCGAGCGCGGCACGCCCGCGGCTGCGTTGTCCAAATCGGCAATGTCAGGGAGGGAGCCGGCGCACCGGCCCCCAGTTGTCTCAGGCTTTCAAAGAAGCCAGATCAGATATGGTAGGTCTTGAGCGGCGGGATGCCGTTGAAGGCCACCGACGAGTAGGTCGAGGTGTAGGCCCCGGTGCCCTCGATCAGCACCTTGTCGCCGATTTCCAGGCTGACCGGGAGCATGTAGGGCTCCTTCTCATACAGCACGTCGGCGGAATCGCAGGTCGGCCCCGCCAGCACGCATGGTGCCAGGGCGTCGCCATCACGCGGGGTGCGGATTGGATAGCGGATCGACTCGTCCATGGTCTCGGCGAGGCCGCCGAACTTGCCGATGTCGAGGTAGACCCAGCGAACGTCGTCCTCTTCGCTCTTCTTCGAAACGAGGACGACTTCAGCCTCGATGGTGCCGGCATTGCCGACCATGCCGCGGCCCGGCTCGATGATGGTCTCTGGGATGCGGTTGCCGAAATGCTTGCGCAGCGCTTTAAAGATAGCGTTGCCGTACGTTTTCACCGTCGGCACATTCTTCAGGTACTTGGTCGGGAAACCGCCGCCGAGGTTGACCATCGACAGGTTCATGCCGCGCTCGCCGCATTCC
>NZ_DAHUXJ010000045.1 GCF_027307225.1 Bradyrhizobium sp. | reverse complement strand
CACAAGCGGCGAATTCGATCAGGGACTTCAGATCGATAAAGCGGTACTAGAATCAATAAATTTGTGAGTAGCCCATGACTTTCCGAAGTTCGTGAAGGTGGGCGCTGCGATGGAGCACGAACTTCGGAAAGTGGGCACTAGGACGAAACCAGCCATGTCAAGGCCTTGATTTGAGGCGGGCGTGTGGCAGCCCCCTGTTACATTATGCTGCTTTTGTTACGCGGCGTTGCCAGATAGAAGCTGACCGGCAACGACGATCGCGCATGTGATGAACCTCTCTGCTCCCTTTATTCGCCGGCCGGTGGCAACCACGCTGTTGTCATTCGGACTGGTGGTGGCCGGCGCGATCGCGTATTTCAAGCTGCCGGTCTCGCCGTTGCCGGACGTCGACATCCCGACCATTTTTGTGCAGGCAACTTTGCCCGGCGCGAGCCCGGCGGACGTCGCAATCACGGTCGCAAGCCCGCTCGAGCGCCATCTCGGCCAGATCGCCAATGTCACCGAGATGACCTCGACGAGCAACCTCGGCTCCGCGAACGTCGTCCTGCAATTCGAGATCGGCCGCGACATCAACGGCGCCGCACGCGACGTGCAGGCCGCGATCAACGCGTCTCGCGCCGATCTGCCGTCCAGCCTTCGGAGCAATCCGACCTACCGCAAGCTCAATCCGGCTGCCGCGCCGATCCTGATCTATACGCTGACATCCGACACGCTGATGCCCGCCGGCCTCTACGACGCCGCCTCCACTATCCTTGCGCAGAAATTGTCGCAGATCGAAGGTGTCGGCCAGGTATCTGTCCAGGGCGGCTCGCCGCCCGCGGTGCGTGTCGAACTGCTGCCGCCCGCGCTCTACAAATACGGCATTGGCCTCGAGGACGTTCGCGCCGCGCTTGCCTCGACCAATGCGCACAGCCCGAAGGGCGGCATCGACGTCGACAGCCAGCGCTACCAGGTCTATTCCAACGACCAGGCCACCAAGGCCGAGGACTACAAGTCGCTGATCGTCGCCTATCGCAACGGCGCGCCGGTGCGGTTGTCTGACGTCGGCGAGGTCGTCAACTCGGTCGAAAACGTGCGCACGCTCGGCCTCTCCAATGGCAAGCCGGCCGTGATGATGATCGTGTACCGGCAGCCGGGCGCCAACATCATCCAGATGGTCGACCGGGTGAAGGCGGTGATGCCGCAACTCAAGGCCTCCGTCTCGCCCGCGATCGACATCAACCTTGCGGTCGACCGCTCGATGACGATCCGCGCCTCGCTCAGGGACGTTGAAATCACGCTGCTCATTGCCGTAGCTCTCGTGATCCTCGTCGTGTTCGCATTCCTGCGCAATGCGCGCGCCACGCTCATTCCGGTCACGGCCGTCGTGGTGTCGCTGGTGGCGACGCTGGCCGTGATGTATGTGCTGGGTTATAGCCTCGACATCTTCTCACTCATGGCGCTGACGGTCGCCACCGGATTTGTGGTCGACGACGCCATCGTCGTGCTGGAAAACATCTCCCGTCACATGGACGCGGGCATGCCTCGAATGGAGGCCACGCTGCTTGGCGCGCGCGAGGTCGGCTTTACCGTATTGTCGATGAGCGTATCGCTGGTCGCGGTCTTTGTCCCGATCCTCCTGATGGGCGGGCTGATCGGACGGCTGTTTCGCGAATTCGCCATGACGGTGACGATCGCGATTGCGATCTCGCTCGTGGTTTCGCTGACGACGACGCCGATGATGTGCGCCGTACTGCTGCGCAGCGAACGAGGCGAGCGGCATGGGCGGGTCTACCGGATCAGCGAACGCGTCTTCGAGGCGATGCTGAACGGCTACCGCTGGACGCTTGGCATAGCGCTGCGCCACCCGCTTCTGGTGATGCTGATGCTGGGCGCGACGCTCTATCTGAATTTCCACCTCTACCGCGTCGTGCCGAAGGGATTTGTACCGCAGCAGGACACTGGCCTTTTGAGAGGGGTGATCCGGGCCGATCAGCATACCTCGTTTCAGCTGATGCAGCAGAAGCTGACGCAATTCGTTGACATCGTCAAAAAAGATCCGGCGGTCGATACGGCCGTGGGCTTCGTCGGCGGCAGCGGGCCGGGCTCAGGCGGCGTCAATACCGGCACCGTGTTCGCCTCGCTGAAGCCGATCAGGGAGCGCAAAACATCGGCCGAGCAAGTGACCGAGCGGCTGCGGGGACCGCTTTCGGCGGTGGCGGGCGCCACGCTGACCCTGCAATCGCTCGGCGACCTCGGCGCTGGAGGCCGCTCGGGCGATGCCGCCTATCAATACACCCTGCAAGGCTCAACCTCCGACGAGTTGAACGAATGGACGCCAAAGCTCGTCGCGGCGCTTCAGGGCGTGCACGAATTGACCGACGTCTCCAGCGATCAGCAGAACAAGGCGCTGCAATCCAACCTCATCATCGATCGCGACGCAGCCGCCCAGCTCGGCATCACGGTCAGCGAGATCGACAACACGCTCTATGACGCCTTCGGGCAGCGCCAGGTCTCGACGATCTATGTCGCGCGCAACCAGTATCACGTGATCATGGAGGTGGCGCCGGCCTACTGGCAAAATCCGGAGACCCTGAAGGATGTCTATGTCAGCACGACCGGGGGACCGGCCAGCGGATCGCAAACCACCAACGCCGTGGCCGGCACCATTACCTCGCGCTCGCAGCAGAATTCGATCAGCGCGATCGCGGCGAACGCCGTGCGAAACCAGGCGACCAACTCGATCGGCGCGTCCGGCAAGGGAGCGTCGTCGACCGGAACGGCCGTTTCGACCAGTGCAGAGACCATGATTCCGCTCGCCAGCCTCGCCCGCTTCTCACAAGGCGAGACGCCGCTTTCCGTCAACCATCAGGATGGCCTGGTCGCCAACACTGTCTCCTTCAACCTGCCGCCGGGCATCGCGTTGAGCACAGGCACCGCCGCGATCGAGGCAACGATGACCAGGATCGGCATGCCGGCGGATATTCGCAGCGGGTTTTCAGGCGCCGCCAAGTTTTTCCAGCAATCGCTCGCGAGTGAGCCGTTCCTCATCCTGGCGGCGCTCGCAACCATCTACATTTCGCTCGGCATGCTCTACGAGAGCTACGTTCATCCGCTCACGATCCTGTCGACGCTGCCGTCGGCGGGCGTCGGCGCGGTAGCGGCCTTGATGCTGTCTCACAGCCAGTTCGACATCATCGCGATGATCGGCGTGATTCTCCTGATCGGCATCGTAAAGAAGAACGCGATCATGATGATCGATTTCGCGGTCGATGCCGAACGCCTGCGCGGGCTGTCGTCGGAAGACGCCATCTTCGAAGCCTGCGTGATGCGCTTCCGCCCGATCATGATGACGACCATGGCCGCCTTGTTCGGCGCGCTGCCGCTGATGATCGGGCTTGGCGAGGGCAGCGAATTCCGCCAGCCGCTCGGAATTGCGATCTTCGGCGGGTTGATCCTGAGCCAGATCCTGACGCTCTACACGACGCCGGTGGTCTATCTCTATCTCGATCGCGCGCGACACTGGCGCCAGCGGAGAAGGCTGCGCCGTCTTGTTCCCGGCGAATAAGCGCTGCCGTTACGCCAATTCCGCGCGCACCGCCGCCGCACCGTCCGCGAGCGCCTTCAGCTTGGCAAAGGCGAGTTCGCGCGGAAGGTACTTCATGCCGAAATCCGGCGCCGGCACCAGCCGATCCGGCGGAAGAAATTTCAGCGCAGCGCGAATGCGGTTCGCAACGATCACTGACGTTTCGGCCTGCGGATCGGCGAGGTCGATCACGCCCAGCATGATCTTCTTTGGCGCGAGGTCTTTCAGCACGCCGAGATCGAGTTTGGGCTGCGCCGCTTCGATCGAAATCTGGTCCACGCGGCAGGCGCCGAGTTCGCCGAGGAACGAATAGCCGACGGGCTTCTCGCCCTTGACGACCGCCGCATAGCCAAAGCAGAGATGCACGACGGTGGTGGCCCTCAGGCCTTCCAGCGCGCGGTCGATCGCCTTCACCGCGATGCGCTTGGCCGCCGGCGGATCCTGGCGCAGCCACGGCTCATCGAGCTGGATCACGTCGGCGCCGGCCTTTTCGAGGTCGCGCGCCTCCGCGTTCACCGCCGCGGCAAAATCCATCACCATCTCGTCGTCGTCTTTATAATACTCGTTGATCGCCTGCCGGCTCATCGTGAACGGGCCCGGTAGCGTGATCTTCGCCAGCCGCTCGGTATTCTGGCGCAGGAATGCCATGTCACGGGTTTCCACCGCTTGCGTCCGCCTGATCGGACCGACGACGCGCGGCACGGCCGTCGACAGCCCGGCCCTGGAGATCACCTCTCCCGGCTTGCCCGACGAAATGCCGTCGAGCGCGGTGGCGAAACGGTTCGAGTAACTCTCGCGCCGTACTTCTCCGTCGGTGATGATATCGATCCCGGCGCGCTCCATGTCGCGGATCGCCAGCAGCGTCGCGTCGTCCTGCGCCTGTTCGAGCCAAGGCTCCGCGATGCGCCAAAGATCGATCCGCACCCGCGCCACGCCCTTCGACAGCATCTGGCGATCGACCAGCCAGTCCGGCTGCGGATAGCTGCCGACCACCGTGGTGGGCAGAAGTTTTGTCGTCATGCAGTGCTCCATATCGGCCTCATGGTTCGAGACGCCGCTTCACGGCTCCTCACCATGAGGGCAACCTCATCCCGAGGAGGCGCGAAAGCGCCGTCTCGAGGGATGTTCAAGAACTTCGTTGTCACACGCTGCCGCCGAGATAAAGCCGCTTGACGATGGCGTTGCCGTGCAACTCGTCGACATTGGCGGCGACCACGATCTCGCCATGGACGATGATATAACCGCGGTCGGCGATGCGCACCGCCTGGTTGAAATTCTGCTCGGCCATCAGAACCGTGAGGTCGAAGCGTTCCCCAAGCTCGCCGATCTTGGTGATCATCTGCGAGACCAGTAATGGAGAAAGTCCGACCGAAGGCTCGTCGATCAGGAGCAGCCGCGGCGAGGACATCATGGCGCGTGCAATCGCCAGCATCTGCTGCTGGCCGCCCGACATGGTGCCCGCCAATTGCCCGGCGCGCTCCTTCAGGACCGGAAAGGCGTCGAAGGCGAGCGCGAGGTTGCGGGCAATGTCGCGGCGCGCGGCGCGGCGGAAAGCGCCCAGCATGAGGTTTTCCGACACCGTGAGCCGCGGAAATAGCCGCCGGCCTTCGGGCACGAGCGCGACACCGAGATCGACGATCGCCTCCGGCGACATCCTGGCGAGATCATGCACGGTGCCGTCCAGGTCGAGCGAAACACTGCCGCGCCACGGCCGCACCAGGCCCATGACGCACTTCATCAGTGTGCTCTTGCCATTGCCATTGGTGCCGAGCAGCGCCACGGTTTCTCCGGTCGCCACGTCGAGCGAGACGCCGCGCAGCGCCTTCACCGCGCCATAGCCGGCATTGAGATCGCGGATCGCAAGGCTAAGTGCCAAGATAGGCCTCCTGCACCCGCGCATTGGCCATGACCTCGGACGGCTGGCCGATTGCGATGATCTTGCCGGCATCGAGACACATGATGCGTTCGGAGAAGCGCATCACCGCATGCATGATGTGTTCGATCATGATGATGGTGATGGATTCGCCAGCGAGCTTCAGCAGGAGATCGAGCACCTCGTCGACCTCCGAACCGGACAAGCCAGCCATCGCCTCGTCCGAAATCAGGAGCTTGGGCCGTGTCGCCATTGCGCGGGCGAGCTCCATCTTGCGCAGCTCGACCTGGCTCAAGCCGGTGACCCGCGCGTTGGCCTTGTTCGCCAGCCCCATTTGTTGAAGGATCGTCACCGCCTGGTCGCGATGGTCCTCGGCCGTCAGGCGCAGATGGGTAGCGCTGGTGAAGTCGGCGGCGACCATCAGATTCTCGATCACCGTCATGCTGCGGAAGGGACGCGGAATCTGGAAGCTGCGCGCAATTCCCCGCCGCGTGCGGACATGCGGCGGCAGGCGCGTGATATCCTCGCCATCGAAGACCACCGTCGACGGCTCGGTGCGGAACGCGCCGGAGATGCAATTGATCAGCGTGGTCTTGCCGGAGCCGTTGGGACCGATCAGGCCAAAGCGTTCGCCGGGCTTGATATCGACGCTGACATTATCGAGCGCGGTGAAGCCGCCAAAGCGCTTGGTCAGGGCGCCGATCCGCAGCAAGGGGAGCGCTGTCGTATCGGTGGAGGTCATGCCTTGCCCTCCGGCCGGCGGCGCTTGAAGAGGCCGATGATGCCTTCGGGAGCGCCCACTACAAACAGCACCAGCATGACGCCGAGCACCAGCACGTTCACTTCCGAGGATATGGTGACGGTGAGCACTTGCTGCGTGACCCCGAGCAGGATGGCGCCGATCACCGGCCCGATCCAGTGCGCGGTGCCGCCGATCAAGGCCATCGCCAGCACCGAGACCGAGTAGTTCAGGTTAAAGGCCGAGGCCGGATCGGCATATTGCAGATACATGGCCGCCGGCGCCCCGGCCGCGCACATCAATGCGCCGGAAATCACGCAAGCGATCAATTTCAGGCGAAGCGTCGGCACGCCGGTGCACTCGGCGGCGAGTTCGTCGTCCCGAAGCGCCTGAAGACCGCGGCCGATCCAGGAGTTCTGCATGTAACGCGCGATCGCCACTGAAATCACCACCAGCACCGCCTGCACGAACACCAGCATCTGCACATAGGTGTGGAATGGCGCCGTCACCGGCGGGCGCTGGATCTGGATGCCGGCCGCGCCGCCGAGTTCGCGCCAGTTGGTTACCGCTGTCTCAATGATGATGGTGATCGCAATGGTCGCAATGGAAAAGAAAATGCCCTGCATGCGCAGCGTCAGCAGTCCGACCGCAAAGCCCAGGATCGCACCGACAACGGCGGCGATCGCGATCTGTACCGGGAGTGGCGCACCGACCGCGCTAACCAGAAACACCGCCGTATAGACGCCGACGCCGAAGAACGCGCTGGTCCCGAAATTCACGTAGCCGGCATACCCACCCAGAATGGTCCAGGCGACCGAGAGCACGATGAATTGCAGGATCACGTAACCGGCAAAGAACCAGTATTCGTTGGCGACCAGTTCCGCCGACAGCAGGATGGCGGCGAGAAACAGCACTGAGGCACCCCAGAAGGCGATGGCGTTGCGCTTCATGGTCATCGCCTGCCGAGCAAACCCTGCGGCCGCACGGCGAGAACGCCGAGCAGCAGGGCAAAGGAAATCGCCGGCGCCCAGGAGGCGCCGAACAAAGTGAGCACGATGGTCTCGGCGACGCCGAGAATGATCGCCGCAATCAGCGTACCCGTCATGCTGCCGAGGCCCGCCATGACCACGACGCAGAAGGTGCGGCCGATATAGGCGCGATCGAGCGTCGGATCGACAGGCGAAACGATGATGAGGAGCGCGCCGGCGACGCCGAGCACGGCGGTCGCAATCCCGAATGCCCATTGCTTGATGTGGACCGGGTTGGCCCCCATCAGCCGCACCGCCTCCTCATCCTGAGCCACCGCGCGGATCGCGCGGCCCATGAACGTGCGCGACAGGTACACCGACAGCAGCAGCGTCAATCCGGTCGCGACCCCAAATGCCACCATCAGGCGGAGCGGGATCCGCATGCCGCCAAAGCGCCAGGATCTGCCGATGTAGGAAGCCGAGACGGAGTGCTGGTCGACGCCGAAATACATGATCAGCAACACTTCGATGATGAAGGCAACGCCGAAGAAGAAGGCAATGCCACGCACGGCAGCGTCGGTGCCGCGCCGCTCGAAGGTCTCGTAATAGAGCCGATAGGCAAGCAGTCCGAACACGAACAGGAGCGGGGTGATCAGAACGCCCGACAGCAGCGGATCGATGTCGTAGGTGTCATTGAGAAAAAAGACGCCGTACGACGCCATCACCAGAAAGGCCGGATGCGCCACCTGCGGCACATCGAGCAGACCGAAGGAAACCGACAGCCCGATGCTGACGGCCGCATAGAAGCAGCCGAGCAGCACGCCGGTCACGACCGCCTCGAGCAGCAGGTCCATCGAAAACAATTTAGGCTCCCCTGCCCCGCTTACTCAAACGTGGTGCCCTTTGGACTGACATCCCCGAGTTTTTATCCCTCCCCCGCCGTGCGGGGAGAGGGAGCGCTTCTACAACCAAGCCTACTTCCGCGCCGCTTCGAACGGCGTGATGAGATTGCCCGACTTCAGCTTCTCGGGAAACAGGATGACCTGTTTGCCCGGCTTTTTGAACTGATCGATGTTGTTGTCGACGATGCCCTGGAACTGCGCTTGCAGGGTTGCGGTCTCCTTGCGCTCGCCATCCGCCGAGAACGCAATCGGACCGACAATGGTCTTGACCTCGCTTTCATGCAGATATTTCGCGATTGCCTTCTGGTCGAGCGACTTGGTCGCCGTCACCGCCGCCGCGATCAGCTGGCCCGACGCATAGCCGAACGGCGCGAGATAAAAGCCGAGCGGATCGACTTTGGCCGGGACGGCGCGCTTCGAATATTCGTCGAAGAAGGCCTTGGTGCCGTCGTAATACATGCCTGGCTCCGGCAGCCAGGTATTGAAGTTGACGACGCCATTGAGCAACGAACCCATTTTCGCCATCACCGGACCGAACTGAAGGCCGACCATGCCGCCGCCGAACAGCTTGACATTGTCGCCGACCCCGATCTCGCTGACGGCGCGCAGGATGCCGGCCGAATCCGGCGGATAGGAAGCGACATAAACGATGTCGGGTTTGGCGGCGCTCAGCGCGCGGATGATGCTGGAGAACTCCACCGTGTTCGGCGGATAGGCCTGGTCGAATACGATCGGCAGGTTGCGCTTGCCGGCGACTTCGCGCGCCGTTTTGGCCAGATTCTGCGCGAACTCCTGGTCGGCCGAGAGCAGCGCCATCGTCTTGCCGCCGGCCTTCTGGCCGATATCGAGAAATGCCGACGCCCAGGCGTCGGCCGGTCCCCATGGCGCGTTGTTGAACCACATGTCGTGGTGGATCTTGCTGTTGACCTGGAACGAGAAGTTGCCGATCAGCACCATGCCGCGCTGCTTGACCAGCGGCATGATCGGCGCGGTCGGCACCGTTCCATAGGGCGCGAACAGGAGATCGACCTTGTCGATATCGAGCAGCTTGGAATAGATCGCGGGCGACTCGGCGGCGCTCGACTTGTCGTCGTAGACCACGAGTTCGACCTTGCGGCCGAGCATGCCGCCTTTGGCGTTGATATCGTCGCGCCAGATTTCGATGCCAAGCAGCGAGGGCTTGCCGCCACCCGCTAGTCCGCCGGTCAGCGGCATTGACATGCCAATCTTGATCGGCGGCTGATCCGCGCCGGCCTTGCCGATCAGCGAGACACCGATGCCGGTGATGGCCGCGCCGAGAAACGTTCTGCGTTTCATAGTTCCTCCCTGGAGTGCGTTGTTAGAAACAGCCCGCGCGGATCTCTCGTCCGTTGGCGGACCATTTCAGGTGTCGTCGAAAGTTAAGGCCAGCGGACGCCGGGCGACAACACGACTTGGGTCGCATGACGCCCGCCCCGGTCAAGCCGGCTGCTTCAGGATCGCGGCCGGGTCGGCGCCGACGCGGCCCCCGACCCGGTCGGCCGCGGTCTCACGCGACAGGTGCATGTCGAAACGGATGCTGGGCAAGCCGGGAATCGGGCATTCCAGGTCCTTCGGGTTGATGTCGACCGCAAGGTCGCCGGAGGAGCCGAACACCACGTCGTCAGCCAGATGCGGGTCGTCGCGCAGATAAAGTGCCGTCACCAGTTCGCGGTAACCGGGCGCGCCGACGAGGAAATGAATATGGGCCGGCCGCATGCCGTGCCGCCTCTGGGCGCGAACCATTTCGCCGACCGGGCCATCCATCGGGATCGAATAGCCGAGCGGCTTCACCGTACGCAGGACGAAGAGGCCCTTGGCGTCGGTGGTGAAGATGCCGCGGTAGTCGACCGAACTGGGATCCTCCTGAATGTCGTAGAGGCCGCTGGCGCTGGTCTGCCAGAGCGACACGGTGGCGCCCGACAGCGGCTTGTCGTTCACGTCAGTCACGTAGCCGTAAAGGATGATTTCTGTCTCGGGGTTGGCGTTCCTGGCGATCTGGCTGCCGGCGGCGAGGTGCGGCGTGGTTTCGCGGTAGAACGGTCCGAGCAAGCTCGTATGCGTTGCCTCTTCCATCGCGGTTTCATCGTGCAGGCCGTTGACGAGCGCCGACAGACCCAGCGTATCCGACAACAGAATGAATTCCTGCCGGGCCGGCGTGCAGATCTTGCCAACCGCGGTCATGAAGGCGATGCCCTTGATCCATTCCGCCGGCGTGAGATTCACGTCCTTGGCGAAGGCATGCAGGTGTTTTACCGCCGACGCCATGATCTCTTTCAGGCGCGGATTGGTCGTTGTAGCCATCTGACCCAGCACGGCTTGCGTGATGTTCTCAGGCGTCAACTCCTCCATGGGTTGCCTCCTCGACCCTTTGATCCATGGCTTTGGCCAGTCATGGCTTTTTCTTAAAACGTTGCCGGCAGCCTATCGCCCTCCGGGCGCAACCGCAAACCCGGATGCAACGGAAATCGCGAGGCGCGCCGGCCTAAATTTTCATCAGATGAGAATTTAATCAGTCGGTCTGGTCGCGGCGGACGCTGAGCGGATGCGCCTGCGCGGTCGTGGTCGCGGTGCCGAACGTCCGCGGCTGGGTGAGCACCTCCGGCTGCAGGATCTGGTCGAGCTGCTCGCGGGTCAGGAGCTTTTTCGCCAGCACCAGGTCATAGACGCTCTGGTCGGTCAGGAGCGCCTGCTGCGCGACTTCGGTCGCATTGGCGTAACCGATATAGGGATTGAGCGCGGTAACGATGCCGATCGAGCGCTCGACGCCGCGGCGCAGATGCTCACGGTTGGCGGTGATGCCCTTTACACACCGCTCGGCCAGCGTCAGGCAGCCGGAACGCAGATGGTTGACGCTCTTGAACAGGCTATGCGCGATGATCGGCTCAAAGGCGTTGAGCTGCAACTGGCCGGCCTCGGCGGCAAAGCTCACCGTCACGTCGTTGCCGATCACCTCAAAGGCGATCTGGTTGACGACCTCGGGGATCACCGGATTGACCTTGCCCGGCATGATGCTGGAGCCCGCCTGCATCGGCGGCAGGTTGATCTCGTTGAGGCCGACGCGCGGACCCGATGACAGCAGGCGCAGATCGTTACAGGTCTTCGACAGTTTCACGGCAACGCGCTTGAGCACGCCGGAGAGCTGCACGAAGGCGCCGCAATCCTGCGTCGCCTCGATCAGGTTCGACGCAGTGACGACAGGAATGCCGGTCACATCGCGCAGATGCTGGCAGACCAGCCGCGCATAATCGGGATGGGCGTTGATGCCGGTGCCGATCGCGGTCGCGCCCATGTTGATCTCGCAGACCAGAAGCACCGCCTCCTTGAGACGCAGTTCGTCTTCGCCCAGCATCACCGCATAGGTCGAGAATTCCTGGCCCAGCGTCATCGGAACAGCGTCCTGCAACTGGGTCCGGCCCATCTTGATGATGTCCTTGAACTCCTCGGACTTCGCCTCGAACGTCCCGCGCAACTCCGCCATGGCGTCGACCAGCCGCATGATGCCGGAATAGCCCGCAAGCTTCAGCGCCGTCGGATAGACGTCGTTGGTGCTCTGGCTCATGTTGACGTGTTCGTTGGGGTGCAAGAACTTGTAATCGCCCCTCGCCCGTCCGAGCAATTCCAGCGCGCGATTGGCGATCACCTCGTTGGCGTTCATGTTGCTCGAGGTGCCGGCCCCGCCCTGGATGACATCCACCACGAACTGGTCGTGGAGCTTTCCGCCCCTGATCTCTTCCGCAGCGGCGACGATGGCATCGGCTTTCGCGGCGTCGAGCAATCCAAGGTCGCGGTTGCTTCGTGCCGCTGCCAGCTTGATCGACGCCAGCGCCGTGATCAGGTCGGGATAGATCGAAATCGGGGTGCCGGTAATCGGGAAATTCTCGACCGCCCGAAGCGTATGGACTCCGTAATAGGCCTCTGCCGGAACGTCCCGGTCACCCAACAGGTCGTGCTCGCGTCGCGTGCTCATGGAGAGGCCTCCTCCGTGTCTGGCGGGGGAGCGATCAATACAGGATCGGGGCGGATTTCCAAGCTCTAGATGTGGAGCCTCAAGAGGTTGTCCCCGGTCAGACCGAGACGGCTGATAGGTGGTTTGCACTTTAGGCTGCAATGCGGCCGGTGCCAATTGTATCGATGTAGCCACTCTGGCAGATGTCGGGCTCTGTCATCTGATGTCAGGT
>NZ_DAHUXJ010000034.1 GCF_027307225.1 Bradyrhizobium sp. | reverse complement strand
TCAGCAGGCCATGAAAAACGATATTCTGATGCTGCACGGCGTTGATCCTCTTCCTGTCCAGATGATTCGCAACCAACTGAACCCAAGCAGAATCAATGCCGTGCACTTTCTCAAGCAGAAATCGTGCCGGACGGTCGTGGGACAAGCCCGGCCATGACGACAGTATAATGGGTGAAAGCAAGTCTCAGCGAAAACTGGCGTTGATCTTGTCCAATGCGGCCGAGCCGGGACAAAGAACGTCGGCCTCAAGGCGGTTGAGCGGTTGCTCGATCGTGTTGAGATGGCTGTGCAGGTCTTCCGAGTCCGGATCGACGTAAAGCAGACCGGTGACGATCTGGCCCTTGGCGGCGTGCTTTTGCAGGAACGCCAGTGCGCCGACGCGATCGTGCGCGTCGTAATCGGCATCGATCTTGCGCAGCGCAATCTTGCTGCCGTCGTGCTGCTCGACCACCTGCACCGTGCCCGGCGCGTAATCGACCGAGATCGGCTCACGGCCGGTGAGCACGTCGAGGCGATTCACGGCATCGTTGTGCTCGCGGACATAGTCGAAGCTTTTGGTCGAACCGGCGTGATTGTTGAAGGCGATGCACGGGCTGATGACGTCGATGAAGGCCGCGCCCTTGTGCTCGATTGCGGCTGCGATCAGCGGCACCAGCTGGGTCTTGTCGCCGGAGAAGCTGCGCGCCACGAAGCTGGCGCCGAGTTGAAGCGCGATCGCCACGAGATCGACCGCGTTGTCGGTGTTGGTGACGCCCTTCTTGGACTTCGAACCGCGATCGGCTGTGGCGGAGAACTGGCCCTTGGTCAGCCCATACACGCCGTTGTTTTCGACGATATAGGTCATGTTGACGCCGCGCCGGATCGAATGCGCGAACTGGCCGAAGCCGATGGAAGCGGAATCGCCGTCGCCGGATACGCCGAGATAGATCAAATCGCGGTTGGCGAGATTGGCGCCGGTCAGCACAGAGGGCATGCGGCCGTGCACGGAGTTGAAGCCGTGCGAGTTGCCGAGGAAATAGTCCGGCGTCTTCGACGAGCAACCGATGCCGGAAATCTTCGCCACGCGATGCGGTTCGATCGAGAGCTCGTAGCAGGCTTCGATGATGGAAGCCGTGATCGAATCGTGGCCGCATCCGGCGCACAGCGTCGAAATCTTGCCCTCGTAGTCGCGATGAGTGTAGCCGAGCCGGTTCTTGGTCAGGCCCGGATGGTGGAATTTCGGTTTCGCGAGATAGGTCATGACTTCACCTTGCGCAGCGGAGTCAGCTTGAGCTGATCCTGGTGTTCGCCGATCGAATCCGCGATAAAACGTGCCGTAATCGGCGTGCCGTCGTAATGGCGGATCGGCACCAGCCGCACTGGATCGATGCCGTTCTCGTTGACGATCAGCGTGCGAAGCTGCGCGTCGCGGTTCTGCTCGACCACATAAACAAAATCATGGTCGGCGATGAAGCTCGCGACGGAGGAGTGGAACGGGAAGGCGCGGATGCGCATGCGGTCGAGCGCGTGGCCGCGTGCTTCGAGAAGCTGGATCGCTTCGTCCATCGCGGGTGCGGTCGATCCGAAATAGATCACGCCATATTTGGTCGGCTTGGCCGCGTTGGCCTGCAAGGGCCGCGGCACCATGTCCTGCGCGGTCTCGAACTTGCGCAGCAGACGTTGCATGTTGTCGGCGTAGACCGCGCCCTCCTCCGAGTAGCGCGCGTAGCGGTCGCGCGAGGTGCCGCGGGTGAAGAACGAGCCCTTGGTCGGGTGCGTGCCCGGATAGGTGCGGAACGGAATGCCGTCGCCATCGACATCGAGATAGCGGCCGAAGTCGCGTCCGTCGTCCAGCATCTCGGCCGTCATCACCTTGCCGCGGTCGTACTGCCGGGCGTCGTCCCACTTCAGCGGACGGCAGAGCCGGTGGTTCATGCCGATGTCGAGGTCGAGCATCAGGAAGATCGTGGTCTGAAGCCGTTCGGCGAGATCGAACGCTTGCGCCGCGAATTCGAACGCTTCCGCCGGATCTTCCGGGAACAGCAGCACATGCTTGGTGTCGCCGTGGGAGGCATAGGCGCAGGCAATGATGTCGCATTGCTGGGTGCGGGTCGGCATGCCGGTCGAGGGGCCGGCGCGCTGCACGTTCATGATCACGGCCGGGATCTCCGCGAAATAAGAGAGGCCGATGAATTCCGTCATCAGCGAGATGCCGGGGCCGGAGGTTGCGGTGAAAGCGCGCGCGCCGTTCCAGCCGGCGCCGATCACGATGCCGATGGAGGCGAGTTCGTCCTCGCCTTGCACGATCGCGTATTTTGCCTTGCCGGTTGCGGGATCGTGCCGCAGTCGCTTGCAATGGGTCGTGAAGGCATCCGCCAGCGAGGACGACGGCGTGATCGGATACCAGGCGCAGACGGTGGCGCCGCCATAGACGGCCCCGAGCGCAGCCGCGCTGTTGCCCTCGATGAAGATTCGGTCGCCGACCGCGTCGGCCTTCCTGACGCGCAGGCCGATCGGGCATTTCAGGTTTTGCAGCGCCCAGTCGCGCCCGAGATGCAGCGCGTGGACGTTCGAGGACAGGAGCTTTTCCTTGCCCTTGTACTGCTCGCCGATCAATTGCTCGATCAGCTTCGGGTCCATGTCGAGCAGCGCACAGAGGGCGCCGAGATAGATGATGTTCTTGAAAAGCTGGCGCTGGCGCGGATCGGTGTAGGTGGAATTGGTGATCGCGGTCAGCGGCACGCCGATCACGGTGATGTCCGCGCGAAATTTCGTCTGCGGCAGCGGCTTGGTGGAATCGTAGAACAGATAACCGCCGGGCTCGATCCCGGCGACGTCCTTGTCCCAGGTCTGCGGGTTCATCGCCACCATCAAGTCGACGCCGCCGCGCGCGCCGAGATGGCCGTCTTCCGTCACGCGTACTTCATACCAGGTCGGCAGGCCCTGGATGTTGGAGGGGAATATGTTGCGCGGGGAGACTGGCACGCCGTGGCGGAGAATGGCGCGGGCGAACAGTTCGTTGGCGCTGGCCGAACCCGAGCCGTTGACGTTGGCGAAGCGGACGACGAAGTCGTTTACGCTGCTGATCGGGCTTTGGTCGGGCATGACTTTCCTGCTTGGGTCATATCGATGAGATATTTCTGCATGTCCCAGGCGCCGGTGGGGCAACGCTCGGCGCACAGCCCGCAATGCAGGCAGACGTCCTCGTCCTTCACCATGACGCGTCCGGTCTTGAGGTCGCTCGAGACGTAGAGATCCTGATCGGCATGCTGCGACGGCGCTTTCAGCCGCTTGCGCAGATCCGCCTCATCGCCGTTCTCTGTGAAGGTGATGCAATCCATCGGGCAGATATCGACGCAGGCATCGCATTCGATGCAAAGCGAAGTCGAAAACACCGTCTGCACGTCGCAATTCAGGCAGCGTTGCGCTTCGCCGAGCGCAAGCTTGACGTCATAGCCAAGTTCGACCTCGGTGCGGATGTCCTTCAGCGCGATCACCTTGTCGCGATGCGGCACCTTGAAGCGCTTGTCGTCGGAAATGTCGTTGTCGTAGCTCCACTCGTGGATGCCCATCTTCTGCGAGGAGACATGCACCTGTGGCAGCGGCCGCTCCTGCACGTCTTCGCCGGAGATCAGCCGGTGGATCGAGAGTGCAGCGTCGTGGCCATGCGCCACCGCCCAGATGATGTTCTTGGGTCCGAACGCCGCATCGCCGCCGAAAAACACCTTCGGGTGCGTCGATCCCATGGTCTTGGGATCGACTTTCGGCATGTTCCATTTGTCGAACTCGATGCCGCAGTCGCGTTCGATCCAGGGAAACGCATTCTCCTGGCCGACTGCGACCAGCACGTCGTCGCAGTTGATCGTTTCGTCAGCTTCGCCTGACGGTACCAGGCTGCGCTTGCCATTGGCGTCGTACTCGGCCTTCACCTTCTGGAAGGTGACGCCGGTGAGCTTGCCGTTGTTATGGACGAAGGCGGTCGGAACCATAAAATTGAGGATCGGAATGTCCTCATGCATGGCGTCTTCTTTTTCCCAAGGCGACGCCTTCATCTCCTCGAAGCCGGAGCGCACGATCACCTTGACGTCCTCGCCACCGAGGCGGCGCGCGGTGCGGCAGCAATCCATCGCGGTATTGCCGCCGCCGAGCACGATCACGCGCTTGCCGATCTTGTCGGTGTGGCCGAACGAAACGCTGGACAGCCAGTCGATACCGATATGGATGTGGCTTGCCGCCTCTTCGCGTCCGGGAATGTCGAGTTCGCGGCCGCGCGGTGCGCCGGAACCGACAAAGATCGCGTCGAAGTTCTCCGACATAAGCTTCTTCAGGCTATCGATGCGATGACCGCCCTTGAACTCGATGCCAAGGTTCAGGATGTAATCGGTCTCTTCGTCGATGACGGAATCGGGCAGGCGGAACTTTGGAATTTGGCTCCGCATCATGCCGCCGGCTTTCGGGTCCTGGTCGAACACGGCGCAGTGGTAGCCGAGTGGCGCAAGATCGCGTGCGACCGTCAGTGAGGCCGGACCGCCGCCGATAATCGCAATGCGTTTGCCGTTGTTGGCGCCCGCGCGCGGCAGGCGGCTTTTGATGTCGTCCTTGAAATCGGCCGCAACGCGCTTGAGGCGGCAGATCGCGACCGGAGTTTCCTCGACGCGGCCGCGGCGGCATGCCGGTTCGCAGGGACGATCGCAGGTGCGGCCCAGAATTCCGGGAAACACATTCGATTTCCAATTGATCATGTAGGCGTCGCTGTAGCGGCCCTCGGCGATCAAGCGGATATATTCCGGAACGGGGGTGTGGGCGGGACAAGCCCATTGGCAGTCGACTACTTTGTGAAAGTAGTCCGGCGCAGAGATATCAGTCGGTTTCATTACTACCTATCCGCGCCAGGATACTTTGAGAGCAGCGCGGCCTTATCTTGCTTGCGAACGCTTGATACGGCGTTCTTTTCGGATTCCAAATTGCATCATCCGCTTCTCGTATTAAAGCCAATCATGCTGATCCACAAAGCCAATTTTGTTTGATCTTGCTGTTTTGCGCCCTGGCCGATGCAATGATCATAAAAGCTGGTTTATGTGGCACTGCAGCATGAGAAAATGCACGTTTCGCGCGCAGGAATATTTCTTCTCATGAAATGTCCGCCCTATGAAATGTCAGCTTTGGCGATATCCCACTGCAAGCGGTAAATGCCGTTCGAAATAACCATCGGCTTGAACGCGATGTTGTCGGCTATGCGGCGCGTGGCCACATCCGCCACCGTGTCGTCGGTTGCGTCGATCAGGACGAACCAGTCGCGACCGCCCGCGCCTGCAGCCGCGGGAATTTCTGTCGTCGGCCCCGACAATGTCGGATCGCTTTCGATCACGTGCATCGAAATGATGCCGTCGATCGATTGCGGATCAAGCGCGGTACGCAGCGCTTCGCGCAACGTGTCGTGGCCGCCGCTCGGGGGACGAATTCGAACGATGCCGAGGAACGCGCCACGTCCCTTGCCGCGGCTGACGGTAATACGCGCAACGCTGCGGATCATGTTCCTGAAACGCGCCATCGTTGTCTTCGACCACGCGGTCGGGTTGGCGAGGCGGGTTTTGTAGGCGGGGCTATTGAGGACCTCGATCGCTTCCGTCGAATACAGGCAAAGATATTTCGGCGCGTCTTCGATGGCGATGTAACGCCGCGCCTCGATGAAGCCTTCGATCGCGACCCGCTCTTCCAGATGTTCGCGGTCATACCATCGGTTGAAATCGGCCTCGTGCTCGAGATCGACATCCATTGACGTCAGCAGCATGCCTTTTCCGGCGATCGGCATTTTTGTTCTCCGCACAACCCTCATGGTGAGGAGGCGCAAAGCGCCGTCTCGAACCATGAGGCCCAGCTCTTGGCCTCATCCTTCGAGACGCTTGCTTCGCAAGCTCCTCAGGATGAGGGGATGGATCGGCTAACCCGTTATCTTCGATGCCAGGTCCGCGATTCCCCGCATCACTGCATTGCGTACGCCGGGATCGTAGAGCGTGTGACCGGCGCCTTCGACGATACGAAGTTCGGCGTCCGGCCATCTCGCAGCCATCGCATGCGAAGTCGAGGGCGAGCACAGCAAATCATACCGTCCCTGGACGATGATGCAGGGAATTCCCTTGAGCTTTTTGGCATCCTCGAGAATCTGGTTCGGCCGCATGAAGCAATCGTTCGCAAAGTAATGCGCTTCCATGAAGGGCGTGGCGGGCAGGGGGCCTGTCGATTTCAGCGACGCGAGGTCGAGCCGCGTGCGCGACGGCGAAACCTCCGACAGGATCCGCTCGGTGCCATGCCAGGCGCGGGCGAAGGGCGCGTGTACGGCGGCGTCCGGATCGAGAATGCGCCGCCAATAGGCTTGCAGCGGCTGGTTGCGCTCGGCTTCAGGCAACAGCCCGATGAAATCTTCGCTGAGCCCGGGATGGAACCGCGGCAGCGTTTTCAGGAACGCGGTATCGAGTTCCTCGCGCGTGCCCAGGAATGTCGCGCGCAGCACGATGCCGGAGACACGATTTGGGTGGGCCTGTGCGTAAGCCAGCGCCAGCGTCGCGCCCCAGGAGCCGCCGGCGACCATCCAGCGCTCGAAGGCGAATTTCTCGCGGATCATTTCCATGTCCGCGATCAAATATTGCAGCGTGTTGTGCTCGCGGCGGCCCTTCGGGCGGCTGCGGCCAGCGCCACGCTGATCGAACAGCACCGCGTGAAAGCGTTCGGGATCGAACAGACGGCGATGATCCGGCTGGCAGCCGCTGCCGGGCCCGCCATGCAGATACACGGCGGGAATGCCGCCTTCGCGGCCGACGCTTTCGACATAGATCTCGTGGCCATTGCCGACCGGCAGCAGCTCTGATGTCAGAGGCGCAAAGGGATCCGCGCGTCCCGCGCCCGCATCAGGAGGCATCGCTAGTGTCCCGGTTCTGACATTCGTATCATGTTGCAGCGTCCTCCGTTACGAATGTCAGAACCAAAGGGACACTAGTGCGGTGAATTTGAAGTTCCTATCAGTTTCGCGGTAACCTCATCATAGGAACTTCAAATTCTAAACCGCACTAGAATCATATAATTGGCTAGTGCTCCTTTGATTCCGAAGTTCGTAAACGTGGAGCCGCAATATGATACGAACTTCGGAATCGGAGCACTAGTAAATTAAGATTCCAGTGCGGTCTAGGATTTGACATTCGCTTGGAGAACTCGATGCAAGACTGAAGCGAATGTCAAATCGGCCGCACTAGTCCGGCTCCGGCGTGCCGCCTGCGAAATTGCGATAGATGAAACGGTTGTGTTGGCCGGCTGCCTCTTCGGACGCGACCTTGAAGATCCGATCATGATGCGGGGATAGCGTGCAGGCCGGGTCGGTGTTGCCGGCATCGCCCGTCAATGCGAAAGCCTGGCATCGGCAACCACCGAAGTCGACCTCACGGAACTCGCAGCTCTTGCACGGCTCCGCCATCCAGCCGGTACCGCGATAGCGGTTGAAGGCTTCGGAATTTTGCCAGATCCAGGCAATCGAGTGGTTGGAGCGCACGGATTCGAATTCGAGCCCGGTGATGCTTTCCGCGGCATGGCACGGCAGGATCTTGCCGGCGGGCGAAATGTTGAAGAACTGCCGTCCCCAGCCGCCCATGCATTTCTTTGGCCGCAGCGCATAGTAATCCGGCACGACATAGTCGATGGCGAGAACGCCCTTCAGCCGCGCCTGCGCTTCCTCGACAATGCGGCTCGTTTCCTCGATCTGCTCCAGCGTCGGCATCAAGGCTGCGCGGTTCTTCAGCGCCCAGCCGTAATATTGCACGTTGGCGACTTCGAGCCGGTCGGCGTCGAGATCGACCGCCATCTCGATGATATCGGGCAATTGATGCAGGTTCTGCCGGTGCATGACGGCATTCACCGTCAGCGGCAGTTCGAGATCGCGCGTCCATTTGGCGACCTCAAGCTTCTTGGCGTGCGCCTTGAAGCCGGCGACGCGATCGGCCACCACAGGCTCATTCCCCTGAAAACTGATCTGCACGTGGGAGAGGCCGGCATCGGCGAGCGCCGAGAGCCTGTCGCGCGTCAGCAAAACCGCCGACGTAATCAGGTTGGAATAGAGCCCGACGTCGCTTGCGCGCTGGACCAGTTCGACCAGGTCCTTGCGCGCGGTCGGCTCGCCGCCGGAGAAATGAATCTGCAATACGCCGATCTCGGCGAGTTCCGACAAAACCTTTTTCCATTCGTCGGTCGAGAGTTCGCTGCCGGCGCGGTCGAGTTCGACCGGATTCGAGCAATACGGACATTGCAGCGGGCAACGGTGCGTGACTTCGGCTAGGACCGCCAGCGGGATGCCATAAGCTTCCGCGGTCGAGCGGCGGGATTCGAGCGCGGCCAGCCCGTCAGCGGGATCGGCGACGACCTGATTGGCGTCGGTCAGTGTCGGACTCATGGCGTCTTCTCCCGAGCTTCGGTGAGAAAGCCCTTGTCGGCGAGGTCCTGCAGCATGGCGACCACGTCGGTTGCGATCGCTTCGCGGGGCGCGGCATATTTGGCGGCGAGCTGATCGACCATTTCCGCGACGCTGCGCACGCCATCGCACAGGTGCAGCACTTCCACCGCGATCTCGTCGGGGGCGAGCACCCGTTCAGGTGCCAGGATCACCCAGACCTGCCGCGTCTCATCGAATTTCAGCCTGGTGTGGCGCGGCAGTTTCGGCCGGCTCGCCTCGCTGACGGTGATGTTGCGGCCAGATGCCATTGCGTTTCTCTACTCGGCGTTTCTCTTCTACTTGCCTTCTTTCGGCACGAAGGCGCCCGGCGGAATATGGCCCTCGACATAGGCATGATACAGCGCATCGAGCTGAACCCATAGCACGTTGGTCTTGAAGATCAGCGCGTTGCAAACCGCCTCGCGTTGTTCCGGCGTTTTGGCGTGCGCCTTGACGTAGTCGAGCGCGAACCCGGCATCGCGCGGCGCCTGGGTCAGGCGGCGGCTGAAGTAGCTCATGATGTCGGGATTGACGAAATCATAGTGGGCGAGCATGCCGGAGATGCGCTCTTCGTGCAGGTTTGGCGCAAACAGTTCCGTCAGCGAGGAGGCGATGGCCTCGAGCGGGCTCTTGTCGCGCACGAAATGCACATAGGCTTCGACTGCAAAGCGCGTCGCCGGCAAGATCCCTTCAGTGGACTCGACGTAGGCTGTGTCCAACCCCAAACCTTCAGTCAGCTTCAGCCAGCGCTCGATGCCGCCTTCCTTGCCCGCGTCGCCGTCGTGGTCCTCGATCCGGTGCCGCCATTCCAGGCGGGTGTTGCGGTCGCGGAAGCGCGAGATCACCACCGCATCCTTGATCGGAATCGTGCTCTGATAATAGTAGCGGTTGAGCGCCCAGGCCTGCACCTGGCCCTTGTTGAGCTTGCCGCCATGCAACAGCCGATGAAACGGATGCAGGCTGTGATAGCGCGTCTCGCCGATATAACGCAGCGCGGCTTCCAGTTCCCCGGCGTTGTTCAACACGGTCTTGCCGCCGAGCGAAAGCGCCGTCATCCCTTCCAGCTTGGTCGCACTCACAGCATTATCTCCATTCCATCCGCCGGGATCTGCCATCCCGCCCGCTCGACCACCTTCCGTTCCTCGGAATCGTGCAGCAGCGCCGGGTTCGAGTTGTTGATATGCAAGAATATCTTTCGCTCGATGCCAAGAGTTTCAAGGGCTGCGATCGCGCCTCTTTCGCCCGACATCGAGATATGCCCCATGCTTTGCCCGGTCTTGGTGGACAGGCCGGCGACGATCATCTCGTCGTCCCGCCACACGGTACCGTCGAAGAACACCAGCGGCGCCCCCTTCAGTCTCGATTTGAGATCGTCGGTCACTTCGGCGCAAGCGGCCAGAAAGTAGAAGAACTTGTTCGTTGCTTTGTCGCGGATGCGAAGTCCGAGCGTGTCGCCCGCGGCCTCGCTCGCCTCGCGCCGCTCGCCTTCCAGATACCAGGCGCCCTTGCCGGTGACCTCGAACGGCAAAATCTCGATGCCGGAGGGCGAGCCATCGGGAAGCGCAGGCTCGAACACCTGGTCGATCGCGATTGGTTGCCGTTTCACGTTCTTCTCGCCCAGCACGTTGAAGACGCTGTTGGCCTTCAAGGTTGCGAGCACCTTGGGGTGGGCGTAGATCGTAAACGGCCAACCTTCGCGCATAGACAACAGGCCGGCGATCGCGTCGATCTCGCCATTGGTCAGGATCACGCCTGATATCGGCGAGTGACGAAGCTTGCCGGGGGCAGGGTGAAGCTGCGGGGCCTGGATCAGTTGCTGGCGCAGGTCCGGCGAGGCGTTGATCAAAAACCAGTGGCTGCCATCAGCGCTGACCGCGAGCGAGGCTTGCGAGCTTTGAAGTTCGGGATGATCGGTTCGCGCGGCCTGACAAACCCGGCAGCCGCAATTCCACTGCGGAACGCCACCACCCGCCGCGGCGCCCAGGATGACGACGCGCAACATGATCCGTCTCCTGGAGTCCCTGAAATTCGAACGACTGGTGCGAGATTGTTCCAGAAACTACAAAGGTGGATCCCGGAGTGACAAACATCCCCAATAGGGACGCATCACGCCCAGCGATCCACCTTGGTCAGATTGAAACTTGCGTGCTGTCGCTTACTTGCGGGCAGCGCAGGCATACATGTTGATTTCCATGCCGACCGGCACTTCGACGATCTTTGGTGCTTTCCAGGCCATTTTGGCTCTCCTCGGGGTAAAACCGGACGGACTCCGCCCTCCCTTCACGTTAATACAGATCGAAAAGTTCGCCAGCGGAATCTTGGCCCACCGTGATTCCGAGCCGGAAATGTTGCGACGCACAATATTTTCGGAGGCCCGTGGCGGGTCCTCGTCAAACCAATGACGCATCAACGGGTTCTCTGGGCAGGGTGTGCGTAGGGGATCGGCCGGTCCGCTCCGGCCACTTTCGGATAAAGCAACTGTGAAAGACGGCGGGCATCGTCCGCCGGTAACAGGTTCGATCATGCCGCGATATTTCTTCAATACGCGTATCGGCGACGAGTTGATCGCCGACCCCGAGGGCGAAGAACTGCGAAATCCCGATCGCGCCTGGGAAGTCGCCCGCGCCATGATCCACGAACTCGTGAGGATCGAGGGCGTGGAGAACCTCATGCGCGCGGTTCTCGAGGTGACCGATGCCGAGGGCGAGATCGTGCTTGAGTTTCCGTTTGCCGAAGCCGTCCTTGATGACACCGATGCAGATGACGACGACATACCCGTCACGAAGCATTGATGGGACGCCACAGACCAGATCACATCGAAGCCGGATAGAGTGCCACACTAGTGTAGTGGATTTGACATTCGCTCCCCCAAGCCGCGAGTCCGGAAAGCGAATGTCAAATCCTAAACTACACTAGAATCTAATATTTCTAGTGATCCTGTGATTCTAACCATTCGCAAAGTGGGCGCCGAGGGGGGATGCGAATGTTAGAATCGGATCACTAACGTCTGCCGTCCTGGCGAGACGTTTCCCGCCGCAGCGCCTGAAAGATGTTTCCGATTGCCTCCGGGCTCGGAAATATTCCACACTGCGCCATGAAGTCCGCCGTCGCAGGCCAGGGGTTTGCCTCGCGCACGGATCGAAGACTTCCACAAAGGGAGAAGACTATGAGGATCAGTTCATCGGCGCCGCGCAGCCTGTTGCTCGCGGGCGCCTTCATTGGCGTATTGAGTTATGGCGCGGCCGCCCAGACGGCCAGTCCCCCGGCCGCGGCTCCCGCCGCAGCCCCAGCGCTCCCGCCGGGTTCGCCGCTGATCGGCCGTCCTGACAGCGAAGCGGCGGCAAAGCTGGCGCCTGTTGCGGCTCCGCCGATCGCAGCCGCGCCCGACAAGCTGCCGATGGACAAGCTGAAGGTGCCGGCCGGCTTCCACCTCGAAGTCTATGCCGCCGGAATGCCCAATGCGCGCGAGATGGCGCTCGGCGACAAGGGTACGGTTTTCGTCGGCAGCCGTACGGTCGACAAGGTCTATGCCATCATCAACAAGGACGGCAAACGCGAAGTCAAAGTGATCGCTTCGGGCCTTTACCGGCCGAACGGGGTCGCCTTCAAGAACGGCACGCTCTACATCGCCGAGCTTTCGAAGGTCTCGAAGATCGAGAATATCGAGGATCATCTCGACAATCCGCCGAAGCCCACGGTGATCTACGACAACCTGCCGAAGGATGAAGCCCACGGCTGGAAGTTCATTGCGGTCGGGCCGGACAACAAGCTCTACGTTCCGGTCGGCCAGCCCGGCAACAACGTGCTGCACGACAAGGATCACGGCCAGATCCGCCGCATCAACCTCGACGGCACCGGCGCGGAGGTCATCGCACTCGGTGTTCGCAACACGGTCGGTTTCGACTGGAATCCGCTGACCAAGCAGCTTTACTTCACCGATAACGGCCGCGACTGGCTGTCCGAAGACGTTCCGAACGACAAACTCAACCGTCTCACCAAGGTCGGCGAAGACTTCGGCGCGCCCTATTGCTACCAGGGCAACATTCCGGATCCCGAGTTTGGCTGGGGCCATTCCTGCAGCGAGTTCACGCCTCCGGTGGGTCTGATGGGTCCGCATGCAGCCGCACTCGGCATGCGCTTCTATACCGGCAAGATGTTCCCGGCGAGCTTCAAGGACCAGCCCATCATCGCGCGTCACGGCTCGTGGAACCGGACTCACAAGTTCGGTGGTGACGTCGTCGTCGCTCATCTCAACAAGGACGGCACGGTCAAGAACATCGAGCCGATTGTCACCGGCTTCCTTCAGGACAACAAATATGTCGGCCGGCCGGTCGACGTGATGCAACTGAAGGACGGTTCGATGCTGATCTCCGACGACTGGAACGGTGCGGTCTATCGCCTGAGCCACGGCAAGTCGAAGGTCGCCGCACAATAAGCGAGCGGATCGCAATCGGGGGCGGCCGAACGGTTCGCCCCCGATTTTTGTTTTTGAAGGTGGATCTGAAGGCAAGGTCGATGCGACGAATAACTACAATCATAGCCGCGCTGGGGTTGGCGTCGCTCGCCGGCTCGGTTGATGCGGCGGACACCATCGAGCAGCGCGCCGTCCAATGCTTTGCCTGTCACGGCGAAAATGGCCAGTCCGAAATGGAGAACACGCCTTCGCTCGGCGGCCAGCAGGCGCCCTATGCGCTGATCCAGCTGTTCATGTTCCGTGAAAAGCTGCGCACGTTCGAGCCGATGAACGAGATGACGAAATCGTTCACCGATGACGATCTCCAGAAATTTTCCGACTTTCTCTCCAAGCTGCCGAAGCCGCAGCCGCCGGCTGATGCCGGCGATCCCGCACGCATGCAGCGCGGCCTGGCGCTTGCGCGAGCCAACCGCTGCAACTCATGCCACAACCCCGATTTCTCCGGCAAGGAGAACGTGCCGCGGCTCGCCAATCAGCGCGAAGACTATCTCAACAAGACGCTCAGCGAATACAAGGACAACACCCGCCACGGCTACGACGGCACCATGGCCGATGTGATGGGCTCGGTCACCAAGGAGCAGATCCCGGACCTGGCCTATTACATTTCGCATTATCGCTAAGGGGCGTTACAAAGCTGAGGGGCCGACAACAAGGGGCTGAACATGAAGGATATCTGGCGCCTGCCGGCCGAGGAGCTGGCCGGCCTGATCCGGTCGAAGCAGGTTTCGGCCAAGGAAGCCGCCACGGCGGCGCTGGCGCGGCTTGATGCGGTCAACCCCGCGATCAACGCCGTGATCGACCATCGTCCCGACGAGGTGCTGTCGCAGGCTGCCGAGGTCGATGCTGCAATCGCGCGCGGCGAAGATCCGGGGCCGCTGGCGGGCGTGCCGGTGACGATCAAGGCCAATATCGACCAGGCCGGCTATGCCAACACCAACGGGCTGAAGATGCAGCGCGATCTCATTGCGCGCGACAACAGCCCCGTCGTCGACAGTCTCCGCAAGGCGGGTGCCGTCATGCTCGGGCGCACCAATTGTCCGGCGTTCTGCTACCGCTGGTTCACTACCAACCTCATTCACGGCAACACCAAGAACCCGCGCGATCCCTCGATCACGCCGGGCGGCTCGTCCGGCGGCGCTGGAGCTGCGGTCGCGGCCGGCATCGGCCACATCGCCCATGGCACCGATATCGCGGGTTCGATCCGCTATCCCGCTTACGCCAATGGCGTGCATGGCTTGCGCCCGACGACGGGGCGCATTGCCGCTTTCAATGCCGCGCTGCCCGAGCGCACCATCGGCGCGCAGATCGCAGCCGTTTCGGGACCGCTGGCGCGAACCATCGGCGACTTGCGGATCTCGCTCGCGGCGATGTCGGCGCCTGATGCGCGCGATCCCTGGTGGGTGCCGGCGCCGCTCGAGGGCCCGCCGATGCCCAAGCGTGCGGCGGTCTGCGTCGATCCCGACGGGCTCGACCCGGTCGCCGAGGTGAAGGCCGCAGTAGCCGATGCCGCGAAGCGTCTGGAACGCGCCGGGTGGACGGTCGAAGAGGTCACGTCGCTGCCTCCCTTGAAGGAAGCGGCCGAACATCAAACGAGACTCTGGCTCGGCGACAATTATGAAGGCCAGCTCGCCGCTGCCGAACGCGAGGGCGATCCCGGCGCGCTTGCCTGTCTGCGCGGCAACCGCTCGAAGGTCTATCCGTTCGATCATCTGACGCTGTCAAAGATCCTGACGCGGCGCGCGACGCTGGTGCGCGACTGGTCGCTGTTCCTGGAAAAATATCCGGTACTGGTGATGCCGGTGTCGGGCGAATTGCCATTCCCCGACGAGTTCGACACCAAGGATGAGACGTCCTTCGCGCGCGTCTGGCACGCGCAATTGCCGCAGATCGCGATTCCCTTCATGGGCTTGCCGGGCCTAACGGTTACCACGGGCCTGGTCGGCCGCGTGCCGGTCGGCGTTCACGTCGTCGCCGGCCGCTACCGCGAGGATCTCTGCCTGCTGGCGGGCGAGGCGATCGAGGCCGGCGGGTTGCCGTCCTCGCCGGTTGATCCTTATCGGGGTGGAACATGACATCAATCTACGATTTCAGCGCCAAATCGCTCGCAGGCGATGATACCGCGCTCAAGCAGTTTGCAGGCAAGGTGCTCCTGGTCGTCAATACGGCGAGCGCCTGTGGATTCACGCCGCAGTATAAAGGCCTCGAAGCGTTGCAGCTGAAATACGGTTCGCGAGGCTTTTCCGTGCTTGGGTTTCCCTGCAACCAGTTCGGTCGTCAGGAACCGGGCAGCGCCGCCGAAATTGGCGAGTTTTGCGAGAGCAACTACGCCATCAGCTTTCCGATGTTCGAGAAAATCGACGTCAATGGTGGCAACGCCCATCCGCTCTATCAATATCTCCGGCGCGAGAAATCCGGACTGCTGGGTTCTTCGATCAAATGGAATTTCACCAAATTCCTGGTCGACCGTTCCGGCAAGGTGGTAGGGCGTTACGCGCCGACCACGACGCCGGAACAGCTCACCAAGGATATCGAGGCATTGCTGTGAACGAGAACAACGAAACCCAACCCGATCAATTGCCGGACCGGCTCTCCGTCGATCCCAAGAGCCCCTATTACAATGAGGCGGTGCTGACGCGTGACGTCGGCATTCGCTTCAAGGGCGTCGAGAAAAACAACGTCGAGGAATACTGCGTCAGCGAGGGCTGGATTCGCGTTAGCGCCGGCAACGCCAAGGACCGCTACGGCAATCCGCTGACCATCAAGGTGCACGGTCCGGTCGAACCGTATTTCCGGGATAAGCCGAAAGCCTGATCGCCAATGTCCGTCCGCATTATCGACATCCAGGAAGTCACCAAGCCGATCTCGTCGCCGATCCGCAACGCCTATATCGACTTCACCAAGATGACGACGAGCCTGGTTGCCGTCGTCACCGATGCGGTGCGTGATGGCAAGCGCGTGGTCGGCTATGGCTTCAATTCCAACGGCCGTTACGGGCAGGGCGGGCTGATCCGCGAACGCTTTGCAGGCCGCGTCAAGGAAGCCGATCCGATGACGCTGCTCAACGAAGCCGGCGACAACCTCGACCCCGACAAAATCTGGTCGACGCTGATGTCGAACGAGAAGCCGGGCGGACATGGCGAGCGCTCGGTCGCGGTCGGCACCATCGACATGGCGGTGTGGGATGCCGTGGCGAAAATCGCGAACAAGCCGTTGTTTCGCCTGCTTGCCGAGCGCCACGGTGTGGCGGCCAATCCACGCGTCTTCGTCTACGCCGCCGGCGGTTATTATTATCCGGGCAAGGATCTGTCGATGCTGCGCGCGGAGATGCGCGGCTATCTCGACCGCGGCTACAACGTCGTCAAGATGAAGATCGGCGGCGCGCCGATCGAGGAAGACCGCACGCGGATCGAAGCGGTGCTGACGGAGATCGGTAGCGCCGCGCGGCTCGCCGTCGACGCCAATGGCCGTTTCGATCTGGAGACCGCGATCGCCTATGCCAAGATGCTGCGCGACTATCCGTTGTTCTGGTACGAGGAGGCCGGCGATCCGCTCGACTTCCAGCTTCAGGCGGCGCTCGCTGAGTTCTACCCTGCGCCGATGGCGACGGGTGAAAATCTCTTCAGCCACCAGGACGCGCGCAATCTGTTGCGCTACGGCGGCATGCGGCCCGATCGCGACTGGCTGCAATTCGATTGCGCCTTGTCTTACGGGCTCTGCGAATACCAGCGTACGCTGGAGGTGCTGAAGGTCGCGGGCTGGTCGGCGAGCCGCTGCATCCCGCATGGCGGCCATCAGATGTCGCTCAATATCGCCGCTGGTCTCGGGCTCGGCGGCAACGAGAGCTACCCGGACCTGTTCCAGCCCTATGGCGGTTTCCCGGATGGCGTGCGCGTCGAGGACGGTCACATCACGATGCCGGATTTGCCCGGTATCGGGTTTGAGGGAAAGTCCGACCTCTACCGCGAGATGAAGACGCTGGCGTCGTAGGGCCGCGCTTCCATCCTTACGCTCCTCGCTACTCGCATTTTAGAATCCCTCGAACAAAGCCCACTCTGCGATAGCGCAATGCGCCCGCGATGGTCTAAGGCGGCTCGGCTGCGTGCGATGAAGCGCGCGGCAATGATCGAAGCCGGCACGCCATGGATGAACTGAACGGACGCATGATCGCATGCCAGCTTCTGATTGCTGGACTGATTGCACGCGTCGCCAATGATTCGAAGGACCCCTTGCGGTTCCTGACGGATTTTCGCGATGAGATGAGGGCCGTTGTCAACGGGATCAGCATTGCGGGGGCGGAAAGTTCCGAACGAGCTCGCCAGGTCGCAAAACTGACCGTCGACGAATTGTTCTCGCTGATGAAGCCGCCCGGCAGCAATTGAAGCTGGGCCGAACGGGCGTGGATGGTTCGTTGGTACCTGCGCTTGGAACGACTCTTAGATCAAATAAAAATTCAAAATTAGAATCGGTTTGATCTGGGAATATTCAAATCCCGTCGTGTTGACGGAAATTTTCTCGCCCGATAGCAACCGTCATCCGCTCACGCAGGTGGGACTGCATGAGCAGCAAGATAGTTGAAGATGGGGCGAACAACATGAATCGGGTGAGGGCACCACGCTCGCTGCGGACGAATACAGCGATCGGTTCTGTAAACGAGAGGCCGAGCGGCTATTCCAGCGGCAAGGTTTCCGCTGTGGCGGGACTCGTGGCCGTCGCGTCATTCTCGAGCGCTGAAGCGCAGCAGACGAATTTGCCGCCGGTCTCGGTCGATGCGCCGGTCGCGCGCCCCAAGCCAGCGGCCAGTGCGCCGTCGCCGGATCAGATCAAGGCGCGCAATGCGCTGCGCCGCGCGGCCAGACGCCAGCAACAGGCCAAGCCCGCTGCGCCCGTTCCCGCGCCGGCTCTGGCAGCGGATCGCGACCGCTATGCCGACCCCGCCGCGCCCTACAAGGGCGACCGGCTGCAGGCTTCGGGCAAATTCCCCGAGCCGCTCCTGAACACGCCGAAGACGGTAACGGTGTTGACCAAGGACATCATCGAGGACAAGAACGCCACCACGCTCAAGCAGGCGATCCTGAGCACGGCCGGCGTTACGCTCGGCAGCGGCGAGGGCGGCAACGCCTTCGGCGACCGCTTCTTCATTCGTGGCTTCGATGCGCGCAATGACGTCTTCATCGACGGCGTGCGCGATGCCGGCGTCAGCGTTCGCGAGAATTTCTTCACCGAGCAGGTCGAAATCCTGCGTGGCCCGGCATCATCCTTTGCCGGTCGCGGCACTACCGGCGGCGCGATCAATATCGTCGCCAAGGAAGCGCAGACCGACAAGAGCTTCTACAACATGGATACGACGTTCGGCACCGACCAGACCAGGCGGATTCAGCTCGACGTCAATCAGGTGATCAGCCCGACCTTTGCGATGCGCGCCGGCGGGATGTTCCAGGATGCCGACGTTGCCGGACGCAACTACGTCACCGATGATCGGTCAGGCGGGTTCGTCGCGACCAAGTGGACGCCAACCGATACGGTCAAGGTCACCACCGATTATATTCACACCGATCTGCACGGCATTCCCGATTTCGGCGTGCCGTATTACCGGCCAAGCGCGACGACTTCGTCGAGCAACCAGCAATTCAATACGACGGCCGGCGGCCCGTATCCGGATTACGGCGTCAACAGAAACAACTTTTACGGTTTCATATATCGCGACTTCTTCCGGGTTCAGCAGGACATCGGCACGGTCAATACCGAAGTCAAGATCACGCCCGACCTCACCTTCAACGACAAGGTGAGGGTCTCGCGTTCGCTCAACAACTATATCGGCACGTTGCCGGAATCGCCGAGCGCGCCGATCCCGCTGACGGCTGCGACGTTTACGGCCAATCCGCAGAGCCGCTATCAGGCGACGGATGTCCTCGCCAATCAGAGCGAGGCGACTTACAAGTTTAACACCGGCGATTTCAAACACACGATTTTGGGCGGCGTCGAAGTCGACAGGGAAACCTCCTCGATCGACAAATATAGTGGGTTCAGTTCGGAGCTGATAACTGGCGTCCCATTCCTGGGCTCCGGTTCCGTGGCCGGCCAAAGCGTGTTCTCGCCATCGTATAACTTCACTCCGTTCGGCACCGCGCCGACACTGATCGGAAAGCCTACTGCGATCGCGATCGACACCGTCAGCGGTTATGCGCTCGACAGCCTCAACTATCGCGACCTCGTCATTCTCAACGGCGGCGTCCGGTATGACGACTATCGCCTCAACACGTCGGGTTGGGGAACCGGCGCTCTCAACTCCCTATTCAATACGCAGTCGGCTGAATTCGGCCTGCCGAATTTCAGCCTCGGCGTCGCGCTCAAGCCGCTGCCTTACGCCAGTGTCTATGCCGCATACGCTACATCATCGAACCCAGTTGGCGCCGAGTTCGACGGTACCAGCACTGCCTACGGTGGCATTGCCCCGGTTCTCGCGGGCAATCCGAACCAGATCTTCGGACCGGAAAAGAACCAGGCGATCGAAGTCGGTACCAAGTGGGAATTGTTCAACCGGCATCTGCTGCTAACGGGAGCATTGTTCCAGACCAACAAGGAAAACGCGCGCGAGGCCTTCAACGTGAGCGGTCCGGGCAACCCCAACTGTCCCTATCCGACGGGCGTGACCGGCAACGTGTCCTGTATCATCGCAGGCTCGGCCTACTACGTTCGCGGTATCGATCTCGAGGCTGACGGCAAGATCACGGACAAATGGAGCATTTTTGGCGGCCTCGTGCTGATGCAGTCGCAGGTGACCCGGTCGAACGTGCCGGCCGCGAACATGCCGCAACCGCTCCTGTACACGACCAATGTGGGCTTGCCGCTGGCCAACGTCGCGCACCGGTCCTTCAGCCTGTTGAGCAAGTATGAGCTGACGGACGTCTGGGAGGTCGGTGGGCAGGCGGTCTATCGTTCGAAGATTTACGGCGGCCAGTTGCTGGCCGCGAACGAAGGCACGTCGATCCCGAGTTACTGGAAGTTCGACGCCTTTGTTGAAGCCAAGATCAACAAGAACTGGAAGCTCAAGCTTTACATCAACAACATCACCAACAAACTCTATTACGACGCGCTGTACCAGAGTGCTGCGCCGTTCGTTTTGGAGGCGCCGGGACGTGCGGCGTACCTGGTGCTGTCAGCGCGATACTGATCCAGGGCGATGCTGATCTGTGTTCCCAACGTACTGAGCAAGGATGAGGTGGCGGAGTTCCGCCGCCTGATGGATGCGAGCAGTTGGGAAGACGGCCGCTCGACTGCCGGTGCGCAATCCGCCATGGTGAAAAGAAACGAGCAGTTGCCGCCCGATAGCGAAGTGGCGCGCAAACTCGGCAACCGCATCGTCTCGGCGCTGGCGTCCAATCCGCTCTTCATCTCGGCCGCTATCCCGCTGCATATCTTCCCGCCGCTGTTCAACCGCTATATGGCCGCGGATGGGCATCATTTCGGCATCCATGTCGACAATGCCGTGCGCGGTGATCGACTCACGGGTCTGCGTATCCGCACCGACCTGTCGGTGACGCTGTTTCTGTCCGAGCCCGATGAGTATGATGGCGGCGAGCTTGTCGTCGAAGATCTCTACGGCTCGCAGGAGGTCAAACTACCGGCTGGCGACCTCGTGGTCTATCCGGCCTCCAGCCTCCACATGGTCACGCCGGTGACGCGCGGTGTTCGCGTCGCCTCGTTTTTCTGGCTGCAGAGCATGATCCGCGACGCCCATGCGCGAAGCCTCATTTTCGATCTCGACAACACGGTCCAGGCCCTGGTGGAGCGGCTCGGGCGCGACGATCCGGAAACGGTCAGGTTGACCGGCATCTATCACAACCTGATCCGCGCCTGGGCTGACGTATAGCCGCCACCGCGCCGTCACGCCTGCTTGGGCAAGGCGACCATGTCGAGCAGCCGGCGGCCTTCGCCCTTCAGGAGCTTCTTCACCGCGCTCGATGCAACGACAGTGACGTCATTGGCATAGGCTTCGTGATTCTTCTCGATGTCGTCGAGGCGATAGAGGTAGTTGACCATGATGCCGGCGGATTCGCGTAGTCCCTTGGACGAGACGTCGCCGAGCCAGTTGATCCGCTCGAGCCGCGCGCCGTTGCCGAGATGGAAACGCGCGACCGAATCGATCAGGCGCCCCTTGGGCGTGCGTGCTTTCAGGAAATAGTACGCGCCCAAAGTCTCGACGATTGGGCGAAGCTGGCCTTCCAGCTCGGGATTTTTCCACCAATCGGGCTCGTCGAGATGTTTGAGAACGGGGCGCTCGTCCTCGGTGACGGGAAGGTAGGCCGTTGTTTTCAGCCATTTCACAAAGCCCGGCACCGGCGACAGCGTCACGAAGTTTTCAAGCTTCGGCAATTCGCGGCGCAACTCCTCGACCACCTGCTTGATCAAAAAGTTGCCGAAGGAAATTCCACCGAGACCGCGTTGGGTGTTGGAAATCGAATAGAACACGGCCGTGCGCGCGCGGGTGACCGGCACCGGCTCGCGGTCCTCTGCGAGCAGGGGAGCAATCGCGTTCGGGATTTCCTCGGTCAGCGCCACCTCGACGAAGATCAGCGGCTCGTCGACCAGGGCGGGATGGAAGAACGCGTAGCAACGCCGGTCGACCGGGTCGATGCGGCGTCGCAGATCATTCCACCCGCCGATTTCGTGCACGGCTTCATAGCGGATGATCTTTTCCAGAATGTTGGCGGGGGTCGACCAGTCGATCCTGCGCAGCACCAGAAATCCCCTGTTGAACCACGACCCGAGCAGATGCACGATGTCACGGTCGAGCGCGACCAGGTCCTTGGTCTGCTTGTCGCTCTTCATGAGATCAAGCAGGTCGGCGCGCATGGCGACCAGGTCGGCGGTGCCGCCAGGCGCCCGGTTCAGTCGCCGCATCAATTCCTGCCGCCGCGGCTCGGAGGCAAAGTGGAGCGCGCCGCCATTGCCGTCGCCGGGCTCGCTCGCCCAGGCTTCGATGGCCTTGTTGACCTTGTCCCGGTCGGGACCGAAATTCTGCGCCAGCGCATGGAAGAAGGCACCTCGTTCGCCGGCATCGAGGTCGTGATAGCCGTCGAGAACCTCGCTCGCCATCGCGGTGCCCGAGGCCTCGCCGCGGCCGGACAACAGCGCTTCGCACAGTTCGACCAGGCCGCCGGCGTCCTCCTTGCCGTCGTCCGCGTTACCGCGCTGGAGCAGGGTGCGCCCACGCTCCGAAATGGTTGCAAGCAGGTCGCTGAAAAAGGCGTTGGCCATCGTTAACCGATCAGATTCGTTGGATGCGCGTGGATGCTAGCTAGATTTAGGGCGATGTAAGCCCCAATCAAGCACAACAATTTGTCATGCCGGCTGCGAAAAACAGCAATCAGTATCTTTTAGTCCTTTTGGACAAATTCGGTCGGCGTGCGGCCGGTAATCTGCCGGAAGGCATGCGAAAATGCGGGGAGGCTGGCATAGCCGAGCTCGCCGGCGACCTGCTTGATCGAGACGTTGGTATCGGTTGACAGCCGCTCGATGGCAGCGGCAATGCGCGCCCGCTGGCACCAGCTCTTGAAACTCAATTGGGTTTCGGATGCGAACAGCCGCGACAGCGTCCGCGCCGACGTACCCACCTCGCGCGCCAGCGTCTCGATCTCATGCAGCGCAGTGGGATCGGCGAGCACGATGCCCGCCGCACGGCGGCAACGAGGCTCGCGCGGCAACGGAAGAAACGTCGCGGAGTCCTCGGCCTGATGCAGTTCGAGCAAGGCGAGGCGGATCAAGAGACTGGTGCGGTCGCGATCGTTGCGGCCATCGAACAAAGCAAGGATGGTCTCGTGCAACAGACGTGATACCCGCACGACGAATTCCTGCGTCAGCTCTGCGTCGTCTTGCTCGCGCGCCAGCCACGCCAGATCGAAATACACCGTGCGCATGTCGATATCGGCAAGCACATCGATGGCGTGCGGAAGGCGCGCCGGAACCCATACCGCGCGATCCGGCGGCACCAGCCAGCGTCCTTTCGGCGTGGTTACCTGCATGGTGCCGCGGGCCGCATAAACCAGCTGCGCCTCGCGATGCATATGGGTGTCGAGCCGGGTGCCCCTCGGATATTCGTTGGCAATCAGGTGAATGCCGTCGCCGGTTGAAATCCGGCGTCCCTGGATCACCGCGATTGGCTTTTCGACGATATTCATTGGCCGCATCCCGTCAGGACAAACAGCTATACCTTACTCCCGGAAAATAAGGGATTCAGTCCATGAACAGCCCGGGCCGGGTGATCGGCTTCGTTAACGCCGCGCATTTCATCGACCATTATTCGATGCTGATCTTTGCGGCCGCCGTCATCATCATGGGGCCGGCGCTCGGCATGGCCTATTCCGAGTTGCTGCCTTATGCGACGCCCGGCTTCGTCGCCTTCGGCGCGGGCTCGCTGGTGACCGGCTGGCTCGGCGACCGCTGGAGCCGCCGCCACATGATGGTGATCTTCTTCGTCGGCATCGGCGCCTCGATGATTTCGGTTGGCTTCGTCCACACGCCGCTGCAGCTCGGCGCGGCGCTGTTGTCGATCGGCGTTTTCGCCTCGATCTATCATCCGGTGGGCACAGCGATGATCGTCTCTTACGCCGAGACGCTGGGCCGCCAGATGGGCATCAACGGCGTGTTTGGAAATCTCGGCGTGGCATCGTCGGCGCTCGTGACCGGCGTGGTCGGCCAGTATCTCGGCTGGCGCTGGGCTTTCATCCTGCCGGGCGGCGTCACCATCCTGATCGGGCTGTTGTTTGCGGCGACGGTCAGGCACGAGGATCGCAGCGGCGCGAAACAGGCGGCAGCGCAGGCGCGTGTCGCCAGGGAGGACATGTGGCGCGTGATCCTCGCGCTTCTGATCGTCGTGGTCGCGATCTCGACCACCTTCAACGCGGTGACAGTGGCGCTGCCGAAGCTGTTTGCCGAACGCCTGAGCGGCCTCACGCAAAGCCCGGCGCTGCTGGGCGTGATCGCGGCCGGCGTCTACGTGTTCGGCGCGATGACGCAATACACCGTGGGGCAGTTGCTGGATCGCCACTCGCTCAAGGCGGTCTCGCTGCCGCTATCCTTCGTGCTGGCGCCGTTCCTGTACTTCGCGGCCGAGCTTTCCAATCTTCCGCTCATCATCGCCGCCATCGGGGTCGTGATGGGCGCGTTCGGACAGGTGACGGTCAACGACGCGATGGTCGGCAAATACACCAGCGAGGAATGGCGCTCGCGCGCCTACGCCGTGCGCTATTTCGTCGGCTTTACCGCGGCCGGTGTTTCGGTCGGCCTTGTCGCGTGGCTCTATCAGCAAGGCGGATTTGTCACCATGCTGCACGCTTTCTCCGGCCTGTGCCTGCTGACGATCGCTGCTGCCCTCATTCTGCCGGTGGAAATCCGTAACCCCGCGGCCCGGTCCAGCTGAGCCCGCGAACCGCGAGGCCTGTGCGCCGTGCTTTCCGGGCGCGGTGTTGCGCTCCCTCCCAATTAGCCATAATGCAGCTTCAAGGCCCAAACGCGTAGCAGCGGGCCAGCGGGAGCGGGTCATGCGTCATGTATTTTTTCAATGCATTGGCGGTCTCATTCTGGGGGGTACGATCATGATGAGCAGCCCTGCCAATGCCGATCCGCTGAAGGATGAAATCGCGCCGACCGGCAAGCTGCGGGTGGCGATCGGGATCAGCCCGGCCGGTGGCGCCTATTGGTCGACAAAAACGGAAAAGGGTTACGCCGGCGTGCCGGTTGATCTCGGCAAGGCCATGGCCGATCAACTCGGCCTTCAGGTCGAATACGTCCCGTTTCCGAATTCGGGGCAGATCACGGATGCGGCCGCCAAGGGCGCCTGGGATGTTAGCTTCCTGCCCGAGGATGCCGAACGCGCCAGGAAGATCTCATTCGGCCCGATCTATGAGGTCGCGGAGGCGACCTACATCGTCAAGGCGGGCTCGACGATCAAGGACTATGCCAGTCTCGATCAAGTCGGCGTCAACGTTGCGGCCGTCAACAATACCACCACCATGCGCGGCGCGGTGGCGCATCTGAAGAACGCCAAGGTCACGGGCTATCAGACCTTCGACGAAATCTTCAATCTGCTGAAGGACGGCAAGATCGATGCCTTTGCGCTCTCGCGCGACCAGCTCAATGCGCTTGCGAAAAAGATTCCGGGTTCGCGCGTGCTGGATGAAACCTTCAAGCAGACGGTCACCGCGGTCGCCGTGCCGCTCAACCATCCGCTGTCGCTGCAATATGCCAGCAAGTTCCTGACGGATGCCAAGACCAACGGCCTGTTGCGCAAGGCCTTCGACAATAACGTCCTGAAGGACACGCCGCTACGGGCGAAGTAAGACGCTTCTTGATCCCTCCCCCGCGAGCGTGAGCGAGCAGCGGGGAGGGAAGGACGAAGCGAAGCGGAGGCCAGGGTGGGGTTCTTTTCATTGTACCCCCACCCGACGCTCTCTGGACGACGCTTCGCGTCGCCGAGATCGCGCCACCCTCCCCGCAAGGGGGAGGGATAAGAGAGCGCTTTGCGGAAACAGCTACTTCCCGCCCGTGATCGGCTCGAGGCCGCTGTTGACGATCGTCTCTTTGGCCGCAGGCGAAGCGAGGAACTTGATCAGCGCCTTGCCAGCCTCTGCCTCTTTCGCTCCGGCGGCGATGCCGGCGGAAAACACCGTGATCTTCTGCAAAGAGTCCGGCAGCGCGCCGACGATATCGACGCCGTGAACCGGCTTCAACTCGCTGATCTGCTGAAGACCGATCTCGGCTTCGCCCTTCGCCACGATTTCGGCCACTGGAGTAGCGGGAATCTTTTTCGCCTTGTCCTTCATCTCCGCGGCGATGCCGAGCTTGTCGAACATCACGGTCGACACATAGACGCCGCTGGCGCTGTCGGAAAAGGCGACGGACTTTGCCGCGAGCAGCGCGTGCTTCAGCGAATCCGCCGTCGAGATGTCGGGCTTCGGGCTACCTGCCTTCACCGCCACGCCGATCCTGGAATTGACGAGATCGACCTTGCTGCCCGCGACCGCCTTGCCTTGCTTGATCAGGTCGTCGAGCGCATAGCCCACCAGAATCAGAACGTCGGCAGGTTCGCCGCGTCCGAGCCGAACCGGGATCGCATTGACCGTGGTGCCCATCGACGGGCCGTAGGCCGTGACGACCTTGTTGCCGGTTGCCTTCTCGAATTCGGGTACCAGCGCGTTATAGGCCGCGGACAATCCGCCCGAGATCATGACGTGAACCTCGGCCGCTTGCGCCGAGCCGGCCAGCCAAAGGGCTGCGGCAACGCCGAGCGTCAGATGGCGGAATTGGCTGGTTCGAAAGCGCATGGAAATTCTCCCCGGGTCGTTTTGCCGATACCTATTAGCGGGGAGCGGCGCGCGTGCAAAGCCGGAAGCGGCCCGGTTAACCTTTGGGAGGCAGTCCTATCACCCTGTGAAAATACGCCGGGCGCTATCTGGTGTCCGCCGGCGCAGCCTGCGACGACATCTAGCCGTGAACATCGGCGTACACGGTGATTCGGCTGATTCGGGCGCGGTTCGTTCCGCGCGCGTTCCTGGTCTTAACGGCGATATGTTTTCACGTCGCATTTTGAGACAGGTCATACGCCTTCAGTTTCGGTGCCGCCGCCAGGCGACAACGTTGGCCTCGAGCGCGTCACCGGACTCATGATTGCGCCACGCGCCGTCGACATAGCGGCAGGCGAACGGCAGTTCATAAGTGCCGCTCTGATCTTCGCACAACACCTGGACCGGCAGATCAGGCGGCGGCGCTCCCTCACCATCGAATTGGGCCAGCCGTTTCTCGCGCGTTGCCATGTCTAATGCCCACTTTCCGAAGTTCGTGCTCCGTCGCAGCGCCCACCTTCACGAACTTCGGAAAGTCATGGGCACTAGCAAATCTATTGATTCTAGTACCGCCTTATCGATCTGAAGTCCCTGATCGAATTCGCCGCTTGCGGTGCAGGGACTTCAGATCGGCGGTGCCAGTTCACTTCCGTTGCATTGTGCCGGGCGATGGCCCGCGCACGGCGATCAAGGTCAACGCCCGATTGGGGTGGCAGTGTGGTAGCATCCACAGCCCAAAGGCCCGCTCGCAACAAGTTTACTGCACAACATATATTGAAATGAGGTTTGCATGATCAGCCGATTGGCTCTCGGCTTTTGCGTTGTGGCGCCGTTCATGTTTGGCGCAGGCTTCGCCCGTGCGCAGGACGTTCCCGGCATCGAAATCTGCACCGTCGAAAAGACGATGGAGCGGCGCACCAGCTGCCTGCAAAGCAACGTCGAGTTCCTCCAGAAGACCATCGCCAGGCTGGCGCTGGACCATCAGCAGAAACTGGACGCCGCAAAGGCGCAGATCGATGCGCTGAAGGCGAACGTCGTCGCCTTGCAAAAAATTGTCGATGACCTGAAGGCGGCGCAGGGCAAGACGGCGGATGTCGCGAAGAAGACCGACACGTCATCGCCAAAAGATGCGGCTGCCAAAGACGCGACAAAGGACGGGAGCGCCAGGGACGCGGCGAAGCAAGGCGGGAAGTAGATTTGTCTTTCCGCCAAGCGCAACGGCAATCAAGTGCGGTGGGCGAGGCTTGCGCATAATGGGCCGCTTCGCGTGGAGTTCGTCGATCCCGAGAATCTGGTCCCATGAATCCTGCCCGGAAAGCGCTCTGGTTCATCGAAAGCCATCTGGCCGGCGAGCTCACGCTGGACGACATCTCCGGTATGGCTGGGGTGTCGCGCTTTCACATGGTCCGGGCATTCGCCGCCGCGACTGGCTTTTCGGTGATGCGTTATGTGCGGGCGCGCCGTCTCAGCGAGGCGGCGCGGGCGCTTGCGTCTGGCGCGCCCGATATCCTCACAGTGGCGCTGGATGCGGAATACGGCTCTCACGAAGCATTCACCCGCGCATTCCGCGACCATTTCGGGCTTACGCCCGAGGCGGTTCGCAGTCTTGCGTGCATCGACGACCTCAAGCTTCAGGAGCCGATCCAGATGGATTCCTCATTCACCAAAAATCTGAACCCGCCTCGCTTCGAAATCTCAAAGCCCTTGCTGGTTGCCGGTGTCGGCGAGCGCTACAATCACGAAAACGGCGCTGGCATTCCCGGACAATGGCAGCGCCTTCACCAGGTGGTCGACGATATTCCACACCGCATCGGCAAGGTCGCTTATGGCGTCTGCTGCAACGGCGACGATGCCGGCAATTTCGACTATGTCGCGGGCGTCGAAGTGTCCGATTTCTCAGGACTGCCGCGGCCGTTTTTCCGTGTGCGGATTCCCGAACAGCGCTTTGCGGTGTTCACCGATCGCGAGCATATCTCGACCATTCGCCGCACCGTCAACACGATCTGGAACCATTGGTTGCCGGCCTCCGGCCTCAAGGTCGCGGACGCGCCGAATTTCGAACGTTACGACGAGAATTTCGATCCGGTCACCGGCAATGGCGGTTTCGAGATCTGGGTCCCGGTAAAGGAATAAGTTCGTTCTCGAACTCCCGGCAGGACAGCCCTGCGCAGCGGCGGCGCTGCGGCTGCTTGCAAGCGCTGGCTGCTTTGCCTTAACGTTGCGCCAAGTCGAGCGTGACGGGCATGGCGCGCTGGCGCGTTCCAATAATATGCCGGGAGGGAATTGATGGCCGAACTTCGCGTGCTCGCGACAGACCTGGAATTTCCCGAAGGCCCGGTGGCGATGCCGGACGGCTCAGTGGTGCTGGTCGAAATCCGCGGGCAGCGGCTGACGCGGATCCATCCCGACGGACGCAAGGAAGTGGTTGCGCAGATTCCCGGCGGGCCGAACGGCGCGGCGCTCGGCCCCGACGGCAAGATTTACATCTGCAACAATGGTGGTTTCTCCTGGATTCCGACCCGTCACACCGTCATGCCGGGGCCGCAGCCGGACGATTATCTCGGCGGCTCGATCCAGCGCGTCGACTTGCAGAGCGGCAAGGTCGAGACCGTCGTGACCAGATGCGGCGAGCATGCGCTGCGCGGCCCGAACGACCTGGTCTTCGACCGGCATGGCGGGCTCTGGTTTTCCGATCTCGGCAAGCGGCGCGCCCGCGAGATGGATGTCGGTGCGTTCTATTATCTCAAGCCCGGCATGAAGGAAATCGTCGAGGGCGTTCATGGCGTGTTGCCCGCCAACGGCATCGGCCTGTCGCCGGACGAGAGCACCGTCTACATCGCGGAGACGCCCACGGCGCGGCTGTGGGCCTATGAAGTCTCGGAGCCCGGTACGATCAAGCCGCGCGACGTGATCTATCGCGGCGAGCGCGGCAGACCGATCGCGGGGCTCGGCGGCTACCAGATGTTCGATTCACTCGGGCTCGAAGCCAATGGCAATGTCTGCGTCGCAACGCTGATCTCGGGCGCGATCTCGGTGATCGCGCCGGATGGAAAACTGGTC
>NZ_DAHUXJ010000095.1 GCF_027307225.1 Bradyrhizobium sp. | reverse complement strand
CGCTAGTGCTCCGATTCCGAAGTTCGTATCATATTGCGGCTCCACGTTTACGAACTTCGGAATCAAAGGAGCACTAGCCAATTATATGATTCTAGTGCGGTTTAGAATTTGAAGTTCCTATGACGAGGTTTCCGCGAAATTGATAGGAACTTCAAATTCACCGCACTTGTATCTCCGGCGGCGCGCCGATGAATTTCATTCGGCAAGTTCACCGAACGCGCAGCGAGATCGATCTCACTTGATGTGTCCATGCATCAGGCGATGCGACGTCAGCGCCAACTGTTTCATGTCGCCGGACTAACCTGCGATAACGCGCAAACCGCGAATCGCCTGCATGATGGGTCGATGCAAGAGCTGATCGCAAAAGCCAACCAGGCCATCCTGGAATCGCAATATCTACAAAGAGAAGGGCGCTCGCTACGCGTCCAGGCTTCTATCCTGGCAAGTCAGCTCGGCCGGACCGTCGTTCAATCGCAACGCGCCAAAAGGGAGTTTGCCGCTCTCAAGGCCAGCCTCGATCAGGTGTTGTCGGACCCCGCGGACAGCTTCGACGTCAGCGCACCTTGATCATGCCCGTCAGTTCGCTGGCCAAAGCCTTGATGTCGAGCGGCTTGCCCCACAACCGCACGTCCTGGAATTCGGGCGCGATCGAGGTTCTATCGTAGCCCGAGGTGAAGACGAGCGGCACGTAGCGGGAGCGCAACACCCGCGCCAGCGGGAAAACCATCTGGTCCTTCAAATTGATATCCAGGATCGCGGCATCGATTGCGACGTCGCGGTCGACGACGTCGGTTGCTTCATCAAGATTACCATAGGGGCCGACAATGCGAGCGCCGAGCGCCGTCAACGCGCGGACGATATCGTCGGCGAGAAAATATTCGTCCTCGATCACAAGGACGCGGCGGCCCGCAAGCGGACCGGGACTTTCGGGATGTGCAATCATCTCGTTTCCCAAGCTCAGCGGCCAATTTACATTAGGAACATATGCCGTAGGACTGCCTTGTTGCAAACGGCAACCGCTTTAAGGCTGGTTCCATGGGCAATCGCGACATCATCGTGATCGGCGGCTCGGCAGGGGCGACGGCACCCCTGAAAGAGATTCTCGGGCAGCTGCCAGCCGACCTGCCGGCGGCGGTGTTCGTGGTCCTGCACATTCCCTCTCACGGCATCGGCATTCTGTCGACGGTTGCGAGCGCTGCCGGCCGGCTGCCGGTGGTTCAGGCCAAAAGCGGCATGGTCATCAAGAATGGCCACATCTATCTGGCCGCGCCCGATCATCATCTGCTGCTGTTCGAAAGCCACATGATGCTGGGCTGTGGCCCCCGTGAGAACATGGCGCGACCGGCGATCGATGCGCTTTTCCGATCGGCGGCGCTGCAATATGGCCCGCGCGTGATCGGCGTGGTCCTGTCGGGACTGCTGTCCGATGGTGCCGCTGGTCTGACCGCGATCAAGCGATGCGGCGGCGTGGCCCTGGTTCAGGATCCGACGGATGCGATCGCCGACGAGATGCCGTTGCGGGCGCTGGAAGCGACCACAGTCGATCTCTGCGTTCCCGGCGTCAGGATCGGCGACATTTTATCCGATCTCGTGCGCGAGGAGCCCGGAACCGGTCTTCCGGTACCGCCGGAAGTCCGGCTGGAAGTGGAGATTGCCGCCGGCGAGCGCATCGGCAGCGACAGTCTGGCGAAGATCGCCGATCCGGCGCCGCTTACCTGTCCGAGTTGCGGCGGGGTGCTTTCGGAACTCAAGATGGAGCATCCGCTGCGCTTTCGCTGCCAGGTCGGCCACGCCTATACCGCCGATGCGCTGGCCAAGCAGCAGGAGGGGAAGGTCGACGAGGCGATGCGGGTGGCGCTGCGGATCATCGAGGAACGGGCCGAACTGGTGCAGCGGATGGCGACGGATGGCCGGCACAGCGGTCGCGCCGCGGTCGCGGAGATGTATGATGCCCGCGCGATCGAATACCGCGAATATGCCGACATGATCCGGCGCGTCGTGCTAAATTCGCTCGACCCCAAAACTCCGAAACCGGAGAGTTAGGCGGCAGCATGGCAGCCTTTCCTACCGATCCAGCTGAGCAGCTCAAGGTCGAGAAGACGCTCCTCGTCAGAGCCGCGCGGGACATCGAGGAAGGACGGAGGCGGCTGCGCAACCAGGAGCAACTGCTTTCGGATCTCCAGGCCGGCGGTCATCATTCCGAGCAAGCCGAACGGCTGTTTCAGCTTTTGCAGCAAACCCTCATCGAGTGGGAGCGGCATCGCGTGCTGATCGAGGAGCGGGTGAACTACCTCGAGGGGCAAGCAACGGCTAGGGAGGCGGCGTGCGGCGCATCTTCCTGAAATCGGCGCCGAGTTCGAACATATAGTCCAATTGCTGCAGGATGCTTTGGCGCCAGCGGTCGTTCTCGTCGAGAAGGCGGCGGGCATCGGTGCTTGCGTGCTCTGCACGGCTGAACAGGGCCAACAGTTCCTCGGACAGCTCAGCGACGGGCTTTTGGACCATGATCCACTATGATCCCTTCGCGCCGGCTTTACAATTCACGCAGCAGCTACCCAAGGTGTCCGGGTTGCTCGATTTTCACCGATATTCTGTTGAATAAGCTCGCAATCTGCTATTCACGGAGTCCGGGTAAATCGCCGGATTATGCAGAAAGCCGTCGGGCATGGATGAACCCAGCCAGTCTCCGTTAGGAGATGCTACGCGCCAGATGAAAGCGCCGCTGGTGATCGGGGTTGGCGCTTCCGCCAGCACCATGAACAGCATTGAGCGATTTTTCTCGAAATTTTCGCTCGACCCCGAGCAGGCGATCGTTCTCGTTTTGCAGCACCGGGAAGCTTTCGACGAAGCGTGGCTGCGCGGCATTCTCGCGCGTCTCGACGGGACCAAGCTTGCTCAGCCGCGCGACGGCGAGAAGATCGAAGGCGGCACGATCTATCTGTGCGCGGCGGATGCGATCACCACGATCCAGAACGACAGGTTTGCGGTCAGGCCGGCGCAGCAAGCGCCGGGCGAGCGCGCGACGATCGACAGTTTTCTGGTGTCATTGGCGGAAGAGCGCGCTGAGCAGTCGATCGGCGTGGTGCTGGCCGGCACCGGCGGCGATGGAACGCTTGGGGTCGCCACGTTGAAGGATCATGGTGGGTTGGCGCTTTCCGAGAGAACCGCCGACGACGACTCCGATCACCTGGCCGACAGCAGCAGGCCGGCGGCGATCGCCGATTTTGTCCTGGCGCCCGAAGATATTCCCGAGCACATCCAGGTTTATGCCCGTCATCTGCGGCGGCTGGAGGAGAAGCACGGTTTTGACGAGGTGCTTGCCGCCGCCGCCACGTCCCTGGCGCGCATCGCCGACATCCTGCGCAACAAGACCGGCAACGATTTCCATGGCTACAAGCAGAACACCTTCCTGCGGCGCGTGCAGCGGCGCATGCAGGTCGTTCAGATCGACGAGATCACCGCCTATGTCGACTTCCTGCGCAACGACAAGGACGAAGCACTAAATCTCTTCAATGATCTCCTGATCGGCGTGACCGAGTTCTTCCGCGACAAGCGGGAGTTCGAGGTGTTCGAGAACCAGGTGATCCCGAAGATCTTCGAGGACAAGGGCGCGGGCCAGCAGGTTCGCGTCTGGGTGCTTGGCTGCGCGACCGGCGAAGAAGCGTACTCGATCGGCATCCTGCTCCGCGAGCATATCGCGACCCTCGACGCGGCGCCGCAGGTGCAGATCTTCGCCACCGATATCGACGGCCGGGCGCTCGCGGCCGCGCGGGTCGGCCGTTACCGGACCCATATCGAGGACGACATGTCGCCCGAGCGGCTGGCTCGGTGGTTCGTTCGTGAAGGCGACACCTATTGTGTGGTCAAGGAGCTGCGCGAGATGTGCATCTTCTCCCAGCACAATGTCATCAAGGACGCACCCTTCTCGAAGCTCGACCTGGTCTCCTGCCGCAATCTTCTGATTTATCTCAACGCGGAGCTGCAAAATCGCGTCATCCCGCTGTTTCATTTTGCGCTTCTGCCAGGCCGTTTCCTGTTCCTCGGCAATTCCGAAAACGTGACGCGGCATCCGAAACTGTTTGCGCCGGTCGACCGCCGCGCGCGGATTTTCAAGAAGCTCGAGACCGGCACGCGGCTGCCGCCGCAGTTTCCGATCACGGCCGCCGGTGGGCGCGCCGTGGTCGAAGTGCCGCCGGTGCGCAGCTTCGGGCCCGATGTTGGCCTGGAGCGCCGTGCCCAGCGCATCGCCGAGCGGTACGCGCCGGCCTATGTGATCACCGACGAGAATTTCCAGATCCTGCATTTCTCCGGCCGCACCGGCCGCTACATCGAGCCCACGGCCGGAACGGCCACGCTCGATCTGCTCGGTCTCGTTCACCGCGATCTCCGGCTCGAGTTGCGCACCGCTCTCAGCCGCGCGGTCGAGACCAACCAGGCGGCCCATGCCGAGCAGATTCAGCTCGGCCTCAACGGCCACCGCGTCCTCGTCGATATCACGGTCGAGCCGGTGCTCGACGGCCCGGCCGGTCACCGCAATTTCGTGGTGCTGTTCAAGGAGGGGCCGGTCAGCCTGATCGATACCCAGGAGAGCAATCCGAATGTGCTGGTTCGGACCGAGCATGTCGAGCGGCTCGAAAGTGAATTGCGCGCCACGCGGGAGCGGTTGCAGGCAACGATCGAGGAACTCGAAAGCACCAATGAGGAACTGAAATCTTCCAATGAAGAGTATCAGTCCCTCAATGAAGAGCTGCAATCGGCCAATGAGGAGTTGGAAACCTCGCGCGAGGAGCTGCAATCGGTCAACGAAGAGCTGACCACTGTCAACGGCGAGCTGGCGCATCGCGTTCAGGAGCTGACGCGCGCCACCAGCGACCTGAAAAATTTCCTGGAGAGCACGCAGATCGCAACCGTATTCCTCGACAACGACCTGCGCGTGATGAATTTTACCCCGGCGGTCACCCAGGTGCTGCACCTGGTCGAGACCGATGTCGGCCGTCCCGTCGCGCACATCAAGGCCCGTATTCCGATCGAGGATCTCTACGGCGATGTTCGCCGCGTGCTGCGGACGCTCGCCAGCGCGGAGCTGGAGCTCACGGCGCCCGACAGCGGCACGCGCTATATCGTCCGCATCCTGCCCTATCGCAGCATCGACAATTTCATCGCCGGCGTCGTGATCACGTTTATCGACGTGACCGCCATTACGCGGGCCGAAGAACGCCAGCGCCTCCTGCTTGCCGAGTTGCAACATCGGGTGCGCAACACCCTTGGCGTGGTGCGCTCGATCGCCCGGCGATCGTCCGAAACGTCGACCAGCGTCGAGGATTATGCGGCCCACCTCGACGGCCGGCTCAATGCGTTCGCGCGGACGCAGTCCATGGTTACGCGCGATCCCGAGGGGGGCGTCGATCTCGAATATCTCGTGGTCGAGGAGATGCTCGGCTATAATGCGCGCGAAGGCGAGCAACTGCGCGTCTCCGGTCCGCCCGTGCGTTTCCAGCCGAAGGCGGCCGAGACCTTCGCGCTTGCGATTCATGAACTTGCCACCAATGCGATCAAATACGGCGCGTTGAGCCGGCCGACGGGCAAGGTCGATGTGTCGTGGCGTCTTTACGGTGACGCCGATCAGACTGAATTGATCTTCGACTGGCAGGAGCGGGGAGGGCCTCGCGTCGAGCCGCCCCAGCGCAAGGGATTCGGCACCGAATTGCTCGAAAAGACCCTGGCCTTCGAGCTGAAGGGCAAGGCAACGCTGAACTACGATCCGTCCGGTCTTCGTTGCACGATCGCGATCCCGCTCAACCGCCGCGTCGTTCACACGCCTGCCGTTGGAGCGTGATGTTGTCCAGTGGCGGTATTTGATCTGGGAACCGGCCGTTTCGGCGGCTCGGTGCGTTCTGCCCCCGGCCGGCCGCGAGTTAAGAAAGCGCTATCGGGGAGCTTGCCGGCGTCGAGTATTGGGGTAGCAGGTCGTTGACTATGTCGGATGAGCAGGCTGGAAGATCTGCATCAGGCATAGCATCATCGCGGCCATGGCAGGCAGTATCTGGACCACCGAATTCTTCGACTGTCCCAATTGCGGGCTGGGTTACGCTGCTACCAAAGAGCAGCATCCCGCGAAGCGCTCCGGCACGTTCAACTGTCAGGTCTGCGAGGTCAAAGTCCACGACTGGTCGGGCAACTACGATTTCTTCGACTGGAAAATCGATCAGCCGAAAGCGCCCGTGTTCGGAAAAAGGTGGGCGTGAACGCAAACCCGTCGCGACGTCCTGGCGACGATGTCGCGCCGTGACGACCATCCCTTATCGCAAGCTCATTCGGCCGCCTGGGATGTTTCGGTCCGCTTGGCGATGACCTGCCGGAATTTCGCCGCCAGATCGTCGCAGTAGGAAGCCAGTCCCTGGTAGAATGCGCGGTCCGGTCCGCTGGTCGCTTGTTGCGCGGCCATTCCGTACTGCGCGGCCTTGCGCTCATACTTCTCTAATTTGGTCTGAAGATCACTCTGCACCGACGCTACTCCACTCGGCTTACTCGACAGGCTGCGAATGGTTGCCTCGTGCCCCGACCGAAACGATGACTGGCTTAAGGCAATTTTGTAGCCGCCTTGCGGCCCGGATTTGGCACGTGCATCTGTTGTAACAAGCGAGAAAGGCGCAAAACGCGGCCAGAGCTTTATGCCGCAACTCGGAGTTGCCGAAGTAACTTCCGGGGTCAATAAGCCTTTTTGTATCCTTTCGATTACGAGTTCGAAACGTTGCTCCGCAAGATGCTACGAACTTCGGAATCGGATCACTAGAGCTCCGATTCCGAAGTGTCAGTAGCGCGTGATCTGTCGCCTGTTTGTAGCTCGTGAAGTGTCGTGTTTTTAGTGCCCTGGAACAAAGGGGGCACGATGGGCACGGCATCCATTCACGAGGGTGTACGACGGATGCGGTTTTCGGATTTGCTGGAT
>NZ_DAHUXJ010000030.1 GCF_027307225.1 Bradyrhizobium sp. | reverse complement strand
ATGTCCTCGATCATGCGGCGGCGAAGAGGGCTGATCTCAGCCATTGGAAAATCTCCTGTCTGAAGGGTTGGGCCTCAAAACCCGCAATCCTCTCAGACAGGAGCCTGATCTTGCGATCCCTCCTCAATTGCCGCGCCAGCGGCTTCGTTCAATCCTCCAATTGAGGACAGGCCCTAGGCGTGTATCCGGGAGGGCTCTCATGGAAGCGAGAAAATATGCCGCTGAATTGATTGGTACATTTTGGCTCACCTTTGCGGGATGCGGCAGCGCCGTCATTGCCGCGTCCTTTCCGCAGGTGGGCATCGGCCTGCTCGGGGTGTCGCTGACATTCGGCCTGAGCGTCGTCACCATGGCCTATGCGATTGGCCATATATCCGGCTGCCATCTCAATCCGGCCGTGACGGTCGGCCTTGCCGCCGGCAGGCGTTTTCCGGCCGGTCATGTCCTGCCTTATGTGATCGCACAGGTCGCCGGCGCCATTGCTGCTGCAGCGCTGCTTTATGTGATCGCGAGCGGTGCTCCGGGTTTCGATGTCGGCAAGGGTTTTGCGTCCAATGGATACGGCGAGCATTCGCCGGGCCAATACGGCATGGTGGTTTGCTTCATTACTGAGGTGGTGATGACCGCGATGTTCCTGTTCATCATCATGGGTGCTACCCATGGCAAGGCGCCGGCGGGTTTCGCGCCGCTGGCGATCGGTTTGACGCTGACGATGATCCACCTCGTCAGCATCCCCGTCACGAACACCTCCGTAAACCCGGCCCGCAGTACGGGTCCGGCCTTGTTTGTAGGCGGATGGGCGCTCGGCCAACTCTGGCTGTTCTGGCTGGCGCCGCTGGTCGGCGGAGCGCTCGGCGGCGTGGCCTATCGCTGGTTGAGCGAGGAGCCAACCGGTGTCGTGGAAGGCGTGAAGCCGGCGTAATCGGTTGGTGCTGACGGAACCGACTCGTTGTTCTCTGCGGTCGATCTGGCGGACTCACTTTTGGCCCGCCGGCACGACCTTGGTTACATGGCCCATCTTGCGGCCCGGCCTCGGGGCGCCCTTGCCATAGACGTGCACGGTGGCGCCGGGGACTGCCAGCCAGTCCACGTAGCTGTTGATCTCGTCGCCGATCAGGTTGGTCATGGTGACCGCGCCGTGCCGCAGCGGCTTGCCAAGCGGCCACCCGGCGATCGCGCGGATGTGCTGCTCGAATTGCGAGATCGAGGCGCCGTCCAGCGTCCAGTGCCCGGAATTATGCACGCGCGGCGCAATCTCGTTGACGAGCACGTCCGGCTTGCCGTCGCGGTCGACCACGAACATCTCGACTGCCAGCGTGCCGACATAGTCGAGCGCGACCGCGATGCGTTGCGCGGTGTCGCGGACCTGCGCGGCGAGTTCGTCCGAGATCGCCGCAGGCACGCGCGAAACCTTCAGGATGTGATCGCGATGCTCGTTTTCTGTGACGTCGAAACTCTCGACGCTGCCGTCGGCCGAGCGGGCGGCGATCACCGAAATCTCGCGCTCGAACGGAACGAAAGCCTCCAGGATTGCCGATTTGGTGCCGAGGTCGGCCCAGGCGCGATCGGCGTCGTTGCTTGAACGGATGATCGCCTGGCCCTTGCCGTCATAGCCGAAGCGGCGGGTTTTCAGCACCGCGGGCAGGCCGATCCGCCCGATCGCCGCGAGCAGGGTCTGCGGCGACGAAACGTCGGCGTAGTCGGCGGTCTTGATGCCCAACCGCGTGACGAAGTCCTTCTCGATCAGGCGATCCTGCGTCGTCTCGAGAACCCGGCGATCGGGCAAGACCGGCCGCCGCGCGGCGAGGATCATCGCGGAAGCCGCCGGCACGTTTTCGAATTCATAGGTGATGACGTCGACATCGCCGGCGAACAGTTCGAGCGCCTCGACGTCGGCATATTCAGCGCAGGTGGCGTTGGCCACCACATCGAAGGCTGGCGAATCCGGATCCGGCGAAAACACCCGGCAGCGCAGGCCAAGGCGCGCCGCTGCCATCGCCAGCATCTTGCCGAGTTGTCCGCCGCCGAGAATTCCGATGGTGTCGCCTGGTTTCAGCGTCAAGCGAGATACATCCGTCACGCAGATTCCTCCGGACGCTCGGCAACCGCGTCGGTCTGCTTCTTGCGCCAGGCAGAAAGCCGTTCCGCCAGCGCCTTGTCGTACAACGCCAGCACACTCGCTGCCAACAGCGCCGCGTTGATCGCGCCAGCCTTGCCGATCGCGAGCGTTCCGACGGGAATGCCGGCCGGCATCTGGACGATCGAATAGAGCGAATCGACGCCGGACATCGCCTTCGATTCGATCGGCACGCCGAACACGGGGAGGTCCGTCAGCGACGCGGCCATGCCCGGCAGATGCGCGGCGCCGCCGGCGCCCGCAATGACGACCTTGAAGCCGGCTGTCTTTGCGCCCTTGGCGAAGGCATAGAGCCGCTCCGGCGTGCGATGCGCGGAGACGATCAACTTCTCGCAGGGCACCCCGAGCGCGCCCAGCGTTTCGGCGGCGTGGCGCATGGTCCCCCAGTCCGACTGGCTTCCCATGATGATGGCGATCGGCGCGGGCATATCGTTAATTCTTCTGAGCAGAATCCGAAAAATACAGGTCCGATTATAGGATCGGCCCTCTCTACGGCAAGGTTAGCAAGGGAGCGACTATGGACTATCCTGTCTTGGTGCGAACAGGCAAGCCTTCTTGGCGCCGGATCCGCGGCCGGCGTTAACACAGGTAAATGGTTTGGTTTAAGGATCCGGAGCCGTCCGCGTCCCCTGGGAAGACCGATGAAGAAGAAAACGAGGGCAACGCCATCGCGGGCCGCGAAACGCCGCAAACCGGCTCCGGCCAATGGCAACGTTCGTCCGGGGCATCGCGCTTCCGGAGGGAAGGACGATGCCAGGGCCGAGATCCGGCGGCTGAAAGGCCAGCTGGCCAGGGCGCTCGCGCGCGTCGAACAAATGCAGGCAGCGGCCGAGACGGATTTCCTGCTCGAAATTCCGAACCGGCGCGGATTCGAGCGCGAGCTTGGCCGCGCCATCTCCTATATCCAGCGTTACCATGCCAGCGGTGCGCTGATCGTGCTCGACGTCGACCGCCTCAAGCCGATCAACGACAGTTTCGGCCACGCGGCTGGCGATGAAGTGCTGAGGGCGATCGTTGCGGTGCTGTCGCGGCAGATCCGTTCCTCCGACGTGATCGGCCGGCTCGGCGGCGACGAATTTGCGCTGCTGTTGTGGAATCTCTCCGAAACCGATGCGTGCGCGAAGGCGGCCGCGCTGGAGGAGGATATCGATCGGCTCAGTTTTGCCTTCGCGGGCAGCACGGTTGCGACCGGTGTGTCGACCGGCGTTTCTATTCTCGGGGCCCATTCGGACCCCGCGCGGGCGCTGGCCGAGGCTGATCGTGCGATGTATGTGCGCAAGGCGCAGCGCCGCCATGAAGTGTTGGATCCTTCGTTCCCCCCAGACAGGCGAGTAACTCCATGACCAAGTCCGAGATGAACAAGCCCGAGCCGTTCAAGCTTCACGTTGCCGAGCAAGACATCGCTGATCTGAAGGCGCGCCTCGAGCGGACGCGCTTTCCGGATTCCGCGCCCGGCGAGGCGGGGAGCGATCCTTGGGCCTTTGGAACCGACGTCGCTTACTTGCGCACACTCGTGCAGTACTGGCGCGAGCGCTTTGACTGGCGCGCGGAGGAGGCGGCGTTGAATGCCTTTCCGCAATTCCGCGTGCCGCTCGACGGCATCGACCTGCACTACCTGCATATTCCCGGCGTTGGCGAAAACCCGATGCCGCTGCTGTTGTTGCATGGCTGGCCCGGTTCGGTGTTCGAATTCATCGACGTTATTCCGCGTCTCACGGATCCCGCGCGGTTCGGCGGCGATCCGCGCGATGCCTTCACGGTGATTGCACCCTCGCTGCCTGGCTATGGGCTTTCGTTCAAGCCGGGCCAGAAGAGATACGCCGTTCCTGAAATGGCCGATTGTGTTGCGGCCTTGATGCACGACGTGCTCGGCTTCAAGCGCTTCGCCGCGCAGGGCGGCGATTGGGGCGCGGCCGTCACCAGCCGGCTCGGCTATGCCCACGCCGAAAAGATGATTGGCATCCACCTCAACCTGTGGGCGGCGGCCGGACGCGAGGCGAGCACGTTCGAGAATCCGACCGAGGAGGAGAAGCGATATCTCGGTGAACTCGCGCACTGGACGCGCGAGGAAACCGGCTATCAATGGATCCAGGGCACGCGGCCGCAGACGCTTTCGTTTGCCTTGACGGATTCGCCGGCGGGCCTCGCTGGTTGGATCGTCGAGAAGTTCCGCGCCTGGTCGGATTGCGGCGGCGATGTCGAGCGTGCGATCAGCCGCGACCGCATGCTCGCCGATATCTCGCTCTACTGGTTCACTGGCGCGATCGGTTCGTCATTCTGGCCTTATTATGCCCGGCTTCATGGCTCGGCGATCTTGCCCCGTGGGGCGACCATCACGGTGCCGACCGGCTACGCCCAATTCCCGCGCGAAATCCTGAAACCGCCGCGCAGCGCAATCGAGCGCGTGCATACCAACATCCGCCGCTGGAGCGTCATGGAAAAGGGCGGCCATTTTGCCGCCCTCGAACAACCCGACCTCCTGGCGCACGAAGTTCGCGCGTTCTTCCGCGAGCTACGCTGAAGCTAAAGCCCGTTCAGATCGTCCGGCACCTGTCCGAATGTCTTGAGCACACGCGCATCGCCGAACTCTCCTACCATCGGGTCGCCGCTGCGGCAGAACGCCACCGCGCCGATGCTGCCTGCGGCGCGCGACATCGCTTCGGCGCGCCGCAGCGCACTGCTCGAATGCTGGCATTCCTCGGCCGCGCCTGCGACCGGCATGCCGCTCTCATCCTGCAAGAATGGCATTGCGACGTAGTAGGTGACATTCGCCATACCGCTGCTCCATCGCCGATGATCAGGCCGCATCGCCCCTTTCGCGCGACCGCCGGGCGACCGCGCCGAGCTTCACGGCTTTCGTCCGCAATTCGCTCAGTTCGATTTCCAGATATTCGTTGGCCAGGATCAGGGCCTTGATCGTGCTGCGCGCGTCGCCATTGCACATCGCGATCAGCCGGTCGCAGGCCTGTTCGTAGCTCGGGCTAAAGGGAAACGAAGCAGCTTCGGGCATGGCGCGTTCCTTGGGGCAGGCGTGGGGATCGCGCAAATGTTCCTATTTTGTTCTCATGGAGTCAAGCCTCATTTTCGGACGGCTGCGCCTTGGGCAAGCCGCTTCAGGCGATGATGTCCGGCGTGATCTGGTCTTCGATGAAGGCGATACGATCGCGCAACTGCAGCTTGCGCTTTTTCAGCCGCTGCAGCCGCAGCAGGTCAGGCGCCGGCGACTGATGCAGCGCATCGATCGCTGCATCGAGGTCGCGGTGTTCCTGTTGCAATCTTGCGAGCTCGGACTGGAGTTCCCGCTCATCTTCGTCGGTCATGGTCTACTTGGTCGAAAACGCGGATGAGATTTGCGAAAAGTTCCGGCAAGCCGAGCCATGACTATCCTCCCTGGCAAGCCGCTCCGCAAGCAAGTTCGAGGCCGCATCCACGGGAGGAAAAACGCGCGAGGCCAGTCAGCCAGTCAGGTGGCGGATGGATCTGGCCTTGTGCCTCGCACCTCTTGATCTTTGCGCCAACCGTTTGTTTTACCGTGCTTTCCGGCCCGAGGCGGGAACCGGCCGGGCAAAAAGATTAACGCCCGGGAGGCCGGCTCACGATTCGTTACAGGTGCCGGTGAAAAATGAGGATGGCGTTTTTCAAGACCATCGACAGATTCACGCCTTGGTGTAAACTTCCTACTCCGGATCGAATCTGAGGTCTTGACCCAACCGAGGAGGTATCGAATGGCAATTCATGCACATCTCGTTGAACTGGAAAGGAAACACAAGATTCTCGAAACCGAATTGCACGAGGCTCTTCTTCACCTTTCAACAGACGATTTGCAGATTGTCGAACTCAAGCGCCGGAAGCTGATGGTTAAGGACGAAATCGAGCGCCTGAAGAACTCCGCCAGCGTCACCTTGCATTAGCTAGTACGAGCCAAGGCTCCAACACCCGCTTTGATCGATGCAACCGGCCGGTGCACCAGCGCCGACCGGCAGGCGGGATGTTACAACAGCTAGTGTGGCGGTTCAGAAGTCCGCATCGCTACTGCCGCGGGCTCGTCATGCGGACTTCTGAACCAAAGCCACACTAGTGCTCCGATTCCGAAGTTCGTATCATATTGCGGCTCCACGTTTACGAACTTCGGAATCGGGACACTAGGCCAGTTCGCCGACACGGTCGGCGATGGCAAGCGATGACGTCAGTCCGGGCGATTCAATTCCGAACAGGTTGATCAGTCCGTCGACGCCGTGGTCCTTCGGCCCCTGGATCATGAAGTCCTGCACCGCGACCGCCGGCGGCACGATCTTGGGCCGCATTCCCGAATAGCTCGGCATCAGCGCGCCATCCGGCAGCGTCGGCCAGTAGCGGCGGATCGCCGGGTAAAATCGCTCCGCCCGCGCCGCATCGACCGCGTAGTCGATATGATCGACCCATTCCACGTCGGGGCCGAAGCGCGCCTGCCCCGCCATATCCAGCGTGAGATGCACGCCAAGGCCGCCGGGCTCGGGGACCGGATAGATCAGACGTGAAAACGGCGCGCGCGCCGAGCAGCTGAAATAGTTGCCCTTCGCAAGATAGGCCGATGGAATCTTTTCGACCGGCATGCCATCGATGCTGCGTGCGATCGAGGTCGCGTCAAGGCCTGCCGCGTTGACGAGCAGCCTGCACTCGAGCGACATCGGCGTCTCGCCGCCGGCGTCGATCTCGATGCGCCCGCCGCGTACGCGAGCGCCGATGAGCGGCGTGTGAAATGCAAAGGCAGCGCCGGCGTCTTCGGCGTTGCCGCGCAGCGCCAGCATGTAGGCGTGGCTGTCGATGATGCCAGTGGAAGGCGATAACAGGGCGGCCTCGCAATGAAGCGCCGGCTCCAGTGCCCGCGCGGCTTCGCCACCAAGCGTTTGCATATCGACCACGCCATTGGCCTCGGCGTGCGCCCTGATCGACGCCAGCCTTTCGGTTTCCTTCGGCGTCGTCGCGACGATCAGCTTGCCGCAATTGCGATGCGGAATGCCCTGGTCACGGCAATAGCGATAGAGCGCGTGCTTGCCGGCGACGCACATCTGCGCCATCAAGCTGCCCGACCGGTAATAGATGCCGGCGTGAATCACCTCGCTGTTGCGGGAAGACGTGACGGTGCCGATGGCTTCGGCAGCTTCCAGCACGACCACTTCGCGGCCGCTCTGGGCAAGCCGCCTCGCGATCGCAAGACCGATCACTCCCGCACCGATGACGACGCACTCGACTTTTTCCATTCGAAAATTCTGTTCCGGATCTACCTTGCTGGTGGGGGTGCTCGCCGATCCCGCTCATACGTGAATGGCGTTTCGCCCCAAACATTTTGGCTGCGCGTTTTACTGGGGCAACTCTTTGGATTCGTTTCTGAACTTTCCCAGTCTAATTTATTAGTGACCCATTAATCATGTCGGCGCAATTGGCGCGGTTTCGCGCCGCAAATAAGCCAGGTAGGGGTACGCGTTTACCTGATCCAAACCCGTGAAGAAAGACACTCCCGCGCAGAAATCCGCGGGTGACCGATGGTTGACAAGAAATGGCAGGCAGGCGGCGGGATCATGATTCCGGCAGGGGTCGTGGTGTGCCTGATTGCGTCCATTTGGGCCGTCCCTGCGTCCAGCGCGGGCTTCAAACTCGTCAGGTTTTTCAACACGGCCGATCCGGAAGTCGTCACTGATATGGTCCTCGGCGGCCTCGTCGTGTGCTCTTTCCTGGTCGCGGTTGGCTTGTGGGCCGTCTCCGCGCTGCGCCGGCTCAAACGATCGCAACTTCGCAGGAATGCGTTCGTCAGCTCTGCCTTGAACAACCTCAAGCAGGGTGTGGTCATCACCAACCCCCGGCAACGGATCGTTTTCCTTAACGACCGCTATCTCGAGATTTATGGCCTGTCGCGCTCGGACATCGCGCCCGACATGACTGGCAGAGACCTCCTTGAACTCAGGCGGGCGCGTGGCGTCCTCGACGTCACGATCGAGGAGTTCTACGCTGAAGCCGTCAAGCCGGAGGGGCTCGTCACCGAGTTGCCGGGCAGGCAATCGGTGCATGTCAAATGTTTCTCGCTGCCGAACGGCGGGTCGGTCGCGACGCATGAAGATTGCAGCGAGCAGCGCGAGCTTTCGCGGCAGCTGGCTTCCACCAAGCAGTTCCTCGAATCCGTGCTGGAGAATGTCCCGGTCTGCGTAGCCGCCAAGAGCATCGAGGACGGCCGCTACATTTTCGCCAACCGGGCTTTCGAACGCTTCTCGCGCTTCTCGCGCGATTTCATCGTCGGCAAGCGCGCCGACGAAATCTTCACGGCCGATACGGCGGCGAGTATCGAGGCGGCCGACCGCGCTGCCCTCGGCGCGCCGGACGGCCAGTTCCGCAGCGAGTTCTTTGTCGAACGCGGCTCCAAGAGGCGGGTTCTTGCCTCCAGTCGCGTGATCGCGCGCAACGACAAGAACGAGCCGGAATTTCTGATCGCGCTGTTTGACGATGTCACCCAGCGGCGGACGCTTTCCGAGGAGCTTGAAAAGACCAAGAAGTTCCTCGAACAGGTGGTTGACAATGTTCCGGTCTCGCTGACGGTCGAAAACGCCAGCAACGGGCAATATCTTCTCGCCAACCGCAGCGCCGAGACCATTCTCAACCGCCGCCGCGAAGAAGTTGCAGGATTGACGGCCGCGGAAATCTTCAACGAGCGCGAGGCCAAGCTCATCGTGGCCCGCGACGAGGCGGCGGTCAGAAACCGCAAGTCTTTCACCGAAGAACATCCGATCAGCACCAAGGACGGCTTGCGGCTGTTCTTGACGCGCCGGGTCACCGTGCTCAACGAGGCCGGCGAGCCGCAATATCTGATCAAGACGCACGAGGACGTCACCGACCGTCGCCAGACCGAATCGCGCATGGCGCACATGGCCTATCACGACGGCCTGACCGACCTGCCGAACCGAGCCGCCTTCCTGCAAGCGTTGACGCAGATGATCGAAGCCTGCGCCGGCGCGGAAGAGCAATTCGCGGTGTTGTCGATCGATCTTGACGGCTTGACCGAAGTCAACGACGTTTTCGGTCATGCCACCGGCGACAAGCTCCTGATCGAGGTGGCGCAGCGGCTGCAAGCGTCCGCACGCGGCGGCGTCGTGGCGCGGCTCTCCGGCGACGAATTCGGACTGATCATCGACGGCAAACAACCGATCGCCGCCATGCTGCTCGCCGAGCAACTGGCCGAGACGATGGCGAGGGAAATCCTGATCGACGGCAAATCGGTCCGCACCGGCTTGACGACGGGTATTTCGATCTTTCCGCATAACGGCACCGACGCGGCGTCGCTGCTCGCCAATGCGGGCGCTGCGCTGTCGCGCGCAAAAGCCAAATCGCGCGGCACGATCAGCATCTACGAACCGGAGATGGATCAGCAGATCCGCGACCGGCGCGTGCTGCACCAGGACCTTTCCACGGCGGTCAAGAACGGCGAAATCTCGCTGTACTATCAGCCGCAGGCGCCGTCGCACTGGATGCCCGGAACCAACGAAATCATCGGCTTCGAGGCATTGGCACGTTGGCGTCACCCGGTGCGCGGCTTCGTGCCGCCGTCCGATTTCATTCCGCTTGCCGAGGAAAGCGGCCTGATCTTCGAGATGGGACAGTGGATCCTTCGCGAGGCCTGCCGCGAGGCGGCCTCCTGGCCGGTTCCGTTGCAGGTCGCGGTCAACCTGTCGCCGGCGCAATTCATGCATGGCGACGTCGTCAGTCTCGTGCATTCGATCCTGCTTGAGACGGGGCTTGCGCCAGGGCGGCTGGAACTTGAAATCACGGAAGGCGTGCTGATCGAGGATTTCGACCGCGGTCTGGCGCTATTGCGGCGCCTGAAAGGGCTTGGCGTCCGGATCTCGATGGACGACTTCGGTAGCGGCTACTCCTCGCTCAGCTATTTGCAGGCGTTCCCGTTCGACAAGATCAAGATCGACCGCGCCTTTATCATGAACCTTGGACGCAACCCGCAGTCGGCGGCGATCGTGTGCGCCGTCATCGGCCTCGGTCATGGCCTGGAAATGTCGATCGTGGCCGAAGGCGTGGAAACGCAGGACCAACTCGTCTTCCTCGACGAGCAGGGCTGCGACGCCGTGCAGGGCTATTTCATCGGCAAGCCGCTTCCGATCGATCAATACAACACGCTGGTCGGCCGGGTAACCGGCGACGGCGCGGAGCCGGCACGCAAGACCGGCTAAACCGGGACTGTAAGATCACGGCCGCCGGATCAGGTCGGCTTTCCGCCTCTTTCCTCACTTATCGCCGCTAGTGTGGCTTTGACTCTGAGGTTCCTTCGAAGAACTCGCGGCGACACTGAAGGAACGTCAGGGTCGCCACACTAACTCGTTCGAGCGAACGACGGGCTTGGCTAAAGCTGGGACATGGCGGACTACGATTTAGCGATCATTGGCGGCGGCTTGAACGGCGTTAGCGTGGCGCGGGACGCCGCCGGGCGCGGCCTGAGGGTCATCCTGATCGAACAGGGGGATCTTGGCGGCGCGGCATCAGGCGCGTCGAGCAGGCTGATCCAGGGCGACCTGGCGGTGCTTGAACGCAGGGCGTTTCGGCGTACGCGCGCGGCGCTGGCCGAGCGCGAGATCTGGATGCGGATCGCGCCGAATCTGGTGCGGCCGGCGCATTTCGTCATTCCCGCTCATTCCGACGAGCGTCCGGCCTGGCTGCTGCGTCTTGGATTGATGGTCTACGACCGCCTGGCGCCGCCCGGCAGCCTGCCGCGTTCGGCCACGATCGACATCACCCATCATCCGATCGGCGACGCCTTGCAGCGGCCGTTCGGCACCGCCTTCGGATATTCGGATTGCCTGGTCGATGATTCGCGGCTCGTGGTGACGAGTGCCATCGATGCGGCCGAGCGCGGCGCAGACATCCGCACCGGTGCCCGCTGCGTGCGCGCCGACCGGGGCAATATCTGGCGGCTGGTGGTGATCGACCGCGGCCATCGTCGGGTGATCACCGCAAGGTCGCTCGCCAATGCCTCTGGCGCCTGGACGGCGAGCGTTGCGGAGACCGTGCAGCGCACGCCGCCCCCGCGCGCGGTTGCGGTCAAGCTTGGCCGGATCGTCGTCCGCCGCCTGTTCGACACCGACAATGTCTATGTCTTGCAGAACACCGACCGAAGGCTGGTCTTTGCCAGCCCCTATCAGCGCGATTTCACCATGATCGGCACCGTGGCGCGCACGTTTGTCGGCGACCCAGCCGCCGTGGCCATGGCTGCTGACGAAGTGACCTATCTGTGCGACGCCGCCAACCGCTATTTTCGCCAGCGCATCGGCACCTCCGACGTGATCCGGTCGGTCGCCGGCGCGAATCTCGTCACGGGACGACCCGGCAAACGATTTGCGCGCGAGGGAACGGTGACGTTCGACGCGCGCCGCAGCAAGGCACCGCTGCTTACCATTTTCGGCGGCGACGTGACGACGGTGCGGCTGCGTGCCGAGCGGGCCGTCTCCGGTCTCTTGCCGTTCTATCCGATGTCGCGGCCCTGGACCGCGGAAGCCGCGCTGCCGGGTGGAGATTTTCCGATCGCACGGTTCGAGACCGAGGTCGACGAGGCGCGCGAGCGCTGGAAGTTCCTGACCACCGGCGATGCGCTACGCCTGGTTTCGGCCTATGGCTCGCGGCTGTATCAGGTGCTGGGCGAAGCCAAACAGAAGGCCGATCTCGGCCAAAGCTTCGGGCCGGATTTGACAGAAGCGGAAGTGCGCTACCTCATGACAAAGGAATGGGCGCGCTTTCCGGACGACGTTCTCTGGCGTCGCTCGAAACTCGGGCTGACCATGAGCCCTGAGGACCGCGAGCGATTGGCGGCCTTCATGGTGACACAGCCCGCCGTCCCTTGAGCATTAGCCGATCCGCCGCTAGCTTGCACCTCACGATGGGGCAGGCTGACGGCATGAGCAAAGATACCGGGAATCCGGCGCGCGCCGCGGATTCGAATGCGGAATCCCGCTCCGCGCCCGGCATGCCGCTGCTCCGCATCGATGCGGTGGTCAAGAAATTCGGTCAATTCCGCGCCGTCGACGCACTGTCGCTCGACATCCAGGCCGGAGAGTTCTTTGCGCTACTCGGCCCGAGCGGATGCGGCAAGACCACGCTGCTTCGCATGCTCGCCGGTTTCGAGACGCCTGACGAAGGCCGCATCCTGCTTGGCGGCGAAGACATCGCGCAAATCTCTCCGCATCAGCGCCCCGTCAACATGATGTTCCAGAGCTACGCGCTGTTTCCGCATCTGAGCGTGCGCGACAACATCGCGTTCGGGCTGAAGCGGGCGAAACTGCCATCGTCCGAGATCGGCGCCCGCGTCAAGGAGATGGTCACGCTGGTCAAGCTCGACGGGCTCGAGAAGCGCAAGCCCGATCAGCTTTCCGGCGGCCAACGGCAACGCGTCGCGCTGGCGCGATCGCTGGCGCGCAGGCCGAAACTGTTGCTGCTCGACGAGCCGCTTGCCGCACTCGACAAGAAGTTGCGCGAAAGCACCCAACTCGAGCTGATGGAATTGCAGCGCCGGCTTGGGCTGACCTTCATCATCGTGACCCACGATCAGCAGGAAGCCATGACCATGGCTGCCCGGATCGGCGTGATGGATGCCGGTCGTCTCGAGCAGGTCGCTAGCCCTCGCGACCTCTACGAAGCGCCGCGCTCGCGCTGGATCGCCGAATTTGTCGGCGATATCAACCTGATCGAGGGCAAGCTCGACACCATTGAGGGATCTCACGCAACGATCGCGCGGCGGCTCGCTATTGTGACCGAGCAGGCGGGGACGATCCATATCGCAAAACCGAGCCATCCGCTCTCCAGGACCAGCGTTTGCGTCGCAATCCGCCCCGAGAAGATCAAGCTGTCACGCCGCGCTCCGGTCTCTGACGATGTGCGCGCCATCAACCGGCTCGAGGGGGTGGTGGCCGATGTCGGCTATCTCGGCGGAGTCACCGGCTACAAGATCGAGCTCGATTCGGGCCTCATTTTGCGCTCGTCGCTGGCCAATACCGCGCGGCTCGATTCCGACGCCTACGGCCTCGGCCAGCGCGTGGTAGCGTGGTTCTCGCCGGAAGACTGCGTGGTGCTGGAGCAATGAGCGCGGAGGCAAACTTCACCCGCCCGGCGCGGCTGGCGGCGATCGCGCCTTACGTGTGGATGGCGCTGTTCTTTCTCGTGCCGTTCCTGTTCGTCCTCAAGATCAGCCTGTCGCAGACCGCGATCGCGCAGCCGCCCTATACGCCGGTGTTCAGCCTGGACGAGGGCTGGGAGGCGATCAAGACGGCGTTTGCCGCGCTCTCGCTCGATAACTTCAGGCTGCTCGTTTCCGACGATCTCTACGTGCTGTCCTATCTGCGCAGCCTCGCGGTCGCTGGTGTCTCGACCGCGATCCTGCTCTTGATCGGCTACCCCATCGCTTACGGCATGGCGCGGCTGCCGCAACGCTGGCAAGGCGTGGCGATGATGCTGGTGATCGTGCCGTTCTGGACCTCGTTCCTGATCCGCATCTATGCCTGGATCAACATTCTGCAGCATGACGGCCTGCTCAATCAGATTTTGCTGGCGCTGCACGTCGTCTCGAAGCCGATGGTGTGGCTCTCGACCGACAGCGCGATGTATCTTGGCATCGTCTATTCCTATCTGCCGTTCATGATCCTGCCGCTCTACGCGACGCTCTCCAAAATGGATCCGGCGCTGCTGGAAGCTGCCGCCGATCTCGGCGCCTCGCCGCGCCAAGCGTTCTGGCGGGTGACGTTCCCGCTGTCGTTGCCCGGTGTCGGCGCCGGGGCTCTCTTGTGTTTCATTCCGATCGTCGGCGAGTTCGTCATTCCCGATCTTTTGGCCGGATCGAACGCGCTGATGATCGGCCAGACGCTGTGGCTTGAATTCTTCAACAACAAGGACTGGCCGACGGCTTCAGCGGTCGCGGTCGTGCTGCTGCTTCTCCTGCTGGCGCCGCTCTTGCTGTACGACCGTCTGCAACGGCGGCAGTTGGAGCGGACGTGATGGCAAGCGCCACCAACAAGCTCTCCCGCTTCAACATCACTGCGCTCGCGCTGGGGCTGTCGTTTCTCTACCTGCCGATCGTCATCCTCATCGTCTATTCCTTCAATGCCTCGCGGCTGGTGACGGTGTGGGGTGGCTGGTCGCTGCACTGGTATGACGAGTTTTTTCACGATCAGGCCATGATCGATGCCGCCTGGATGAGCCTGCGCGTGGGTGCAACGTCGGCGACGCTGGCAACGATCCTGGGTACGCTCGCCGCGGTGGCGCTTTCGCGCGGCGCGGGGTTTAAAGGCCGGACGCTGTTTTCCAGCATGCTCTATGCGCCGTTGGTGATGCCGGAAGTAATCACCGGGCTTTCACTCTTGCTGTTGTTCGTCGCCATCAATGCCGAACGCGGTTTTTGGACGGTCGTCATCGCCCATACCACGCTCACCATGTGCTTTGTCTCGGTGGTGGTGCAGGCGCGGCTTGGGGCGATCGACCGCAGTTTTGAAGAAGCCGCGATGGACCTCGGCTGCGATCCGCTTCGGGCGTTTGCTGCCGTGACTTTACCGCTGATTCTGCCTTCGGTCGCCGCTGGCTGGATGCTCGCCTTCACGCTGTCGCTCGACGATCTCGTGATCGCAAGTTTCACCACCGGACCCGGTTCGGCGACGCTGCCGATCCGGATCTATTCGGAGGTGAGGCTCGGCGTGAAGCCGGAGATCAACGCGATCTGTACGCTGGTGGTGGCGCTGATCGCAGTCGTGATCGTGGTCGCATCGCTCGCTTCCAAAATCTCCGATGCGCGCGGCAAGAACGCTGCGCCATTGTAACCGCCCTACGACTTCACCGCGCCTGCGGTGAGGCCGCCGACCATGTAGCGGCGGAAGGCGTAATAGATCGCAGCCGGCGGCAGGGCGTAGATGAAACCCGTGGTCATCAGCAATTCCCAGGGCGAATCGTCCGCGGCGAGGAAGTTGCCGAGTGCAACGGGAAGCGTGAGGTCGCGGTCGTTCGACAGCAGCAGGAAGGCGTAGAGATATTCATTCCACGCCAGCAGCACGGCGTAGGTACCAATCGCCACCAGCGACGGGATCATCAGCGGGAGATAGACCAGGCGGAAAATCTGCAAGCTCGTCGCGCCATCCATGACCGCGGCTTCGTCGAGTTCGACCGGCAGCTTATCGGAAGCCTGCTTCAGCACCCAGATCGCGTAGGGCGAGGCGACCGTCACCATCGCCAGGATCAGCGCCCAGCTGGTATTGAGCAGGCCGTAATTGCCCATGGTGCGATACATCGGCACGGCCAGAAACGCCGCCGGAATGAAATAGGTGAAGAGCGCGAGGTTGAGCACGATGCGCCCGCCCGGCACGCGCAGCCGCGAGATCGAAAACGCCGCAGCGGTTGCGATCAATAGCGTCATTACGCCCACGGCGGCTGCAATCAGCGCCGAATTGCCGAACTGCACCCAGAAATCGCGCAGGAAATAGTGCTGCTGATAAAACACGATTTCGAAATTATGCAAGGTCGGATGGTCCGGCCACAATTTGCCGGAGAAGGCATCTTCCTTCGGCGAGATCGCGAACACGAACATGTGGTAGATCGGGATCATGGTCCAGATCAGGACGGTGATGCCGACCAGGATCAGCCGCGCTTCGGTCGCCGTTTCACGCAAGGTCGGAAGCTTCATCGCGACAGCCGTTTCATCATGAAATAGACGAGCGGCAGCACCAGCGGCATCGCGCAGACGATCGAGGCCATCGCGAGGTTGAGCTGGTCGAGCCGCAGATAGCGGATGCCGAGCGTCGAGAGCACATGGGTGAGGTCGGCGGGCCCGCCGCCGGTCAGCAGATAGACGCTGTTGAAGTCGCCCAGCGTCCAGATCATCGAGAGCAGTGTGCAGGTGAGATACAGCGCCTGCATCGACGGCCAGGTGATGAAGCGGAATTTCTGCCAGAAGTTGGCGCCGTCGACGTCGGCGGCTTCGAACAGGTCCTGCGAGATCGCGAGCCGTCCCGTCATCAGGATCAGCGTCCAGAATGGCAGCGATTTCCAGATGTGCACGCCGATCGCCATGGCGAGCGCCACCGTCGGATCGTTCAGCCAGTTCGGCCCGTCATCGCCGGTGAACTTGAAGATCAGCTGGTTCACCATGCCCCATTCCGGATTGAGCATGAAGCGCACCGACAGGATGGTGGGGATCGACGGCACCGCCCAGGGTAGGATGAAGATCACCGACAGCCAGCGGATCCAGGCGCGCTGCTGCACGAAGAAGCCGGACAGGAACAGCGCGATCAGCATCTTCAGGTTGATGCCGATGACGAGGAAGATCAGCGTGTTGACCGCGGCGCGCGCGAAGATCGGATCGTGATAGAGCGCGACATAGCTTGACGGGTGCCGCGCCAGCCAGAAGCCGTAAGACACGGGATAGACCACGAAAGCGAGAAACACGAGCAGGTAGGGCGCGATCAGCACGATGCCCCAGACCTGCGGCGTCGACAGCCGCGGCGCGAGCGGCGCGCCGGAAAGCGCAGGATCGGATGCTGAAATCGTGATCGCCATTACTCTGCTCTCTTCCGCGTGCCCCGGACGCAGCGCAACGCGAAGCGGTGCGCTGCTGATCCGGGGTCTATCCGGTACCCTGCACAGCCGTGGGTCCCGGCTTCGCGGAGCAGCGCTGCGCGCCGCACCGCATCCGGGACACGGGCGCCTTACATCACCAAGTTACCCCGCGACGTCCTTGATGCGCGCGATCAACTCGTCGACGGCCTTGTCCACCGGCACCTTCTCGCTGACGACGCGATTCATCGCCTTCGCCCAGACGTTCTCGTTGTTCAGGATCGTGAACTTCCAGTTCCTGGTGAAATCGAACGGCTGAGTGCCGCCCATGAACTGGTTAAAGACGGCTCGGCGATGGCGGTCGGCCTGCCAGAACGGGCTCTGCTGGCTTGCTGATGTCACCGGGAACCAGCGGCCGAGCGCGCCTTCGATATAGGGCCGCACGTTTTCCTCTTGAAGCAGGAACGCGATGAACTGCTTGCCCTCGGCCTTGTGCTTGGCGGCGGCGAAGATCAGCCCGGTCTTGACGTCGGAGCGGTACTTGATCGTGCCGCCGTCCGGCTTGTGCGGGAAGGAAGCGGTGATGATGTCTTCCTCATAGGCCTTCTTGCCGGCGGCGCGCTGTTCCGGCGTCAGCGCCGGGTTGGTGGAGTCCTCGAACCACTTCGCCGCGATCGAGATCGTGAAGTTGTGGGTCATCACGATCGTCTTGTTATGGAATGCGACGTTGTTGTCGGGATCCTTCCAGGTTGTCGAGGAGGGTGGCGTGCAGCCCTTGATATAGGTGTCGGTGTAATCCTTCAGCGCGTGGATCAGCCCGTCGCGAACCTTGGGATCGTCGACCAGGAGCTTGCCGTCGTCATCGACCAGCTTGACGTTGTAGGCGTCCATGAAGGTGTAGAACGACTGGAATGAGTCGGTGGATTCGACGCCCATCGGCTGGCCGACGCCGTAGATGCGCTGGCCGGTGGCTTTGCGGATCGCCGGCTGCACCTTGCTGCACCAGAACGACCAGTAGTCGTTCCACTGGTTCGGAATATCGCTCTCCTTGTAGCCCGCTTTCTCCAGCAGATCCTTCCAGATCTGCACATGCATGCTCTGCTGCTTCAGCGGGAAGCCGTAATAGGCCTTCTTCCTGGTGACGCCGTTGTAGAGATAGCCGGTCTCGAGCGTGTTCGGCGCGAACTTGTCCTTCATCGGCACGAGAATGTCCGAGAGGTCCTCGAGCTTGCCCTCATAGGCCCATTTGCCCTGCGCCTGAACGTCGTAGGTGTCGGAATAGGCGACGTCCGGAACCGTTCCGGAATCGAGCGCGGCGACCGTCTTTGGAATCATGTCCTGGATCGCGTATTGCGACAGCTCGACCTTGATGCCGGTTTTTTCCTCGAATTTCTTGATTGCGGCGATCAGGGCGTCGTCTTCGGATTTGTAGAAACCCTTGCCCCACCAGACCGTAATGGTGTCCTGCGCGACGGCGGGACCTGCAACCAACATCACCGCCGCGGCGGCCAACAACGCAATCCGTGCCCGAACTCTCACATCCTTCTCCCTCTTTGCCGGTTTCTTTTTAACCGGTTGGGTGAAAGACTAGCGGAAGGTGCCGAGACGATCCAGCCGGTTCTTTTTGGAAATTGGCAGCGTGGCTCAGGGGCGTTGCGCCGCGTGGTATCCCTCGCCGGCGGAATGGTTTGCGAGAGTGGAGGATGACGTGCGTATCGCCGTGATGGCTGCAGGAGCACTCGGAGGTTATTTTGGAGCACGCATGGCTGCGGCAGGACACGATGTGTTCTTCATCGCACGCGGCTCCAACCTCGAAGCAATCGAGAAGAACGGCCTCAAGGTCGAGAGCGTGCATGGCAATCTTCACTTGCGGAAACCCAACGTAACCGATGATCCCGGCAAGGTCGGCCCCGTGGATATCGTTCTGTTTGCGGTCAAGCTTTGGGACAGCGAGAAGGCGGCCGTGCAGGCGCTTCCTTTCATCGGATCCCAAACCCGGGTAATCCCGCTGCAAAACGGCGTGGATAGCCGCGAGCGGATCGCTCCGATTTTGGGAGAAGACAATGTGGTCGCTGGAAGCGCCTATATTGCGACCGTGCTGTCCGCGCCTGGCGTCGTCACCCACACAAGCCAGTTCGCGCGCATGGTTTGCGGGCGAACCGACGGCAAGCCCGACGAACGGCTCACGTCCTTTGCCGACGCCGCGCACGCGGCCGGCATCGATATTACGGTGTCCGACGCGATCGACCGGGAGCGGTGGCAGAAATTTGTGTTTCTCGTTGGATTGTCGGGCGCGACCGCCACGACGCGCCAGCCGCTCGGCCCAATCCTGGCCGATCCGGATACGCGGGCGTTTTTTTTCGGCCTGATGTGCGAAGTGGTAGCGGTCGGTCGCGCCAAAGGCGTCCCGATCCCGCAAGACTACGCCGACGACAGAATGAAATTCGCGGAAGGATCGCCGGCCACCTTCAAGGCTTCCATGTTGCACGATCTTGAACGCGGCAACCGGCTCGAACTGGACTGGCTTGCCGGCAAGATTGTCGAACTCGGGCGTACCCTTGGCGTGCCGACGCCAGCCAACGATGCAGTCTATGCCATGCTCAAGCTGCACCGGATGGGCAAGCAAACGCGCGCCAGTTGAGCAAAGCATTTCAGCGCAATTGTGAAGTCCACTAACCATCGGGTTCGGACTTAAGCGCGCGATCACTCCTGCTTCTCCTCGCGACCATAGAGAAGCAGGAGAATGAGGATGACGATTCCGTAGATGATGTTGCGGCCGTAGTCCGGCATGTTCATGGCCATGAGCACGCTGACCAGCGCGACCAGCGTCACGGCGCCGGCGGCCGTGCCGAGATAATGACCGCGGCCGCCGAGCACGTAGACGCCGCCGATGACGACTGCCGCGATCGACTGGAAGAGATAGGGATCGCCCATTCCGAGCGACGCCTGGCCGCCGAAGCCGACCAGCAGAATGCCGGCGAGTGCGGCGAAGAACCCGCTCAGCGCGTAAAGCAGCATGGTGACGAGGCGCACGTTGACGCCGGCCAGATAGCTCGCCTTCGCGTTATTGCCGATCGCATAGGTCTTGCGGCCGAATGTCGTGAAGCTCAGCACGAAAGAGACGCCGGCGATGACGACGACCCAGAGAATAAGCGCCGTCGGGATGCCGAACAGGTTGCCGTGGACGGCGTCCTGGACGAACGGCGGCGCGTAGGACGCGCAGGAATCGCAGGTCATGCCGCCGCTTAAGCCCAGCGTCAGCCCTTCCATGATGCCGTTCATGGCAAGCGTCACGACGACGGCGGGCACGCCGAGATAGGCGATGATGACGCCGTTCACGAGGCCGGCCGCCGCTCCCATGCCGAGCGTTAGCAGAAGTGCATAGACGGCGCGCCCGTCCTGTCCGAGCGAACTCGTCACCAGAAGGATCGCGGCCGCGTTCAGGACCCAGGGGACCGAGAGATCGATGCCGCCGATCAACACCACGAAGGTTTGTCCCGCCGCGACCAGCCCGACGAACGACGCGACCGTCAGGATGGCGGCGATGCTGTCGAGCCGCGCGAAACCGGGGTGAACGACCTGACCGACCGCGAACACCACGATCGCGGCGAGATAGACGTAGACGATCCTGCGAACGCTCCTCGTCAAGCCGATCCGATCGGGGAACTGCGCAAAAGGCGTCTTGCCGGTCATCGCGACCTCCGCCGCATCAGGCGGCTTATCAGCGCGCCGAGGACGACGGCGATGACGAGGAACAATCCTTCGTAGAACGACTGGTAGAGCGGGTCGATGTTGGAGAAGAACAGGATGTTGACGATCATCGTCGTCACGAACGCTCCGGCGATGACGCCGACCCCGCTGCCGCGGCCGCCGAACAGGTTCATGCCGCCCAGGACGACGGCGACGATCGAGCTCAGCGTGAAGCCGTTGCCTGTCGTCGCATCGCCGGCCGTCGCCGTTGCGGCGAGGAACAGGCCGGCCGCGGCCGACATCAGCCCGCTGAGCGTGAAGGCGGCGATCTGAGCGCGCACGGTGTCGATGCCGTTCGCCCGCGCCGCCTGCTCGTCATTGCCGAGCGCGAAGATCGAAACGCCCAGTGAACTTCGGCGAAAGGCGTACCAGATCAGGGCGACGACCAGCACATAGACCAGCGCGGTGGGCCAATTGGGATTCACCAGCACCGATGAGTAGACCGGCGGAATCGAGCCGCCCGGCTGCGGCAGAACGCGGATCGCCAGCCCCTGATAGATCGACAACGTCGCCAGTGTGACGAGGATCGGCTGCAGGCGGCCGACGGCGACGAGCAGCCCGTTGACGAGACCGAGCAGGGCGCCGATCGCCAGGATGGCAAGGCTCCAGCCTACCATGCTGCCAACGGAGTCCTTGATATGGACGGCCGCAAGCGCGTTCGCGAGATCCATCACGCCGCCGACCGAAAGATCGAGCCCGCGGGTGACGACGACAAAGGCCTGTCCCATGCCGCAAAGGACGAGCGCCATGGTGTTGTTGACGGTCGACGTCAGTTCGAACATGCCGGGCAGGGCCGTCTGCTCGATCCAGTAGGCGGCGCCGTAAAGCACGACGGCCATGACGAGCATCGCGAGCGCCAGCACGAGCCCGACGTTTTGAGCGAGAAAATGGGTGAGCCTGCGCGTCCTGCGGCGCTCGATTGCTGCTTCAGCCGACAATGCTGGTCGCCTCTCTCACTGCCGCCGAAACGATATCCTCCGCCGTGATGCCGGGTGCCGCGAGTTCGGCGGCGATGCGTCCTTCGCGCATGACGAGGACGCGGTGAGACAGATGCGCCAGTTCCTCTGCGTCGCTGGAATAGAACAACACCGCTCGGCCCTCGCGGGCGAGGCTGGTCATCAGCTCGTAGATTTCATGCTTGGTGGCGACGTCGACGCCGCGCGTGACGTCATAGAGGAGCACGATATGCGAATCGGCGAGCAGCCAGCGGGCCAGCAGCACCTTCTGCTGGTTGCCGCCGCTGAGCTGGTGGACCGGATTGCGCAGGCCGGGCGTCCTGATCTTGAGTTTGCCGACCATGTTGAGTGCGGCGCGTCCCTCGTGGCCGCCGCGGATGACGCCAAGCGCCGATAGCTGCGGCAGGATCGCAAGCGTCAGGTTGGTGCCGACCGACATCGGCAGGATCAGGCCTTCCGTCTTGCGGTCCTCCGGAACGAGCGCGATGCCGAGGCCGATCGCATCGTGGGGGTTCGAAATCCGGACCTTGCTTTCGTTCACGAGAATTTCGCCGCCGGTCGTGGGGGCCGCGCCGAACAGCGAGAAGAACAGCTCGCGATGACCGTGCCCGGCCAGTCCCCCGACGCCGAGGATCTCGCCGCGACGAAGCGTCAGCGATACGCCGGAAACGCCCGGTCCGTTCAAGGCGCGGGCCTCGAGCAGCGGCCGTGCCGCTTCGAGCGCCGGCCGCTCGGGATAGAGTGCGTCGACCTGCTGGCCGGTCATCAGCGTCACGGCCCTGTTCTCGTCGATCTCGGTGAATGTCCCGAGTTCGCCGCCATTGCGGAAGATGGTGATCCGGTCGGCGACGTCCGTGATCTCTTTCCAGCGGTGCGATGTGAAGATGATGCACTTGTTGCGGCTGCTCAGGTCGCGGATGAGGCCGAACAGCCATTCGACCTCGTTCTCGCCGAGCGAGGATGTCGGTTCATCGAGCAGCAGGATGTCAGGGTCCTGGACGATCACCCGCACGATCTCGACGATCTGCTGCTGGGCCAGCGACAGGTCCTCGACGAGACCGCGTGGATCGATGTTGTGGATGCCGAGCCCGGCGAGGACGGCGTCGGCCTCTTTGGCCATGCGCGCCCGGTCGATCAGGCGGAAGGCGCCGCGCGGCTCGCGGCGGATCAAGAGGTTCTCGGCCACCGTCATCCACGGCAGCAGCGTCAGCTCCTGGAACACGGTCCAGACGCCGTGGCGATGCGCGGCGTCGGGACTGTCGAGTTCGACAGTCCCTCCCGCTAGCCGCACTTCGCCGGCGTCCGCGCGCAGCCGTCCGCCGAGGATCTTGATCAGCGTGCTCTTGCCCGCGCCATTCTCCCCGACAAGGGCATGCACTTCGCCGCGCCTCGCAGAGAACGAGGCGCCGGCCAGGGCCTGGACCCCGCCGAAGGCCCTGGACAGCTTGATGCCTTCGATCGCCGGAGCGGTGGGCCCGCTTGCGGTGGCAGGCCCTTCGCTCATGCCGACGGCAGGTTCACATTGAGTTCACCCGAGCACGCCTTTCCGTCGGTGGCGGCTTCCACGCACAGTTTCACCGTCGCGTTGGGGCCGGCGTCGGTAAAATCGGTAAAGAAACTGTCGGGAAGTTTTTCGAACACCGTCTCGCCCTGCTTGACCGTATCGTTGGTCACGAACGGGAAGGGGATCGTGATGTCCTTCTTCGGATACTTGTTGGCGAGGATGCGCCGCGCCAGCTCCAGCGAGATCACGGACAGGAAAGGCGGCTGGCCGATGGAAAGCCCGTCTACCTTGTGGTCCATGTAGCCGAGCATGAACTTGCGGAATCCGTTCTCCGCTTCGCCTGCCGTGGGCGGCAAGGGCCGCTTGGCGGAGATGAAAGCCTTCAGCACGCCGTCGGTTCCGCCCTGGCACCAGATGCCATCGATCTGCGGCAGAGACGGCAGGATCGCGGCGGTGTTTCTTTCGGCGGTCGCCGAGTCCCACATGCCGGTGTAGCGGTTGACGACCTTGATATCGGGGTGCTGTGCCCACACCGCTTCGGCGCCCTTGTTGCGGTCCTCGTCGACGGTCGTGCCGGCGACGCCGGTGACCATGATGACGTTGCCTTTTCCGTTCATCTTTTTCACGAGAAATTCGGCGAGCTGCTTGCCGAAGGCGACCTGATCGGTGTTGACCTTCAGCACCGAAGGCGCGGTAACGACGTTGTCGAACGAGACGACAACGATGCCGCGCTCGGTCGCTTGCGTCAGGATGCCATTGAGCCCGGTCGGGGATGCCGCGTTGACCACGATCGCATCGACCTTCTTGGCGATCAGGTTCGAAATCTGCTGCGACTGCTTGCTGACGTCGTTGCCCGAGTTGAACCACGAACCCTCGACCTCGGACTTGAACGGCTCCATCTGGAGAGCGGCCTTGAACACGTTCTCCATTTCGATGCGCCACTTGTTCCCGATGAAGGAATTGGAAAGCGCGATCTTGAATTTCTTGTCCGGAGCTGCCGATGCCAACCGCGGCGACAGCAGCACGCCGCCTGCCGCCCCGGCGCTGATAAGACCTGCCGCGCCGAGGCCAAGGGCCCCGCGTCTGGTGAATTGTCCAGTCATTGTTTTCTCCCTTTTGCGTTCGCTCGATTTTTTTCTGTCCGCCCGTGAAAGCGGGCCTGGATCGCCATCGGCTTCCGGGATCGCTTTCGCGCGCGGTCTTGAGCACTCAACACGCTAGTGCGGTGAATTTGAAGTTCCTGTCAGTTTTGCGGTAACCTCGTCATAGGAACTTCAAATTCCAAACCGCACTAGAATCATGTAATCGGCTAGTGCTCCTTTGATTCCGAAGTTCGTAAACGTGGAGCCGCAATATGATACGAACTTCGGAATCGGAGCACCAGCCGCGCCTTGTCGGCGCGCAAATTTGTCCCGGCAAGACCGTCGCCAATCGTTTCATTTGGCGAAATGGCGATTGGGAGCTTGCCGAGGACGACGCAATTCTGCGCCCAATTAGGTGAGGGCGCCACCCCAAAGACGGCGAACTCCTTAGGAACAAATCGTGCGCTGCGATCACGAAATCGCGCGCGTCGTGGCGAAGGCCCGCCCATCGTCCGTCGGCCTCTTCCGTCGTGCCGGCTCGAGGCCGGGACGACAGTTCAGGACACGCCTCCACGTTCCCGCGCCGCAAACGCGGCCGGATCGTGCGCTCATCTCGCGCCCAAGGAGGGCGTGGGGAATGCCGGGTGCTCAGCGCACCCACGGCCTCGTGTGTAAAAAAGTAGAACACACGAGTTAGTCACCGCAGGTCGCCGGTGCAGTCCGGCATTCCCGCACACGAATGGTTTTAACGGCTTGCTTCGTGATCTCCCCGGTGATCGGGCTTTCTTGCCACCGTCACTCCTGAGAAGCGTTAGCTTCCCAAGAGCTTGAGACCAGCGTCGAGGTCTCAGGACCACACGACTTCGCCGTCCGCCTTGTGCGCGCTTCGTCCATCGCGCCAAGGCGTCCATCGCATCCCCGCCCAACGTTCGTGACGATCGCGAAACGCCCCTGATGCGGGCGGGAACGGCGCGGCTTATGCCGCTGATTTTAGCGAAGTGGAAAGGGGATTATTTTTGCGGAGTGGGCTGGACAGGATTTTGATGATTTGCCCGTCGGGCAAATCAGCGGGTCGATGTCCGCTCAGGCATCACTTCGATGATGGGCCGGAAGCTGTCGTCTTGATGCTTTGGCCTGCTGCAGCATATCGCTCTATCATGTATCCAGCCCAATGGAGATTCGAACATGTTTCTGAGATTGCGGCAGTTGTGTCTGGTTGCTCACGATCTGGAGCCGGTGGTCGAAGATCTAATGGCGGTTTTCGATATCGAGGTATGCCATCGCGATCCTGCGGTCGCCAAGTACGGTCTCCGCAACGCGCTGCTTCCGATCGGCAATTCGTTCGTCGAGATCGTGGCGCCGACGAAGGACAAAACGGCAGCGGGTCGTTATCTCGATCGTCGGAAGGGGAATGGCGGATACATGGTCATTCTCGATACGGACGAACTGGACCGATGGCAAAAGCATGTTGACGCTATCGACGTTCGCATCGCGACGCGCCTGGCGTCGGACGGGTATCGTGGATTGCAACTGCATCCCCGCGATACGGGCGGCACGCTTCTCGAAATCAATTGGTCGGACGGAGGCGCCGGCGTCAACGCTGCCTATCATCCTGCCGGTCCTGGTTGGCACGCTTACGTGCGGACGACGGTCGTCAAAGCCATCATCGGCGCCGAACTGCAAAGCGATCATCCGGAGAGGCTCGCCGCGAAGTGGAGCGTGATATTAAGAAAGCCGGCTCGGCCGATCGACGGTCAGTGGCGGATCGACGTCGATAATGCCGGTCTTCGGTTTGTCCCGGCACGGGACGGTCGAGGCGAGGGACTGAGTGGCATCGATCTCCGGGTCACTGAACGGGCTCGGGTGCGGGATATGGCCAGGAGGCGTGGACTTGCCGTTACCGACGGGGCAGTCCTCATCGGCGGTGTTCGGTTCAATCTGACCGAAACCAAAGGCTAAGCCACCTGGATGCCAGATGGCATCGGTCGTAGCCAGGCCCCGGTCGCCTTGGGCCCGGAAGTCGTTTCGGAAGGATAAAAGGGCGCCTTTTGACGAAGGTCGAATGATGGCACTGGCGTTTCGGTTCGCAAGCGGCGGCGGAATCGGTATGCTGCCGGCCGACAAGCGGTCTCGGATTTCACCCGAGGAGAGAACCGCCGGGCAGGGTTGAGGCAGTGGACGTTCGTGCGCTACGGTCTTTAACTCCCAGCCTTGGGGAATGCGCCGGCCCTAGTACCGCCGATCTGAAGTCCCTGCACCACAAGGGACGAATTCGATCAGGGACTTCAGATCGATAAAGCGGTACTAGAATCAATAGGGATTACTGGCAAATATTAGATTCTAGTGAAGTTTAGGATTTGACATTCGCGTTGCGAGATCACGGCCGGATGGGGGAGCGAATGTCAAGCCCACTTCACTAGTGCGGTGAATTTGAAGTTCCTATCAGTTTCGCGGTGACCTCGTCATAGGAACTTCAAATTCTAAACCGCACTAGAATCAAATAATTGGCTAGTGCTCCTTTGATTCCGAAGTTCGTAAACGTGGAGCCGCAATATGGTACGAACTTCGGAATCGGAGCACTGGTGTAGCGACTCTGACGTTCCTTTCAGTGTTGCAGCGAGTTCTCCGAAGGAACGTCAGAGTCAAAGCCACACTAGAATCATATGGTTGCTAGTGTCCCTTTGGTTCTGACATTCGTAAACGAACCCGCCGCGATATGATACGAATGTCAGAACCGGGACACTAGCGAGATCTGGCATGATTGAAGGCATATCGGCGCCCTTTATCCGCTTTCCGATCGGCACGTCGTTGCTGATGGCGGGCATCCTGTTCATCGGTCTTGTCTCCTACCCGCTGCTGCCTGTCGCGCCGCTGCCGCAGGTCGACTTCCCGACCATCCAGGTCAATGCGAGCCTGCCCGGCGCGAGCCCCGAAACCATGGCCTCGTCGGTGGCGCAGCCGCTGGAACGGCAGCTGGCGCAGATACCCGGGATCGCGCAAATGACCTCGACGAGCTCGCTCGGGTCGACCGCGATTACCATCCAGTTCGACCTCAACCGCAGCATCGATGCCGCCGCCAACGACATCCTCGGCGCGATCAATGCCGCGAGCGGCCAGCTGCCGAAGAATCTGCCGTCGCCCCCAACCTATCGCAAGGTCAACCCGTCCGACGCGCCGATCATGCTGTTGTCGGCGACCTCGGACACGGTGCCGCTGATCCACCTGAGCGATGCGATCGACATCCAGCTCGGACAGCAGATCAGCCAGATCTCCGGGGTCGCGCAAGTGTATATCGGCGGTCAGCAGAAGCCGTCGATCCGGATCCAGGTCGATCCCGCCAAACTGGTCGCGAAGGGCCTGTCGCTCGAGGACGTGCGCATCCAGCTCGCGGCCAATACCGTCGACAGCCCGAAGGGCAACATCGACGGACCGAAGCGGGCCTTTACGATCTACGCCAACGACCAGCTGCTCGACGCCGACAAGTGGAACGACACCATCATCGCGTACCGCAATGGCGGGCCGTTGCGGGTTCGCGATATTGGCCAGGCCGTCGCGGCGCCCGAGGACATGAAGCAGGCTGCATGGGCGGACGGCAAGCGCGGCGTCTTCCTCGTCATCTTCAAGCAGCCCGGCGCCAATGTCATCGACACCGTCGACAAGATCAAGGCGCAGTTGCCGCGCCTGGTGGCGGCTATACCGCCCGCGATCAAGATCAAGATCATCAGCGACCGCACGCTGACGATCCGTGCCGCGGTCGAAGACGTGCAGATCACGCTCCTGATCACGATCTTCCTGGTGATCATGGTGATCTTCATCTTCCTGCGCAGCTTCTGGGCGACGGTGATTCCCGCGGTCACCGTGCCCCTGGCGCTGCTCGGCGCCTGCGCGCTGATGTGGGTGTTCGGCTATACGATCGACAATCTGTCGCTGATGGCGCTGACGATCGCGGTAGGTTTCGTGGTCGACGACGCCATCGTGATGCTGGAGAACATCACCCGCTACGTCGAGCATGGTGAAAAGCCGCTCGCGGCGGCATTCAAGGGCGCAAGCGAGATCGGCTTCACCATCGTCTCGATCAGCGTGTCGCTGGTCGCGGTCCTGATCCCGCTGCTGCTGATGGGGGGCGTCATCGGCCGGCTGTTCCGCGAATTCGCGGTGACGCTGGCGATGGCCATCTTCGTGTCGATGATGGTGTCGCTGACGTTGACGCCGATGATGGCCTCGCGCTTTCTGCGCGCCCACAGCGAGACCCGGCACGGGCGGTTCTACCAATGGAGCGAACGCCTGTTCGATCGGATGCTGCATGCCTACGAGCGTGGCCTCGATCTCGCCCTCGGCTGGCGCAGGACAACGCTTGCCATATTCTTCGTCACCGTCGGGCTTTCCGTCTACCTCTTCACGATCATTCCGAAGGGTTTTTTTCCGCAACAGGACAATGGCTTTCTGACCGGAGTTTCCCAAGCGTCGCAGGATATCTCCTTTGAGGCGATGAAGCAGCACCAGGAGCAGCTCAACAAGATCGTTCAGGAAGATCCTGCCGTCGAAGGCATAGCGATGTTCATTGGTGGCGGCGGCACGGCGCTCAATTCGGGGAGGTTGTACATCACGCTCAAGCCGCACGACGAGCGTGACGCCGACGCCCAGCACATCATCGCGCGGCTGAGGCCGAAGCTTGCGAAGGTCGAGGGAGCGACACTCTATATGCAAGCCACGCAGGACGTGCGCCTCGGCGGCCGCGCCACGCGAACCCAGTTCGAATTCACGCTACAGGACGCCAACCTCGACGAGTTGAACCAGTGGGGGCCGAAAATCCTGGCCAGGATGGAGACCCTGCCGCAATTGCGCGATGTCGCGACCGACCAGCAGACCGAGGGAACGACCCTGCAATTGGAAATCAATCGCGACACCGCAGCACGCTACGGCATCACCCCGCAGCTGATCGACGACACCCTCTACGACGCGTTCGGCCAGCGCCAGATCACGCAATATTTCACCCAGCTCAACAGCTATCACGTGATCGAGGAAATCCTGCCCGAGCTGCAGGGCAGGATCGACACGCTGGACAAGCTTTATATCCGTTCCCCGATCAGCAATGCTGAGGTGCCGCTATCGGTCTTCTGCAAATGGACCAGCGTGCCGGTGCGGCCGCTCGCCATCGCCCACCAGGGACAGTTTCCCGCCGTCACCATCAGCTTCAATCTCGCCCAGGGGGTTGCGCTCGGACAAGCGACCGGCGCCGTGCAGGCCGCGATGGATACAATGGGCGCGCCGGCGACGCTGAGCTCGAGCTTCCAGGGAACGGCGCAGGCATTCCAGCAGTCGCTCGGCACGGTGCCGCTGCTGATCCTCGCTGCACTGGTGGTGGTCTATCTGATCCTTGGCATACTCTATGAGAGCTACATCCATCCGCTGACGATTCTTTCGACGCTGCCGTCAGCCGGCGTCGGCGCGCTGATGATCCTGATGGCCTTCGGCTTCGATTTCAGCCTTATTGCGCTCATTGGAATCATTCTGCTGATCGGCATCGTCAAGAAGAACGGCATCATGATGGTCGACTTCGCGATTGCCGCGGAGCGGGACCAGCATCTCACGCCGCAGCAGTCGATCCGGCAGGCCGCCATCCTGCGCTTCCGTCCCATCATGATGACCACGATGGCGGCACTGCTCGGCGGCGTACCGTTGATGCTCGGCACCGGCACCGGATCGGAGATCCGCCAGCCGCTTGGCTATGCCATGGTCGGCGGCCTGGTCGTCAGCCAGGCGCTGACACTGTTCACGACGCCGGTGGTCTATCTCTATCTCGATACGTTCTCCAACGCGCTGTCGCGCTGGACCCGGAGCAGGAGGCCCGATGACTCCGGAGCGGAGGATGACATCGAACACGCCGCGGAGTAGCGGCGCCGCAGGCCCCACACCGGTCAGCAGGAAATGCGCTGAAGTTCACAAGCGAGCAGCCGATGCGCCAGCCGCCGGCGCCTGCACGCCGACACGTTCGCCCGCGCTGAACGCGATCTCCTGATAGCCCTTCTCGGCGACGTCGTTGGCGATCGCGCGAAATTTCGGCGTGCCGCCGTTGTAGAGGAAGTAGCGGATGGTGCCTTCCTCGTGGCCGGCGACGTTGGAGTTGTAGCCGGTGAACCACGACTTGGCCTTGCGCATCAGCATGATCTCGTAGGTCTTGGCGACGTAGGCGGTCCAGCGCGCCTCGGCCTCGCGGCTGGCGTCGGCGCGGGTGTAGCCGCGATCGCGCATATATTGCAGCAGGTCCGTGCACCAGTTGACGTTGTTCTCGATTCCGCGCGGGAAATTCGTCGAAGCGGATGCGCTTTGCGGACCCGTCGGCATCAAGAGGTTCGGAAAGCCGTGGATCAGCAGACCAAGGAAAGTCGACGGCGCATCCTTCCATTTTGCCGCCAGCCGTTCGCCGCCGACGCCGCGGATATCGATCAGATCGAAGGCGCCGGTGATGGCATCAAATCCGGTGGCGTAGACGATGATGTCGAATTCGTAGTCGCGTTCCGTCGTGCGCAAGCCGTTCCCGGTGACGCGAACGAGCGGTGTTTCGCTGAGATCGACGAGGTGTACGTTGTCGCGGTTATAGGCCTCGAGATACTTCGTCTCCAGCGGAAGGCGCTGCACGCCAAAGCCGTGATCCTTCGGAATCAGCTTTTCGGCAACCCTGGGATCCCTGACCCGGCGGCGGATGCGGTCGGCGATATAGTCCGACAGTTCGGCGTTGGCGGCTTCATCCATGAAGATATCGCGGAAATTCGCAAGCCAGATGCCGAAGCCGCGCTCGTCATAGAGTTTGTCCCATAGCTTGAGCCGCTCCTCGCGGCTCACCTCGTAGAAGCCTCGATCCTGAGGTGCATGCAGAAAGCTGCCCGGCGTCAGCGCGCAAGCGGCAAAGATCTCGTCATAGCGCGCGCGAATGCCGGCCATTTCATCGGCGGAGATCGCGCTGTTGTTGAGCGGCGCACTCCAGTTTGGCCGGCGCTGGAATACGGTGAGTTGGCCTACCTTGTCGGCGATTTCGCCGATCAACTGAATGGCGGTGGCGCCGGTGCCGATCACGGCCACTCGCTTGCCGGCGAGATCGACACCCTCGTGCGGCCAATAGAAGGTGTGGAATGAGCGGCCCTTGAAGTCAGCGATGCCTTCCAGCTTCGGCATGGTCGGCGCGGACAGCAGGCCGATCGCAAGGCTCACGAAGCGGCACGTCAGCGTGCGACCGTCTGAAATCTTCAGTTGCCAGAGGTCGCGCGCCTCATCGAACTGCATCGCCTCGACCTTGCAGTTGAACTGCATATGTCTGCGGAGATCGAATTTGTCGGCGACGTAATTAAGGTAGCGCAAATTCTCGCCTTGGCTGGAGAAGTGCTCCTTCCAGTGCCACTCGTCGAGCAGTTCGCGGGAGAACGAGAAGCCGTAGGTGTAGCTCTCGGAATCGAACCGGCAGCCGGGATAACGATTCCAATACCAGGTGCCGCCGAGATCGGGCGCCGATTCGAGAACGGTGGCGTCGATGCCGAGATCGACCAGCCGCTTGATCTGGTAAATGCCCGCCACGCCGGCGCCGACGACAATCACCTCGTAATCGGTTTTGGCCTCGCCCATCATCTCCTCGGGATACGCTGTTACGCGGATTACGCGAGCAAGTCTATGCTTGCCGTTTGGAAGTTGAAAGCGCCAACGGGCGGCGACTGCGCGGCCCTTCCGCAACACCCCCAGGCGACACCCGGCGCAGGCTTATCGCAGACCAAGGTCGAATTTACGGGGCGCACCGCGGGGCTAGATTTCCGGAGTTGTAGGACCGTGTCCCTTGAGGGTTGTTCGCTCCCGTGATGGCGAACGGTTGGCGCCGCTCGCCATCTAGTGCTCCGATTCCGAAGTTCGTACCATATTGCGGTTCCACGTTTACGAACTTCGGAATCAAAGGAGCACTAGCCAATTGTGTGATTCTAGTGCGGGTTCGAATTTGAAGTTCCTATGACGAGGTTACCGCGAAACTGATAGGAACTTCAAATTCACCGCACTAGGATCGGCTTTCGAAAGCCGACACGGGTGGCATGCGCCGTGACGCTGCCGCCCCGGCCAAACAAGAAAATAGCAGTCGATGCCAGCATCCACCTTCTTGGGTGGAGATGAAACGCCTTCCAGCAGGTGCCCGCCTGATGGGTGCCAAGGAGATTCATATGACGACGTTGGACATCACAGCCGCCCCATTGCCGGAAGCCGACCACCGGGCGCAACTGCGTCGCGCCATGATCGCCAGCACGGTGGGCACCACCATCGAATGGTACGATTTCCTGCTCTACAGCACGGTAACCGGTCTGGTCTTCGGCAAGCTTTTCTTTCCCAAGTCAGATCCCCTCGTTGGCGTGCTCGAGGCGTTCGCCGTCTACACCGTCGGATTCATTGCCCGGCCGATCGGTGCCGCGATCTTCGGTCATTATGGCGACCGCATCGGCCGCAAGGCAGCGCTGATTGCCACCTTGCTGCTGACCGGAATTGCCACCGCCGCGGTCGGCCTCGTCCCGACCTATAGCCAGGTCGGCATCTGGGGCGCCGTCATCCTGACCGTCATCCGCTTTGTCCAGGGCATCGGTGTCGGCGGCGAGTGGGGCGGGTCGGTGTTGCTCTCGATGGAGTGGGCGCGGACCAACAAGCACCGCGGCTTCATCGCTTCCTGGCCGCAGTTCGGCGCTCCCGCCGGGCTGTTGCTCGCCAACATCGCGGTGCTCGTGTTCAGCCGCATTTCCGGCGATCAATTTTTGGTCTGGGGCTGGCGGATTCCGTTCCTGCTCTCGATCGTGATGATCGCGATCGGGCTTTACATCCGCCTCGGCATCATGGAGACGCCGACGTTCCGGCGGATCGTGGCCGAAAACCGTGTCGAACGCGTACCGGTCCTCGAGGTGATCAAGCGTCAACCGCGATCGATCATTCTCGCGGCGCTGGCGCGGATGGCCGAGCAGGCGCCGGCCTATATCTATCTCGCCTTTGTCTTCGCCTACGGCACCCAGGTCATCCATCAGGATCGCGACTTCCTTCTCATCTGCCTGATCTGCGCGGGCGTCATCTCGCTCTTCACCGTTCCGTTCGCCGGATACCTGTCGGATCGCATCGGCCGCAAGCGCATGTATCTGATCGGTTCGGTCCTGACCGGGCTGTTCGGCTTTGTCTATTTCACCATGATGAATACGGCGGCGCCAGTGTTGGTCTTCTTCGCGATCGTGCTTTCATTCGTGCCGCACGACCTGATGTATGGCCCGCAGGCGGCGCTGATCGCCGAGTGCTTCACCCCGCGGCTGCGCTACAGCGGCAGCTCAATCGGCTACCAGCTCTCCTCGATCATCTCCGGCGGGCCGGCGCCGTTGATCGCGACCGCCTTGTTCGCGGCTACCGGATCCGGCTACACGATCGCGTTCTATATTCTGTTCTGCGCGATCGTAAGCATCATCGCGACCTCGTTGATGCCCGACTACACCAACAAGGACATTTCCGAGGAGCACGACAGGCCTTGATCGGAGTGCCCCGTGGCCGCTGGATCGTGACGACCCGGCGGCCATCGCGCGTCACTGGGCGACGCGCGCCTCGTCCTTCTTGGACACATGCCAGATCACGAAATGGTAGTGCGGCATGTCCATGCCGGGATGGCCCGGGTTGAAGTAGAAGCTCACGTGATCGACGGGACCGGAAACCCCGGCCGCATCGAGCGCCTTGTGATCGTCGATGTCGTTGATCGAGACCATGTACACGGTCGCGACCAACTGGTCCTTGCGGTCGAAGCACAGATACGGCCCCGTCGGCAACGTGTCCGGCTTGACGTAGATAATACCCAGCCCAGGGAAAAATTTCGGAAAATTCACGAGATCGCTGACCCGCTTGTATCCGTTTTTCGCGGCGGCCTCGCGCTGGTTTTCGACTGGCTTGACAGGCGTCCTCTGGCTCGCTGCTCGCCTGACCTTCCTCTCGTTTCTCCCGACATTCCTCCCGCTTCTCGAAACGTTTCCTCTTTCGGCGACCGCCCGCTTTCCCGGAACGAGTTCGCGCGGTTTCCGGTGCAGCCGGCCGACGCGACGTCGGGTATCGGCGCGCTCCACCCTCCCTCGCGTTACGGCAGGCTCCGCCACCTGGCCTGGAGGCTGTGTTGCATATGGATATGGCGGGTAAGTCGGGTAGGGCGGCCGCTGAGGGGGCGCCATCGGAACATATTGCGCGTTGGCCTGATGCACATCGGCGAATGAGCCGAGCGCAACGATCAACGCCGCGGCGATCATTATCGTCCGGCAGCGCGCGCAGCCCTGTTTGCCCGCGCTCACTTGCCCTGCTGCTGCCGATCTCGCCATTGCAGGAACTCCCTGAACAGTTGGTCTCTTTGCTCGGACGAATTGGCGGCCGGATTAGGCGCGCTACCCGCATTACCGCTGCCGTTGCGGGCGGCGTCGGCTCCCATCGATTGCAGATTGAGCCAGTGCTCGGCGGGGCCGAAGCGCTGCCACCCCGGCAGCCGTGCCGCGAGATTCACCTCGCGCCATTTCGCGGCATGGCCGTCGCCGAGAAATTCGGAAAAGCGCGAAAAGAAGCTGCGGGTGAAGTTCTCCAGCAAGTCGTACCGCGGGCTCCCCGCCGGCCAGTTGTAGGCGAAGAGCGCGGACTGGATCGCGATCGTCTCGACCTTTTGGCCATCCGCGATGATGTTCGGATAGTCGGCGTGATCGAGCGTCGACGGCAGGAATTCGCGCTGCAGCGACTGCGAATACGGAATCGGCAGCAAGCGGAGATTGTCGAGCCGCGTGTTGAGCGCGAGCAGCGGTTTGATCGGCTTTCCCGACAACAGCAGCACCGCCGATGCCTGCCCGCGCCGCATCCGCTCGAGCGCGGCGTCGAGGCCGAGATTCACGGCGTTGACCTTCACGCCCAGGGTGTCGAAAGCTTCGCGCCCGAGCACGTCTTCGGTGCTGTCCGCCTCGCCCAGACTGACCGTCTTGCCGGCGAGGTCGTCAAGGCTTTTGATTTCCGGCCGGACGAGAAGATGGAACTCTTCGGTGTGAAGCAGGGTGATATAGACGAGCTTGTGGTTGATATCCCCGAACGTCTTTGCGTCGCGTAGCCGGTCGACCAGAACCACCGGCGCGATGGCCATGTCCGCGCCCGCCAAGGTAAGCAGGTCCGATATGTTGCGGACCCCGCCGGTTCCCACCATCGGAAGCACCCGCAGCGCGACCTCGCCGTGCGGACCGGTTTTCTGGCCGCTCGCCAGCACGGTCGCGATGTCCTGCACCATCGCGAATTCGGTACTGTAAGGCGGCCCCGTGATGAATCCGGCGGTGTACCGATTCTCCGATACCTGTTTCCGGGGAACCGCTTCGTTGTGCGCGCTCGCCGCGCCGGCGCGCGCGGATTGCGCCAGCGCATCGACCGGTGCGGCAAACAATACCGCAGCCAGGATGCCCCAAGCGATCCGCCGGCGCGTTGGCGTCTTCAAGCTGTTCCGGCAACCGGCCCGTTCCTGGCGTGACATGCTTTCAGGAGAATCCTTCAGCCGACGGGTCGTGGTCGGCATTTGGTGAACACGACGTGGAGCTCCGATTCCGAAGTTCGCAAACCACTGCGGCACCTCCGATGCGAACTTCGGAATCAAAGGAGCGCTAGCAACTGATTGATTTGAGCAGCCCCTTTGAATTTGAAGTTCCTATGACGAACTTGCGGCTGAACCGCCACACTGGCGGATGACGGTTGACCGCTTCCAACGCACTCGAAGAGCCGGGGTTCCACCGCGATCAGGTTTGGCGGTCAGAAATCCCCACGCATGGCGGGGCTCTTCGGCAAGGCTCAATTCGCCTTCGCGCTCGCTGCCGGCGCCTTGTCCGACGGCGCATTGGCGGGCATCGCGCTGTCCGGCACCTTGGCGCCGGTCAGCCGCTCGATCACGGAGCGTACGGCATCGCGGGCCTTCGGATCTTTCACCGCATTGAGCAGCGGTGCGGTCGCCGGCGAACGGCGGAGCAGGGCGTCGGGATCGGGGAAGATCAGGGGATCGTCCCACGGGCCCTGCACCACGAACGGCAATTCGAAGCCGGGTTTGCCATCGCCGGTGATCAGGCTCGCCGTGCCCTTCATGTCGAATTCGCGCTGGGGGACCGAGGCGGTGCCGGTCAGCGTGATATGCGCCGGCCCTTCGATCTGGACATCGTCGAGCGTGGCGACGCCGTCGGCGAATTTCAGTGCGACATTGAGATTGGTGTACGGCGTCGAGCCCGAGCGGAAATTGCCGGTGCCCGACAGCGGCCGGCGCTCGAGCCGCTTGAGCAATTGCTCGGCGTTGAACCCGGCGATGGCGCCGTCATGCCCAGTCAGCGTCGCGGTACCGTCGAGCGACTGCGCGAGCCCGAACGGGCTGGAGCCGGCGGCGGAGAGCGAGACGCCGAGATTGCCGCGGCCGGATAGCTTGCTGAAGCCGAATAGCTCGCTGGCACAGGCCTGCAGATCGACATCGGTGAACTGGAATTGCGCCTTCACGTCGGCGAACGAGTCGGCGCGCGCGAGCGCGAACGAACCGCGGGCGATGCCGCCATAGATCTGCGCCTCGCCGACGCTTAGCGCCAGCGCGCCGTTGCGCAAGTTGGCGCCGATCGCCGTGCGCCCGAGCTTCGAGGGGCCGATCGTGACCTTGGCCGCGGAGAGGCGGATATCGAGATCGGTCGCCGACAGCGAATTCAGATCGAACAGCTGCCGGTTCCAGTCGTGCGCGCCGCTCGCGAGCAGGCGAAAGGTCGAGATGTAGGGCGTGAAGTCGAGGTTGTCCGCGGCGAGTGTCGCCTGCAGCGACTGCCGGCCGTTATTGGTGTAGGTCATCACGCCTTCGGCAACGTTGCCGTCGAGCTCGACATTGACATTGGTGAGCGCGATCGCGCCGCCGACGACATTGGCGCGGGCCTTCAGCGCGAAACGGCCGAACCCGCCATTGCCCGGCGGGATCTGTCCGGTCCATCGCAGCGCGTTGCGCAACGAGGCCGAATCGACCGTCATCGTGCCGTCCATCATCAGGCTGGTCTTGTTGGCGGCCGTGCCGTCAAAGGCGAGTTTCAACGGCGCGCTGGAGAGCCGCGCCTTGACGGTCGAACGGTCGCCGGACAGCGCAGCGAGGAAATCGCCGATCGAGATGCTGCCGTCGACGCGCTCGCCGCGCCAGTCGAATTGCCCGGTTGCGCCGAAGGAACGCGAAATCGACGGCCACGCCAGCGACAGGTCGATGTCGTCAAGTTTCTCGTTGACCTGGCGAACCGGGTCCTCATAGGTCAGGATGCCGTCCTGGATGCGGATCTCCGAGAACGACAGCTGGTTCTCCGCGCCGGGTTTCATGGTGCGGGTGATGGTGCCGACGAATGGCGTCCAGTTGCTGTCGCCGGTGATGTCGCGGACCACCCGGATGCGCGGCCGCAGCATCATCACGTCGGCGATCTCGAAACGCTGCAACAAAAGCGGCAATAGCCGCAAGTTCGCCGTCAGCACGTCGACGGTGAGCGCGGGATCGGCGCCGGCGCCACCCTTCAAGCCGACGTCATGGAAGGAGACATAGCTCGCCGGGAATACCGAGATATCGGTGTTGCCCGCGACCACCAGGTCGAGCCCGGTGACGGCGCGGATCTGCGCCTCGACCGCCTTGCGCAGGGCGTCGCGGTTGAGCAGCCAGCTCGAGGCGATCATCGCGACCACCGCCAGGCCGATCAGAGCCGCGACCGGCATCGCGAGGCGCCTCGTTCTCTGGGCCATCGTCAATGGAAAATCCAATAAATGTCCAAATCCGGTTAGCCTCGTTGGAACCGAAAGCGTTAAATCGGTACGAGGTCGAATGGGCCGCCGCCTGCGGAAGCGGGCAGGACACCGCCTGCCACCCCTCCAAGAAGCGGCAACTTGCTGTTTTTTCTTGACGCTTTCAAGGCCGTTGGGAGGGCTCTCCCTCTCCCCGCTTGCGGGGAGCGTCGGCGAGCAAGAGCGAGCCGGGGGTGGGCGCTCTTCTGCACCCCCACCCCGATGCTCGTTTCACTCGCATCGACCCTCCCCACCACTCGCTTACGCTCGCGGGGGAGGGAGAAAAAGCTACGCGTCAAACGCGTCGTCCTACCACGCGCGAGGCCGCCCAAGGCCTCATTGACGCACTGCGAAGATTTCGCCTAATAGTCGTCAGCGGCTCGCACATCGAGCGCATTTCCTCCATCAGGTCGTAACGCATGAAAAAGGTTTATCCCGACGCCAAATCGGCACTCGACGGCATCCTCAAGGACGGCATGATGATCATGTCCGGAGGTTTCGGCCTCTGCGGCATCGCCGAGACCTTGTCGGACGCGATCCGCGATAGCGGCGTGAAAAATCTGACAGTCGTCTCCAACAATGTCGGCGTCGACGGTATCGGCTTGTCGCGCCTGCTCGAGACGCACCAGATCAAGAAGATGATCTCGTCCTATGTTGGCGAGAACAAGCTGTTCGCCCAGCAATTCCTCGCCGGCGAACTCGAGCTCGAATTCAATCCGCAAGGCACGCTCGCCGAGCGCATCCGCGCCGGCGGCGCCGGCATTCCAGCCTTCTACACCAAGACCGGCGTCGGCACGCTAATCGCCGAAGGCAAGGAAGTGAAGGAATTCGACGGTGAGAAATATCTGATGGAGCGCGGCTTGGTCGCCGACCTCGCCATCGTCCACGCCTGGAAGGGCGATACCGCCGGCAACCTGGTCTACCGCAAGACGGCGCGGAATTTTAATCCAATGATGGCGACCGCAGCGAAGGTCACGGTGGCCGAAGTCGAACAGCTGGTGCCCGCCGGCCAGCTCAATCCGGACCACATCCATACGCCCGGCATCTTCGTCAAGCGCATCATCGAGGTCGGCACCGCCAACAAGCGCATCGAATTCCGCAACACCCGCCCGCGGCCAGCGGCATGATCGGGAAAAGTGGGAACCGGTTTTCCCCGCGACAAACGCGTCGCGTTTGCGCGAAGATCATGCGCAAAATAAAGCTACCGCGATAGGAGAAGAGCCAATGGCCTGGACCCGTGAACAGATGGCTGCCCGCGCCGCCAAGGAGCTGCGTGACGGCTATTACGTCAATCTCGGCATCGGCATTCCGACGCTGGTTTCCAACTACATTCCCGACGGCATCGACGTCTCGCTGCAGAGCGAGAACGGCATGCTCGGCATGGGGCCGTTCCCGTATGAAGGCGAGGAAGATCCCGATCTCATCAATGCCGGCAAGCAGACGGTGAGCGAATTGCCCTCGACCGCCTACTTCTCCTCGGCCGATTCCTTCGGCATGGTGCGCGGCGGCCATATTGATTTGTCCATTCTGGGAGCGATGCAGGTCGCGCAGAACGGCGACCTCGCCAACTGGATGATCCCCGGCAAGATGGTGAAGGGGATGGGCGGCGCGATGGACCTCGTCGCCGGCGTCAAGCGCGTCGTGGTGGTGATGGAGCATTCCGCCAAGGACGGCGCGAAGCTTCTGAAGAAGTGCACCCTGCCGCTCACCGGCGAACATGTGGTCGACATGGTGGTGACGGACCTCGCCGTCTTCACCATCGACAAGCACGGCAAGGACGGCATGGCGCTGATCGAGCTCGCCGACGGCGTCACGCTCGACGAGGTGAAGGCGAAGACCGAAGCCGAGTTTCGGGTTGCGCTGAAGAACGCGTAAGACGACAACAAATCTCTATCGTCGTCCCGGCCAAGCGAACGAAGTGAGTGCTGAGCCGGGACGGTGCACGAGCGCTATTCAAGCATGCATAACCACAGACGCATGTCGTTGACAAAGCTGGGGCTCCAGGTCGGTCCAAACCTCGATCAGTGATTATGGGTCCCGGCGTTCGCCGGGACGACCGACCTTGGTGCCTCACGCGTTCGCCTTGGCGACATCCTCCAGCCCGCGATTGCGCGGTTCGACGCCCCAGGCCCACACCACCAGGATCTGGATCACGACCAGACCGATCATCAGCCAGATCACGCCCGGCAACCTGTAGGACGCCATCAGGCTACCGACGATGAAGGGCGAGATCACCGTGGCGCCGCGGCCGAAAAAGTTGCAGATGCCGTTGGCGCGAAGCCGGATCTCGGTCGGAAACAATTCCGGCGGATAGACGCCGTAGAGAATCGCGGTCTGCACGTAGATCGCGACGACCAGCACGAAACCGACGGCGAGCACGATCGCAGGGTCGGAGGCCGCGTCGAACCGGGCATAGATATAGCCGGCGAAGATGGTGACGACCGAGGCTCCGATGATGCTCCAGCGCCGGCCGATCGCGTCGGACGACCATGCGCCGAGCAGGCAGCCGACCAGCGAGGCGGCCGACAGCACCAGCGTGTAGGCCAGCGAGTTCGTGATCGTCAGACCCTGACGCAGGAAGAACTGCGGCAGGAAGATCACGAAGCCGAAGATCAGCGTGTTGATCGAGATCAGCACCCAGGAGCCGACGACCATGCGCTGTAGCAGCGGCGGCTTGATCAGATCGCTGGCAGCGACCTGTGCGACCGGCGGCGGTATCACGACCGGCGGCAGCGGCTTTCCACCTGAAGCTTCCTTCTCGATCACCTGCATCAGCGTTTCGGCCTCCTCAAGCCGGCCTTGCGCTTCGAGCCAGCGCGGCGATTCCGGCAGATTCTTGCGCAGGTACCAGACGATCAGTGAGCCGATGCCGGCGATGACGAACATCGGCCGCCAGCCGAAACTCGGGATGATGAGATAGCCGAGCAGGGAGGTCATGGGGAAGCCGGCCACCACGATGAAGGCCATCATCGATTGCCAGCGCCCGCGCATTTTCGGCGGGACGAATTCGGTCATGGTCGAATAACCCACCACGATTTCGGCCCCTAACCCAAGTCCCTGCACAAAGCGGCAGGCGATGAGCTGGGTCATGTCCTGCGAGAAAGCCGCGGCCAGAGAGGCGAGGCCAAAGATCAGCAGGTTGATCTGGTAGGTGAAGCGGCGTCCGAATTTGTCGCCGACAAAGCCGGTGATCAGTGAGCCGATCGTCATGCCGACAAAGGTCAGCGAGATGAACTGGAGATTATGCGGCAGGGTCGAAAATTTCGACTGGATCAGCGAGGCCAGCACGCCGCCCGCCACATAGAGGTCGTAGCCATCGAAGAACATCCCGGCGGCGATCAGGGCGAAGATGCGATAGTGAAACGGCGAGATCGGCAGCCGGTCGAGACGCGCACCGGCGTTTACTGCTTGAGCCATGAAGTTTCCCCCTTCTTAAATGTCTTTTACTCTTTCACCTCTCCCCGCATTGCGGGGAGAGGTCGGATCGCGTTTTCGCGCGATCCGGGTGAGGGGCATTTTCGACAGTTCGCATATACGTCGACTCCCCCTCATCCCAACCTTCTCCCCGCAAGCGGGGAGAAGGGGTCAAGCTTCAGTTCAATCGGCGCTGTCCGGCCGTGTCGCGGTACCAGTCGAACGGCGCGTCGTTGGTTGCGACCATCACGCTCTTGACGCTGAAATGGTCGTCGAAGCTCTCGGTGCCGCATTCGCGGCCCACACCGGAATCGCCGACGCCGCCCCAGGGCGAGGCCGGATCGAGCCGGTGGTGATCGTTGATCCAGACGATGCCGCATTTTACGCGGCTGGCGACGCGATGGGCGCGCGCGACGTCGCGGGTGCGGATCGCAGCCGCAAGGCCAAAGGGTGAATCGTTGGCGAGCCGGAGCGCCTCGTCCTCGTCCTTGAATGGCGTCACGGACGTGAAGGGCCCGAACACTTCCTCCTGGAAGATGCGCATGTCGGACTTCACGTCCGCAAACACCGTCGGCTCGACGAAATAGCCATTCTCGAAGCCGGCGATTTTTGGCGCCACGCCGCCGGCGACGAGGCGCGCACCATCTTCATGGCCGAATTTGCAATAGGACAACACGCGATCGCGCTGGCGCGCCGAAATGACGGGACCGAGCTGCGTTGCGGGATCGGAGGGATCGCCGATCCGGATCGTCTCGGTCTTGGCCTTCAGCCTGGCGACGAATTCGTCATAGATCGAGGCCTGCACCAGATGGCGCGAGGCGCAGATGCAGGTCTGGCCGGCGCCGATGAACGCGCCGAACGCGGCATAGTTCACGGCGCGATCGATGTCGTAGTCGTCGAACACCATCACCGGCGTCTTGCCGCCAAGCTCCATGGTCTGGTGCGCGAACACCTTTGCCGCCGCACTTCCGGCGATGCGGCCGGCTTCGGTGCCGCCGGTCAGCACCAATTTGTCGATATCGCCGTGCTCGGCGAGCATCTTGCCGGCGCTCTGGCCGAGGCCGTTGACAATGTTGAACACGCCCGGCGGCAGGCCAGCCTCGCTGAAGATTTTCGCCAGCCGCAACGTCGTCAGCGGGGTGTATTCCGATGGCTTGACCACGGTGACGCAGCCGGACGCCAGCACGGCGGCGAGCGACTTGCACAGGATCATCAGCGGATGGTTGAACGGCGTGCAGTTGGCGACGACGCCGATCGGCGTGCGCAGGGTATAGTTCAGGTAGGAGCCCTCGACCGGGATCACCGCATCGCGCCGCGCCAGCGCCAGCCCGGCAAAATAGCGGAAGAAGTCCGGCAGGCGCGACAACTGCGCCCGCGTCTCGTTGACGGGACGGCCATTGTTGAGCGTTTCGAGCTTGTAGAGCTCGCCCAGATTGGCCTCGAATGCGTCGGCGAGCTTGTTGACGAGGCGCGCCCGGGCGCGCAGGTCCATGCCGCCCCATTCCTTGCCTTCGAACGCCGCGCGCGCGCTTTTCATGGCGCGGTCGATATCCTCGGCGGTCGAATTCGGGATCTGCGCGATCACCTCGCCGGTTGCGGGATTACGCACGTCGAGCATCGCGCCGGTGCCCGCCTCGACCTCGCGGCCGTCGACGAAATTGCCGTGGATTTCGACCGATGCGGAGCCCGGCTTGGCTGGGACATTCATGTGTTTTTCTCCTCGACGATCACCGCATTGCGCTTGAGCGCCGGCAGCACGCGTTTTTCGGTTTGACGGATGTGGGTTTTGATGAGGTGCGAGGCGCGCCGCCGGTCGCGCCGCTGCATCGCCTCGATCAACTCAATATGTTCGCCGACGAGCCGGGTCGGATCATGATCGCGGATATTGGCGAGGCTGACGCGCACCAGACGATCGGCCTGTCCGATCAGGTCGCACAAGGCGCCCGCCATGCGACGATTGCCGGAGGCGTAGGCCAGCGCCGAATGAAAGGCGCGGTTATAGGCGATGAAATCCTCATGATCGCCGGTGAAGCGCCGGTAGTCGTCGAGCGCCTTGAGGGTCTTGTCCGGCGCGTGCTCGATCGCCTCCGTGACGCAGGCCGGCTCCAGCGCCAGCCGAAACCGCAACAGGTCGCGCGCGTCCGAGAGCGAGATCGGATTGACGCGGTAGCCCTGGCGCGGCTGCACCGTAACAAGGTGCTCGCGCTCCAACCGCAGCAGCGCCTCGCGGACCGGCTGGCGGCTGACCGCATAGCGCAAGGCCAAGTCCTGCTCGCGCATGTCGTCGCCCGGCGCGAGCCGGCAACTCAATATATCACCACGAAGGCTTTCGTAGACATTGTCGCGCAAGAGCATGGCGAAATCCGCGGAAATTCTGGCCCTTCTTTGCATTCGTGAAATATCACGTCAAGCAATCTTGGCTTGAAAAGTGTGTGCTTTGTTCTATCAATCGGTTCCACCGACGGCCCGCCAGACCCCGAACACAAAAAGAGAGCTCCGCATGGATCGATTGTTTGCCAACGGCACGGTGAATGCGGCGGTGTCCGGCGAGGGGGCGCCGCTGTTTCTGTTTCACTCGCTGCTGTCGGACCGGGCGAGTTTTGCCGCGATCGAGCCCGAGCTGATGCGCTCGCACCGCGTGATCGTGCCGGAACTGCCGGGCTTTGGCGGCTCAAAGGCGGTCGAGGGCGGGCTTGCAGCCGTGGCCGACCGGATGGCGGACGCGGTCAGGGATGCGGCCGACGGAGGCAAGGCCATCGTGCTCGGCAACGGCTATGGCGGCTTCGTCGCGCTGCAGATGGCGATCCGCCATCCCGGCCTCGCCAGCAAGCTCATTCTCGCCGATTGCGGCGCGGCTTTCTCGGAAGCCGGACGCGAAGCCTTCCGCAACATGGCGGCGGCGTCCAAGGCCAAGGGCCTTGCCGCGATCACCGACGTCGCGATGCGCCGGCTGTTTGCGCCGGAATTCCAGGCCGCCCATCCCGACCTGATGCACGACCGCCGGGAAGCCTTTTTGAAAACCGATCCGCAAGTGCTGCAGGCCGCGTGTGGCCAACTCGCCGAACTCGACCTTCGTGCGGAGTTGTCGAAGGTGAAAGTGCCCGTGCTGGTGCTGGTCGGCGAACATGACGAGGCAACACCGCCGCCGATGTCGCATGAACTGGCGGTATTATTGCCGAACGCGCGGCTTAAAATCCTCGCCGGTTGCGCGCACGTCCCGCAATTGCAGGCGCCGCGCGCCTTCCTCGATGCGATCGCGGATGTTCTTTAAGGCCGCTTAAGCCGGCCGAGACGGCTTAAGCCCGTGTGCCGCGCTTCAAGCCTTCGCCATCGCCCGCGAAAACACCACTTCGACCAGGGTGCCGGAACGCGCGCCGGTCTTGATGTTGAACTGCGCGCGGTTGGCTTCGACCAGCGCCTTGGTCAACGACAGGCTGACCGCGGCCTCCTGCGATTGATCGAGCGGGGCTTGGGCGCGGAACGGCTCCATCGCCGCCGCCACTTCGTTGTCGTTGAGCCCCTGGCCGGTATCGCGAATGCGCAAGGCGACCTCGCCGAAGTCGGTCAGCGCGGTGGATACGATCACCTGGCCGCCGGTATTGGCGAGATGGATCGAATTGCCGATCAGGTTCATCGTGATCTGGCGCAGCGCAGGACCGTCGGCCATCACCGGCGGCAGCATCTGCGCCAGCGAGGTGCGGATGATGATGCGCTCGCGGTTGGCACGCGGTTGCATCATCGCGACGCAGCTTTCGACCATGTCGTTGAGGTTCTGGTTGGTGAAAGCAAGGTCGAGCTTGCCGGTCTCGATGCGGCTGAGGTTGGTGAGATCGTCGATGACCGCGACCACGCGCTGGCCGGAGGCGCGCACGTCTTTCATGTATTCGACATAACGTTCGTTGCCGAGGTTGCCGAAACGCTCGCCGATCATCACTTCGGCAAAGCCGATGATGGCGTTGAGCGGCGCGCGGATATCGTGGCTGATCCGTGCCAGAAGATCGGCCTTCACGTTGGCGGCGCCATCGGCAAGCCGCCGCGCTTCGCGTAGCTCGCTCTCGCTGTTCTTGAGCTCCGACAGATCGCGGAACACCGCGAAGAAGTTCGGACCGTGCGCTTGCGTGCGGCCCATGGTCATCGACATCGGAATGAGACCGCCGCCGCTGACGCGGCCCAGCACTTCGCGGCCATGTTCGAGCAGGCTCGCCACGCCATCGCCGCTGATGCTGTCGAGATAATTCCGGACCACGCTCTCGTTCTCCGGCGCAAACAGCGCGGTCAGATTCCGCTGCACCAGCTCTTCGCCGTCATAACCGAACAGCGCTTCCGCGCTGCGGTTGCAGGAACTGATGTTGCCTTCGGCGTCGAACATCAAAATGCCGTCGGCGGTGGTGTCGAGAATGGCGGCGAGTTCTTCCGCATTGGCGTGCCCGACCGCGGATGGCTCCTCCGGGGCTGGCGCTTCAGCTATCGGCGGTTCGACCGCAGGGCGCACGGGAGCAGGGTGTTCGATCGCGGCGACGCCGCCGAAGATCAGTGCAAGCGCGCTGTCGTTGTCCCAGTCGATGGTATGAAGCCGTCCTTCGATGGCACCCCTGGAAGGCGCTTCGGGCGACGAGATTTTCACTGGCGTGCCGGTATCCGACGTGCTGCTGGCGTTGGAGACACCTGGCTCGACATAGAGCGCATCGACGCCACCGGCCTGCTCCAGCGCGTGCAGGCTCGGATATCCCATGCGGTCAAGGAAAGCGTGGTTGGCGTAAAGCAGACGATCGAGCCGATAGATCAGCACGCCGGTCGGCAACAGGTCGAGCAGCGTCCGATCGCGCTTGCTCTCCGCGCGTGCCGGCGGTTCGGGCTCGGCGAGCCACGTCGGCGGCTCGGCGGCTGCGTTCGAAGGTGTGGCTTCCGCGGGCGGCGAGGCGGCCGCATCCCGAGCCGCTTCCGATGGCCCGGCCGTTTCGTGCGCGCCCTCGCCCTCGAGCCGCGCCGACAATTGCCGGGCGAGTTCGTTGAAGGCGCTGTTTTCAACCGGCGTCAGGACCGGTGGGCGCGCCTCGGTGAGGGGGAACGGCACCACGTTCGGCGAGGCCTGCTCCGGCGCTTCCTGGCTTTCGTTGGATGGTTCCACCGGCGCTTCCAGATCGGTTGGTTGGGTTGTCTCAGGCGAAGGTGCAGTCAAAGGGGCAGGTTCGGTCGAATCAGCGCTTGTGTCGGGAATGTGAGGCAGAGGCGGCCAGGTTCCCGCAAGCGCGAGGCCAATTTCGGGCGACATCATGTCCGCTGATGGCGGATCGTTGAAGAATTCCTGACTGCGCAGCGCTTCCAGCCGCGCCAGGCAATCGGGATCCCGGCACACGCCAAAGCCGCGATAGCCGATAAAATTGCCCTGCGTATCGTCGATCGGCAGGCCGGACATTTCGACCGCCAAGCGGCTGCCGTCGTCGACCGGCCAGTTCAAGGTGATGCCGCTCCAGGTTTCGCGCGTGGCGATCGCCTTGACGACGAGTCCCTCCGGATCGAGGTCGAAGACCTCCGCGATCTCTTGCCACGGACGGCCAAAGCCGGCGGCGGCGCGCACGCCGATCAGGCGGGTGAAGGCGTCGGAGCCAAGCGAGAAGCGGCCGTCTGCATCCATCTGCCACATGAAGCGCAGCGGATAGCGCCGTGGCTGCGCCGTCGTCGGTCCTTCGGCCTCGGACGAAGAAGGCCTTTCAAGCGCCGGCGGCGCGGCGTTGGGAGTTTCATTTCGTGGAAGCTCGTCGAGGCGCTCGCCGGCATGCAAATCCGTCGCCGTTTCAGCCGCGGCTTGGGCTGGAATCGCCGCCGGTTCGGAACTGGCGTCGAGCCAATCGACCATTTCGAATTCGGCGTCGTCCGGCGTGGCAGGAATCGCAGCGGCAACGATCATGGCAAACAGGCCGACCTCGGCGCGGTTGCCGACGCGCACCAATCTCATCTGTCCGTCGCCAAACGGCACCTCGGCGCGGCCTTCGTTCAAGGCGATTTGGCGCGCCTCGTCGAGGCCGACGCTCGAAAGATGATCGAGGCCGGCGAAGCCAGCCGCATGGCTGGCGGCAACCAGCGTGCCGTCAGCCTCGAAAGCCGCGACCGGCTCGTCCATGTCCTCGACCAGCCGCAGCAAGCGCTCCCGCAGCGGCATCGCGCGGCCCACGGGCTCGATCGCCGTGATCAGAATGCCCGCGTTGCCGTCGGCAAATTCGAGCCGTGCACAGGCGCAGGTGACGAGTGTAAGGACAGAGCCGAAACCGCGCAGCCGCTCCAGGCGGATGGCGCCGTTCGGCGGAAGCCGATGCGCGAGTTGCGCGACCTGACGGCGATGGGCATCCGCCGGGCCAAAAACCCTAGCGGCGAGGCGGGCGCTGTTCGCGGCGCCAAACACCTGCGCGCCAACCGGATTGGCCCACAAAACCCTGATGCCGTCGGCCGACCACAGCCAGGCGGGCAGGGCGCTTATGGCATGCACCGCCAGCCGCGAATCGTCAGGGCCTCGCACCTTGAGTTCGAAAGTCTGCATCGCACCGGTGGCGTCGGGTTCAGCTGCCGAACATGACAGCGTTAACAGATCGTTAGTATCGCCTCCTGGCTCTGGCAGGTCCACGGCCAGGGCATGCGATCAGCCTCGAAAGGCTGGATAACCTTAACTAGCGGTCCGATTCTCACATTCGCATCCCTTCTCAGCGGCCACCTTTGCGAATGTTAGAATCTCGGGACCGCTAGCAGATCTAAGACTTGGGTGGAGTTTGGGATTTGACATTCGCTTTCCAGGCTCGCTGTCGTGCGGTGGGCGAATGTCAAATCCACTCCACCGCCGCTGAACCTTCTCGCGAGAGTCGCGTTGCCGCCTGATGGCAATCAAGTGCCAACCGGGAGGTCCATCATGAACTCAACCATGAACGAGAACGGGCATTTCGATATTCCGAAGAACATCCGGTCGATGGCGGAAGCGAGTGTCGCCCAGGCGCGCCAGGCCTTCGAGAAATTCATCTCCAGCGCGCAAACGGCCAGCGATTCACTTTCGGCGCGCACGGCAAGCGTTGGCGCCGGAGCCAAGGACGCCAGCGCGATGGCGCTTTCATACGCTGAGAAAAACGTCCAGGCTTCGCTCGACCATGCCGAGGCCCTGCTGCATGCCAAAGACCTCAGCGAGGTCATGCGGTTGCAGCGCGAATACGTGCAGGCGCAGATGCGGGCATTGGGCGAGCAGGCGAGCGAAATGGGCCAGATCGTCAGCCGCACCGCCATGGACGCGGCGAGACCGAAAACGTAAACCCCATAATGGCTTAGTTCCACATCTCGCCGGCGTCCATTGTTCCGGGCGCCGGCGTTGAGTTTTATTTGCGGCATTTTGCAGCAATTTAGGTGCGTTGCACAAATTTGCCATGATAATGTGCTTATCTCTTAAGCGCCCCGAGTGGGCATTTCCGTCTCAGTGATCCTGCCGTCGTTTTCCGGAAGGCTGCCGGAGGCGCACGAGATCACCCCCGCGTTCACCCCCCAGATGCGAAGGATACGTGCCATGGCCAGTTCCAACGATCCATTCTCTGCTTCCATCATTCCGTTCGAGGTCCCCGAGCAAGTTCGCGCTTTCGCGGAGAAAGGCGTTTCCCAGGCGCGCGACAACTATGCCCGCTTCAAGGACGTTGCCGAGAGCAACAACTCGACGATGGAAGCGGTGTTCTCCAATGCCAGCAGGGGCTTCAGCGAGTACTCGGCCAAGATGATGGAAATCCTCAAGGCCAACACCTCTTCTTCGCTCGATTTCGCGCAGGAGCTGGTTGGCGTGAAGACCCCGTCTGAGGCGCTCGAGCTCTGGACCACCCACGCCAAGAAGCAGTTCGAGACGTTCTCGGCCTGGAGCAAGGAGCTCACCGAATTGTCGCAGAAGGTCGCCTCTGAGACTGTCGAGCCGATCAAGGCCAACGCCAACAAGCTGTTCAAGCCCGCTGCCTGATTGGCAACGCGACCAGCTCAAAAAACCCGGGCCGAAGGGCCCGGGTTTTTTATCGGGTGGGTGCGAGGAATGAGGTAGAGAACCGCCTGCCGGACTGCCTTTGCGAGCCCTTGCTCAGGTCTTGCCAAAGCCCAGGCTTGCATCTAAAGCGCGATATCTGCGGCAACCATGATCGCGCTTTGGATGGTTGTTTGAGCGTGATCCCCCGGGTCAAGCCCAAGGGCAAGCTTTTCGGAAAACCGGCTTCCACTTTTCCGGATCATGCTCTAGTTTCCCGCCCGTCTCGCCCCCCATTTTGGGGCCGATCAGGATGCAGTTGTAGCTCAGTTGGTTAGAGCGCCTGTCTGTGGAACAGGAGGTCGGTGGTTCGAGCCCACCCAACTGTACCAAGAATTTCAGATGGTTAGCAAAAATCGCGGGATTTGTGAACCGGGGTAGCTACCACGTAGCTACCATCGCGCAGCGCATTGCTTGTAAATTGAGATGACACTCGATTGTGATGGCTGGTCGATCGCGAGTGCCAGGTTGATATGACGTCGTCGGCCGGCGCTGTGTTTGATAAGCCTCGTTAGACCGCATCGAACTCTTGCTTCGAACGCCATCCGATTGGATCGGCAATCCAGCAGTTGACGTCCGACTCATGCCAGCCGGTCCCGTTGGTGCTGATCTTGAGTTGCGGCGGGAACGTTCCCTCGGCAATCTTGCGGTAGATGGTGGAGCGGGACAGTCCGGTCCGGGCGAGGACGCTTTTCAAGCGGATGATACGGTCTGGTTCGTGCATGGCCGCGTTGCCTTCTGCTGGTTGCGTCTGACTGTTGCTGACCCAGACAGGGAGGGTCGTTGCTGGCGCGCAAGAGAGATTTTCGCGTCCTCGTACTGTGGCGTAGAGCCGGCCGCAAATCGGATGGATTCATGGGGTTTGGGCATGCCATCCTCGGCCATGTCCCACATTGAGATCGGCGATCATGCCTCGACCCACGAATTCGCCCCGAACGAAGTCGCGGGCGAGTTCGATGCCCTGAGCCTGTGTCATCTCTCGTGGAATGGCGAATTCGACCTCGCGGGCGAGCTGGGCATCTTTTCGGACCTCGAAGGCTTCGACATTTTTCCAGAGCCGTTCGCGGCCGCGCCACGCCTCGGGCGCATTCTCTGGCAACATCACCTCGGAATGGACGACGCCGCGCTTTCCGGAAAAGTAGTGGCTCCGCTCAAGGCGCTCGTCGCGCAGCCGCGAGGCGGAGCGGTAGGCGGCCGCCGCCACCGCGCTTGACCCGGACTTGCGGCCAATGACCTTGACGTGAAGATGATAGATCGCCATCGCGATCGGATTAGTGGCACAGCGAAGCGCACGTCGGAACGACGTATAAGCGCGCCCTCCCTCGAAAAATTCTCGGGCGGGACTACCGCGTCCCAGGCCGTCCTGACGACCTTACAGCATTGTGCCGGACGCTCGACTATCATTTCTCCATCAACGCTTATGGAGACGATTATGCGGAAGCCACGGGATTTCGACGGAGAACTGAAGCACTTCAGGACAAGGCGCGCGATCTCAAGAGCCGGAAGGTGCAGCAGCTCGGTGAACTGGTCATCGCCACCGGGGCAGACGCGCTTAACGCCAACGAACTGGCGGGCGCGCTGATCTTACTGGCCGAGACAACCGCTGCTTTCTCGACTGTATTTTTTTTCAGTATCGCAGCACGAGGTGGCCAAATAGTTCAGCTAACAGAATGGTGCCGAGATCCGCTTGGGCATCTAATTCACCGGATCGAACGGCTCCAACAAGCTCAGACGGTGTAACAAATCCCACCGCGACGCCTTCCTCGGGCCTGAATCCTGCGATTTGATCACCGGCACGAACGAAGTAGGAGTATACCCGGTTACTCAGGCGACCGGCGTCGGTTTTGTTGATGCCAAGAAGATGAACGGCCTTGCTCGGGAGGCCAGTTTCCTCCAGTAACTCGCGAATTGCCGTTGCCGCGGGATCTTCGCCGGTATCGACAGTTCCGGCTGGTAGCTCCAGTGTCATACCCTCCACAGCAGGTCGATATTGGCGAACGAGGGGAATTCGGCCGTCCGGCGTGACAGCCAGCACGATCACATAATCAAACGTCGCGACGGAATGATACGTTTGCGACCCGGTTCGTGGTGAGAATTCAACCTCACGTGCAACGAGATCGACCCAAGGGGAAATTTTAGCCACCAAGCGCTTTGTGATCCTGGGCCAGGAATCGCCGGCGGGCGATGAACTATCTTCGATCCATTTCAAGGAGGAAGCCGCCACCCTCTTTGCGACCGTCGCCGCAATCGTCTTAGCTAAAAAGTCGATGCCGCGCTTGGCGTTCTCCGTTAGCCAAATTCGCCATTCGTTTGCGTCGTCTTCCAATTGGATTGGTCCTCTCATGGCCCTTCCGTTATCTCGTAAATATCGGCTGGGCCGACGCGGCTTGGGAGATAGGTCGTCCGCAGCGGCACTCAATTACAAAGATGCGCGATGCGGGCGCTTGTCCAGGTGCTTTGCCAGGATACCGCCGGTGACACCCACACCAAGTACGTAGAGCCAGCCTTCCAAGAAGTCGAATAGATGGGAGTTAAATAGCGAGCCAACCACGTTCTGAGCAACCACCAAGAAGCCTATCTCCGCGATCAATCCTACGCCCAGGAACATTCGTAGATGAACAAGCCAGAGAACGTAAAGGACTATCAAGCCTGGAATGCCCCACTGTACCGCGACGTTGAGAGTCTGGTTATGGGGATTGGCAATGACTTCTGCCGAGGTCCCAGAGCGGCCGATCGCGTCCGATTGGAACAGTGCGTGGATTGATCCCGTTCCGTGACCGAACAGCGGAGCTTCGTCGAAGAATCGGACTGATTTGCGCCAGAACTCGATTCTCTTGCCAACCGAGGATGGAACATCGGCCTGACGATATTCGGTGTACTGCGATTGAACGGACATAATGCGTTCGCGCAGATGAGGAGAAGCGAACCAGGCTGCCGCAAGAACCAGGCTTCCGAAAATTGACGCCGCCAGAACGCCGCTCATCCTTCCATGCCTCCATGCGATTAGGAGCAGCAGCGGCGGAATACAGACGATGGCCGTCCTCGAAGTTACAACGAAGATAAGATTGGTCGCGAAAAGCAGCGTCCCGAGCGCAAGCGCGATGCATCGCTTCCAAAACCCGTTTTCGATGCTGTACAATGATGCCGAAATCAGCGCTAAGAGGCAGAGACTGAATTCCTGGCTCTGATCAATGTAGTTTCTTACGGGAACGCCGTAATCTTCACCGCAGCATCGGCCGGTTTTCAAAGCCCAAGTCGGCTCGACCGTAATGATCCAGGAATAGATCATGAGCAGCCCGCATGAGATGAAAAGCGCCCCGAGCACCCAGGTGCCACGCGCAGACCGTTCAAAATAGTAAAGGAAGAGCGGAAGCGCGGAGAATTTCACAAGCTGCCCTACGGCGTGGAAGCACTCGGACCACGTTGCTTCCGACCACAGCAGGCCCAGCAGAGCTAGAATCAGAAAGCCGATCGAGACCAACGATGGTGCTCGTTCGAAAGAGCGCCGGAATGTGGCGACGTCCACGCTCCCGCAGACCATCGCAACGAACGGAATCAAGAGGATCAGAAAAATTGAAGTTGACCAGGGCAGCACGGCCGCGAGCAGGATAGCGAGTGTGTCGGCGACGACAAACCAGACGTGGGATGTCCGGAAGGCATCCAGTCGCGGGAGCAAGTCTTTCACGGGTAGAAATTCGCCAAGACGCTTCGATCGCCTTTGAGTTGTGGCACGGGCCAGGATAAACAATAATGACAAAGCGATCGGGTCTCAAACAAAATTGGACGGAAGCATCATACCTTGACCCATCGCTTGCCCAGTTACCTCGTATTCTTCAAACGCTCGCTACCCACATGCGTAAGGTGCCAAAAGGCTCAATTATCCGCTATCAATCTAATGCTCGAGGAGACCAGCCTCGGCACGACAAATCCAAAAAGCTCGTCGACCGAGATGTAGCTGCGATCACGCAGGAAAAAACAGATATGGCAATGGAGACGAATTTAAACCTTTATGTCGGCAATCACGGCAAGCCGGATGGAATCGAGGACTATCTAGTGTTGATCACCAAGCTGATGGAGCAACGCGGCATCCGTGTGACGGTTTCCTCGGCTCTCGACCCCCTTGCCGTGAACCTTGTGATCGACGAATTCACGAATTACGTCGAGAATCATCGAATGGTGGCCTTCAAGAAGGCTTACCCGCACGGCAAGATCATTTTCATCCTGACCGAATTCGTCGTTCGCAAGTGGGGTGTGGAGTCCTTCAATCATTTCGGCGGGCCGGCAGAAGCTGCCGTGATCGCTCTGTTCGACGTTTACCTTCGAACGGTGCGCGACGACTTCGGCCCGATCGGGCTGCATCATGTCCTTAAGCTGTTGTGCTATTCGCCGCTACTGGGCTTGCACATTCTGCTGGATACCCTGCATTGGGGGGTAAAAAAGCTTGCAGGAAGGCGGACGCCTCACGGAATGACCACGTTCCTGAACCGCAATCAACGGACGGTCTACTTCCACATGCGCTATCTGGGCCTGAAAGCCTTTCTGCGCTATGCGGACGCCATCATCACCAGCCACGAGGGGATCGTAGGCGGATTATCCCCGGAACTCGGCTTTGACGGGAAGGCATTGCTGTGCTTGGGAGTGCTCTATCCAGAACTTGAAGAACGGGACGTCATCGATAATCTGATGGTGGGTAAGAAGCTATTTATCGAGATAACCGGGTCCGTCACTCGCTATCGCCAGTGGTGGATTGATCGACTTAACCGTCAACTCACCTCGTTGGGTTTGCATAACGTATTCGGCTCGTGCTTGTCGCTTCCCTTTGCCGCGCTTGCCTCCGGAAAACCGATCCAACGAGGTGCTTATTCGCTTCATCCGCCTCAGACGCGAACGTGGCCATATTCAAGCCCGACGCGAATCTTCCGAGCCTTGTCGGTCGATTACAATCTGCCGATCCTGACCCGTCACTATCGTCAGAACCCGATCGAGGACGTCTGTTTCGTCCTTGAAAACAAGATGTCCATCGTCGAGCTATACGAGATGTACGCCGACCGCACCCGGCTCAGACAATTCGTCGAGCCTAGAATGAAATCATACAACGAACGTGTCACCGTTCGTAACAACGCGTTGATCGAGCAGTTGCACCGTGTCATGAATAGTCTGGAGCAAGTCGGTTGATAGGACGCAATCTTCAGACCGCCGAGTTGCTCTATCTGTTGGTGCTCAAGGAGCTCAAGGTTCGCTACAAGCGCAGTGTACTCGGCTATCTCTGGGCGATCGCGAATCCCTTCGCGTTCGCATTCGTGTATTGGGTTGCCTTCAAGTTCATCATGCGTGTTCAGATGGAGAACTATACTGTCTTCATACTCACCGGTATGTTTCCCTGGGCTTGGTTGAGCCAGGCTGCGATCCAGGGAACGGGCAGCTTCACCAACAATCTCTCGCTAGTCCGCCATGTCAAATTGCCGAAATTGATCTTGCCCTGCAGCAACGTGCTGCAGGAAATGGCGCATTTCGTGCTAGCCATTCCGGTGGTATTCGTCTTCATCGCGCTTAGTAGTGAGCAGATTCACGCCGTCCCGCTGCTTTGGCAACTTCCCATGATGCTGGTGCTGCAAGCATTTTTCGTATTCCCGATTACCGTGATCGGCGCGGTACTCAACGTCTATGTGCGGGATATCCAGTATCTTGTCGGAATCATGTTCTCGGTCTTCTTCTTTGTAACACCGATGGTCTACCCCTTGAGTATGGTGCCGGTGGAATACCGGGCCTACTTCAAACTCAATCCAGCTTATTGGCTCATCGATAGCTGGCGCATCGTATTTGCCGGCGATGTTCTTCCACTGGGGCACATCGCCAGCGTGATTGGCTGGATCTTGGCATTCTCGCTCGTCGCCGCATGGGTCTATCGCCGTTTGGCAGGGCGCATTGCGGAGTTGATTTGATGCCTGTGATCGATGTTAATGGCGTGTGGAAGACCTACCACAATCACGCCAGGCTCGGAATCAAGGAGCGCTTGGTCGGGAGGCGGGTGTCGGCAGAGCGCGGACGCTTTGCACGAAACTGGGCTTTGCAAGACGTCAGCTTCACGATCGAGGCGGGGCGGTCGCTCGGCGTCGTCGGCCATAACGGAACAGGCAAGAGCACGCTGTTGAGCCTGATACTCGGTACGATCGAGCAGGACCGAGGTGAAATCAGGCGCAAAGGAAATATCGGCGGTATGCTCGCGCTTGGGGCTGGTTGCCACCCGGACCTCACCGGGCGGGAGAATATCTACCTGAACGGCTCGATCCTCGGTCTGCGCCTTGCCGAAATCCGGCAAAAATTCGATTCTATCGTCGACTTTTCCGAGCTCGAATCCGCGATTGATCTGCCGTTGCGCACCTATTCGTCCGGTATGTCCGCCCGGCTGGCTTTCTCGGTGCTTGCGCATGCACACCGCGACGTGATGCTTATCGACGAGGTTCTTGCGGTTGGCGACGCCAGCTTCCAGGCCAAATGCGCGACCTATTTTGCCGACTATCAGGCACAGGGTGGCACGTTGATCGTGGTTTCGCATGATTTGATCAGTTTGCAGGAGCTGTGTGCCGAGGGCATCTGGCTGCACGAGGGTAAGGTGGTCCATCAGGGACCGATCGCAGCGACAATCGAATGCTACCGGAAGTTTATCGTCGAAACTATCGGTGCATGATGGAGAACTAACATTCGCCAAGACTGCGTCCTAGGAGCGCGAGCTGCAATGCTCGCGTGGCGTTGCTACTTTTTTCGTAGAGTATACAAGGGACTTGCTCGCCTTCCGGGTGGTGTCGCAATGACAATGTTGTTGAGAAAGCTGGAGATCCGCTCGCACCGTTCGATGTCCGGTAGACCATGAAAAAGCGAATCTCGCTGCTTCTGCCAACGCGCGGCCGGCCGCAACTCGTCGAGCGCTTTCTTCAAAGTGTAGCTGCGCAAAGTGCCCATCCGGAACTCATCGAAGTAATCTTATGCGTCGATGACGACGATCCCGCAAGCCACTGCATTGCGTCGAGCCGGATTGCGCTGAAAACAATCATTGTGCCGCGACAGACGATGGGGGCATACAACGCGATATGTCTCGAGAACGCCACCGGCGAAATCACCATTGCCGTCAATGATGACATCATCATCCGAACCAAAGGATGGGATGAAAAAATCAGAGCCTTGGACAAGCGCTACGTTGATGGAATCTATCTCGGATATCCGAACGACCTCTTCAAGGGCGAAAAGGTTTGCACATTTCCTGTCCTCTCGCGGAAGACCTGCGAGGTTCTCGCGGAACCGTATCCAGGAATCTATAAGGGCGCATTTATCGACGTGCACCTAATGGACATATTCCGGCGCCTGGAGCGTCGCGGTTATCCCAGAATGATTTATGTCGAGGACATTGTCTTCGAGCACGTTCATTACCGGACAAATCCCGAACTTCTGGATGCGACGTACCGCGAGCGGGCAAGGTTTGGCGACGACGCCACCTTTATTGCGCTTGCTCCGGTAAGGCGGATGGAGGCTGATCGGCTGTTTGAATACGTTTCCCGGAAAATCGCTCGTGAGGGTTCCCGCCCGCTAGCGCCGGTTGTGACCCAAATGCGATTTTTCGGAATCGTGTCGCTTTGCTACCGCGCCTTTTTATGTGATTCCGATCTGCCGGCGACCTGGCGAACCTATCTGTTTGGCTACATGGTCGCGCGGCACTACGTCAATTGGTTTTCACACCTATTGAGTTGAGAGGCCCGCTTTGGCGCGCAAATGGATGGCTACCGAGGCCCTGGCGGACCCGAACTCTGCCCGCAATATATCGGAAAATAGTCCATACGTTTGCAAGAATTAGTTGTGGCCGATCTCGAAAGGAAATATAGGTCTGGTGGACAGGGTATGGACGCGCTCTTCGTAACACCAGATTCGTCGGCGAAGGCCTATCAGGATCTAGCCAAGACGTTCGCGGCGACGGAGCCGCCTACTTGGTCGTTGCTGCTCGCCGAGTCGTGTCGCGCCCAAGGCTTCGGCGTAGGAATCCTTGATACAGACGCCGAACGCTTGTCGCTGGAGGCGGCCGTCAAACGGGTCCAGGACGCAAAGCCGCGCGTCGTGGTGATGGTGCTGTACGGCCAGAATCCAAACTCCGGCACAACGAGCATGATTGGCGGGATTGAACTCGCTGGTGCGTTGAAAGCCGCGGGTATCTCAGCGCTGATCTGCTTCGTCGGCTCCCACACCAGCGCGTTACCGAAGCAGGTGCTAGCCTATCCCTGCGTTGACATCGTGCTGCTCAACGAGGGCGTCTACGCACTACAGAATCTTTTGCGGTCCAATCTCGGGGACGACCTGCGATCGATCAAGGGCATAGGCTACAAGATTCCAAATGGCGCTGCACCCGATCTCATATTGAACGCTCCCGAAAGCATCGTTCCGCAGTCACGTATGGACATCGATTTACCTGGCTATGCCTGGGATTTGCTGCCCTACCAGGAAAGACCGCTCGATCTCTATCGCGCGCATTTCTGGCACGCCGGTTTCGACCACAACAAGAGGACTCCTTTCGCCGCCATCTACACATCACTCGGGTGTCAGTTCGCCTGCAATTTCTGCATGATTAATATCGTCAATCGCGTCGATAACGATGATGCAACGAACGCGTCTCATTCGCGCGGCATGCGTTTCTGGAGCCCGGAGTGGGTGGCGAGGCAGATGCGAAAGCTGGCGAGTCTAGGTGTGAAAACACTTCGCATCAGCGATGAAATGTTCTTCCTCAATCGAAAATACTATCTTCCGATTCTCGACGACTGCATTCAATCCGAATACGGCTTCAATATGTGGACCTACTCGCGCATCGACACCGTGCGTGCTGATGCACTTGAGAAGTTCAAAAAGGCCGGCGTAAATTGGCTGGCGCTGGGAGTCGAGGCCGGAAATCAGACGGTTCGGCAGGAAGTGTCCAAGGGATCGTTTTGGGATGTCAATATTCGCGATATCTGCGAAACCATCCGTGGCGCCGACATAAACATTATCAGCAACTACATTTTCGGTTTTCCCGAAGACAGCCGCCAGACAATGGAGGAGACGCTCGATCTTGCGCTGGAGCTCAACACTGAGATGGCAAACATGTACCCTTGCCAGGCTTTGCCCGGTAGTCCGCTTTATCACACCGCTCTAAAGAACGGGTGGGAGTTGCCAGACAGTTTTGAGGCGTTCGCTTTCCTGTCGTACGAAAGCAAGCCGATGAGGACGAAGTACCTTTCCGCCGCAGAAGTTCTTAAATTTCGCGACGAGGCTTGGCTGACTTATTTCAGGAATCCGGCGTATCTCTCGCTTGTCGAGCGAAGATTCGGCGCAACAGAGCGGCGCAATGTCGAGCAGATGTCGGCGATCCGTTTGAAGCGGAAACTCTTGGGCGATTAGTTCCTAATGATATTGAGAAGAACGCAGTGATCATTACAAGGACGCCGTACCGGGTTTCGTTTTTCGGAGGCGGTACCGACTATCCGGGATGGTTCCGAGAGCACGGAGGCGCCGTGCTGGCGACCACGTTCGACAAATATTGCTACATCACGTGCCGCCGGCTCCCGCCGTTTTTTGAGCACAAGCACCGCATCGTCTATTCCAAGATCGAGAATGTTTCGCGCATCGACGAAATTCAGCACCCCGCTGTGCGGGCGACGCTTGAATGGGCCAAGATCGAAGACGGCCTGGAAATCCATCACGACGGCGATCTGCCTGCGCGATCTGGCCTTGGATCAAGTTCGTCCTTCACGGTCGGTCTGGTCCATGCATTGCAAGCCCTGCACGGGCGGATGACCAACCGGGATGATCTGGCCAAAACCGCAATTCACATCGAGCAGGACCTGATCAAGGAAAATGTCGGTTCGCAGGATCAGATACTGGCGGCCTATGGCGGTCTGAATGTCGTCGAGTTTCGCCATGATGGCTCGTTCGACGTCCGGCCGGTTATCGTGCCGACGGAGCGAAAGGATGAACTCGCTGCCCAGCTTATGCTATGTTTTACAGGATTTTCGCGTTTCGCTTCCGAGGTGGCCAGGTCGAAGCTGGACAATCTTCACGCGCGGCGTCAGCAGCTTGATCGAATCAGGGAAACTGTGGATGAAGGCTTGAATATTCTCACCGATCCATCTGTGCCCATCCAGGCCTTCGGCGAACTGCTGCACGAAGCCTGGCAAAACAAGCGCACGCTGTCGAACATGGTCACGACACCCGAGATCGATGAAATCTACAATGCAGCGCGCGATGCCGGTGCAATCGGCGGAAAGCTTCTTGGAGCAGGAGGCGGAGGTTTCATGCTGCTGTTCGCAAATCCGCGAGATCATGTCAGGATACGGGAGCGGCTCAACGGCTTGATCCATGTGCCTTTCAAGTTCGAGAACGGCGGCAGCCGGGTCGTTCTCTATCAGCCGAACGGTATATGATAATGCATATGAGCAAAGCCGGGTACGCACTTGGCTCACACCAGGGAAACCGCTGAGGCTCAAGGAACTTGTCTTGATCAGCAACTCTGTCGATCTGCAGGAAAGGGCGAAATGGGTCTGGCGGGAGACGCTGGCCATCCACCGCCGCGCTCCCGAGACAAGGATAGCGTCTTCGCTATCGGCCATCGAGATTTTTGTCGCGCTGTATTATGGGGGAATTCTCGAATTCAAGCCCACAGATCCCCGCTGGGAGCAGCGCGATCGATGCGTGATCAGCAAAGGCCACGGTTCGATATGCATGTACCCGATCCTCGCGGACCTTGGCTTTTTTCCGATGCAGGAACTGCAGATGGTCTGCAAGGCGGGCGGGATCCTCGGCGGTATTCCCGACCCGATCATTCCCGGTTACGAGACCGTCAACGGATCTCTCGGTCATGGCCTTGGCGTCGCCTCGGGCATGGCACTTGCCCTCAAGCGTAAGCGAAGCGGGCAAAGTGTCTTCGTGGTTTGCGGCGATGGCGAGCTGCACGAGGGCGCAAACTGGGAGGCCATAATGTTCGCGTGCCAGCACAAGCTGGATAACCTGCATCTGATCGTCGACAACAATGGCATCAGCATGCTCGGATATACCGATGAGATCGTGTCGCATCAGGGCTTGGCGGGTCGCCTCGAGTCATTCGGATGGAATTGCAGCGAGGTCGACGGTCACGATGCGCCGGCCATTCAGGACGCGCTCATGCGACTCAAAACCACAGCTGGCGGTCAGCCGAAAGCGCTCATCGCGCGCACGTTGAAGGGCAGAGGCGTGCCGGGCTTAGAAAACGAGCCATTGTCGCACATACTTGCGCCAAAGCCGGATTTGCTCGATTCGCTCCTGAAGGCGAACGACGATGTCGGCTAAACCAATTGCGATGCGCGATGCTCTATTGCGCAGGATTCACGACGCAATGGCGACAGACAAGTCGATATTCTTCGTATCGGCCGATTTTGGATCGCCTGTTCTCGATCGCATTCGAGCAGATTTCCCCGAGCGGTTTGTCAATGTGGGAATTGCGGAACAGAACTTGATCAATGTTTCCGCCGGCCTCGCCCTCGAAGGCTATACGGTGTTCGCCTACGCGATTGCTCCCTTCATCACCATGCGTTGTTTCGAGCAAATCCGGGTCAGCCTAGCGTTGCTGTCGACCGTTCGCCCCATGAATCTCAATCTTATCGGGGTGGGAGCGGGATACAGCTACGTCGTGTCCGGGCCAACGCACCAATGCTATGAAGATATCACCCTGATGCGGGCGCTCCCGAATTTTCAGGTGCTGTCGCCCGCAGACCATGTTGCGGCCGCCGCCCTGTTCGACCAGTGCGTTGGCGTGTTGGGCCCCAAATACCTGCGCCTTGACGCCCAGGTTCTGGCCGCAATCTATGCTGATGGCATCGCACCGAATCTGAAAGACGGCTTCAACGTCCATCGCCGGGAAAGCGGGATCTGTCTGGTGGCCACCGGATATATGCTGCACACGGCCTTTATCGTTGCCGATCGTTTATCGCGGCTGGGATTGGAGATCGGCGTCATCGACCTGTTCGACCTTGCTCGTTTCTCTGCCGAGAAGCTACGAACCGAGTTGATGCGCTATCAAACAGTGGTCAGCATGGAAGAGGGGTTCGCCGGCCGGGGGGGCGTTGACGCGTTGCTGGGCGACTTCATTCGGCGTACCGCGCTGGACGTCAAGCTGATCGGTATCGGTGTCGAAGGCGGATATCGTTTCGACCTCGGGACGAGGGCAGAGTTGCACGAGCAGGTAGGAATAGGGCCGGACGTAATAACGCAGCGTCTGCTCGACTTGTCGAACGGCAGGGGAAAAGCCGCAAGCGGTGCTCGGCGATGAAGTTTCCTCTGATGCGCAACAATATCGTTCGGGAAGACCTGGATGCTCTTATCGAGTACCTCAAACAGGACGATCCGATCCTCACCAACGGTCCCAATGTGAGGGCTTTCGAGCAAGAATGGAGCGATTGGCTTGGAACCAGGTACAGCGTCCTCGTCAATTCTGGTGCGTCGGCCAATTTGCTCACGCTCGCAATCCTGAAAATACGGCACCCTGACGGCGGTGAAGTCATTGTGCCTCCCTTGACGTGGGTCTCTGATATCGCGTCCGTCCTGCAAAACGGCTTCACGCCCGTGTTCGTCGATATCGATCCCAGGACTTTGGCGATGAATCCCGCCCGGGTCGTCGCCGCGCTGACTGATAAGACGCGGGCCGTCTTCATTACTCATGTGCAGGGGTTCGATGGACTGACGGATGATCTTCTGAAGCAACTCGAGCTTGCCAACGTGCCGCTGATCGAGGATGTCTGTGAATCTCACGGAGCCACCCACAACGGCAGGAAGCTTGGCACCTTCGGCTGGATCGCGAACTTTTCCTTCTACTATGCCCATCATATGACGACCATCGAAGGCGGGATGATTTCCACCAATGACCGTGACGTCTATGAAGCCGTGCGGATGTTCAGGTCGCACGGAATGGTGCGGGAGTCGAGCGATGCCGCTGTCAAGAGCGCCTATGTGGAGCGACACCCGGACCTCAACCCGGACTTCATCTTTGCCCATGCCGCCTACAACGTTCGGAACACAGAGCTCGGCGGGATACTCGGCCGCCGGCAGCTGCGGCGACTGGACACCAATGTCAGACGACGCACCGACAACCTGATGCACTTCCTTTCGCGCATCAATTCGGAGAAGTTTCGCACGGACTTCAAGACCGAGGGCTCGAGCAATTATGCATTCAATCTGGTGATCCGTAAGCCGGATTTTGAGTATGCCGAACGACTGATGGCTGCGCTTCGAAAGGCCGGAATTGAGTTTCGCAGAGGCAGCGCGGGCGGAGGCAATCAACTTCGCCAGCCATACCTGCGTCCGGTGATTCCACCCGATCATCACAAGGGTTTTCCTGAGGTCGACCACATCCACTTCTTCGGTTTTTATATCGGCAATTTTCCTGACCTCAGTCTCGGAGAAGTCGACGAAATCTGCGACGTTATCAACGCGGTCAATTGAGAACGAAAAATGCAAGCGGTCATTCTTGCGGGCGGAAAAGGTACGCGGCTTCGTGCCGAAGTCGCCGACCTGCCCAAGCCACTTGCGCCCGTCAATGGACGTCCTTTTCTCGCATACTTGATGTCTTATTGGGTCGGACAGGGCGTCGATCGGTTCGTCTTGTCCGTCGGCTACATGGCGGGGAAGGTGATCGAAGAGATCGGCGATCGTTTTGACGACGTGCCCGTCGACTACGCCGTGGAAGACCGGCCACTGGGAACAGGCGGCGGACTTTTTCTGGCGATGGGGCAATTGAGGATTGGCGAACCTTTTCTGGTGCTCAACGGCGATACGTTTTTCGACCTGCCGCTATCGGACTTGCGGAGCTTGCACGAGGCAAGGAGCTCCGATTGGACGCTCGGATTGTTTCGGACGAACGACACCAAACGCTATATGGGAGTGGGCCTCGACACCAACGATCGTCTGACGTCGCTCGTTGGTCCGGCAGGTGCAGGCGTCGTTTGGGCCAACGGCGGCGTCTATTTGATTTCACCGGGCGTGCTTGAGCCGATCGCTGGTCGCTTCAAAGGCGAGGTCTCGCTTGAGGGCGAGATTATTCCGGCGCTGCTTGATCGGAAATCTTCCTTGCATGGGTTCCGTCACGGCGGCGCATTTATCGACATTGGGCTGCCCGCTGATTATCGGCGCGCCGCTAACATTTTGGAACCGGCGGTGCTCCGATTTGGCGAAGCCACAAAGAGCATTCCCCATGGCTGAGGCGGCTTATCCAGGAGATTCGGCGAAATGCGTTACAATATTCTGGTAACCGGCGGAGCGGGCTACATCGGGTCGACGCTTGTGCCCCGATTGCTCGATGCCGGCCATCATGTGACTGTCGTCGACAACTTCTTGTTCAAGCAGACGAGCCTCAATAATTGCTGTCGCTACGACAATTTTGTCGTTACGAGAGGCGATATCCGCTCCGAGCAGACGATGCTGCCGCTATTGAAGAAGGCGGACGTGATCGTTCCGCTGGCGGCGCTCGTCGGGGCACCTCTCTGCAAGCAGGATCCGATCGGCGCGACAACGACCAACCACGACGCCATAACGCTGATGTTGAAGCACGTCTCGCGGGAGCAGCGCATCTTGATGCCGACGACGAACAGTGCTTACGGCTCTGGCGGCGAGAACAACTACTGCACCGAGGAATCGCCGCTGATGCCTATCTCGCAATATGCCATCGAAAAAGTGGCGGTCGAAAAGGAGCTGATGGCGCATGGGAACGCAATCAGCTTTCGTCTGGCAACGGTGTTCGGAATGTCGCCAAGGATGCGGCTCGACCTCCTGGTCAATGACTTCGCCTATCGCGCCGCCAACGATCGTTTCGTGGTGCTGTTCGAAAGCCACTTCAAGCGCAACTATATCCATGTCCAGGATGTAGCGCGGGTCTTTGAGCACGGTCTGGCGAACTTCGAGCGGTTGAACGGTCAGATTTACAACGTGGGCCTCTCCGACGCCAATGTCTCCAAGAGAGAGCTTTGCGAGCACATCCAGAAGTTCGTGCCGGAATTCGTCTTCGTCGATGCCCAGGTTGGCCGCGATCCCGATCAGCGGAACTATGTTGTGTCCAACGAAAAGATCGAAGCGACGGGCTATAAGCCGGAATATTCGCTTGACCGCGGCATTCAGGAGCTCCTGAAAGGCTTCGTCATGCTCAGGAACAGTGTGTACGGCAACGTATGATTTGACGGGATCGGTCGGACAGCTATGGCCGCCGACTTGATGACTTAGAGATGCCGTAGGGAGTGCAAAGGGCGCAAGGTCAGCAATGTACGATATCTTCATTACACATGCTTGGCGCTATCACGACGATTGGATCCGCTTGTCCAACCTCCTGGATGCCGAAAAATCGATCAAGTGGCGCAATTTCAGTGTTCCTTGGTACGATCCGGCGCTTGATCCAAATACGGAATTGGGTGCGAAAGCGGTTCGAAGCTGGATCGATGGGCAGATACGGCCAGTGATTGGTACGGTCTTGCTGGATGGCGTCTATGCTGTAAAAAGTGCTCGGGTCTGGCTAGAACTCGAGGTTGAGCTTTCAAGGGTACACATGAAACCTGTGGTCGCGCTTCCGGCCCATGGAACGGACACAGTTTCCGTAGTGGCCGCGGCTCTCGCAGACGCGATTGTCGGCTGGAATGCCGTCGACATTGTCAAGACGCTGGAGAGTTTGGCCGCATCGAGGAGCCCGGTCTAGCCGGCGGGCTCATCTGATAGTTGTACATTTTGGGTGTGCGTCCCTGTACGAAGATGATAAGTTCAATCGTCCTCCGGCCAAAAGACGAAACGGCCGGTGAGGCGTGCCTGAGAGAGCGAAATGACTGCATCAGTCCTGATCAAGGCTCGAAGCCGATCGCGATCTGCCCGTATCGACGGCACGCGTGTTCATTTCAGTGTGCATCAATGCTTCCGCTTTGATGACAGTCCCGAAGAGCGCGTGCTGGTTGAGACGCTGTGTGCGGTGCTGGTTTCAAAGCGGGGTCTGGCTGTCATGGCGCATGGCCCCCTCCTGGAGTACATGCTCAAGCATGCTCCCCAGCTCAAATCCCACATCAAGGCTGCAATTCCGTTTCGGAGTGCCGTGCCGGTCGCCGCCCAGGGCTTACCTCAGTTTCCGGTGGACGCGATTCCGGACGAAATCGACTGTGTGTTTGTTTGCGAGACGCTGTCGTTCGAGCGCATGCAGATGCGTCGCCAGCTCCCACCGGATCTTGAGACCGTCGATCCGAGCATATTGGGAGAGGTCGCACGCAAGATCGTCCCCCTGCGTGCGTGGACGCCGATCGAGCGCAATATCTATCCGCTCGAAATTCCGGATGTGAAATTGCCCGAGGGCAAGGATCTGCTTTTGCTCGACTGTCCGGCACGCAACTTGGCGCTTATGCCGAATGGGCTCGCTTACGTGAACAACGCGCTAAAGACGGCCGACGTGTCCTTTGCCGTTTTTGACCTCGATATCATAACGTACCACCGCTACCACGTGCGACGGCTGTTCGACGATGGCGGCCGAGTGGTGTTGCCGAGCGGGCGCGTGCTGCCGGTCGATCCATGGCAGGCTGAACACTACGATTTCTGGGCCATGCCCGAAGTGATCGATTATTTCATGCCGATCATCGTCGAGGCAGCCAATGAGATCGTGCGGGCCAAGCCAAAGGTCTTGGGCTTGTCCGTTCAACAATGCAGCGAGGCGTTTTCGAGCAAGCTTGTGAATCTGGTACGCGAGCAGCTTCCGGACCTCGTCGTCGTAGTCGGCGGATTTAGTTGTTACAACGCTGACATCGGCCTCAAGTCGTTTCCCCAGGCCGACTATATGTGTATCGGCGAGGCCGACCTCACGGTTGGGCCGTTGATCGAGGCTCTGGCCCGCGGCGAGCGGCCGCGAAATATTGCCGGCATCGTATCGCAGCATGATGATCCAAAAATCCCGTTCATTCCGGCTCCCATGCCGCACAACTTGTCGGCGCTCGAAGCGCCAAAGTATGAATGGTTTGATCTCAACCTTTACCGCAACTTCAACGGTTACCAGCTCACGCCCGTGATCGCCAGCCGGGGCTGTCGCTGGTCCCGCTGCACCTTTTGCGCGGAGCGATTCTATTGGCGGATCAGGGATCCCAAAGAATTTGTCGATGAGTTGGAATGGCTCGCGGGCCAGGGGTGCACGCTCTTTATGTTCAACGAGAGCGATCTCAATGGTATGCCTGAAAAAGTGTTGGAGATCTGTGACGAAATCATCCGGCGCGGCGTCAATGTCAAGCTGACGGGGCAGTTGCGGATTCACAAGAAGAGCGACCGGGCCTATTTCCAGAAACTGCGGCAGGCCGGTTTTGTCGCGCTCCGTTTCGGCGTGGACGCATTCTCGGCTAATACACTGCGTTTGCAGAAGAAGGGTTATACGCCGGACATGGTCTCGCAAAACCTCCGGGATTGCTGGGAAGCCGGTATCTTCACCGAGGTCAATTGGGTCATAGGCGTGCCGGGCGAAACCGATGCCGATGTGGACGAGGGTATCGAACTAATTCTCAAGAACCGGAACTACATCGGCCGGCTGGCGAATATCAATCCGCTCATTCTTGTCAACGGTGGCGTTTATTGGCTCGATCCCGAGAGTCACAACATTGTCTTCCGCGAGCCGAAGGAGGCACTTTACGCGAAACATCCCAAAGTGGTACCGGCTGACCTATGGTATTCGACGGGCCCCTACATTGACGCCCAGGTCCGCAAGGAGCGCTTCGAAAAGATCGTGCTTGCGCTGCACGAGGCCGGCTTCCCGGTCGGTGAGTGGGCGGCACGGGTGATCGAAGACGTCAAATATGCTCGTGACCGTAACCGGGCGGGTGGTGCGAAGTCTAGCGCTGGACGGTCGGCAGGTGAGACGAAGTCGAGCAAGCCCGCCAAAGAGGAGATCTCCGTCGTCGGCGGTGAAGTGCCGCGGCTGGTGCGCCAGCTTGGAACCCACAATGTCGTTTTCTATAAGGGACTTTATTACGCGCTGCCGCTTGGGCTCGGACCGATCGATCTGACGAAGGAGGATGTCGCCGGCCGATCTGGCGTCGTGATCGATCCTGATGAGCAGGCGGTGCTGGCGGAGATCGAACTGGTCGCCAAGTGGGCGGACTCTCGGGGTCACTTCGATGCCCAGGAAAAGCAACGAGCCGAGGGTAGCTACTTCAAGGCCGGCAGCACGCTTGGAGAAACGCCAGCGGCCGCAGCGGTGCTGGCTCCGATCATCGTCAGCTTCGAGGCGCAGGACTACGCGATCGCCAAGGACGAACTTGATCGAGCGTTTTCCGACAAGGCGACTGGTGCTGAGGCAGTGGCGGACAGGAATCACCTTTCCGGTCCGGCCCGTCCGCGTTCGCTCTGGCACCGCGCCTTCAACCTGTTGCCAAGTGCCGTGCGGGCTGAGATTCGCGAGACCGTCATGGTCGAGCGCTTGCTACCTATGTCGTCAAATGGCGGCAAGCTGGCCATTGCTGTGCTTCGTAGCCTCATCCGGCGAGCGCGGACCCAGGGCGTGGGATCGCTGTTCGGCAAGAACGCTGCCCGCGGGAACAGCGGAGAGGTCATCCCCGGTACCGATATCGTGGTGTTCTCTGTTGCCAGCAAGGATGCAACACCGGATCTCCTGCGCACTATCGAAAACTACAATCTGGTGCAATTCGATGGCCGCTTCTATGGGGTTCCGCACGGCGTTTATCTGGACTGGAATGACTTTGATGTAGAGGCCATACCGGGTCTCGTTGTTGCCAACACCGCCAAGGAAGCTACTTATCAGATCGAGGAGCAGATCGGCGGGCTTAGGCGTCGGGCTGTGAGCGAACAAGCCGAGAGGGGTACAGGTCCGGCCGAAGAGTTCTTTCCCGAACCGATCCTCCTTGAGTCGATGGGTGACTACAACGTGGTCGGCTACGAGGGTTGGGTTTACGGCATACCGATCGCCCTCGGTGCGCTCGACCTCACCGAAGTCGACGTGACCGAGATGCCTGGTGTTATCAAGGATGTCGCCCGTGACGTGGTGATCAACGAGATCAACTTCCTCAGCGAGCAGCGGAATGCAGTGGCCGCAGCCTAGAATGAACAAGCGGCCGGTGTTACGCTACGAGGCCCAACCGACGCGCATGTTCGGCAGCTATAGCGTAACCGCGCACTATGCCGACGGCTCAAGCGAGGCACTCGCATACGGAACGCCGACTTATTGTCTTTGCGAAGCCGAGCGGCGCAACGCCGAGCTTGCCGACGGTGATTCCCGGCGTAGTTGAACGCGGGAAAGTTCTCATGACCGCAACAGTCGGGCTTCTTGAATATTGCGACCCGCGCGACTGGTCGGTCCACCACTTCGGTCTACCCGCGGAACGCTGGAACGCGCTCGCTGGCAAGGTTTTTTGGGTGACGGGCGCTGGCACCGGTTTTGGAGCCGCGATAGCCACCATCTTGGCCGTTGCCGGTGGACGGCCCGTCCTGACGGGTCGTCGCCGCGAGAAGCTGGAAGAAACGAGGGAGGCCATGCGCGGCCTTGGTGTTGATCCGGCCTCCGTGACGGTTCTTTCATGTGACGTGCGTGACGAGGTCCAAGTTGCCGGTGCAGCCGACGAAATAGCTAACCGGTTCGGAATTCTATCCGGCCTTGTCGTCTGCGCCGCCTTGCCACAATCCCGATCGACACCCTGGCCACTTGCCGATTTGCGCAGGGAGAACTGGCAGTCGCTGCTCGACAGTAATCTGACGGCCCCGTGGCTGACCGCGCGGGCCGCGCTCCCCTTGATGCTGGGCACGGGACAAGCCCGGGTGCTGTTGCTTACCTCAGAAGCCGGTTGGGCGGGCACGCCCGGCTTCGGCCCGTACAATGTGAGTAAGGCTGCTCTCAATTCGCTTGGAGCCTCGCTCGCCGCGGAGACCGCCGCGCGTCATCCTGCGGCCGACGTCCAGATCAACGTTCTCAATCCAGGCGAGGCGAGAAGTGAGATGAACCAAGGCTCGACGGTCAGCCCTTACACCGCCGTTGCCGCGACGCTCGCGTTGCTTTCGCATCCGCCCGGTGGCCCGAACGGTCGCTTTTTCGCGCGTGACGGCCGCCATCTTGAGTTTGCTTATTCAAAAGCATGGGAGAAGTCACTGCTGCCGTGACCACCAAGAAGTTTCGTTTCTGTTCCGAATAGGAAATGCATGCATCGAGAGGATAGTCGATGGACTTAAGATCTGTGGCGTCAGTTGCCCATGTTGAACGCGCAAAGGTGCTGGCAATGCGCGGTTTGTTCAACTACCAACCATTTCAGCTTTCCGATGGATTTTACTGCGGTGCGGGATTGAGCATTGTGCAAGGCTTTCGCGCGGATCCGCCGACCGTCTATTGCCCCTCGCTCGATCCCGGTATCTCCGAATATGCCGCGTCCGCCCTCGTGAAGCCTGCCGAAGCGGACCAATTCCTGCATACAAACGAGATGCTTGCCGCCTTTTACGATAGCGTGATCGGGCAGATCACGACCCTTACGGGCGGGGTTGCGGGGCTTTCGGTGCTCGACGTAGGTTGCAATGCTGGGTACTTTCCAGTTTCTTTTTCCCGCGCCGGCGCGGTGCAGTCGGTGGGCTACGATAGGGTCGATTATGCGGAGACGCTTGATCTCTTAAACGAAATTTGCGGCACTCGTGCCGAGTTCAAGGTATGGGATTACAACGGTGAGCTGAAAGCCAGTGAGCAGCACGATCTCGTGTTATCGGTTGCCGTGCTGGTGCATCTCTCCGAGCCGTTGCGTCACCTGGCATGGCTTGGATCAGCAGCGAAGACAGCGCTCTTCGTCTTGACGCCGTGTCACAAGGACGACGATTTGTCGATCAGGTTTCACACGGTGAATCGATATTATCAGAACATGTTTCCAAACTGTTTCGACGTAACGACGTTGTCGCGTAAGCTGCTTTATCTCGCTTTTGAGCAAATGGGATTCTCGCGGGTAGTCGAGCTGTCGACAGAGCCGATGTCGCCGCACTGGCAGGATACGCATTTGGCATTGCTAGGGATTAGATAGCGCTTGCGCGCGAGCTTCGCGTGCAAATCGTACCGCCAGGGGTTCAGTATGATGAAAGTGCTCTATCTGAAAGATTATCCCTCGTTCGGTGATTTTGATCAGGCCTGTTTCCGTAACATCCTCGCCGAGTTGACGGTCGATTCTCCAACCATCGTCGAAGTTGGGAGCTGGCTCGGTTCGGGAAGTACTCAAATATTGATTGAGCATGTCAAGCGCTTTCGCGGGCGCCTACATTGTGTTGACACATGGGAGGGTTCGTCGAGTGTTCCTGAACACGCCGAGTTACTGGCGACGTATGACGTATATGAGTCGTTTTGGGAGAATGTCAGGCGAGCTGGTGGCGCCGACCGGGTCGAGGCGCACCGCATGCCGAGCACCATTGCCGCAGCCTGCTTTGCCGATCGCAGTGTCGACATGGTGTTCATCGATGCCGACCACGCCTATGACTGCGTACGCGCCGATATTCTGGCTTGGCGGCGAAAAGTGAGGCTTGGCGGGATACTCTGCGGCCACGATTGCGAAACGCGGGTCACGGAAGCGAACCGTGACTTGCTCTGGAAGGCCCGGAATGGGGATCACATACCAGGCGGACCTCTGTTTCGGGATTGGCACCCCGGCGTCATCCTCGCTGTTGATGAAGTGTTTGGGGGGGCGGCGCGGCTGTGGGCGGAGAAGGGGGTAACATTGCCCGATGGCAGACACGGCCCAGGGACGCTATGGGACCTTACCTCGACTTGAGACCTTAATTTCTTTTCTAACGCTGGCTGCGCTCGCAATTATCGCTTCTATTCGTAGCCATGTTGCGCCCGATCAATCGCGCGGCCGTGTTTGGTAAAATGAATTCGTCCGGTCGCTATGGCAATGCGCTTGACTGGACGCACGAGGCCTTGGCGAAACGCGATCCTACTGCAGCGGAATTGACCTGCTCGGCGCACTGCTTCCTGCGGGTGTAGTCCGGTTGTTACCTGCGCTCAGGACCGCCCCGTCAGTTGTAATGTTGAAATTCGTACCGTGGTTGTAGATGAGATTGTTAGATGCCGTACTGTGGAGCCTGAGGCAACCGCAAACGCGTTATTGTTGTTGACCAGTGTCGACGTGTCGACGGTGACTTGTTCGCCGGACGCCGACGCATTCACGCCAGCATTTGCGCTCGCAAGTCGCGAATTCGTGATCGTTGCAACGACGGGAGATGATGCAGTGCTCGACGGTCAGTTGGACACCGTTCAGGAACCGGACGCCGTTGAGGCCGGAACCTCCGCGGTTGATCGAAATCCCACGTAAGGTGGCGACAACATTTGCACAATTAACGACGGCGCCATTGGTGCCCGTCGCAAGAGCCGATCCAAAAGTCCCAGAGCAGTCATCGTCATCGACTTAGTGATCGTCACGGTGCCGAATCCGCCTGGGGTCTAGGGCAGTCGATCTCTCCGACAATGGCCGTCTCGGCGATAGCGCCCGCGAACGTCTTGCAAGGGGCCGTATGCCGCATGGGTTGACGTCATCGCCAACCCCCCGGGCGGACGAGAAATAGCGTTCGTCGAAACGATACCCGCGATTACCAAAACCCACATTGATAAAGATTTTGTAGACCGCTGATGCACCTCGTTTTGATCGCTTTGTAGCGAAACCACAAGTTTCATGACAAATACAACTGACGTTATACCCGAAAGGGTTGATGATCTGCTTGCGGAGCCTCGCAGCGTTCCAATTGCTTGAAAAAGGAAGCTTTTGCGGCATTTACGGGCGCGAGCCGAATCGCTCGCCTCTTCAGAAAGACGGCGCAAACTTTCGTGCGCTCCAGCCAAAATCGCTGATCGCCGCCGAAGAATCGAACGCCATGTCCTTCAACATCCGTTCCCCCATCACAGGCGTCACATCCGGGAAGAGAGGTTTCGCGACCGCAAAGGCCGACTTCCAGATCGACGGCGGAAGGTGCAACAGGCGTCGACGGCGCGACAGGCCGTCGAAAATACGGCCGACCATCTCGTAATAGGGGATCGTTTCGGCGCCTGTCGTGCAATAACTGCGGTTTGCGGCCTTCGATGATTCCGCAGCGGCGATGGCGCCGATCGCATAATCCTCGGCATGGACCGGCTGACGCAGGCCTGCGGCTGCGCCGTACAGGGGGGCGAAACCCAGCCGACGAATGATCCTCGCGATTTGCGTGATGTTATGATCCCGTCCCTCTCTGTAGAGCAGGGTAGGGCGGAGGATCGTCCATTCAACCCCTTGGGCCTTTGCCTGATCGATGATTCGCTTTTCTGCATCGATCAATTCCAGGATCGAAGTGCGCTCAGCTTCGTCCCTGGAATCGATCTTTGTAAAGACGTTGGTCGAGCTGATGACGACGATTCGTTTTGGCTCGGAGCGAAGTATTTTGTGCGCCGATTTCGCGAAAAGCCATGTCGGCGCAGCACTGAAAACCACGTCGACTTTCGGAAGTTGCAATGTGTCAGGCTGGGCCAGATCAGCCACCAGCCAATCTTCCTGCCTCTCCATGCGCCGGGAAATGCCGATGGCCTTGTTCCTCCCTGCGGCGAGATGTTCCAGGATCAGCTCGCCTACCATTCCTGATGCCCCGAAAACCAGAGCTTCCATCAACGAGTTCTCCCGGCCAGTCGTGAGCCTTGTTAGCACTGCAATCTGACCGGGAATAGGGAACAGACCCTCTGAGCCACTTCACGAATGCATAAGGACTCTATGCAAAAGGGCATCGGGTCAGATCAGAGAGCTAGCCGGGTCGCTAGGGATGCTTTCCTCTCTTACATCGGCTGACGGCCAAATCTTCCGACGAAAGCGATGTAACGAGGTCGACCGTGGAGGGCGGAATGATGAAAGCCTTAAAGCGCTGCTCGGCACCCGGATGGCCAATCAACGACGATTGCGCTGTGAATTCGCTCTCAACAGTTCGAGGTGCGCGGCTAGCTTTCACCCTGGTTCGAGAGATGCAACCTTCGTCAAGGGCGAAGCAGAGGGCCGCCCACCCTCGGCTGATCTTCGATTTCGGCAATTCATCCTTTTTCGGACAAACAAGCTCCCCTTCGTAGACAGGGTGATCCGGGCTGTAGAACGCGGTTGCCAGCGCCAGCCCTTCGTCGCCGCCGACGATCGGAAGCGGAACGTCAGATTCCTGATGCCATTGACGGGTAAGCTCTTTCGCCGCCAACCGATAAAAGTTGCGGCCTTCATTTAGCGGATGCGTGTTGCGGTAGAAGGCGTGAACTGGCGCTGCCACGAATGCGGCGACCAATGCGATGCTGGCGACGAAGACAACCAGATTGACGGTATAGTAGCATTCTATGGAATAGCTCGTGCTACAGACAGCAAGAACGCAAAACAGAAAGAGACCCTGTGCTGCCCAGATCGGGGGCATGTCGGTGCCCAGGACAGCGGCGGTGATAGCCGGAAGCGCGATTGTCCCGACCGCGACGAAAAACAGCAGGAGCAATCCTGGCCCCATTTTGCGAAAGTCGTGAGGAAGCATCCTCAAGCGCCTTCCTGCGATCGCGGCCCACACCAAAGCAGGTAGGGCTAGTCCGAGTCCCACGCCGAGGATGAAATGAAGCGCTTCGGTCAGTGCAGGGACGAGTGCCTTTCCTGCATGTTCCGTAAGAGCATATGAAAAGGGCGCCGCGCCCGTTGTCGCGAGCCAAAGCAGGTGCGGCCCCAGTACGACAAGACCGACCGCGGCAGAAGTCCAGGGGGCTGGCGATCCGAAATAACCGCGACGTTGAGGGTGACAGAGTGCGGCGAAGGCAAAGCTGCCGACCAGGAAAACCGAGTAGTATTTACCCAGCATAGCTAGCGCGGCCGTTGCGCCGGCGGCAATGGCCCACCTGATGTCGCGTGCCTCAAATGACCTCGAGAAGCAATACGTAGCGATAGGCCATACGGCCAAGAGAACCGTGTTGGCATTGAAGCGTTGCGCCAGGAGTTGATAGATCGGCGGCAGCATAAGAAGCAGCAGTACGATTATTCTTTTGTCTCCCTTTACAAAACGGCGCGAGATTAGGTCGACGGCCCACAACGCAATTGCGGAATTGGTCAAGGCCAGCAATTGAAGTGACCAGTTGGTAAGCGGAAAGATTGATGTCCATGCGCGCGCGACCCATCCCATCAGCGGCGGGTGCTTAGAGCTGCCCCACTCGAAGGTGCGCCCAAATGTCCAAGCTTCCAACACATCCGAATGCAAATCGCCAACCAGATAAGCGATCACAAGAAAAGCCATCCAAACGGCGGCAAATCCGACCAGAAGCAGCGGAATAGTCCAGCCCTCTTCAACCCCGTCAAGCAGGCGCAAAAACGGTTCTCGCCAACGCGCGGGCGAAATGTCCGAGCGGGTAGCCCTTTCCGGGGAATTTAAATCAAAGGGAAAAGTGTTCATTGCGGAAAAAAGCGAAGTCAGGTCTTTGTGTCGCGCCGCAAACCTATAACGAGGGACTGCCCAAGAGCAACTTGCTACAAGCGGATAGCGGCGGTATCGGGTAGAGGAAACCACGTGTTTATCTCTCGTCCTCCTCGCATAACGACTGTTGCTGCATCAACCACTAGGAAGCTTAGCATTCCTTCCGTCTGCAAGCGTCGTCCTCGCTGCTGCAAACACAAGGCTGCTGATCGCTTGCTGCTGGCCGCGCAGATGGTCCTCAAGTAATTCACCGCTAAAACGCTCGCGCTCCAGCCGCTGCATTTAGTGCCCCACAATCGCCATAACGTGGTCGGCCCAAGCGCATAGGGCAGCACGAATTTCCGCTTCGTACCGGGCGTGGTTGTAGATGTCGGCAACGCCCGCCCGATGTCCGCTAACGTGGTTCAGAACCGCTTCGACGATGTGCGGAAGAACCCCCAACCGATCAGCCATTACTGTGGCAGCCGTGCGCCGAAGATCGTGCACACACCAAGTGGGCAGAGGTTCCGTTTTTTCCCAAGCACCTGCCGCTTTCTGACGGACCGTCCGAATCCGCCCGTCGAGTGCAGCCTTGGATCCAAAACCCCGGACGGCCTCTTTGTGTCCGGCATCCCAAATCGTTTCGCCTGGCGCAAGCGATTGTACGGTCCGAATCGTTATGCCCAGCACAGCCATCGCTCGCCCCGCTAGCTACCATCTAGCAACCACCGTAACGGAAATTGGAGAGTAAGTAAGGCGGGCGCTGGCGGGAATCGACTACTGAAATCACATAGCTTTTCGTACTGGCGGCGGTCGTGGCGTACGCGTTTCGGAGGGGTCGGCCTGTCTGTGGAACAGGAGGTCGGTGGCTCGAGCCCACCCAACTGTACCAGCCCCTTCAGCGGTATGAATCTTGCCCGGGCGCACGAAGACGATCCGTCAAAGACTCAAGCCCGACATGGCAGCGCCAATAAGAGCCACAGCACGTTCGCTCTGGCGGGGCTACCGGCAAACCTGTTGCCACTGACAGTGTCCGAAACTGTCGCACACCCTTGCCTGACGACATTGCGACGTGCCGATCGGTGGAATGGTTGGAGGATTTATCGGAGCGATCGAGGGGGCCGTGATTGGACAAATCACGGCCGGACAAATCGGGGGCAAATCAATCGAGTTCTGGCAAAGCGGCTGCATTTGCCCATCGACACATTGGCAAATACATTCGGCATCGGCTCTTCCGATGCTGATTGCGAGGAAGAAAAGAGCAGCCAACCCCAAACCAATTCGATGGCTCATCGCAATCTCCGACTACATGCCGTCCATCTGATGCAACGGCACTGCACCGCCAAAGCTCGCCAGCTTGCGATAGCCGTCAATCTCCGCCCGTGTGGGGTGCAGCAGGTCGATCAGCCGGTCCTGACCATCGATCTTCAGCTTGAGGCTGACGAGCGACCATCTGCCGTTCGTTTTGGTCGCTTCGGCAAAAGCGCGACCCGCGCCCTTCGGGCCGCTCACCGCAAAGCTCAGGGCTGCCGCTCCGTTTGCGCCGTTTGTGCTGATCTTGCCGCTTGGAAAGCCCGTCATGATCGGGGTGCCGAGCAACGTGGCGACTTCCGCGCTCGCCTCGAGCTTTGATACGGCAAGCCCGTACGCCTCGGAGTGCTTGAGGAGATAGAAGGTGCCGCCGAAGATCGCGCCGAACAGAACGATCACACCGCAGTAGATGATCACGGCCCATTTCGCCCAGGCGCGCTGCACCCGTTTGAAATGGTCGATGCTTTCCCAATGCCGATTGCGCCACGCCCAGCGGCTGCCCTTGGCGCCGAGCACGAACGGCATGACCAGACCGAGGAGGGGAACGAAGACCAGCAGCGCAATGAACGTGTTGTTGCCGATGCCCCAGATCCAGTTCAGCAGGAACGCGCCCCAGTTCCAGCGATCGATTTCCGCCGGCACTTCCTTCGAATCGAGAGGCAAGGTCTGCTCGGTCATTTCATGTGCTTCAAGATTGAGTCGATTGCCGCGAGCGTAACCTGTTTGTTGCCGGCGCGACACGGCTGGAACGAGTCAGTCAGCCGGAAAAATTCCGGTCGCTGCACCGCAATCGACGCGCTCTGATTCGCCGATGCGTGCGAAATTTCCGGAGCTCGAAACGTTGTCGACGATGTCGCTCGATGAGTTCGAGAAACGGAACTCATGCTCATCTTGTGCTGCAATCTACGCTTTCCACCGATAGCTGATGCTTGGCCGATGTTTGTTGCGAAGGCTTGCTTGCCAACTTCATCGCGCTCGCTCACTATTTGCACGGGGTGGTGGTTTGGGGGAAACATGGGTGCCTTCTCGAGTCGAATAAAGCAGCTCGCGGTGGTCGCGACCATCGTTGCGGGGGCGTGGCCCGCCGCCGGATGGTCATACACCATGCAGGAGCAACAGGCCTGCATGGGCGATGCGTTCCGGTTGTGCGGTTCTGAGATTCCGGATGTCTCGCGGATTACGGCCTGCATGGTGAGGCGCCAGACCGAACTCAGTCCGAGTTGCCGGGTGTACTTCCATCCGCAGGAGACCTCTGTGAAGCCGAGACATCACCGGATTCGCATGCGCACGGTTGCGGAAGATTAGTGCGGCGCTTTTGCGAATGTCAGTGGCGCCGAACCAGGCGGCTACCCGTTACCGTTTTCGTCCGCTGAAATCCCCCGGTGTCATGCGGGGATCGGCAGTCGGGGGGTATGACCTGAAAAGCAACGTCGCCGGTTATTCGGTGGCTTCGCCACATTTGACGCCAAATTCTTCTTCCACGAATCAGCGTGCTGATTCATTTTCGCTTCCTGGGGTCAATCTGGAGGCGAAGAGTATGAACGTTATAGTTTTTGCGTCGCGTAAGGGTGGCTCGGGAAAAAGTACCCTTGCCGCTCACCTCGCTGCGCATGTCCATAAGACGACCAAGCCATGTCTGCTTGTCGATGCCGACCCGCAGGGATCGTTGACCCTGTGGCACAAGCTGCGTGGCACCAACGAACCGCAGATCAAGACCGCCGTCAATTCGGTCAGCGGTATCGTCGCTGCAGCCAAGCGCGACGGCTACGAATGGGTGTTCATCGACACGCCGCCGAATCTGTCGGCCGTGGTCGACGACGCGATCAAGAATGCCACCATGGTTGTGATTCCGGCGCGGCCCGGCGTCTTTGACGTCAACGCCGTGCAGGAAACGATTCACATGTGCCGTTCCGCGCGCAAGCCCTATGCAGTCGTTCTCAACGGTGCGCCGGCCCGGCGCGACGAGGTGGAAAGCCGCATCGTTACCATCGCACGCGAGCAGCTGGCCAAGTTCCGCGCGCCGGTGTGGGGCGGGCAGATCACCAACCGTGCCGACCTGCTGATGGCGCTCGGCAAGGGCGAAGGTGCCCGCGAGTATTTTGCCGAAGGCCGCGCGGCGGCGGAGATCGGCAGGCTGTGGGCGGCGATCGAACGTTCGGTGAAGGCAATTCGCGGCACGGCATCGGCGAGCGGCACGATGCACAAGCAGGCGGCCTGAGACGCGCTTGCACGGCAACGTCATCCCGCGTGGGCCCGGCAGGGGCGCTCACGCGGGATGATGTTGCCTGTAGGCAGCGCCGTGCGTGAAGATCAATTCACCATCAGCACGTAGAACATCACGACCGGCGACAAGGTCAGGATGACCGACCAGACGCCGACTGCCCAGACGATGTCCTGCGTGCAAAAGCCGCTTCGCTTGGAGTCGGAATCTTCCTGCGCTTCCAGAGTATCCATAACGCCCCCGCGTTTTCTTTTTGTTGTCGGGGAAACGTATTCGATCCGGGTTAAAAGGTCGGGCGCGAGCTCGTTCGCTTTGCAGATCGTTTCGCCATCGCCGGTTAACCAGCGCCGCCGCAAGCGGCGGCGTTGGCTCAACTTCCCATCAGGAAGTTGATGGCCAGCACCGGCGAAAAGCCGAGCAGCACCGCCCACAGTCCGAACGAGGAAACGATCAGGAAATCCTGCTTCCTCTCGGCCCATTTGGAATTGGCAAAGCGCGTGGCTGATCTGACGTCAGTCGTCATGGTGTCGCCCCCGTCCTGGTTGGACGAAACCAATAGCCGCGAAGTCCTAAGATTAAGGACTTGCGGATGAGGCGGACTTTAACGGGGCGCTTCAGCGGCGGTTAACCAAGCGGGAATGCGTAAACGCCCTCCACGGCTTATCGGTCGGCGCGGCCGATCACATCCATCAGCTCGGCGATCTTGCGGCGCTGGTCGACCTTGTCGCCGGACACGATGGCATGCTCGACGCAGTGGGCGACGTGGTCGCGCAGGATTTCCTCCTCGACGCGGCGAAGCGCCGCCTTGGCCGCTGCGATCTGGGTGACCACGTCGATGCAATAACGGTCGTCTTCGACCATCCCCGCAAGCCCGCGGACCTGGCCCTCGATACGTTTCAGTCTTTTCAGGCAGGAAGCCTTGATCTCTTCGCGCATAGGCCTCATATACCCCCCTAGGGTATGTAATTCAAGACCAGCGGAGTCAAAAGATGGCGCAGGACGAACAGGGGCATGGCGCGGGCGCCGGCCATCATCAGGGCCATGATCACCCCGTTCACGATCACGCCAAGGCATCTGGCAGTTCGTGCTGCGGCGCCAAGCATGAAAGCTCAGTCGGTCAGGAAGCTGAGGTCGCGATCGATCCCGTCTGCGGCATGGAGGTCAAGCGCGAGACCGCCAAACACCGCTTTGATTATCAGGGCCAGGAATATCTTTTTTGCAGCGGTCGCTGCCGCGAACGCTTCCAGGCCGATCCGGAATCTTTTCTCAACAAGCCGAAGCCATCTCAAGAGCGCGCCGCGCCGATGCAGGCCGCGCCAAAGAAGCCGGAGGGCGCATCCGCCGGCGTCATCTACACCTGCCCGATGCACCCCGAGGTGAGGCAGGCAGGGCCGGGAACATGCCCGATCTGCGGCATGGCGCTGGAGCCGGAGCAGGTGTCGCTCGATCAGGGGCCTGATCCCGAACTCATCGACATGAAGCGGCGCTTCTGGATCGCGCTGCCGCTCACGCTGCCGGTGTTCGTGCTCGAGATGAGCCGCCATCTCGGCGCGATGGACCTTGTCTCGCCCTCCTGGTCGAACTGGATTTCGTTTGCGCTGTCGACGCCGGTGGTGCTGTGGGCCGGGGCGCCATTTTTCGCGCGCGGCTGGCGCTCAGTCGCCTCACGCCACCTCAACATGTTCACCCTGATTGCGATGGGAACGGGCGTCGCGTATCTCTACAGCGTGATCGGCACGTTTGCGCCGCAGCTTTTCCCGGCTGGCTTCCGCGACATGCATGGCGCGGTCGCGGTCTACTTCGAGGCCGCCGCCGTGATCACCGTGCTCGTCCTTCTGGGACAGGTGCTGGAGCTGCGCGCCCGCGAGCAGACGGGAGGTGCCATCCGCGCCCTTTTGAATCTCGCGCCGAAGACGGCGCGGCGCCTGCGCAAGGACGACACCGACGAGGAAGTCCCGCTGGCCGAGGTGGCGGTCGGCGACCGGCTCCGAGTGAGACCGGGCGATGGTGTTCCGGTGGACGGGGTGGTGCTTGCCGGTCGCACCGCCATAGATG
>NZ_DAHUXJ010000024.1 GCF_027307225.1 Bradyrhizobium sp. | reverse complement strand
CCGCGAAGCTGATAGGAACTTCAAATTCACCGCACTAGCGACTTATATTTGCTGGTGTCCCTTCGGTTCTGACATTCGCAAACCAACTCGCCGCAGTAGCATGCGAATGTCAGAACCGAGACAATAGTAGCCCCCACAATGCTTTGGCCATTCAACCACTTCAGCAAACCCCGGGGGTCGCTGCGCGGCACCATTGAGGGCATCTATGGCATGATCGTGACGCAGGCGCGAGAACCGTTGTTCTACCGGAATCTTGGCGTGACCGACACAGTTGACGGCCGTTTCGACCTCCTGCTGCTGCATTTGTGGATGGTTTTGCGGCGATTTCGGTCCGTCGAGGGATCAGCCAACGTCGCGCAAGCCCTTTTCGATCGATTCTGCGAGGATATGGACGCCAACTTGAGAGAGATGGGAGTCGGCGATCTCACTGTTCCCAAGCGGATGCAGGCATTTGGCGAAGCATTCTATGGCCGCACCGCTGCGTATGATGCCGCGTGCGATGGCGGTGACGAGGCGCTGGCGGCCGCCCTGTGCAAGAATGTCTTGAACGGCGAGGGCATGGAAAACGCGCGACGGCTCGCCATATATGTGAAGATCGTGCTGGCCCGACTAGACGGTATCGACGATGCCGCGCTGCTAGCTGCCACATGGGCCTTTCCCGCCCCGTCCGAAGCAAGCGAGTCGTTTTCCTGAGGGCGATGGCCATGAACCCTGCTGACCCCTGGCGTGTCCCCGTTGTCGTGGCGCAGATACCGGATACCGGATTGCACCGCGCGCTCGAAGCAGGCGAGGCATCGCGGGCGGCGATCGCGGAGATCGCGAGCCTGCGTAAAGTAATTTCTGCGAGCGCGTCGTTCGATCTGCAACTCACGAGCGGCGGGCGAGTTCATGTCACGGGCGAGGTGCGTGCGCTGATCGGGCAGACCTGTGTGGTGACGCTCGATCCCATCGAGAGCGAGATCGACGAGACGGTCGATCTGATGTTTGCGCCTCCGGAGCAAATTCGGAGTCTCGCCGCTTTGGTCGACGAAGCTGCGCAAAGCGAGGGTGAAGAGGTTCCTGATCCGCCGGAGCCGATCATCGATGGCGTGATTGATCTCGGCCGGCTCGCGACAGATGTCCTGTTCCTCGCGATCGATCCTTATCCGCGCAGGCGCGACGTGGTGTTCGAACCGCCGCGGGAAATCGTCGATCCCGCGGATCATCCATTTGCGGCGTTGAAGACGCTGCAAGTCGGCTATACGCCGGGGCCTGGCAAGAAGGACCCCGATTAGGCTGTCGCGGGAATTCACGTGGAACCTTACGTTCCAAAGATGCATTTAAGCATTTGAAATAGTTCGTTTTATTTAAACGTTCCGATTCCGCCACCGCAGTACTCGCGCCGCAAAAGGTGGCGGTCAAGAGGTTGTGTCGGTGCGGGGAAACGCTATTGTCGCGGCCCAGTCTGGCGCAGCGTGGTGCTTCGCCGATCGGCGCAACCGTGGTGGTTGCCCCGGCCAGCATTCAGGTCCGGTAAGAGGTCGGGTTTCCGGGACGTTCATGCCTCAAAAGGTTCGAATAGCGCTTGACGCCATGGGGGGTGACGTCGGCGCGCCAGTTGTTGTTACCGGCGCCGGGATTTCACTGACACGGCATCCCGACACCGAGTTTCTCCTGTTCGGCGATCGCGCCATGATCGAAGCGGAGCTTGCAAAGCATCCGGCCTTGAAGGCGGTTTCTTCCGTCGTTCACACCGATGTTGCCGTCAGCATGCACGATAAGCCAAGCCAGGCTTTGCGGCGCGGGCGCAAGACCTCCTCGATGTGGCTTGCAATTGACGCCGTGAAGAAGGGCGAGGCTGACGTGGCGGTCTCCGCCGGTAACACCGGGGCGCTGATGGCGATGGCGCGATTCTGCCTGCGCACGCTGCCGGGCGTCGATAGCCCGGCGATCGCCGCGGTATGGCCGACCTTACGGGGCGATTCCGTTGTGCTCGACCTCGGCGCCACGATCGGCGGCGACGCGCGTCACCTGGTGACGCTGGCGGTGCTCGGGAGTGCCATGGCAAGCGTGTTGCTGGACCTCGCAAGACCGACCGTTGGTTTGCTCAATATTGGCGTCGAAGAGATCAAGGGCCGCGAGGAAATTCGCGAGGCCGCCGAGCTTCTCCGCGCCATGAACCTGCCGCAGCTGGAATATACCGGTTTCGTCGAGGGCGACGGCATCGGGCGCGGCGCGGCCGACGTGATTGTCGCCGAAGGTTTCAGCGGCAACATCGCCTTGAAAGCCGCCGAGGGAACGGCGCGCCAGATCAACGAATTTCTGCGCGGGGCGATTTCAGGCCGCTGGCTTTCCAAGATCGGCTATCTCCTGGCAAGGCCGGCTTTCCGGGCGCTCCGTGACAAGCTCGACCCCAGCAAGTCCAATGGCGGCGTCCTGCTCGGTCTCAACGGAATCGTGGTCAAAAGCCACGGCGGTACCGACGCCGACGGCTTTGCGTATGCCGTCGATGTTGGCTATGAGATGGCTAGGTACGATCTCCTCAACAAGATCAATCAAATGCTTAATCGCGAGGGCGGTGGTCTCGTCCCCAGCCCTTCCACGCCGGAGTCTGTTTCGTGACTGTACTACGTTCGGTCGTACTCGGCTGCGGCTCCTATCTACCGGAGCGGATCCTGACCAATGCCGAATTGGCGACGCAGATCGACACCTCCGATGAGTGGATCGTCCAGCGCACCGGCATCCGTCAGCGCCACATCGCTGCCGAGGGCGAGTTTACCTCGCACCTCGCAATCAATGCTGCGCGATCGGCCCTGACGCATGCCGGCGTCGATGCGCAATCGATCGACCTGATCGTGCTGGCGACCTCAACGCCCGACAACACGTTTCCGGCCACAGCGGTCGCGGTGCAGAACGGGCTCGGCATCCACCACGGAGCGGCCTTCGACTTGCAGGCCGTCTGTTCGGGCTTTGTATTCGCGCTGGCCACGGCCGATAATTTCCTGCGCAGTGGCGCGTTCAAACGTGCGCTCGTCATTGGCGCGGAAACATTCTCGCGAATTCTGGACTGGAACGACCGTGGCACCTGCGTGCTGTTCGGCGACGGCGCCGGGGCGGTAGTACTCGACGCGCAAGCGCAGCCGGGAAAATCTTCCGACCGCGGCGTTCTGACGACTCACCTGCGATCGGACGGGCGGCACAAGTCGAAATTATATGTCGATGGCGGTCCGTCCTCGACCCGGACCGTCGGCTACCTTCGAATGGAAGGGCGGGAAGTCTTCAAGCATGCGGTCGGCATGATTACGGACGTCATCGTCGATGCCTTTGAGGCGAGCAGGACGACTGCCGAGGACATCAATTGGTTCGTCCCGCATCAGGCCAACAAGAGAATTATCGATGCATCCGCGCACAAATTGCATATTGCACCGCAGAAGGTCGTGCTGACTGTTGACCGGCACGGCAACACGTCGGCGGCGTCGATTCCCCTGGCGCTTGGCGTTGCAGTGGCCGATGGCCGCATCAAACAAGGCGATTTGGTGTTGCTGGAAGCCATGGGCGGCGGCTTTACCTGGGGATCGGCGCTGGTTCGTTGGTGAGTGGCAGGTAAATAAATCCCGATGATTTGTGCATTTCTTTCGTGTTATGAGAGCCGGTCTACTGTTGACCGTTAGCGCTTAAGCTCATAATTTTAGTAGCGAATATTGTTCGCCGAGAGTGGGGCAGGCGATGACCGGAACTGGAAAAACCGTCACGCGGGTTGATCTGTGTGAGGCCGTCTACCAGAAGGTGGGGCTGTCGCGCACGGAATCGTCCGCGTTTGTAGAGTTGGTACTGAAAGAGATTACCGATTGCCTTGAGAAGGGCGAGACGGTGAAACTGTCTTCGTTTGGCTCATTCATGGTGCGGAAAAAGGGCCAGCGGATCGGCCGCAATCCGAAGACCGGAACCGAGGTGCCAATCTCGCCACGCCGCGTGATGGTGTTCAAGCCGTCAGCGATCTTGAAGCAGCGTATCAACGGTCACAGCGCCGGAAACAACGGCAAGGCCGAATAGGCCGGTGGCCCATCGGCCGAAGATAGAGGAGCGAGCATTTGGACAAGGCGCCGGATGCGTTCCGAACCATCAGCGAGGTCGCCCAAGACCTCGACATTCCGCAACACGTCCTGCGGTTCTGGGAAACGCGATTCTCCCAGATCAAGCCGATGAAGCGGAGCGGGGGCCGCAGATATTATCGCCCCGATGATGTCGACCTGTTGAAGGGAATTCGCCGTCTGCTCTACGGCGAGGGCTATACCATTCGCGGCGTGCAGCGCATTCTGAAGGAGCACGGCATCGCCTCGGTGCAGCGGCTCGCGGATGCCAATGCGATCGCCTCGTTCGGGGCAATCGAAGAGGCGGTCGGCCAAAGCATCCTCGAAAATGACGACGACATCGCGCCGGCGATGGACCTCGACGACGACGATTTTGACAGCTCGGAGGAGAGCGGCATCCCGCGCTTTGCCGAGCGCCGCAGCCGGCGGGAGCGCGAAGTCGAAAGCTACGACGAAGAGGAGGCGATTGCCGGCGTTGCCGACATCGTTCCGATCATCGACGTGGGGCGCCTGAAGGGTGTGCTTGAGGACCTGATCGCCTGCCGGAAGCTGCTTGATGTCGCGCTCAAGGACGGCTGAGGGTGGTTAGCGCGGAATTCACGGCGGCCGGCTTAACTCCTTGATTGATCGGGGAAGACCCTGCCGACCGATCGCCCGGCTTGCACGGGCGGCTGATCAAAGCTAAGGGAACGGCATCGGAGCGTGGCGCAGCCCGGTTAGCGCACTAGTCTGGGAGACTAGGGGTCGGAGGTTCAAATCCTCTCGCTCCGACCAATTTACCAAGCAATTTCAAAGCTCAATTTTTTTGTCCGGTTCGCATCGACCGCCCGGTCTATAGACCGTTTATAATTTTCGTTCTCGGGGCGTTACCGTCGCAACGATCGAGGGCGCGGTAAGCCGGGCGAGATGTGACGCCTGGCGACCTTGGCACCTTGATCGAAATGCCGTTCTGCTACGCAGGGCAGGCGCCGCTTTGCATTTCGCGTCTGATCTAAGGGCCACCCAATGGATCGACGGGCATTCCTGAAGTCTTTCGCCGGTGCGGGCACCTTGGCCGCAGCAGGTGAACTAGCCACCCCGGCAATATCTCAACGCGCTGCGGCGCGGACGGTGCGTCTTGTGCCGCACGCGGACCTCGCCAACTTCGACCCGATCTGGAATTCCGCTTATATTGCCCGCAACGCCGGCATGCTGGTCTGGGACACGCTCTACGGCGTGAACGCCAAACTTGAGGTCCAGCGCCAGATGGTCGAGGCCGAGGAAGTTTCGAGCGACGCCCTCGCCTGGACTTTCCGCTTGCGGCCTGGCCTCAAATTCCACGATGGCGAGCGGGTCGCGGCCAGCGACGCCGTCGCCAGCATCAATCGCTGGGCTGCACGCGATGCGCTCGGTCAGAAGATCAAGGCAATCGAACAGGAACTTGTCGCTATCGACGATCGCACGTTCCGCTGGTTGCTCAAGAAGCCATATCCAAAGATGCTGCTCGCGCTCGGCAAGATCACGACGCTATGTTGCTTCATCATGCCCGCTCGGATCGCCGCGACCGACCCGTTCAAGCAGATCGGCGAATATGTCGGCAGCGGCCCAATGCGCTTCGTGCGTAGCGACTGGGTCCCCGGGGCCCGCTCGGCGTTCGAGAGGTTTGCAGAATATGTGCCGCGCGCAGAACCCGCGTCCTGGATGGCTGGCGGAAAGCGCATCGTGGCGGACCGCATCGAGTGGATCACCATGCCAGATCCGGCGACCGCTGCTGCCGCCCTGCAAAACCGCGAAGTTGACTGGTGGGAGGTTCCTCACCCCGATCTGGTTCCCATGCTGCGCAAAAGTCGCAACGTCGTTGTCGAGATTCAGGATCGGCTCGGCAACATCGGCATTCTGGCGATCAACCATCTGTTTCCGCCGTTCGACGATGCGCGGGCGCGGCGGGCGATCCTCACCGCGTTGAGCCAGGAAGAGTACATGCGCGCCTTCGTCGGCGACGATGCCAATATGTGGAAGCCGCAACCGGGATACTTCACGCCGGGTTCTCCGTTCTATACCGAGCAAGGCGGCGAAGTGCTCAAGGGCCCGCGGAACCTCGAAACCGCCAGGCGGCTGCTCGCCGAAAGCGGCTATGCCGGCGAGCCCATCGTTTGCATGGCGGCGCAGGATATCTCGCACTACAAGCTTTGGGGCGACTTGACCGCAGACCTGTTAAAGCGGCTAGGCATGAACGTCGAACTCGCTGCGATCGATTGGGGCACTATCGTCGCGCGTCGCGCCCAGAAAAAACCTCCCGGCAAGGGCGGCTGGCACATGTATGTCACGGCCATCTACGGCGTTGACTGGGTCTTTCCGACCAGCCCGCACATGCAGGCGAATGGCATGGCGGCAGCCAATGGCTGGGCCAAGAGTCCCGCGGTCGAAGCGGAAGTCGCGGCCTGGTTCGACGCACAGTCCCTTGAAGACCAGAGGTCGGTCGCTCAGAGGTTGAACGAGGTGGCTCTCAACGAGGTGATGTCCGCTCCGCTCGGCCTGTATCTTCGCCACTTTGCCTGGACGAAGGACCTCACTGGAGTGGCCCAGGGACCGCTGCCCTTCTTCTGGGGAGTCGACAAGATAGCGTGAGACCTAGCTTGACGCCGCTTCGTCAGCACTACCTTAACTCGTTCAGCAGCGCCTTGGCTTCCCGGAGATCGGAGGTACCGCGTCCCTCCTCGAACTGATCGTAGATCTGCCAAAGCAAATCGTGCGCTGCTTCCATCCGCTTCTGGTCGCGCCAGAGTCGCGCAAGCGTCATCCCGGCTCGGAGCTTGAACGCCGGCGCACCCTGCTGTTCGGCCGTATCGATGGCCCGCAACAACAGCCTTTCGGCTTCCGCATGGTCCTTCTGATAAGCCAGGCATGCGCCCGACAGACGATAGGCCTCCGCCTCGAACAAACGGCCGCGGCTCGTTGCCATAGTGTCAAACGCCTCCTGCACGACTTGCCGTGCACGGACCGGTTCGTCGGCCTTCAGAAGGCTCTCCGCGAAGACCAGAAGCTCGTAGTCGTAGTAGAAGCGCCGCACTGACTGCCGGGTGGCTCCGACCGCATCCTCCATGCGCTCCAGACCCTCGGAGGTCTGACCGGATTCAAAGATGCACCAGCCCAGCAGGAGCGGGCAAACGACGAACATATTGCTGCCCTGCTCGCGACCAATCCTGATTGTCAACTCAGCGTACTCGCGACACGGCTTGGGGTCGCGAAGGAGTTGCCGAAGTGCGGCTGACCACCATGCCGCATGCGCCAGGCTCGGAGGGTGGCGCAGCCGGTACCCTAGCTCGAGAGCCGACTCCGCCATCTCTATTGCTTTTTCGGGAAAACCCATAACCCAGCGCGTGACCGCACCGTGCGCATAGGCGCAGACGCCGGTATCGTGCCCTCCATAGTCGTATGCGTGTGCGTGATGGCGCTCGGCATCGTAGATCTGGAGGCCGCGTTCGATGTCGGCAATCACGCTTGAATTGAGGCCCAGCACGTGTGAGTTCGCCCAGCGCGAGTGGTAGGCCTCGAGCAACAGGTCGCGATCGGCAAGTTGCTCGGCCAATATGACGAGTTCGTTGGCCATGCCGAGAGCTTGCTCGGTCTGTCCGGTAATAATTTTCGTATACCAGTTGCCCCACATCGCCCGGAACAGCTTCCTGTCGGTCCCGCCAAGTCCGCGGCCGAGCGTAACGGCTCGAGCATAATGATCGACAATTTCGTGTCCTGCGGTACGAAACCCGCGCGCAATGATGAGGGCCGTTCCTAACCCAAGACGGACATCGAGCTCCTGGCGCCAGCGTTCCGTTGCGTCAGGCATTCCTTCCAGAAGTCCCAGGGCGCTTGAGAAGTGCTTCAACGCCTCGCTCCCGGCCGAACGGCGCAGTGCGAGCTCACCGGCGCGCTGCCAGTATATTGCGGCCTGCTTCCTTGAACCTGCTTCAGTTCGATGTCGCGCAATGACTTCCGGTTGGCTCTCGGCGAGCTCGGGAAACGTTTCCTCAATCGCTCCTGCGATCCGAGCATGCAGCCTTCTGCGCCGGTCGCGCAGCAAGGTGCTGTAAGCCGCATCCTGCAGGAGCCCATGCTTGAACAAAAAGTTCGACCGCGGTATTGCGCCTCGTTGAAAGATGAGACCCGCTTCGACCAGGCGACCGAGCGTTTGATTCAGCTCAGGCTCGGGCCGGTCGGCGACCTTGGCGGCGAGCTCGTAAGAAAATTCGCGGCCTATTGCAGCGCCGATCTGCGCAATCTCCTTGGCCACGGGGCCGATCCGATCAAGCCTCGCTATCAGCGATGCGTGGAGCGTCGGCGGGACCGAAAGAGACCAATGCGCGCTTGGCATATCGACAGGCTTGGCATCCACGACCGTTTTCGTCACCTCCTCGAGAAATAACGGCACGCCGTCAGCACGCTCGACGATTTCACCGATCAGGTCGCTCGGTAATGCGGTCGTTTTCGCCGCTAGCCCCCGGACGAGGGCTTCACTGTCGAACTTGTTCAGGCGGTTGAGCGTGACCATGGTGACGTGAGGCTGGTCGACCCACGACGCGGAAAAATCCGGACGAAAAGTAGCAATCAAGAGTACCGGCATGTCCTGGATTTGTTGAATGAAGATATCGAGCAGTTCTTGTGTGGTCGGATCAATCCAGTGAATGTCCTCGAAGATCACGAGGATCGGCCTTTCGGAGGCCAGGTCAGTTATCTGGCGGAGAAGCGCCGCGAAGGTCTGCTGTCTCCTTCGCTGCGGGTTGCGCTCAAGCGCGGCATAACGATCGGTCGGCAATAACAGAAGGTCGGCCAGAAGCGCGACGTCCTGCTGTGCTGCGGAGGTCCCAGCCATCAATGCCTCCAGCTGGTCCAACTTTGCCGCCGGCGTATCTTCCCGTCCGAAACCAGCGGCACGTTCAAGGAAATTGATGATGGGGAATAGCGTGCTGTTCTGATGATGGGGTGAGCAGAAAAAGTGCAAATCGGTAAAGTGTTCAGAACCGAGCAAGTCCCTGAGCGCGAGAATCAGGCGCGACTTGCCAATACCTGCTTCACCCGAGAACAAGATGGCGCGGCCTTGTCCAGCCTTGGCTTGGGTCCAGCGTCGCAGCAGGAGTTCGGTTTCCTCCTGACGGTCCACGAACGGTGTCTCTGCGGAACGCAGCGCCTCGAAGCGGCTCTTGAAACGATTTTCGCCGAGAACACTCCAGACACGTTGAGGCTCGGTGAAGCCCTTGAGTTCCTTGAAGCCGAGGTCCTCCAATGCAAAGACTGATCCGATCAACTGCCGCGTCGTATCGCTGATGACGACGGTGTTCGGCTCGGCGAGACTTAGCAGCCGGGCGGCCAGGTTGGGCACCGCGCCCACGACCTCATTTTCGTTCGCACCTCCGGATCCGACCAGATCGCCAACGACCACCAAGCCGGTGGCGATACCCAACCGAACCTGAAGCGGCTCGGGGCTCTCCAGCTGACCAATCTCTTCGATCAAAGCCAGACCCGCACGCACCGCCCGCTCCGGGTCGTCTTCATGAGCGCGCGGGTAACCGAAATAGACGAGCACACCGTCACCCACGCGACGGGCAGCGAAACCGCCGAAGCGGGTAACGACTTCCGCGGCGCGCTTGTGGTACGCGGCAATCACTTCGTGCAGGTCCTCGACATCGAGATGGACGGATAACGCCGTTGAACCGACGAGATCGCAGAACATGACTGTCAGGTGGCCTCGTTCGGCGACGCCCGGGTCGGGCAGGGTTTGCGTTCTGGCGACGTTGCTTGCGGCAGAGAGAACTACGCCGCACCTGCTGCAAACCTTGGCGCCAGACGCTTCGCTACTACCGCAGGAAGGACAGTTGTGCACCAATGCCGCGCCGCATTGGCTGCAGAATCTCGCGTGCTCCGAAACTTCCGCGTGGCAATTGAGGCACTCCATACCACACCTACCGGCCGGCCGGACCAAAGGCAGAATAGCCACCGCTCACCACTTCTCGGATGAGATCAGCGGTACCCAGCGGCTTCGATCACGGGCCGCTTCAAGACATTATTGTCAGCATTTCAAACATATCACCAGCCAAGTTCGGTCTCCGGCCGCGCTCGGCTTCTACCTGGGCTCGCCCACGAAGTGTGTGACGCGATCCCGGGAGGCCGTTACATGGCCTGCCGGGTCGATGCGGAAAAAATTGCTCTTGTGTTTTCGCCAGTGGTAGCTGTTGAATAAGTGCCGAGGGCAGGCGGTAAATCCCAACTGCATGACGACCGATCCTCCCATGCCCGGAGGTGGTCAAAACGCTTGTGTCGGCTAAATCCTGCTGGGGAGTTTGGCGATGAAGCTCAACGCATTGTTTCCCTTCGTCTTGCTGGTTGCAGGCTATTCGGCACAGGCCGCTGAAAATCCCAGGCCGACCAGTGCGCCTGTAAGCCATTTCCAGGGCACGTGTGAAAGCGACCCGGACGGCAGGAAGTTCGCGGCGAGAGCCTGCTACACCCGGGACAATCCTGCGGATGCGGGTTATGGCGCTGAGTATAAGCGCCCGGCTTGTGACAAAAGCGTGCCGGTAACGCCACCGCAAAGGCAATTAATGGCCAGGACCTATGTCCGGGCACCCGACTATATGAAGGGCAAGCTCTGCCGGTTGACCCAGATCTTCGTGACCGAAGACAACACGGAGGGCCCGTGGGGTTGGGGTTACTGGGAGGGGTCGGACCGTCCGCCGGGCACAGGCGTCTTCGTCGCGATCTCTGGTTCCGAGCTTAAAAAGGTGGCATCGGTCGCCGAGCGGGAAAACGAAACTGTCGACCTGCTTCTTGGCGTACGAGGTGAAAAGAAGAAGCAAGCCCGGCTGGTGCGTTTGAAGCCGGAAAGTGCTCGCGATCCGGAGCTTGCGATCCTTGGCGGGCTCGCTCACGAACTGGGCCACGCATTGCTCGCCGACACCAATGCGGACGGGGTCGACGAGCATCATCCGCGGCGGGAGATCAGCGGGCCGCCGCAAAGTCCGTGCTTCGAAGACGCTATCATCGGCACGTCGTGGGACGCGGATCGATTTCATCACAATATGACGCGGTGGGTAGCGTTCGGCGATCAGGGCCACAACAGACCGAAAAATCGTGAGCTTCGCTTCAACCTCTATCGCCTGAGAGAACGGGCAGAGCGAGGCAGGTTCGATCGCGTCAATGACCTGCTTGAACGGATTTACCGCGGTCCGGAATTCGTCACCGTGCCCGCGGCAATCAGGCCGGAAGAGGACTTCGTCGAGACCTATAAAGAGAAGGTGCTGAGCGATGCGGCAGGTCAGTCGGTTGAATTTCGGTTCGGACGCCAGAAGATCAGCGTTTCGGCTCGTTTGAAATCGGATGTCGTCGACAAAAAAGTGGAGTGCCTGCGCGCGCTCGGATTGCTCACGGGGCAGCCGTAAATAAACGCTGCAACCGATCCGGACGCTGGAGGACAGGGCGCTAAGGCCGCGTGCTTTGCTCGATCGTTTGTCGGGCTTCCTCCCAGGCAAATGTGTGGGCGAACTCGAAAGACGCTTCAAACGGTGGCGCGTCTGTTTTCATGTGGCGCGCTATCGCGCCGACCATTTCTTCGGCATCGAGACGCTTTTGGTCTATTTTTCCGCGGGGAAGCCAGTCAGCGAAGCGTTCAAGTTCTTTCGATGCGAGGCCGCGCTCTGCTGAACGTTCCAGAATTAGCTCGTAGGTTCTGTCCTTGTAGAACACCGACTTTGCGGTGCTGAGAAGGATTGCGGCCACCTTCGGCCCAACGATGCCTGACTGAAGTGCGCAATCGACGGTCGATCGCACATTCACCATGGCTTCGCTGACCGTTACATAATCGACCTCGGCAGGTCCATGAAGGACAGCTACTTCGTCATCATCGGTCAGTCCGCCGGAGCGAAATTGGCGATACACGAAACCGATTCCTGTCATGCCAAAATCTGCGAGCTCGCTGGCCCGCAAGGCGCCAATACTGGCGGCACCGTACACGTGGATACCGTGAGCCAGGGCCCACAGGATCTCCTTGTGCCAGACGGTCGGCATGGTTTCAAAGTAGCCGTCGACGACACCGATCAGCCGCGGGCGCTGCAAGGCAGCCAGGTACAGATCGCCCCGGCATAGCGGTGGTCGCCATTCAAGCCCCGCGATGGTCGGTCGCGCAGATGGTGGAAGCGACGGGCCGGCGAAAATGACAGCGCTCATTCTGTGTAACCGCTGGCTTGTCGCGCGCGGCGACCCGGGACGTAGTGTGGATCGGTGCAATCCCACTCGAGACCGGGGACGACCATCCTGACAACGGGGATACCGAACTCCGGGCGGGTGAGATCGACTGCAATTGCCGCCTTTACGCCGGCAGCACGCAGGCATTCCAGTTCCCATCGGACATCGACCAGCACATCGTCGGCATCATGGTTCGGAATGTCCTCGAAGGCGTCCGGCCGGGCAGCCTCCGACATTGCGTCGAGCAACGCTGCGCCAAGCTTGTCCCTTGATGATTCCGAATAGTCCTGCAGATCGTCCCGGATCCCGGCAATATAGGTGAGACGGGTTTGAGCCGCCTCAGTCAAAGCCCTTGCCAAGGCAACGGCTCGACCAGGATGACAGCCAGCGCCGCGGAATCGTCTCAATGAAGCGGACGGGTCTTCTTTCGGCGCCGGAATATCGCACACGAACGCAGGTATCCCGATATTGGATGTCACATTCCAAACCCGGGGCGTTATCCCCGCTTTGTCGTAGAGATCGAGCAGGCTGCGACAATTTTCGTCGGTTACGGTTGCGAGATCCAGCCGGCATCGCGATCGCGCACGCATGTCCCGAGCGTGCCAAAGGGCGACGGCGTCGCGTTCAACCAATTCGCAGATGGCGGAGCTGATTGCTTCGGAAAGATGGTTGCCGGAAGCCAATCCATTGGTGCCGGAAAGGAAGTGCTCGCCGCTGTGACTGGTCGGTAGCGTATAATCGGTATGCACGACTTCCCAAGGTACCCAACAGGCTTCACTGCCCAGCAAATCGTATCCCTCAATCCAGGCGATCTCGGCCTGCTCGGCAAGGGGAAGCCCGGTGCCGCAGAGCGAGGCCGGGGACACAGTACGGTTCGTCGCCGACAGCCGGCGATAACTTGTGGCGATCGTTCGCTCCCGAAGATCCTCGCCATGAAATAACTCGATGGCCTCCATCGTTGCGGAGGCGAAGGCCGCTGAAAGCCCGATGCCCTTACCTTGGGAGACCGAGAACGATCGCGAATTCGGACGAACGGCAACGGCGACAGGAATTCCGATTCGATCAAGTCCCGTTACATTGCCTACGCGGGTGATGCCGATTTGCCGCGCGATGGGCGATATCCGCGCCAGCGTATCCTCCGGCGTCGTCGTCCGATGCGTTCCAAGTTTGTATGATTTCACGATCGCCGGGCCCAGAAATATCTCGGCCGGCCCGGCGACACACTGTCGCTGCACGGCCGACGCCTATTCCTGGCGAACAAGCTCTCGGTGCCGGCAGGTCATTTGCCGTTTTCCCGCTTGCCATGGAGCCGGGAGATCGGTTCTTGGGGAGGCTTTTTGCCCTTGCCGTGAGCGCCGCCGCTCGCAACGATCATCGAACCGACGGGAATGGCTACTATCCGCCCATCGCTTCCTTCGTGTCGCAAAAGCTCTCTCAAATGCAAGGCCTCGCGCGTGTCGCCCAGGCGTAGCTTTTCGAAAGTACTGCCATCTTGTGAAATGAGGATATTCTCGCCGTCAATCTTCGCAAACACCTGGCCTGCTTCAAAATCTGACCGGCCTGGTGGTTGTGGCTTTGCATCCGTTCGGGCGCCGCCGATGAGCATTCCGCCGCTCAGCAATAGTGCTCCCCATACTGGGAGGCGCGACCAGATATTCCTTAAATTCGCGCGCGACATGAGAGACCTCACACGGGCAAAATGCAGGAAAAAATAATAGAGCAACATCGATCCAGTTGAGTCAAGTGGGACAGGAAGCCGGCAAGCCCTCGTACTCGCCGCGGGCAAGGACACGGCCCGGCACGAAGCCCGTCCTGCCGGAGGGATTGGTCAGGCCGCCCGCCGAGCCGATCAATGCCCGAACCGGCCGGAGTAAAACGAAGTAGGCCAGCGGGGGCCGAGCTACTCGGCGTACGATCGCTACCTCGCGGCCCTCGCGCGGCTGAAATCCGCGCGAGGCTACCTTCATGCTCGCTGTTTCACGATCGGCTCAAGCCGCCGCCGGTACGAGATCGAGAAAGCCCGTGACGGTGGCAATCTTGTCGCCTTGCCGTTCGACAAAATCAGTACCCTTGACGATGGCGGCGCCATCCCTCGGCCCGAGGGCCCAGGAAAATCGTACGGCCTCTCCGTGGCCGTCCGCGTTCCCCGTCAGCGAGAAGACGAAGTCCGGGAAACGCTGTTGTACCGAACCGATGATGTTGTCGATTTCCGCAAGACCCGCGCCTTTCGCAACCGGGTCGGCGTAGGTTGCCGCGGAGGTCCAGGTTGATTCCAGCAATGCGCGACGGCGGACGGCATCGCCTTCGTTCCAGACAGCGATGTAGTCTTCGGCAACTTTTGCAGCGGTCCTCATGGACAGGCCTCCGTTGGAGTTGAGCGGTTGAAACGCCAACATCCTGCACCGCGTGATTCCTTCATGCGATGAAGTGGGAGGTAAAGGTCGCCAGGAATTCTTGCTCCAATCTTGCCCGAGCCATCAGCACCCGCCCGGCGAAAAGCCGTCGATCAGCATGATGTTGGCCGAACCGCCGTCCGTCGTTGGAATCGAAGGCGGGCAGATGGTCGAAGGGGCGCTCGGCGCTGCCGCCGTTGCGTGAAACCTAAACGCCGCCGGGTGCGACGTAGCAGTAAACGTAATCGCCTTTGCTCAGGAAGATAATGCCGTGACCAGTCGGATTCGACTGGTCGTATTTCAGCTTGTGATTTGGAACCACGATCCTGGTTCCAACCTCCACGTGCTTGCGGCGCAGCGGCTCGTCGGGCCGGGAGTCGGTGATGATGGCGACGTATTTGTCACCTTCGACTTCGAATGAATCAGCCCAATAGGCGTCCGCTTCGCCGCAACATGAAACAGCGGGATTATCCGGCTGCATGAGCGCCTGGTACCACTCGCGAATTTGCGGATCGACAGCGTCCCATTGCCCGAAATCGCGGGCGCTCGCTACGCTCATCAACAAACCGAACGCTGTACAAAGGGCGAGGCGCATCATGCCGCACTCCTGAGTTTGTTCCAGCAGTTTCATTCGAAGCAATGTTCATGCCGCGAATCGGTCGATGGTAATAGTTTATGTGAAAAATTTGCGACGGGTTGGCCGAGCAGATCGTCCGAGCGAAATGTTTGTCGACTGTGGCTTCGCTGCACGGAAACCGGAACAGCGTCCGCAAGACTTTCAGGTGGAACGCGTGCTCGTCACAATTGGTTGCGACGACGACAACGAGCGATCTGGCCACCCGTCGTTGCATGCGGAAGGCGGGATCTCGCGATTGGCAGAGTTGGCGTCAGGCCGCGCGAACGCTGTCGAGGAATTCCTCGACCGCGTCCCGCAGGTGGATGCTGACGTCGGAAAGCGCCTTGGCCGATTGCAGCATCTGGACCGAGGTCGTTTCGTTTGTTCCGGCGTTGCGGGCCACGCGTTCGACGTTTTCGGCGACCTCAAGCGTGCCGCCTGCTGCGGCCTGCACGCCGTGAGCGATGTTCTTCGTCGCCGTGCCTTGTTCCTCGACGGCTGCGGAAATCGAAGTGGTGATTTCGCTAATGCGTTCGATCGTTTGCCCGATCGCCTTGATGGCCTCGACCGACTCGCCGGTGGCGCGCTGCATGTTGACGATGTGCGAGCTGATCTCGTCCGTCGCTTTCGCGGTCTGACCAGCGAGATTCTTGACCTCTTGCGCCACCACGGCAAAGCCACGGCCGGCATCGCCAGCGCGCGCCGCTTCGATCGTCGCATTGAGCGCGAGCAAATTGGTTTGTTCTGCGATTGACGTGATCAGTTTCACGACGTCCCCGATTCGGTCGCCGGCGGCCGACAACTCCGCCATCCTCTGGTCGGTGGCGCTGGCTTGCTTTACGGCATCGGCCGCGACGGTGTTGGAATCCTGAACCCGGCGGCTGATCTCGGTGATTGACTGAGAGAGTTCGTCCGACGCGGTTGCTGCGCTACGAACGTGCTCGGAGGCCTGCCTGGAGGCGCCGGCCGATTGGCCGGACATCTCGGCGGTTGAACGCGCCGTCACCGAAAGCTGCTGGGCATCCTTCTCGAAACGATGGGACGAATTCAGCACCTGCTCGATAATGCCTCCGATCTTCGTCCGGAATGCCTCGACGAACTGGTTCAGTTCCATCTTGTGTTGCTCGGCGGCCGCTTTCTCGGCGTTCAGCCGGTCGGCCTCAAGCTGCTTGCGCTCGATACGGTTTGTCCTGAAGATGTCGATGGTGCGGGCGATCGCCCCGATTTCGTCCGCGCGATCGGCGTGCAGAACTTCGACGTCCGTTCTGCCATCGGCAAGGGCAGTAAGCGTATCGGTAACGGCGTTCAGCGGTTTGGTGACCCGGCGGACGAGCAGCAGGGTCGCGAGCAGGGCAAGCACGGCTGCGACGCCGGCGGCTATCGTCATGGCCACGATTGCCTGCCGCAACATGCCGTCAAGCTCCGCCGTGGCGATGCCCACATAGATGATGCCGATGACCTTGCCCGCCGGGTTGAAGACCGGGTGATAGGCCGTGTAGAACCGGCTTCCGAACAGCATCGCCGGCCCCTTATAGGTTTCCCCGCGGCGAATGATGGCCTGCCCCGGATGGTCTGCGGCAAGATGCGTTCCGACCGCGCGGTCGCCATTCTCCTTCTTCACATTGGTGGTTCGCCGGACAAATTGGTCGGTGGCGTCGTCATAGACGAAAAGCGTGGCATTGCCGCCGATATAGGAGGTCGCCCGATCGACGATGCGGTGATCGGTGAATTCAGGCATCTTGGAGATGACGACGCGTTGGACGGCCCCGTCGCTGCCGAGCGTGATCTTGGCAGCGGGATAGGCCTCACCGAAGGCGAGCGTGAGGGTACGCAGGCTGAGGTCGATATCCCGCTCGGAGCGAAGGTTGAAATTGTGCGTCAACGACCAGTAGCCGGCGCCGACCAGGAGCGCCGTGTTCACCAGAATCAGAAACGCAGCGCCAAGGACGGCCTTGGGCCCGAGTTTCAGCCGGAACAGCGAAAATTGCCGCCAGTTGGACTGGAACGTCATGCGGAATCCCCCAAAATGCGGGCATGACGGTACAGCCGTATGCTTAAAATTATATTCTCTGATCATTTTCTGAAACCAGCTTCAACACTATAATACCTCAACGCCGTTGACGAAGCTCCGCTTTCGATGACTTGACGGCCGGAAGAGATGGGGGCTTCTCGGTGATTTGACGGGGTGCGGCAATTGGCGCTTGGCGCGCTACCCAAAATTTGCCGGAGAGTCCGGACAACAGTCCTGTTGGCGATTCAGGCGCAATGATATGAAGGAATCAAAAGGGAGTTTGGGGATGAGAGTTCTTCCTGCCGTCGGCTTGTTGACCCTGTTGGTTGCCGGTCCGGCGTTCGCGCAAATCAAGCCGCCGGCGGCTTCGGACCCGCCGAAGACGCCGGGTCAGATTGAAACGGAAAAATCCGCCGATCAGGCGTACAAGAATTCGCTCCGCAACATCCCCGACAAGCCTGCGGCCGATCCGTGGGGCGGGGCGCATGCGATGGAGGGATCCTCGAGCGCATCGACGACCCCGACCAGGCGCACCAAGAGCAGCTATTGACTGATTGCGAGGTCGGCGAGCGGAGCGAAGGCTCCGCGTCGCCTTTGAATCGGCTGCTCTAAAGCGTCTTTAGATACTCGATCAGATCGGTGCGCTCGTCGTCCTTCAACGGACGGCCGATGACGCCCGGCTTGCCCGGACCCGGCGTGCCTTCGAGCGAGTGGCCAAGATTGCTGTTTCCTGGGATCGGCGACCCCTTTGAATCGACGGTCGAGACCGGCGTTTCGCCCTTGGCGCAGGTTTGCTTTTCACCGGCGTCGATGTGGAAACCGACCTGCTGCGGGTCGAAATCCCGCGTGCCCATGCAGAATTGCTTTGGCCGTTCCGCGGCGGGCGTGAGCATCCAGTAAAGCGACGGCACCGAGCCGTTATGAAGATACGGTGCGGTAGCCCAGACGCCATTCAAGGGCCGCGCGCGATAGTAAGGCGGGGCTTCCTCTCCATTGCCAGGATTGGGACAGTTCTTTCGCGTTCCCCAGATCTCAGCCTGGGCGGCGGGCGAGACCTTGTGGTCTTTCATCCACTTTTTGGCGGTGCGATCGACCGCGATCATCAGTGCCAGCGCATACGACATCATTGGTGAGGCGGCAGGCATGTTGGGGCACCCCCAAAACTCTCCGAGATCGCGGGCTGGCTGGAAGTCCAGAAAGCCGGGCACCTCGACTTTGCGAAGGTTGAGGACGTCGGCTTGCTGGGGATCCGTGCCCATCCCCTTCGCGCTCATCTGCACTTCGTCGAATACCGGCCCGTTCTGCTTCCAGCGTGTCTCCTTCGGCGACCAGAAGCTCAGGTCGGGATATTGCTTGTCGAATTCGGGGTCGTTGACCGGCCCGCGATGGCATTCGACGCAGATCTCGGCGTAGACCTTGCGGCCACGCTTGACCTTAGCGGGGTCGATCTTCCAGGCGTCGTCACCGGGGAACATCTCGGAAGGCCATTTCGGTGACCTCAAGCCGCCAAAACCCTTTGGCGTTTGTTCGAACGGGTTCGGCCCGCGCAACATCTTCTCGATGCTGTCGAGATTTGCGACGTCGACGGACGAGCGGAATAGCGAGTCGATGGAGCTTTCGGGCGAGAGGTTGATCAGTGCCGAGACGCCGAGCGCCTCGCCGGCATTGCGAATGAGCGGCTGCTGGATTGAGGCATCGTACTGCGCCCACAAAAGCCATGGTACGGTCCAGATCGGCGGGAAGCTGACCGGCGCGTCGCGCACGTGCATGTTGTCTTCAGATGGCGAGAGCCCGCTCGCGACCATGTCGGTGTAGAAAACCTGATTGCCGATCCGGTTCAACGCGTCGAGCCGGCCGTAACCCTCCTCGGTGTCTTGCTGGTGCACCCTGTTGTACAGGTTCGATAACGTAACAGCCTGGGCTTTCACGAAGTCGCCAGCTTTTGACAGTCCTTTCTTCAGTTCCGCACGTCGGGTCTCCGTAGCGTGAGGACCGAGCACGCGCGCGGCAAAACGGTTGAAGCGGCTCGGGAAAATAAGCGTATAGGCGATGGAAAGGCCGGTTGCCTGCTCAAGTTTCAGCAAGTTCACCATCGCAGGACCGCCATCGTAACGGATGCTGGTGCCCTTATAGTGAATGCTGCCGGTGTGACAGGCCGCGCAGGTCAGTCCAATCAGGTCAGGCTGCGGAGCGCCGGTCGCTGGATCGGTCGCGCCGATCAGACGCGCAAAGCCGACCGGTAGTCCGTCAAAATTTTCAACCGGCCATTTGCCGGAGGTCGACTGCGTTGACGCGGGAGCATCATTGGAATCGACATAGCCGTAACGCAGCAGCGTCGCCTTGTCGGTATGGATGGTCTTCGGGCTTGGAATGAAACCGAAGCGCTCGAGATAGGTGCTATCGCTGAGCAGGCCCGGCCGGGACAACAGGTAGATCCGCGGTTGCTCCAGCGCCACGAACCAGGCGTAAGGCACGGGAAACGTCGTGGTGCCCTGGCTGACGTGATGAAACCAGTGCCGGTCCTCGGTCGACCAGTTCTGATCGAGCCAGCGCGCGGTTTTGACGGTTGGCATGTGCGGCAACGGCGGCGGCAGCAACTGCGCCGCCGTTTGCGGCAGCTGCCCCGGCACGGCCATCAAAGCTGCCCGAAGCTGGTCGGGAAACTGGGTAATCACGACAAGCGCCAGAACCGCGGCAGACACAGCCCCGACGACCAGCCCGCCGAAGATTCGGAGAAACCGGCTTGGCACCGGCCGGGGTTGCTTCAGCCGCATCACGATCCGCTGCGGAAATTGCTGGTCGACGAACAGCGCCCTGACTTCGGCGACGCTGAGATAGCGGTCGTCGCCGTCGCCCTTGCCCATGATGTTGAGCAGGACCGGCCATTCGCCGTTCATCAGCAAACGATCGATCGGACGCCGGTGACCCTCGGCTCGCGCAAAATTCGCGTTCATGTAGGTCGTGATCTGCTGCGCATTCAGCCCGCGATCGATGCCCCCGTCGTAGGGGTCGGTGTAATCCGAGCCAAATTCGGCAAGGCGGGTGATCTCGGATTCGTCGACCTCGCCGTCGACATTAAGGATTCGCGAGCCGGCGCCATGCTTGTCCAGCGGCCCGTTGCGCAATTGGTCAAGCACGGCACCCGACCACCAGCTCTTGAAAACGCGCAGCGGACCGAGGCCGTTCGCGATCAGTGCCACGAGATAGATTTCGACGCCCGCCAACCGCTCCTTCAGGCCTTTTTCGCCGGTTGCCGATCCAATAGTCGCCGTGAGCTTCGGCAATGGAACGACATGACCACCGACATATTCTCCCGAGACCAGGCCCCGCAGGAACGGGCAGGGATTGTTGGGCGATACGGGGATTTGTTGGGAGGGACTTGCGGGCGGAGCGGCGGGCGGGTCCTGCATGACCGTCAATCCTCAAAATATGGCGTCATCGAAAAGCGCAGCGAAATCGGAATGCCGGCAAAATCAAGACAACCAGCGGTAGCTCTACCTAAGGGTGCGGAGAGCCTCAGAATCCACATCGCTGCCAACTTTATGCAGGCAAATCGAGCCGCGCAATTTTTCTGATGCGAAGTTGCCAAACGTTGTCAGAATATCTTCAGGCGGTGCCCCTGGATGCGATTTCGGCGAGAGTAAGCTCGCCTAAGGGAACGCCAGCCTTCAAAAGCCCTTCGCGGTAGTGGGCGATGTCATCCGGGTTTTTCCAGCGGAAATTTCGCAAGTGCCGCTCGACCGTCAAGGTTGGGAAGCCGTGCAAGAGGGCCGTGGTTGCTTTTGCCGCCTCGTCGCTCCGGCCGGATTGCGCCAGCGCTGCGGCCTTGACCGCGAGCACCTGAAGGTGATTGGGGTTGAGGAACGTCGCTTCGCGCGCCCACGACAGGCAGGCGTCATATTGCTGCAACAGGTAATGGGCGAAGGCGAGCAGCGCGTCCCACCTGTACCGCGGGTCGCTGTTGCCACGCTGCACGGCCATGGAAAACAGCTCAATGGCCTCTTGATGGTCTCCGCTGACGAAGTGAGCCATTCCAAGGATGGCGCGGGCGCCCATATCGTACGGGTTGAGGTTGACCGCTCGTTTCGCGGCCTCCATGGCAACGTCGTAGTTGCCTTCCATCGCGTGCATATAGGACAGGATCGAAAACGCAAAGGAGGAGCGGGGATCGAGCCGGACGCTGCTCTCCGCGAGGCTCATTGCCTCCGTCCACAGCTCTCGGGTGCTTTTGAGCCATCCATAATGCACGCCCTGGGTCAGGATCGTGGCGAGATAGGCCCGCGCAATCGAAAGCGACGGATCGAGCACGGTGGCTTGCCTGAACAGGTCGATTGATCTTTCGAAGTCGGCTTTGGTGTGCCTGTAGTAATGAGAGAGGCCTTTCAGGAAACGGTCCCACGCGGTCGGATCGGCTGAGGCCCGCGCTGGTGCTGAGGCCTCGGCGCGGAAAATCTCCGGTGCGATCGCAGCCGACAGGTTGGTCGTCAGCTCGTCCTGCATCGCGAACAGGTCGCCGATATCGCTGTCGTAGCGGCTGGCCCATAGCTGTTCGCCGCTCTCGGGAGCGATCAGCTCCGCGGTAACCCTGATCTTGTTGCCGGCGCGCCGCACCGAACCCTGGATCAGATAGGTGGCGTCGATTTCCCGCGCGATCAGGCGCGTCGGGAGATCCTTGCCCTTGAACGAGAAGGTCGCGTTCCGGCTCAGCACCCGGAAGAAGGTTTGCAGCGACAAGGCGTGGATGAGGTCTTCGGTCAGTCCGTCGGAAAAATATTCTTCGGCGCGGTCGCTGAGATTGACGAAGGGAAGCACGCCGACAATCGCGGTGCGATATTGGGCGGGAAGGTTGGACTTGTCGTGAAGGACGCGACCGTCGGTTTCGGATCCGCCCGGATCCCAGGTCCATACGCTGATCGCCTCTTCGATGTTCTTGAAGCGGCGGCTTCCGGCATCGATCAGGGGAACTTGGATATGCTTGTTCGCCTCCTGATAGGCCTTGCCGGAAACGGCGACGCCGCCCGGCGTGGCAGCCGATTCAAGGCGAACGGCAATGTTCACGCCGTCGCCGAAGACCTCGTCCTCATCGGCCATCACGTCGCCCATGTGGACGCCAACACGAAACTGCATCAGCCGGTCGGCCGGCAGCTGGTCGTTGCGCTCGGCCATCAGCGTCTGGATTTCGATGGAGGATTGCAGCGCGCCGACGACACTGGGGAATTCGAGCAGGAAGCCGTCGCCGGTGTTCTTCACCAGGCGGCCGCCGTGATTGAGAATGATCGGATAAATCGCGCTGCGATGCGCCTTGAAGGTCGCATGCGTGCCCTCCTCGTCGGCTCCCATCATACGGGAGTAGCCGGCGACATCAGCGCAGACAATGGCGGCCAGGCGTCGTTCCATCCGTGAGCTTTTCTCTTTGGGGGCGCGTTTTTCCGGGTCGTTGGGGTCGCGGTCCGGCGGGGCCAAAGTACGCGGTCGAGAGACCAAATCCAATGGCTTAAAGTGCGAAGATTGGCTGACTGTTACCCGTGAACAATCGCCTTCGCGATCATGCAATGGATTCCCTTGGAGCCGTTGACCGTCTGGGTCACCCGCAGGTCGGCCGCCAGGCTGCACAGTGTATAGGCATCTTCGCGTGACAAATTCCGCTTTTCGCCGAGCAGCACGATCATGTCACGCAGCGCCCGCACGACGCATTGGTCGAGATCGGGATCCATCGCCATGGTCATGTAGTGGGTCGGGGTTTCCGCACGCGGATAAGTGAACCGCAAATCCTTCCGCAGCGTCAATTTGAAGCGACCTTGCAAGGCGGTCTCGATGGCGGTGACGCAGACTTCACCGTCACCCTGCACGCCGTGGCCGTCACCGCAGGAAAACAGGGCGCCCGGCACGAAGACCGGCAAATACAGTTTGGCGCCCGGCGTCAGTTCCTTGTTGTCGAGATTGCCGCCCATCGCGCGCGGGATCAGCGAGGTGATCCGGCCCCAGGCGGGCGGCGGAGCGACGCCCATCACGCCGAAAAACGGCGACAGCGGCAGCTCGAGCCCCCAAGGCAGCCGTCCTACCATCCGCGTTCTGTCCAGCGGAATGTTGATCAATCTCGGCTCATGGAAATCGTCCGGCAGCGTTCCGGCCAAAGGACGAATGAGATTATAGCCCCAGTCTTGGCGCAGCTGGATGTCGAGGATGTCGACTTCGAGGACGTCGCCGGGTTCGGCGCCTGCAACTGCGACCGGCCCGGTCAGGATATGGCCCGGCACCATCCGTTCATTTCTGGCGTGGACCTCGGCCAATTCCGGCGGAACGTGAAAGCGGCCGCGGTCCGGCACCACATCGGGGCCGCCGGTGATGGTGTCGATCGTGACCTCATCGCCGCTTTCGATGGTGAGAACGGGCTTAAGTTTGGCTTCGAAGAAGCCCCAGTGACAGGTTTCCGGGCTCGAATGGAGATGGTGATGCGTCATGGCGGGGCTTCATCATTAGGCAGACGTCGCGTAAGACGCTTGTCGCTAGGACTCTATCGAAAGTCAAATCTACCTCATCAAGGGAGATGTCGTGTTTTTTATCTTCTCAAAAACCATCGGCACCATGCTGACGCCGATCGATTTCCTGATCGGTATTGGCGTGCTCGGCGCGATCCTGTTGCTGACGCGATGGGCGGCGGTTGGCAAGAGATTGCTGGCCGCCTCCGTGCTGCTGCTGGCGCTGTGCGGATTCTCGCCGATCGGCAAGCTGTTGATCCTGCCGCTCGAGCAGAGATTCCCGTCGTGGGATGCTTCACACGGCGCGCCCGATGGCATTGTGGTCCTTGGCGGGGCGATCGAACCTGATTTGTCAGCCGCGCTTGGCCAGCCGGCTCTCGGCCGTTCGGGCGACCGCATTGTCGCCGCCGCAGAGCTCGCGCGTCAATATCCGAATGCCCGTATCGTTTTTTCCGGCGGCAACGCCGATCTGGTTGGCGATACATCCGCCAAGGAGGCCGATTACGCACTGACCATGCTCGAGGCGTTGGGAGTGGCGAAGCAACGGCTGACGGCCGAGCGGCAGTCGCGCAATACGATCGAAAATGCCGAATTCGCCAAAGCCGTCGCCAAGCCAAAGGAGGGCGAGCGCTGGCTCCTGGTGACTTCAGCCTATCACATGCCGCGCTCGATGGGCCTGTTCCGCAGAGCGGGATTTAAGGTGGAAGCCTATCCGGTTGATCGGCGTGCCAGCCGATCCGAAGCTTTCTCGTTTTCTTCCGTCGCTATCGGCGGGCTCGATCGCACCGATGTGGCGATGCGCGAATGGATTGGTCTCACGGCCTATTGGCTGACGGGCAAGACCGATCACTTCTTTCCGGGGCCCGGTCAGAGATAGGGCTGGGGTCGCAACGCGCTACCAATCGGATTAGGATTGGCGTGGCGCAATAAGGAACATCCATCTCCGGAGGAACCAATATGCAGCAGCAAATGCCGTCAGAAGCATTCGATCCCACGGGCATGGTGGCGGATCTGAATAATCTGCTTCGCCTCAAGACGACGGTGATCGGAATCAAAATGTTTGCGACCGTCGAGGAAATGACTGGTATCCCGAAGATCAGACGGCCGACCGCGGTTCATACCACCGATCAGATCGTCAGCATGGCTTCGCGGCTCGGCTGGACCGTCGGCGTCACGGCCGACGATCTCGTTGGCGCGCAATGCCGCGCGGTGATCGGTCTTGGCCCACAGGACGAGAAGTGGCTTGCAGGTACGAATTACGTCGGGGTGTGGCATGGCACGGCGGAAGATGCGCGCAAGCGCCAGGAAGCGCTCGACGTGGTGCCGTTCGGTCAATACCAGGCGATGGCGGTCAGTCCGCTCGCCAGCGGCAGGCTCCATCCGCCGGATATTTGCCTCGTCTACGCGACACCCGGCCAGATGATCATCCTGATCAACGGGCTGCAATATACCGGATACAAGAAGTTCGCCTGGGGCGTCGTCGGCGAGACCGCGTGCGCGGATTCCTGGGGCCGGGCGCTGAAAACCGGCGAGCCCTCGCTTTCGCTGCCTTGCTTTGCCGAGCGGCGTTATGGCGGCGTGCCCGACGAGGAGATGCTGATGGCGCTCAAGCCATCCGATCTCGCCAAGTCCATCGCCGGCATGAAGCAACTTGCGAAGAACGGCTTGCGCTATCCGATCGCGCCTTATGGTATCCAGAGCGACGTGCGCGCTGGCATGGGCGTCTCCTATGGAAAGAAGTGAGTCGCGTCATCACGTTTAGGAAATGCAAATGAAGTCTTCGTCGAAATTCGACATCGTTGTCTATGGCGCGACCGGGTTCACCGGTCAGCTCGTCGCCGAATACCTGGCCGCGCATTACAAGAACGACGCGCAGTTGAAATGGGCGATGGCCGGGCGCAGCCTCGACAAGCTGAAGTCGGTACGCGACTCCATCGGCGTACCCGCCGACACGCCGTTGATTGTCGCCGATGCTACCGATCCGGCGTCGCTCAAGGCGATGATCGATCAGACCGGGTCGGTCGTGACCACAGTCGGCCCGTATCTCTTGTACGGAAACGAATTGGTTGCCGCCTGTGCCGCGTCCGGCACCGACTATTTCGATCTCTGCGGCGAGGTGCCGTGGATGCGGCGGATGATCGAGGCCCATCAAGCGGCCGCCGCGCAGAGCGGCGCACGTATCATGTTCTCCTGCGGCTACGATTCACTGCCCTTCGAGCTCGGTGTGTTCTTGTGTCAGGAGACCGCGAGGAAAACGCTCGGCGCACCTGTCGCGCGCGTCAAGGGACGGGTGCGCGCCATGAAGGGCACGTTCTCCGGCGGCACGGCGGCCAGTGGCAAGGCCATTTTTGAGGCCGCCGCGAAAGACCCGAGCCTGCTGACATTGGTGCGCGATCCTTTCGCACTCACGCCAGGTTTCACCGGGCCGAAGCAACCGCCGGGCAACAGGCCGGTGTTCGACGACGATTTGCAGACATGGCTGACGCCATTCTTCATGGCAAACATCAACACACGCAACATCCATCGTTCCAATGCGCTGCTCGGCTTCGCCTATGGACGGGATTTCGTTTACGACGAGATGCAAATTGCCGGACCCGGCGAAGAAGGCGAGGCGAGGGCCAAGCGCATCATGGCCGCGAACAATAATCTTGCCGGGGCCGCGGTGCCCAAGCCAGGCGAGGGGCCGTCGAAGGAAGAGCGCGAGAGCGGGTATTACGATCTGCTCTTCGTCGGCATAGCGGGCGACGGCCGTCAGGTTCGCGCATCGGTCAAGGGCGATCGCGATCCCGGCTATGGCTCGACATCCAAGATGATTGCCGAATGCGCGATCTGTCTGCTGCGGGATGCGCCCGACGTTCCAGCAGGAGTCTGGACGCCGGGCGCGGCCATGCAGCACAGGCTGATCAAGCGGCTCGTCGATCACGCTGGCCTGAAATTTCAGGTCGAGGCGTAAGGCTGCCGGCGGGCGGCCGGATTGCGAAAAGAACTCGATCGAATCACAGATCGAACCGCGGCGAAGGAGTTGCCGAAAGCAAGGGGCCGCACCGGTGGTCCGGCGCGGTGCCGAGGTTGCGATCGGACCCGAGCTTGTAAGCCTGTGCCGCCGCGAACATGCCCCACATCGTGCCGAGCATCATCCAGAAATGACGCCAGTGGTCTGTATCGATCACGAACGCTTCACCGGCCGTGCCGAGAAACGCCGCGAAGATCGCCAGATACAGGCGCTGCCAGGGAACGCGTGTCAGCAGGTGCCTGAATCCCATGACGACGGTCACCGCGATAAGGGTCGGATAGCAAATCCCGGATAGCCATCCGCCTGACATGAAGGCATTCAGATAGGAGTTGTGGGTGTCTTCGGGAAAGTAGCTGTGGAATTGCAAGGGACCGATGCCGAATGGCAGGTCAAGTGCCATCTGGGCGCCAAGAATGTGACGGCCAAACCGACCGAAGCGGCCTTCGTCATAGCTCTGGTCGAAGCTCGCGCGCTGCTTGAACATCTCGTCGATGGAATGGAACGACAAGAGAACGCCAAGCAGCAGCACCATCAAGACCACGGCCACGAGCGAAATGACCACGATCCGCCTGCGTTGCGCAGGCGTGCGGCTGGTCAGGAACATCATCGCCAGCATGAAGGCCGCCGTAATCGCAAGGCCTCCCCAGGCGGCGCGCGAGAAAGCAAACAGGATCGCAAGCACTATGATGACGAACGCCACGGCGTTGCGACTTGCTCTGGCAAAATGATCGGCGACGACGCTCTGCAAGGCGAACAGGGCCGGCAGGATCAGGAACGCGCCGAGCACGTTGGGATCCTTGAACGGCCCCTTGGCGCGCCCATAGAGCGTGAGCAGATCATGCCCGCCGGGCACCAGATTGAGATAACCGGCAACGGCCGACAGCGAGGCAATCATGGCCCCGACGATCAAGCCGCGGCGAAGCATGTCCAGCCGTGCGGCGGTGTCTTCCGACATGACCATGGCGAAGAAAACCACCGTGATCCCCATGTACCAGGAGGTCGCAATCCAGTTGAAGACCTCCGGCTTGCCGTAGAACGGAATGGCGCCGATGCTGTAGCCGATGTTGATCAGGATGAGCAGCAGAAACAGCGGAACGAGTACGAGCCGCATGCGTAAGCCGGTGGCGCAGAACAGCACGGCTGCGCCCAGCGTCATGACCTCGTAGGGACTGGGTTCGATCAAGACGATGGCGCCCGAGGCCGCCACCAGCCAAACCAGCAGGCGCTGGAATGCGAGAAGGCGCGGCGTTGCCGTCATGGCCGGGTAGGGGCCGGCGATCGCCGTATACGCCATCGACATCTCGAAACTCACGCAACAAGCGCCGGAAAAACGCCCGGCGTGGAATCAGTAGGCGTTCCCGCTTTTCGTCAGCAGCGCCAGCGGCGTCTTGAGAAGAATGAAGAGGTCGAACAGCACCGACCAGTTTTCGATGTAATAGAGATCGAACTCCACGCGCTTCTGGATCTTTTCTTCGTTGTCGATTTCGCCGCGCCAGCCGTTGATCTGCGCCCATCCGGTGATACCCGGCTTGACGCGGTGCCGCGCGAAATAGCCGTCGACAGCCTCGTCGAACAGCCGGCTCTCCAACTTGCCATGCACCGCATGCGGGCGCGGACCGACCAGCGAAAGATTGCTCTTGAAGACGACGTTGAACAGCTGCGGCAGCTCGTCGAGGCTGGTCTTGCGGATGAAACGGCCGACGCGGGTCACGCGCTTGTCGTTCTTCGTCACGACCTTGGCGGCGGTGGGATCGGCCTGATCGTGGTACAGCGAGCGGAACTTGAAGACGTCGATGCGCTCGTTGTTGAAGCCGAAACGCTTCTGGCGGAACAGCACGGGGCCGGGGCTATCGAGTTTGACGGCAAGCGCAACCAGCGCCATCACGGGGGTCGCAAGCAACAGGACGATCGCGCCGACGATGTGATCGAATATCCACTTCATCACCAGATCCCAGTCTGTGATCGGCGCTTCGGACATGTCGAGCGTCGGCACCTTGCCGAGATAGGAATAGGAGCGGGGACGGAAACGAAGCTTGTTGGTGTGCGCCGACAGGCGGATATCCACCGGCAACACCCACAGCTTTTTCAGCATTTCGAGAATTCGCGTCTCCGCTGAAATCGGCAGGGCGAACAGGACAAGATCGATACGGGTACGCCGGGCGAATTCGACGATATCGTCGACCCTGCCGAGCTTCGACTTGCCGGCGCAGGTCTCGAGCGAGCGGCCGTCGTTGCGATCATCGAACACGCCGAGGATGTCGATATCTGAATCAGTCTGTACGCCCAGCGCTGCGATGAGTTGCTCGCCGTTCTCGTCAGCGCCGACCACGATGGTGCGACGGTGCAGGCGGTCCTGGCGGGCCCAGTAGCGAACCAGCGTGCGCAGGAACAATCGTGCCGAGATCAGCGTGGCCAGGCCGACGAAGAAGAATGCCGAGAGCCACAGCCGGGATATCTCGTTACCGAGCTTGACAAAGAAGGACACGCCGATGAACAGCAGGAATACGAACGCCCATGACGAGATCATGCGCGTCATTTGGCGAAGCTGGCCGCGGAAGATCTGAACGTCGTAGATGTCGGCGGCCTGGAAGCAAACGACTGCGGCAAGCGTCATCATCAGGATGGCGGCGACAAATCCCCACTGGAAGCCGTCCATCGGAGCCACATAGCCGAGATAGAGTCCAACCCCGATGCAGCTCAGCATGACAAAGTCGGCAATGCGGACGATGCCGGCGATCACAATCGGCGAATAGGCGCGGCCGACTTTCTGGCTGGTGACGAGAAGCGCGGCCTGTGAAAGCCTGCGCCGCCGTTCGACCGGGGCTCCCGGAGCCGCCGTCGCCGAAGCCGCGGCCGCGTCTAACATCAAGCGTGCATTAACCGGTTCCACTGTCGTCCAATCTGTACTTGCAACTGCAATATGGGCCGGCGCCTAGCGCGCCAAAATCGGCACGCTTCGGCTTAGACGACAAGTCGGAAAAAAAGGTTATCGGCGTAAGGAATGGTTAACGTCTGGCAAATGCCTCGCGATAGCTCGCGAGCACGCCTTCAACCATGGCCTTTTGCGAGAAGTGCATGAAGATTCGTTCGCGAAGCGCCTTGGCGCGCGTTGCGGTGTTGGCCGGATCGTTGAGCGCCGCCTTGATCGCGCCCGCCACGGCGTCGACCGAGTTCGGCGCAAACAGCGCCTCTTGATGCGAGCCGAAAATCTCGGGGATCCCACCGACATCAGCGGCGACCATCGGAATTCCGGCCGCGGCGGCTTCGATCACGACGTAAGGCATCGAATCGCCGCGCGACGGAACGACGAGGAGCATCCCTTTCGAGAAGCCGAAGCGCGCCTTGACGTGGCCGATGAAGCGCACCGCTTCGGCAAGGCTGTGCCTTTCGACCAGCGCTTTCAGTGCGTTGAGTTCCTCGCCGTCGCCGGCAAGTGTCAGCGTCGCCGGTTTGCCGTCACCGCGCAGCCGCGCAACGGCCTCGATCAGCAGATCCGCGCCCTTGATGTGGCGGAATTCGCCGACATAAGCGACGTCGGTGGCGTCCGGGGCGAGGGTCACAGGATCGAACTCGGCCGCAGTCACGCCGTTGAACACGCAGCGCACCAAACCGGCCGTCGGCGTTCCGATGGTGCGTTGATAGGTGTCGCGGGCGAAAGCGCTTTCAAACAAGAACAGCTCGGTGCTATTCATCAGCGCGCGTTCGAGGCGACTATAGAAGACGCCCTTCCACGTCGAGACCGGATAATGCAGCGAGCCGCCGTGCGGCGTATAGACGCGAATGAAACGCTTCGAGCGGCCCAGCATGCGGATGAAGGCGCCGGCCTTGGCGCCGTGTCCGTGCAGCACGTCCGGCCGCAGGCGCGCGATCAGATACTTGAAGCGCGCCCAGACGAGAAAGTCGCTAGGATGCGGCTCGCGGTGGATCGCCAGGCGCCGAACGCCGAGCTTTAGCCGCGGCGCAATCTCGGCCAGCGCCGCGTTGGCGCGATCACCCCCGGTCAGGCTATCGGCGATAATGCCGACATCGTGACCGGCGTTGATCTGCCCGTTGGCGAGATCGAGAATGTGACGAAAGATTCCGCCGACGGGCGCACGCACCGCGTGGACAATGCGAATGGGCCGGTCTGCGGTCTCGGCCATGGTCAGAACCAGCGTTCGCCGACGAGGATGGTGTCGCCGGGGCTGATGGGCGTGCCAAGCGGCACGACGGTGCGGCTGGCGTGATGGGTCACCGTCACGCTGTCGCGTTTGGCACGCGGTGAGAAGCCGCCGGCGATCGCGACCGCGCTCTCGACGCTCATGTTCGGCACGTACGGATATTGGCCGGGTGCGGCGACCTCGCCGAGGATGAAGAACGGCCGGTAGGTTTCGACTTCGACGGCCACCGAGGGTTCG
>NZ_DAHUXJ010000020.1 GCF_027307225.1 Bradyrhizobium sp. | reverse complement strand
TCGTGAGCCACCACGCGCACGAAAAGGAGTTTCGCGATGGGCCTGTACTTATGAGCCTGCCGACTTCAGAAGAGAACAGGGTTGTTTTGCTCACGTACCATTGTCTCTGAGAAGTTAGCGAGTTGGGGGTAAGTGAGGCATAGGCGGTGCCGAGGTGTTTTGTTGGGAACTTCATATCAATCCTGGCCGCTTTGAGCGGCCCCATTTTTAAAGCCCCCGGCTCTGCCGGGGGATAATTACTGCGGTTTAGAATTTGAAGTTCCTATGACGAGGTTGCCGCGAAACTGATAGGAACTTCAAATTCACCGCACCAGTGCCGCCTGTGAACGGCTAACGGACCGGAAGGAGGGCGCCTGTCGATGTCGGCCTGTGTGTCTCGAGCCGATTCCCGCCCAAACGGTTCTTGCTGTTCGCTCTTTGATCCGAATCGGGAATTTTCCCGACGTTTCGGGACCTTTTTGAGATGCACGGTGCGACGCGCCCATTAATATCGTCCATTCCAGGCCGGCGATGATAAGACCGCGCTTGCTGGAATGGGGCGATACTGGATGCGCGTTCGGGTCTTGCTGATGGCGTCAACAGCGGCCGCAGCTCTGGCTGCCGCAAGCGGGCTGACGCGTGCGCAAGACAGCGGAAGCTACACGACCGAGCTGCCGCCGGTAGAAGTCGCCCCACCTCAGACCAGCGCCAAGCCGGTGGCCAGGCGTCCCGGAATTACCGCTAGTCCGACGACGGCGACTCGCCGGACGGCGGTGACAAGAGTTCGGGTCTACCCGACGAGCCCGGTTGCCACGCCGAGCACGGCGCTCGCCGTCGATAAGGTCCCCGGCAGCATCAACTTTGTGAATACGCCGGAAATCCAGCGCACCAATTCTCTCAACGTGATGGACGCGCTCCAGCAGAACGTCGCTGGAGTTAACATCAGCAACGTCGCCGGCAATGATTTTCAGGCGAACGTCGAATTTCGCGGCTTCGTGGCGTCGCCCGTCTCGGGTACGCCGCAGGGATTGGCGGTTTACCAGAACGGGGTTCGCATCAATGAGGCGTTCGGCGACACCGTCAACTGGGACCTGATACCGACCGCAGCGATCAAGTCGATCGCCGTGGTGACGAACAATCCGGCCTATGGTCTCAATGCGCTCGGCGGCGCCGTCTCGGTCCAGATGAAAGACGGCTTTAATTATCACGGCGCCGAGGTTGACTTGATGGGCGGCTCCTTCGGCCGCCTTCAGAGCTCGATGCAATGGGGCAAACAGGTCGGCGACTGGTCCGTCTACACCGCGCTGGAAGGCGTTCACGACGACGGCTACCGCTATTTCGGATCCTCCGATGTCCGCCGGTTCTACGGCGACGTCGGCTATCGAAACGACAGCAGCGAAATCCATCTCAATATGGGGGCTGCCGACAACAATTTCGGTTCGTCTGCCACGACGCCGGTCGAATTGCTCCAGCAGTACTGGGGCGCGGTCTACACCACGCCGCAGACCTCGAACAACCAGGTCGGCTATCTCAATCTGACCGGCAAGTTCGACGTCACGCCAAGCTGGACGGTCGAGGGCGTCGCTCATTACCGGGCGTTCAGCCAGCGCACTGTGGACGGCAATCCGAGCGGTGCGCAGCCTTGTACGGCTGACGCGACCTTGCTTTGCTTTGGTGACGGTGTCACGCCGGCGAACGGGCTGAATGGGCAGCAGCTTGCCAATCCGTTCCCGGCGAATGCGTTCCTGGGAGAAATCGATCGAACGTTCACCAATTCGAATACCGGCGGCGCGTCCTTGCAAGCCACCAACACCGACCAGTTGTTCGGCCACGACAACCGCTTTGTGGTGGGCGCGACCTTCGATGCCAGCGTGACGCATTTCGGCGCCAGTGCAGAACTCGGCACGATCGGCACAAACTACGTCGTCGATGGCAGCGGCATCTTTCTCGGAACGTCAGGCAGTCCGGTCGCGGACGGGCCGGTAGGGCTGCGGGCCACCAATCAATATACCGGGCTTTACGCGCTCGACACGTTCGACGTCACCAAGGCTCTCTCGGTCACTGCTGGTGGGCGCTTCAATGATGCCCGCATCTCGCTGCAAGACCAGATCGGCACTGCGCTTAACGGCAACGAAGCCTATGATCGCTTCAATCCGATGATCGGTGCGACCTACAAGATTACGTCCGAGCTGACCGCCTATGCCGGCTATTCGGAAGCCAACCGCGCGCCGACCCCGCTTGAACTGGAGTGCGCCAACCCGGCGGCGCCCTGTGTCCTCGCGACCTTCCTGGTCTCCGATCCACCGCTCAGGCAGGTGGTGTCTCACACCTATGAGGCGGGCTTTCGCGGCACCCACGATTTCAGCTTCGCAACGCTCGACTGGAAAGTCGGCGGTTTCCGCGCCAAGAATACCGACGACATACTCGCGCTCCCCTCGCAGGTGCAGGGCTTCGGCTTTTTCCAGAATGTCGGCGACACACGCCGGCAGGGCATCGAAGCCGAAGCCAACCTGAAATCATCCAAATGGCAGTTTCACGCCAGCTACGCCTTTATGGACGCACGCTTCCTCGATTCATTGCAGCTCAACTCGAATAGCCCGTTTGCTGACCCGACCACCGGCACCGTCCAGGTTTCACCCGGCAACATCATCCCGGCGATTCCGCGCCAGCGTATCAAGGCGAGCTTCGACTATTCATTGACCGACGCATTCAAGGTCGGCGGCGATGCGTTGTGGGTTAGCACCCAATATCTGGTGGGAGACCAATCCAACCAGGCGCCGCAACTGCCTTCTTATGCCGTCTTCAGCGCGCACGCGTCTTACCAACTCGACAAGACCTATCAGATCTTCGGCCGCGTCGATAACATCCTCGACAACAGGTATTATACCTATGGGGGATTCTTCGACACGACGCAGTTGCCGAACTTCTACAACGGCGGCAACCAGTTCACCGATGCGCGTTCTCTCGCCCCGGCTCGTCCGCGCGCCTTTTACCTTGGTCTGAAGGCGGTTTTCTGAGACGTATTCGGGAAGGCTGGTGAACCGAATACGGTTCGATCGCTGCGCAGTCGACGGCTGCGTCCAGCGATCGCATGTCGCCTGATCATTTGACCGTCCCCGTTCGCAACCGGGCTCGCAACCGGAATGAACCGTTGTTAACAAACGCGGCGACACTGTGTGGCGTTCGCTGTTCGATGTAAGATAATGCCACTCGCGTGCGCTGGCACTTCACAACTCCCAATGCCAGGATCAAACTCAAGCACCTTTACCCATCAATCTGAGTGAATCGGGCGACTAGTGCTCCGATTCCGAAGTTCGTATCATATTGCGGCTCCACGTTTACGAACTTCGGAATCAAAGAAGCACTAGCCAATTATATGATTCTAGTGCGGTTTAGAATTTGAAGTTCCTACGACGAGGTTACCGCGAAACTGATAGGAACTTCAAATTCACCGCACTAGCGCTTGCGCAGATCCGACGGGCTATGTCCAAACTTCCTTCGGAAGACCGTGCTGAAATGAGATGAGCTATGGAATCCCAATCGATACGCCACTTCGGTTACCGATAGCGAGCGCAGTTCGGGGCGCGTCAGCACGTCGTAGCATCGCTGCAGCCGCCGATCCAAAACCCATTCAGATACGGACACATCATTGAGCCTGAAAAGATAGTGCAAATGCCGCAACGACACGCCGTTACTTTTGGCGATCTTTTCAGGCGAAAGATCGGGATCGGTGAGATGTTCTTCGATCCAATCCTTGACGGAACGCAAGCGAGCCTTCTGCGCCGTCGCGTCTTCCGTGAGCTCATAGTTGTCGCCCATGTCCAGGGCGAGCGCCAGGACGTCCATGAGTTCGCCGCCCAGTCGGGCTCTTGCGGCTTCCTCCAATTGAGCTCCTTCCGCGGCGAGCGTCGAGCAGAATTCGGCGGCAATCCGGCCGAGACCGCGCGCGGTCGCGATCGTCGCTGCGACGGGGATCTTGTGTTCACTGAACCGCGAAGCGAATTCCTTGCGGGGAATCTCCAGATAGAGCGATCGAACCCTGCCGATGCACTCCAGATCGTAGGCTTCTGCCGCTGAGAAAATCGCGCCGACCGCAGGATTGGAGTGCAGGGTCTGGCCTGCCTGAAGGATGTTGACCTGTCCCTGTTGGACGAGCTCGACGTAGTAGCAATCCTTGTCGAGCTTTGCGATGTGCCGCTCGCGTCGTGTTATCCGTTGCTCCGATAGCAAGACGTCCGTCATCGTGACGGAGCCGAACCGTGCTTCTCGAATAAAGCCATGATAGTCGGAGCGCTTCTCGGCGTTCACGTCGACGTTGACATAGACGTCGCAAATAGCCCCTTGCCAAGCTGCGTAACGCTTGGACGGCTCTACCCCTTTTGTCGTGAACACCAGATCCATCGGTCATCCATCGATCATCCATTGGCGTAAGACTTTGTGCGCCGCACCAAAGGTCGAGGGGCGCAATTCTAGGTGTCCTTCGGCACCGCGCAAGCCAACTTTGCGCCTAAAAGCAAAACCTTTGCGCTCCCAAGCAAGTATCGCTTGGGGCATTGAGCTACTTGAAAACCGGAGGAGGCGTTCGCGCGCTGGTTCGGCAGGGATGCGCGTCAGGTGCCGGTCCAGGGAATTCAGCCATGCCTGCTGGTCTGCTTTCGCCAATGACGACGCGGTTCACAAGGCCCGTTGTTTCCATTGCAGACATTGAGGCGCTCGAGCGATTGCCGTACCAATCCCTCGTGCCCGCGCGCAGTCTCTACCAGCTCTTCGAGTCGACGGCGCAATTGCACCCCGACAGGCGAGCGTTGACGGTTCTGACCGGAAAACCTCGAGAGACACGCCAGGTCAGCCTCACCCATCGTGAATTGCTTGCCGATATTTCTGGAGCGGCCAACCTGTTCAGGTCGTATGGGATCACGCCAGGCGGTCCGACGGTTGCGTTTCTTTGCCCGATCTTGCCGCAGGTATTTCCCGCCTTGCTCGGCGCTCAGGTCGCGGGCGTGGCAAGCTCCATCAACTTTCTGCTCAGCGAAATCGCGATTGCAGACCTTCTTGAAGCGCAGGGAGCAAGTGTTCTGGTCATCCCGTCGGAATCAGCTGACTCCGCCGTTTGGCAAAAGGCGAGGAACGTCGCTGCGCGGGTAGGGTCGCTGCGAAAGATCCTGGTGATGGGAGACAGCCGCGATCTCGCGGATCGCTTCATCGATTTCGATGAAGCAATTGCCGCCCGGCGGAATTCTCTCGAGTTTGAGCCATCGATCGATCGAGACCTGGTGTGCGCACTCTTTCATACCGGTGGGACGACCGGACGCCCGAAGCTCGTTCGCCTCACGCACGGCAATCAAATTCATGCCGCCTGGAGCTTCGCTCAGGTTCATGGAATCGACGAACACGATGTTGCCTTGAGCGGCTTCCCGTTGTTTCATGTCGGAGGCACGATGACGGTCGGGTTGTCGGTTCTCGCAGCCGGTGGCCACGTCGTTATCCCGTCGCCGTACAGTCTCAGAAGCCCGGAGGCAATTCGCGACTATTGGCAGATCGTGGCCCGGTTTCGGGTGACGATCGTAAGCGGAGTGCCGACCTCAATCGCCGCCCTGGCCGAAGTGCCGATCGGTTCTTGCGATATCGGCACTGTCAGAATGGCGCTGACTGGAGGCTCCGTGCTTCCGAAGGCGATCGGCGATCGATTCCAGGCCCGAACCGGGATTAGACTGTTTGAAACCTATGGCATGACGGAAACGGCGGCAGCTATCGCATTCAATCCCGGACTTGGAGAGCCGCTCCAGGGCAGCGTCGGATTCAGAGCGCCGTTTGCGAGGACGAAGATCGTGCCTCTTGGCGATGCCAACATGCGCAGCGAATGCCCGCCGCTCACCAGTGGTCTTGTGCTCGCCAAGGGGCCGCAAGTATTTCCGGGGTATGTCGATCCCGGGCATAACGTCGGTGTCCTGACCGAGGATCGGTGGATCGTAACGGGTGACGTCGGCTACCTCACGCCGGACCAGCGCCTCGTGCTCACGGGCCGCGAGAAAGACCTGATCGTACGGAGCGGGCACAACATCGACCCAGCCGCGATCGAAGACGTCGCCAACGGCTTTCCCGGCGTGCAGATGAGTTCGGCAGTGGGGATGCCGGATGCCTATGCGGGAGAAGTTCCGATCCTCTTCGTGGTACCATCGCCGAACCAGACGATCGATGCAGAGCGATTGCGTGAGTTCCTGGAAAACAACGTCAATGAACCGCCCGCCAGGCCCCGGCGCATCGTCCAACTGGACGCGCTGCCGGTGACCGCGGTCGGCAAGATTTTCAAGCCCGCTCTTCGCGATCTCGCGGTGCAGGAGAAGGTGAGGACGGAGATTGAGCGGGTCTTCGGTGCCGGCACAAAAGCCGACATCGAGGTGGACAAGGACGACAAACTAAATACGCTTGTCCTGGTTTCGGTGGTTTCCGGCGACGAGAAGCTCGTGGCTGAGCTTGCCGAAAGCTTGTCCACGCTTCCACAAACTTACCGAATTGAACGCCGTTCGCCTTGAGGGTCGGGGTCGCCTGCGATGAAACGCTTTAGGTTCAGCCAGCAAGAAATCGTGTTCGCGGTCTTCGCGGCCCTGTTTCTTGCATTTTCAATCTTCCTGAACGGCTTTCTCACAGCGCAGAATATGCTGACGCTGCTGCAGAACGTGGCGGTTCTTGGCATTCTCGGCCTGGCGATGGCGATCGTCGTCATCGGCCGTGGCATCGATCTTTCGCTGATCGCGGCGCTCGCGGTTCCCGGGGGGCTTGTGCTGCAGATGGTTCAGAACGGCCACTCGCTGCCCGCATCCTTGCTGGTCGCGGCCGTCCTGGCGATCGGCATCGGGCTCGTCAACGGATGGCTCATCGCCTACGCCGAAGTACCGCCGTTGTTCGCAACCCTCGCCACCGGTCTCTTTGTTGCCGGCCTTGGTCAATCAGCGCTGTTCCAACTCGACGTGGTCCAGTGGAGCGACGGCATGGCGGGATTCGAGCGGCTCGGGCAGGGCAGCATCCTGGGCATTCCCACCTCGATCGTCATGTTTGCGATCGCCTGTGTCGTGGTGTTCGTACTCCTGCGGCAGACCCGCTGGGGAGCCTACATCTATGCCATCGGGGACAATCCATTCGCAGCGCGCGTTACCGGCATTCCGTCGAGGCCGATCATCGTGCTGCAGTATGTCCTCGCGGCGCTTATCGGCTATTTCGCGGGTCTGGTGCTGGCGGCTTCCGTCAGCTCCATGCCGACCCGCATCTTCAACTCGACCTTGATTTACGATGTGATCCTTGTCGTCGTGCTGGGCGGCATCGGCCTGTCGGGCGGGCGGGGTGGCGTCATCAATGTCATCATCGGCACGCTGCTGATCGGAACGATGCTGAACGGGATGACGATCCTCGACGTGCCCTATGCCGGCCAGAATCTGATCAAGGGGGTCGTGTTGCTGGTCGCAGTCATCACGGACACATTCCTGAACCCGAGAAACGAAGAAACGGCTCAACAAGGCGACATTTAACTCGCCCGATTTTGGATTTAAAAACGGAGGAAAACATGACGTATCTTCATAAATGCGGCCTCGGCAGCGTCGTCGCGTTGTTGCTGGCCTGCCTGACTGTCCCGGCGTTCGCGCAAAAGGGCATCGACGAGCCTTTCCAGAAGTCTTTCAAGGATTCACTCGCAGGAAAGACGGTCGCCTATGTGCCGGTCGCGATGAACTTCGATCTCACCGAGGGCTGGTACGCCGGCCTGAAAAAGGAGCTTGAACCCTACGGCGTCAAATTCGAGATCCGGGATCCCAACTGGAACACGAATGCGGGCGCGCAAGCCGTTACCTCGCTGATTTCCGAAAAGCCTGCGGTGATGGTGATCCATAATCCCGACGTTCAGACTTACGCGAAATTGTTGCAGCGAGCCGAGAACGAGGGGATCTACGTCATCCAGATCAACATGGGATCCGCCTATCGCAGTTCGGCGTTCGTCGGCGCAAACTGGATCGAAATCGGCGAACGCGACACCGATGCCGTGGTGAAGGCATGCCAAGGCAAGTCGAACAAGATCGCCATCATGCAAGGGGCGTTGTCGGCGGCCGCCAGCGCTTATACCCTCAAGGGCGTCGAAAACGTGCTCGCCAAGCATCCCGAAATCAAGGTGGTATCGAGCCAGGCGGCCGATTGGGACGCGGCCAAGGCGAAGGCGATCGCGCAGACCGTGTTGAAGCAAAACCCGGATCTCTGCGGTATCGTGGGCTTCTGGGACGGCATGGACATCGGCACCGCGGCCGCCATCAAGGAAGCGGGATTGACCGGGAAAGTCTATCTGGCGACGTCCGGCGGCGGAGAGCGGAAGGGTTCTTGCGAACTTGTCAAGAACGGATCGTTCGATCTCGACCTGAGCTATGACGTGCCGACGCAGGCGGAACAAATGGCGGGAACGATCAAGTGGCTGTTGTCATCCGGCGTCAAGGCCGGATCGGTCAAGGGCTCGGAGTACACGACGTTGATTCCAGTCACGAAAGCAAACGCCGATAGCGAGATGACGTGCTGGAATCTTTCTGACCTAAAGAAGTGATCTCGTGACGCACTCGCGTTCCGGACCGCTCGCTCCGGAACGCGAGCGCACGTCAGTACGCCGGGCTCCAAGGGAAGGATTGATGCGCGAGACGCTGACCCGACTGCGATATCGCTATTGGCCCGATCATCTTCTCGGTGAAATCCTCTCGAAGAGATGGACCGAAACCGCCATTCCGGTCATCCTGCTGCTGATCGTCGGCTTTGCCTTGAGCCGGTCGCTCGAGCATTTCCTTTCGCCGGCGAGCCTCGCTGACACCGCTCGTCAGGCCGGAGAGATCGGCTTCATCGGCCTTGGAATGGGGCTCGTCGTCGTTGCCGGCGGCATCGATCTTTCGGTCGGATCGATGTTCGCGCTGACGGATTTCTGCGCGCTTTATCTGCTGGACGTGCAGGGGTGGCCTGTTCCGGCGGTCATCGTTGCTACGTTGGTGGTTGGCGGCTTGCTCGGGGCCATCAACGGACTGCTGATCGGCTATTTGCGGCTTCGCGCTTTCATCACGACGCTGATCACGCTGATCATCTACCGCTCGACTTTCGATCTTCTGATCCAGCGATATTCGAATGACATCGCTTCGGCGTTCCCCAATATCCCTGCCTGGGATTTCATTGGGAACGGTGACGTGTTCGGCATTCCGAGCGTTGCGCTGGTTTACCTGGCGATTGCGGTTTTCGGTCACGTCTTCATGACCCGGTTGCGGCCAGGATGGCACATCATGGCCATCGGTGGTTCGCGCCGCTCGGCCTACAATTCCGGCATCCCCGTGCGGCGGACGATCGCGCTCTGCTATGTCGCGAGCGGCGTGCTGACAGGCATCGGCGCGTTATTCTTCGCTGCCCGCCTCGGTACGGTTGGCGGCGACATCGGCGTTGGTCTCGAAGTGATCGTGCTGACGGCTACGGTCCTCGGCGGTATCACGCTTGGAGGTGGAAAGGGATCGGTCGTCAAGTCGCTGGTCGGCGTGCTCGTCGTTCTTCTGGTTACCAACGGGCTCACGGCCATGAACGCGCGCGGCGGGGTCAATCGTATGGCGCTTGCCACGATCCTGCTGACGTCCGCGATGATTGATATCCGCTGGCAGAAGAACCGGACCCGCATCATCAGCAAGGTCTACGTCGCGCCGACCTACCATGCATTGCCGCCGCCGCCGCCGACGGAAATCGGAGGCGGAGGGCCTTTTGAGCAAAATGACAAGCTGCGGGAGGTCTCGCTGATCGGTCTCGGGCGCATCGAGGCCCCGGAGGATGTCATTCTCGACCGCAACGATGTTCTCTATGCCGGATCGCGCCACGGCGACATCATTCGATTCTTCCCGCCCGATTACGAGCGAATGGAGGTATTCGCGCATATCGGCGGTCAACCTCTCGGTATGGCGTTTGATCGGCAGGACAATCTCTACGTCTGCATCGGCGGCATGGGCCTCTATCGGATCGCTCCCGATGGGGCAGTCGAAAAGGCCACGGACGAGACCAACCGCAGCGTCTATTCGGTGAACGACGACAGCCGTCTCCGCCTCGCGGACGATCTCGATATCACCGACGATGGACTGATCTTCTTCTCGGAGGCGACCGTCCGCTACGAGATGGACGAGTGGCCGGTCGACGGGCTCGAGGCCCGCGGCAATGGCCGCATCATCTGCTACGACACGAAAACCGGAGCGACGCATACGGCGCTACGCGGGCTCAAGTTTCCGAATGGCGTTGCCGTCGCAAGCGATGGGCAATCGATACTTTTTGCCGAGACGTTCGGCTGTTCGGTCAAGCGCTACTGGTTTGCCGGTCCCAGGAAGGGAACGGTCGAGACCGTGATGGACAATCTCCCGGGATATCCGGACAATATCAACCTTGCTTCCGACGGCAACTACTGGCTCGCGCTCGTCGGAATGCGCAGCCCCTCGCTCGACCTTGCATGGAAAATGCCCGGCTTCCGCCGGCGCATGGCAAAGCGCGTGCCCGTCGATGAATGGCTGTTTCCGAATATCAACACGGGCTGTGTCGTCAAATTCAACGAGCAGGGCAAGATCCTGGAGTCGTTCTGGGATCTCAAGGGCCTCAATCATCCGATGATCACGTCGATGCGGGAGCATCGCGGCTACCTTTATCTCGGAGGTATCGCAAACAACCGGATCGGGCGCTTCAAGCTGCAGAACGCCGATCCCGACTTCGTGCAATACGACCAGCGTTGGAGGAAGAAGTCGTGATCGCCTCCATCCGCGAGTTTGTAAGCCGGGTTCTCGGCCGCGGCGAGGCAACCATCACCGTTCCGTCGTTTGACGGTGCGTTGAAGCCCAATCAGGCGCTCGGATCGGCGGAAACGCTGCTCGAATGCGAAGCTCCGGAAGATATCGCAGTCGACGGCAACTCGCTCCTGGTTGCCGATGGCCCACGGTTGTTGCGTTTCGCCGGATCGTCGGCAACGACGATCCGGACCTTTGAACGCTCGATCTCCGCCCTGGCAGTGCTGCCAGCCGGCGGGCTCGCCGTGGCGCTCGGCGGAACGGAGATCCGGATCTACGACGATATCTCAGCCGAAAATTCAACGCGGGTGTTCAGCGGCGAACTGCATGCCGTCAATGCGCTCGCTGCGGCAGCGGACGGCACCTTGATCGTCACCGACGGTTCGTCGGTGCGCGGCGTGGATGATTGGGCGTGGGACTTGATGGAGCTTGGCCAGACCGGCCGGGTGTTTCGACTGGACCCGAAGACCGGCGCCGTGACACGCCTTGTGGGCGGATTAGGCTACGCATTCGGCGCCGCGGCGTGCGGCGATGACGTGCTCGTCAGCGAGAGCTGGCGGCATCGTCTGATTTCGATCTCGCCCGACGGCAGCAGCAAGATCGTGCTCGGCCGCTTGCCGGTCTACCCGTCCCGGATTGCAACGGCCGGCGACGGGGGCTTTTGGCTCACGGCATTCATCGCCCGCACGCAGCTGGTCGAGTTCGTGCTTCGAGAACCGGCGTATCGCCGCCGGATGATCGCCGAAATCGATCCGGAATACTGGGTCGTCCCGCGGCTCAGGTCCGGAAACACCTTCAAGGAGCCGCTCCAGGGAGCGCATATCAAGACCATGGGCGTGATGAAGCCGTGGGCTCCTCCACGTTCCTACGGTCTTGTTATCCGGCTGGGCGCCGACGGGTTGCCGCGCTACTCGCTTCATAGCCGCGTCGACGGCCTCAATCATGGCATCGTGTCCGCCGTGGAGTTCTGCGGCGATCTCGTCATGGTCGCAAAGGGACCCCGGCGCATCCTCAGGCTTCCTCTGAAGAGGCTGGACGCGGAGGCATCCGCATGACCGAGACCGTCCTCTCCTTGTCGAAGGCAACCAAGCATTACGCCGGCGTGCCGGCGATCGATGGCGTCGACTTTGAACTACGGCGCGGCGAAATCCATGCCTTGGTGGGCGAAAACGGGGCAGGAAAGTCGACGCTGACGAAGGTGATGGCCGGCGTCGTGACATTGACGTCCGGAAAAATGACGATCGATGGCCTCGATGTCACTCCGCAGACCCCGCTCGAGGCGCGGCATCTCGGTATCGCGATGGTGTTCCAGGAGAACAGCCTGGTGCCGACGATGACGGTGGCGCAGAATCTGTTTCTGGGTCAGGAGAAGTTCTATAATCGCCTGCGCGGCATTTACATTGCGGCCCAGCAGTTCCTTCAATCGCTCAATTTCGACGTGACGCCGACGGCCACGGTCAGCGGACTCGGGGCCGCCAAGAAACAGATGGTCGAGATTGCCCGCGCGGTCCTGCACCGGGCAAAGGTCATCATCTTCGACGAGCCCACCGCATCCCTCACACCGGAGGAGAAGAAGTATTTCTTCGATCTGGTGCGCGATCTGAAGAAGCGGGGCGTGTCCATCATCTTCATCTCGCATGCTCTCGAGGAAGCGCTGCTGCTCGCCGACCGCATTACCGTGCTTCGCGACGGAAAGCATGTGGTCACAGACGATGCCGCAAAGTTTGACCGGGCCCGGATCGTTCAGGCCATGGTGGGGCGGGATCTTTCGAAAACGCTCTATGGGGCACGGAAGGAGAAGGTCCGCCCCTTGGGCAGGCGCGTTCTGACGGTGCAGAATCTCAAGATGGCGCCGATGGTGAAGAACAATTCGCTATCTGTATTTGCGGGCCAAATTACCGGCGTGTTCGGTCTCGTCGGCGCTGGCCGCACCGAGACATTCAAGATAGTATCGGGCGTCATGAAGCGTGACTTCTTTCATGGCGGAGAGATTCTTCTGAACGACAAGCCGGTGCGCTACCGGGTGCCGGGGCCCGCCGTCAAGGCGGGTATTGCCTACGTCACCGAAGACCGGAAGGTCGAGGGTTTCTTTGAAACCGCGTCGATCGCACGCAATTTGTATCTTGGGCTGCTCGCCAAATTTCCGGCGGGGCGGGCCTGGTTATCGCGGCGCGAAAGCAATGTGGCAGGCAAGACGTGGATTGAACGTCTGAAGGTCCGTGCCATCGGCGATGAAGTCAAGGTCGTCGAGCTGTCGGGCGGAAATCAGCAAAAAGTGGTGATCGCCAAATCCCTGATCCAGGATCCGGAGCTGATCATCTTCGATGAGCCGACGCGGGGTGTCGATGTGGGGGCCATCGTCGAGATTCACGAATTGATCAACAAACTGGCCGACGAAGGCAAGGCGGTGGTCGTGATCTCCTCCTACTTGCCGGAAATCATGGCGCTGTCGGATCGAATTCTCGTTTGCAGGCAGGGTAAAGTTGTCGAGGAGTTCTCCGCGCTGGAAGCGACCGAGGAAAAGATCATGTATGCGGCGATTCACTGAAAGCCGCCGAAGTCCGGCGTCACCTGCGCAATCATCGGAGCTATCCCAGGCGCCCGGCATGCCCGATAGGGGTGCAGTCAAGCGGCCGGCTTGAACGCGACGCCAAAGGTGCTTGCGGACCAAAGCGAGCCGGCGACCGCGCCCCGTCAAAAGTGATGACAAGGGCGCGCTCGCCGCTGCGGATGCATACCATCAAGGTCCGTCAGTGCCACATGTGCTCGAAATGATGATGGTGGCTGAAGTTAGCGAACTGATCGGGCAGGCCGGCGCCTCCGGCGTCCGTTAAGGGTGAACCATCGTTGCCACTGTGGCCGCTCGCTGCACTGTTGCTGCCAGCACCATTGTTGCTGCCTGCACTGTTGTTGGAATTACCGCTTATCGCTGCCGTCAAAGTTGCGACGGCCGTGCTGATGGCGCTTGTCTGTCCGCCTTCCAGAGCCTGGACTAGACTCGCGATATCGCTGGTGATGGCGCTGGTAAGCATCGAGGTCGACGACCCGCCTGGATCGGCTCCTGAACCGGATCCAGCCGAAACAGGCGTGCCAGCACCCGCGCCTGCATGCGGATCGGTGACGCCAAACCCTTTGTCCGTCAGCCCGTTGACCGGATGATTGGTCGGCTGGTCGTTGCCATTGACATTGCCTGATGTCGGGCTGTTGGCATCCGCGATCTGCGTCGTGGTCGCGCCGGCAACGGTCGTCGCAGTCCCCACATACGTTCCGCCGCCGTTCGGAATATTGTTTCCGGAGACGTCCTGGGCATCGCCGACATAGCCGTCGCCTGCGGCGGTGAGCTGCGCTGCATCGGTGGCCGAGACGGTGCCTCCATTGTTCAGGACGTCATGCAGCGCCTGGAGAGCCGAGCTTGTGTCGGCCTTCAGCGTGCCGCCGAGAAGCTCGTTGTCGAATCGAGCCCCAAAGATGCCGCCCTGCGCCCCGTCGAAGGATGCACCGAGTTGCTCATAGCCTTGTACCTGCTGGATCAGCGCGTTGAGACCCGCGCTATCGAGATGCGTCGTTCCATTGGCTTCCGCTGTGAGCGCGTTGTTGAGATTGTTAGCGCCGGCGATAAAGGCAGACCAGAAATCCGTCTGCGCCTGATTGTCCTGGTAGTGCGTAATGGTGCCTTCCAGATATCCGGGTTGGCTGGCGAACCCTCCATCGTGACTTGTCGTAAAGCTGTTCGCCGCCAAGCCGGCTGCAGTGGCTGTCGGATTGCCCGCATTTGCCGCAAGCGCCTGATCGTTCTGCACGATGTCGATGATGTCGAGCAGGTTGTCGTTGGTCGCCCGCGCCGCGACGTTCGGGTTCGCCCCATAGGTGGCATCGAAATCTTTGACCTGGAGTTCGATCTGGTTGAGCACGGTCTGGAGATGGACGCCGGTCAGGGCTTGTGCCGCGCTGTCCGAGATGCCCTCAGCCACGGCGAGCGCATGCTCGGCGCCCGAATTGGCCTGGATTTCCGCAAGCCCTCCGTTGTTGATGAAATTCTGCAGGCCGGTGGCGACTGCCTTCATGTCCGTGTTGAACTCGGCAAGGTTGCTGTGGTTCAGTCCGCCATCCGCGAGGTTCGTTGCGGCGTTGAAAACCGTGCCGATGTCCGACAGGCTGGCGCCCGCCTTGGCGGTAGCGATCGCCGCTGAATCGTCAGCGGCCTGGGCCGGAAGGGCTTGAAAGCCCTGATCGGTGGCGCCGGTACCGGGATTGGTGACCCCATTCGCCGCGAGCGCATTTTGCAGGTTGGTGTCGTTGGCGATCTCGCTCAGGATCTGCTGCTGCTCGGTGTGAATAACCGCCTGAGCTGCAATTGCCGCCGCACTGTTACCAATGGCCTGCGGCGCTGCTGTTGCAAGATCATTGAGCTGTCCCAGGATCTCACTCAGTGTATTGGGGTTGGACAGTGTGACCGCGGTGCCATTGACGGTCGCCCCATTGGTCGTTGCCGAAGTGATGTCAGCCTTGAGAGCGCTGATGTCCGCCTCGTACATGCTGGCGTAGTTGAGTTGGTTGCTGCTGTCTGCTGGGTCTGACCAAAGTCCGCCGTTACTCAGACGAACCGCGTCGTTGAAAATGAGTCCGGCCTGTCCGAGGTCGTTGGTTGCGGCGCCTAATGCCGTGGCTCGATCGGTCGCAATGGTCATTGCTTAGCCTCCCTGCAGTTGCGTGTGAACTCGTTGTGCATGGTGTCCGGATCGACTGCCGCTGACGCGGCCGTAGAATCGCTTGTTCTGCAAGGCTTGACCACTTTCGTAGAAACGCGAGCGAATCATGTCGCGAGTTGCCATTGCATTCTCCCCTTCAAGAACACCTGCTACTTCGGAGCATCCTCAGGGAGCATGTTAGAACTGTGTCTGCAGTTTGGCTCGTCGGCTGTATGATTGCGGCGAGTCTTTGAAGCGAGGTCGCGCGCCGCAACCGCGTCTGTCCCGCGATCCACTCCGCCTTTGACAGAGGCAGCTCACTACGATCGAGAGTACCGTTCACTGTTCGACGAAGGCGCGGCGCATCTGATCGGCGATCGGCTTGAAGAGATAACTCATCATCGTCCTGCTTCGCGTTTGCATGAAGACCTCGGCAGGCATTCCCGGCACGAGTTGCTGACCGGCAAGCCGCCGGCGCTCCTGGTCCGACAGCACGACTCTCACCGTGAAATAAGGCGCGCTAGTCTGCGGATCATGGCTCGTATCGGCCGAGACATAAGAGACGGTGCCGGTGAGCTGCGGCGTGACACGCTGGTTGAACGCGGAAAAGCGGACAAACGCCGGCTGACCGAAGCGCACCTGGTCTATATCCTTCGGCTGCAGCCGCGCCTCGACCTGCAAGTCTTCCGCGTCAGGGACGATTTCCATGATGGTGTCGCCCGGGCGTATGACCCCGCCGATCGTGTGAGCCGTGAGCTGATGAACGAGACCGGATACCGGCGCATGGATCTCGATTCGGTCGAGCAGGTCGCGTGCCGCAACGCTGCGTTCAACCAGTTCGGCCTCTTTGCCCTGGGCCTCGCCAAGCTCTTTCACGACATCGGTGCGAAAATCCTGATCCGTGCGCACCATCTGCAGCTGAGTCTCGCCGATCTTTGATTTTGTCTCGGCTATGGAGGACACAAGCTGCCCACGCTCGCCGTCGATCCGCGCGGAATCCCGCTGCAGCGCTGTCAGGCGGGCCAGCGGCACGAGGTGCTTATCATAAAGCTCCTGCACGCCGGTCAATTCGCTCGCAATTAGTTCCAGCTGCTTGTCCTTGGAATCGCGCTGCGCTTCGAGGCCCGCAATTTCCTCGGTCAATTGCGCAACCCTGCCTTGCAGTAGATCTTTCTGGCTCTGGCGTGCGGCTGAGCGAGCCATGAACAGCGAACGTTCCGACGTAAGCAGGCTTTTTACGGTCTCATCTCCCGAACGCGATGCAAGCTCCGAAGAAAGTTCCATTCGCGCCAGGCCGTCGCGCTCGGCCACGAGGCGAGCCATCTTTGTCCGCACCTCATCGAGCTGTTTGGTCACCATTTGCAAGCTGGCGCGCGCCTGTGTCGCGTCCAGCCGGAGCAGCAGTTCGCCCGTCTGCACCCGGCTTCCGTCATGCACATCGATTTCGTCGACGACCCCCCCAGTCGGATGTTGGATGTTCTTGACGTTGGATTGCACGACGAGATTGCCGGGCGCCACGACGGCTCCCGCGAGTGGCACGAATGCGGCCCAACCTCCACCGACGATGCCGGCGGTGAGGAGAACCCGAAGGCCGACTCGCAGTTCGTGTTCAAACGCCCATTGGACGCCGGTCTGCAAACCATGCTCGCCGTCGTCTACAGGAGGTGCGCCGCCGCGATCGAGAATGAAGTCTGCACCCACCATCAAACCGTTGCGGCACTTGCCAATCACATCCGCAACAGCCGTGTTGACCGTAGGCTGAGGGGCATCTGCGGTAACAATGGCTTCGCCCTCGCCAATTCGCGATGAATGCGAAGCCTCGGGCGCGGGCATGTCCGGCCCGGGCCTGTCCAGATCCATCAAGACGGGATCGCGTGGAAATAAAGGTGGGCTCTCCTGATAGGACGGCCGTACGACCGGCTCAGCCCGGTGGCTACTGCCGTCTTCGGCCTGGACGGGAGCCGCTATGCCGAACGGCTTCAGGCAAATATCGATGGCCTGCTTGACCTTACTCTTCTTTCGCCTCGCACCGTGTGTTTGCCGTTGGGGTTTGCGCGGTGCTTGACGTTTCCGCGCTTCGCCGCGTCCGGGCGGGGCAGGGGATTGCCGGCCGTCTCGGCGTTCACCGTCAAGCGCCTGGCGCAATCGCTGCAGCTCAAGGATCAGCGCGTCGCCCTGTGGTCCGATGTCGTCGGCGTAAGGCTCGCCGCTTCGGTTTTGCGCAGATTCGTCGTGGTATCGATTGTCCTCAGCGTACCGCATAGCTAGAGCTCCGATTCCGAAGTTCGCAAGCTGTTGCGGCCCCTCCGATGCGAACGTCGGAATCAAAGGAGCTCTAGCAACTTATTGATTTGAGTGCGGCTTTGAATTTGAAGCTCCTATAACGAACTCACGTCGAAACTGATAGGAACTTCAAATTCGCCGCACTAGTGGAGTGGATTTGACATTCGCTACCCATCCGGCCGCGAGTTTGGAAAGCGAATGTCAAATCCTAAACTCCACTAGAAACAGACATTTGCTAGTGGTCCTTTGATTCGAACATTCGCAAAAGTGCACGCTGAGAAGAGATGCGAATGTTAGAATCGGACCACTAGACGTGCTCAGGCACTGCGGCGTATTGCGGCGCCGACTTGGGACCGGGGCGCGCTTGGGTTCTCGGCGCGTTCTGCGTCACGGTTGCACCGACGCGAGCGAATATCTCCCGGCACGGGCCGAAGGCGATCGATCTTCCTTCGTAAAGCACGAGCGCCATATCCAATGCCGCAATCACGCTGGGGCGATGCGATATCACGATCACAACGCTCTTGCTTTGGCGCAGGATCTGGATGGCACGGCTCAATGCGTTCTCGCCATCGGTATCGAGATTCGCGTTGGGCTCGTCGAGTACGACCAGAAACGGATCGCCATAGATGGCACGCGCGAGCCCGATTCTCTGCCGCTGACCCGCCGACAGCGACAAGCCACCCTGACCGATCGGGGTCGAATAGCCGTTAGGCAGGCGAAGGATGAGATCGTGAACGCCAGCGATCTGCGCCGCCCTGATAATTGCCTCTGATGTCGCGCGCTCATCGAAGCGGCAGATGTTTTCGGCGATGGTACCGTCAAACAAGGCGACTTCCTGCGGCAGATAGCCGATATGCCGTCCGAGATCCTCGCTTCGCCACTGATCGATCGCAGCGCCATCGAGTCGAACTGTGCCGGACTTGGCCGGCCAAATTCCGACCAGCGCCTTGGAAAGCGAGGTTTTGCCGGATGCGCTGGCCCCCAGCAAAGCCAGGCCCATACCCGCTGTGAGCGCGAAACTAACGCTCGAGACGATGGGCGTATCGGTGGCAGGCGCTGCGACTGTGAGCTGCTGGACGACGAATTCGCGGCAGGGACGCGCCAGGTCCAATAACGGCACCGGCGGTCTTGCCGTCTCCTTGCAAATCGCGCGCAGCCGCGTGATCCCCTGACGAGCGGCAACAAGCTGCTTCCAGCTGGACAAGGCGACCTCGACTGGCGCCAACGCCCGCCCCATCATGATGGAGGACGCGATCATGATTCCGCCGGAAGCTTTGTCGGAGACGACCAAATAGGCACCCACCCCCAGCATCCCGGACTGCAGGACATAACGCAGCACCTTGGCGCCCGAGCCGAGATTGGCGAACAGGTCGGCGGCACGCATATTTTCCTGCAGGTATCGCTCGTTCGATTGCGACCACCGCGCCTTGAATCGATCCGTCATGCCGAGCGCGCGGATGACCTCGGCGTTGCGCTGGATAGCGTCCACGAGCACCTGCCGCTGTGCGCTGGACTCCGTCGCGGCCTTGGCCGCTCCACGCGATAGGCGTTCGGTCAGGACCGTCATGGCCACGATCGATATGGTTCCTGCCAGCGCGGTCATTCCAATCACGGGATGAAACAAAAACAGTCCGAGCAGGAATATCGGAATCCAGGGCATGTCGAGGAACGCCGTCGGTCCCATGCTCGACATGAAAGCGCGGACCTGCTCGAGATCGCGCGATGGCTGCTGCATGGCAGCCGGCTTCACACCTCGAAGTGGTAACGTCACCAGTGCATTGTGGATCGCTTCCTGTAGGTCGACATCAAAAAGCGTTGCGACCCGGCACAGCATCCTTGCCCGCAGCGCCTCGAAATATCCCTGCACCAGATAGGCAAGCAGCACTATCGCCGAAAGACCAAACAATGTTGCAAGATTGCGGCTCGGAATGACCCGGTCATAGACCTGCAGCATATAAAGAGAGCCGGACAGCATCAACAGATTGATCACGCCGCTGAATATGGCAATACCGGTCATCCGTCGCGCACTCTCGCGCAGAGCGCGCGAGACCGGATCATCCGCTGCCGTTGCCAGAAAACTGCGTGGGCTGAACCGCGAAGACGGTCGCCGATCTTGCATGTCACTCCCCATTGCATCTTCTCACCGCGCGTTAGTCGAACTTTTGTTGGCAGCGGATGCTGTCCATTTTCCGGCAGCAATTGGACCGACGACCACTTCGCTGCGGCATTCTGGCGACGCGAGACAAACGGACGGTTCGAATCACAAAGAAAATTCAGCGTGAGAGATGTGCAATCGACCGACTCGCACCGCCGCACGAAGACATTATTATTTCGGTGACGCGCGGGTGGCGGCTACGCGCCATGATCGCAGTCATAGAATCGTCAGCCTATCACCTTGCTTCAACAGCGATTGGCCCTCGTCTCGGCCGAATGACGCCACGAACCCGAATATCTTTGTCCGGTCGGCCAACGGCGTTCGTCAGTTTCTTTCGAAGCCGACGGCGCGACGAAAAGCAGGGGAGAAGTAACATGAGCCGGTTGGCATACAGCGCGAACCCGCCGGGTAGTCCTGGGATCCGCAGCTAGCGACTCAACCACGCGCAGACTGGTGCAATCGTTCAATTCAGCCGGGCGTGTTTGTTTGGACGACGATGCTGCGCGTCGACGAAAGGAGAAGTTTTGTTCGCTGACCGGCGATCTTCTCTTTGGGGAACAGTTGAGTATGCGTTATCAAGTTATTGTACGGCTGCGCTCGGAGATATCCGATCGAGATTCGTATTGCGTATCTGGCAGATACGTAAATGACGCGTGCCGAACGAAAACCGAAGCCCGCCGCACGCGTGAAAAGGGAGTGCGCGGGTGAGACAGCGGAAGACCGATTACGGCACGGTCCTGTTGCACTGGCTGGTCGTCGCGGCAATCGGCGTCGCCTTCCTCAGCGGTCTGCGCATCGCTACGGAAGCGCCGGGGCGAACGTGGATCAACCTGTTCGATGCGTTGCTGCCACGGACGAACGTCTGGACGATGCACATCGAAGCCGCCGTGGTGCTGATCGCGATTGCGATCGCCTACACGGTCTATCTAGTCCGATCCGGGCTTAGCAGCCGCGTTCGATTGGACAAACTCCGTCTGCGCGCGTTGATCGGGCGAAAGCACGGCCGTCTCGGCGCGTTCAGCGTCCTTCTTACCTGGGTGTTCTTCCTCACCATGGCGACCCTGATCGTCAGTGGCGGCCTTCTCTATTTTGGTCTCTTCGCGGACCATGGCGTAGCGGCCGCACACTGGTGGGCGAGCTGGGCCGTTCCGCTCTTTACCTGCCTGCATGTTGTCGTCCAGGTCATGATCGGCGGCACTTCGCAGCTTTTTCGCATTGTTCGTCCGGGACGTTTGCCGCCTCCGCCACCTCGCCTAGATGCCGCGGAGCTACTCGCGTTGCTGGTCGAACAATCCGGACAGCCGGCGGCGCCGTCTCGGCAGCGGCCGCAGGCGGGGGCGCAAACTGGCAGCGCCGCAAAACAGCGAGACGTCACATTGCATTCAAACCCTTTCATTGTTGCAGCGGCCTTTGCAATTCTGGGCACCGGCGTGCTGATCGGGACCGATGTTCTGGTGGTTGACAGCCTGTACATCCACCGGATCTCGAGCGGGGAAGCTCCCATTCTTGACGGCGACACGTCCGATCCGGTTTGGCGAAACATCCAGCCATTCTCTCTGATGACAAATCAGGGCGACAATTTCGACGGCAAGGGTGAAACCAGGATCAATATTCGCGCGGTGCACGACGGTACCTGGGCGTATTTCCTGTTCACCTGGGAGGATCCCACGCGATCGCTGAAGCAACTGCCGCTAATCAAGAGGGCCGACGGTTGGCAGCTGCTTCATGACGGCTATGAGAGGGGCGAAGAGCGCGACTTCAATGAAGACAAGTTCGCCATCTTGTTCACGACGCTGGAGGCAACGCTTGCCGGCGACCACACTTTCCACGCTGGCCCACAGCCGGTTGCAGACGCACCGGCGACCAAGACCGGGAGAGGCCTGCATTACACACCGGCCGAGGGAATCTATGCGGATGTGTGGCAATGGAAGGCCACCAGCGGCGGCCCAAGCGGCTGGATGGATGACGATCATTTCGGCCCGCCGCTCAAGCCGACCCCGATGCAATTGAATAATGTCGTTCCGTACAGGGGCGGATTCGCGCCCGACCCCGGCACTGCAAACTATTTCAACAATTTCGATGCGCCATTGAACCCGACGGACCGCAATCAATTGATCAGGCCGCGCCGATTGCCGAAGGATGCGGCCGCGACGACCGCGGCGATGGGATCCATCAATCTCGATCCGGAGGTCGGCGAGAGCGACGGCGCGCGCTGGTTCATGACAGAGACCGAATCGGTGCCGTACACGACGGAGCTGGACCGTCAGATTCCCGTCGGCACCGTCATTCCCGGGGTGATCATATCGGGAGAATTTTCAGGCGATCGCGCCGACGTTCGATGCGCGGCGCGATGGGCCTCCGGCCACTGGTCGCTCGAGGTCGCGCGTCGCCTCGATACGCACAGCCAGTTTGACGTCCCGATCAAGACAGGCGTCTTCATGCGTGTCGCAGCCTTCGATCATAGCCAGATCGGGCACACGCGTCATGTCCGTCCAATTCGCATTGAGGTGGAGTAATGGCTAAGATTTGCAAGGTGACCTTCAACAACGAGACGTTTCTTGCCAATTGCGGTGATCTCCTGCTCGACGGCGCGCTGATGAGCGGCGTCGAGCTGCCCTACGACTGCCGCAGCGGCATTTGCGGGTCCTGTCGGGTGCGTCTAGTGGATGGCAAGGTATTCGGCGGTACCGATGACAACAGCGATATGATCTACGCCTGCCAGGCGCGGATCGTCTCCGATCTTCAAGTCGTCGCTGAGCCCACGCCCGAACCAATTTCGACGCCGGCGCGCGTGGCCGAATTGGTTCGGCTTGCCCCCGATGTCGTCGGCGTCGGCCTTGAGCTCCAGCGACCGTTCCGGCACTTGCCCGGCCAATATTGCAAGCTTCAATTTCGAGGCTTTCCGGCGCGATGCTATAGCCCGACCTATCCGCTTGAGGGGGCGCCGCGCAGCCGCCGGCTGAATTTTCACATCCGGCGCCTGCCGCACGGAGCCGTATCTTCCGTGATCGGAACCAGGATTCGCGTTGGCCACCGCGTGAGGCTGTCGGGCCCGTTCGGCAGCGCATTTCACCGGCGCAACCATCGCGGTCGCGTGATTCTGATCGCCGGTGGGACCGGGTTTGCACCGATGTGGGCAATCGCAGCCGCCGCCATCACCGAGCGTCCGCAGCGCGAGCTCGCATTCGTCGTTTCCACTCGAAAGCTCCGGTCGTTCTACATGCATGGCGCCTTGTGCCGATTGGCACGCTTCCCTAACGTCACCATTGTCCCGGTCGTGTCGGAGCCGCAGAGCGTCTCGTACGCCATCCGAAGTGGCCAGCCCACGGATTACCTGCCAGCCCTGTCGCCGGAAGACCTCGTCTATACCGCGGGTGCGCCCGGCATGACCGAAACGGTGGCTGAGCTTGCCAAGGCGGCAGGCGCCAGATGTTACGCGGACCCGTTCGCGCCAAACGACAATAGTGGCGAGCCCTCCGGTCTGGTGGCGCGCTTCGTTGGCTGGCTGGATCGCTCCCGAAAGGCTCCCGAAACTCTGCGCGCGGCGTAGGACACGCCGCACTCGCTAGGTCACGGCATCAAAGGAATCGTCGCGGAATGCGGCGGCAACGCGATTTGCGCGACGTGCTATGTCTACGTCGACGAGCCATGGGTTTCAAAATCGGCCCCATCGCAACCCGGCTTCACCACCAACATCATTATAAACCCGGCCCCCCTAAACATAGCGGGCAGGTGCAACACTAAGCTCCGCCAGCGCAACCCGAGCCCGTGCGGCCAAGAACTCGCACGATCAAACATTCGAAATGCAATTGGGCCGCCTAGCTAGCGGCCATTTTGCATTGTGATAGCTTGGGCCGCGGCGGCCCTCCTGAGCCGGATTTGGAGGACGGTACTGATCCGCCGAATTTGCATAGCGCGAGCGGTATCTCAGCCTACGATCGAAGTGATATACCGGTCGAAGCAAAACCGAACCGATCGAGAGGAAGACATGTGTGAGATCTGCCGGCCCGGCAGGGGCATCTCTCGGCGGGCACTTGGCCTGTTTGCGGCTTCTTCGGCAGGGTTCTTGCTCGCCGGCGAGGTGAGCGCGAAAGAGAAGGAATCGAAGCCGCCTAAACCGCAGAACGTACTTTCCCCGGAGGACTCTCTCAAACGACTGGTCCAGGGCAACGAACGCTATGTGGAAGGGCTGATGCGGCGCCACGATTTCAAGCACGAGCGCGAGGCGTTAGCGGCCGGCCAAAACCCATTTGCAGCGATCTTGAGCTGTGCCGACTCGCGTATAGCTCCCGAATATGCATTCGATAGCGGCCGTGGTGATCTTTTTGTGTGCCGTATCGCCGGCAATTTCGCCAGCGAAGAGACCATCGCCAGTCTCGAGTATGCGGTCGCGGTCCTCAATACGCCGCTCATTCTGGTTCTGGGGCATGACGCCTGCGGTGCCGTCGACGCGACCATCAAGTCGCTGAAAGACGGCAAGCCGCCGCCCGGACACATTCCCTCCCTGGTCGCAGCCATTGCGCCGTCGGTCAAAGCGGCTTCCTCACAAAGCGGGGATGCTCTCGACAACGCGATCCGACAGAACGTCATCGATAACGTAGCCAAGCTAAGATCAGCGGCACCCATCCTCAGCGCGGCGGTGGGCGAAAAAAAGCTGAAAGTCGTCGGCGGCATCTACCGGCTCAAAAGCGGGAAAGTCGAGATGGTAGGTTGAGCGAACGAGAGCTCGAGCTGTCGAACTGCTCGCTGTGAAGCGTCAAAGCGAAGCCGTGAAGACGACGTTACCAATTATCGGCTATCGAAAGCCGGGTGCGGAGGGGGCGAGGTCTGCAGCCCGCCCCGGCCTCAGTGGACACCCGCAAGAGATGAGAAACTGCCGGGCACCAACGTGGCCTGGCATGTGGACTGCCGCAATGTGTCCGACGGCGACTCTCCAAACAGCGTGCGGGAGGCAACCGCAAACCGGCCAAGCTCCCAAAAGCCGTGGTCGGTCACAATTTGTGTGTGACGGTTCCAGATTTGCCCGATAACGATTCTTCTCACGCCAATTTTCCGCATCGCTCAACCAGGGATCGCCGCCGAAGACCGTCGGCAGTTCGTGTGGGTCCAGTCGAATGACCGCATAAGCAGATGCGCCACAGTGAACGGCGTGATGCTCTGCCTGCGGAGGTATCACGACGATGTCCGAAGGCAGCATGTCGAACGACCACTGGGTCACCCGATCCGCGGCGCCCAGCAACATGCCGACGAGTATCTTCACGTCTGCGGAAGTGCGCTGTGCGCAGACGCCTTCACTGAAGGCGCAGACACTCAGCGTGAAGTCACCGATTCCCAGATGGGAAATGCATCCGCCCAGTTTGCCGCGGCCGAGCTGCAGGATATCAAAATGCGTACCCTTGACTGCTTGCTGCAAACCCTCGAAGCCATCGAGATCGCGTCTTTCGACTCTGAGGTGCTGGGCCACCGCCACCCTCGCCATTGCTGTCCAAATCAGACGACGATAGCGTGATCGGTGATGTGACAACAGCACGAAATCCCGCGAATGCGACCAAGTGTCCCGCGACCAAAACGCGGCAAGCGTGGGGCACCTTGATTTAAATCAAGTCGAAGAGTTCTCCTTGTTTTATCGAATGAGCCTGCTCGAGCGACGGGAAGATCTTGACCGATCTCTGTCATCATTCGTTAAGCGTGGGCCGGACTGCGATGTCGATTGGCACAAACTGCACATCACAGCGTGGCCGGATTGGCCTAGCATCTAAACCTCAACGAGAATGGGCACGCGGATACCTCCGGCTCAAATCGGAGAACGCGCAGCGAGATGCTGCGCGCGAAAGCATGTGCGCCAAAGCGGACGAGGTCTGACGTTTTACCCTGAAAGACATCTCGGAAATTGGGAGGGAGTAACATGCGTTCAATGTCACAGCTTCACTTTCCATCAGCCGCCGCCAAGATCCTACTGATTGGGAGTTTGGGCGCCGTCGTGATGATGACGCCGGCCTCGGCCTTGAATGTCGCAACGCCTTCTGCTTTTGGCATCAAGGCCGCGTCGCAGGCATCTGGTGATCTCATCGAGGTGCGCGCGGTTGCCCGGCGTGGCGGGATGGCGCGCGGTCCGCGCGGCGGCATGGTTGGCCATCGCGGCGGCGCCGCCGTCGGATATCGCGGCGGTGCCTATCGCAGCCGTACCGCCGTCGTTGGACCGCGCGGCAATGTCGCTGTTCGCAGCAGAACCGCCGTCGTAGGACGTGGGGGTTGGGCGCGTCCCGGCTGGTATGGCTGGCCCAGAGGTGGCGCGATCGCGGCCGGTGCGGCGATCGGCTTCGTGAGTGCGGCGACCGCAGCAGCCTGGGCGGGAGCGGCTCCCGCGCCAGGAATGTGCTGGTACTACACCGATCCGTCCCGTACCCAGGGATTCTGGGACTACTGCCGATAACGATGCAGCGCGCGGGGAGATACCACGATGTTGCATCAAGAAATCAGACCAATCGAACAGGCGCCTGATCTCGCCGGCATCCCCGACATGGTCTGGATCCCCGGCGGTACTTTCCGGATGGGCTCCGACCATCACTACCCCGAGGAGGCGCCGGCTCATCGTGCGACGGTCGATGGCTTCTGGATCGACCGCACGCCGGTGACGAACCGGCAATTCAAGGAATTCGTGCGCTCTACGGGCTACGTGACCTTCGCTGAGATCCCGCCAGATCCGAAAAACTATCCCGATGCACTACCGCAGTTGATCTTTGCGGGATCGCTCGTCTTCTCGCCGCTGCCGCGCGTGACCGACCTCAGCGACTGGAGTCAGTGGTGGACCTTGATGAGGGGCGCGGACTGGCGGCATCCTTATGGACCGAAGAGCAGCATCAATGTGCTCGACAAGCATCCGGTGGTGCACGTCTCATACGACGACGCGGCTGTCTACGCCAAATGGGCCGGCAAGGAATTGCCGACCGAAGCCGAATGGGAATTTGCTGCGCGCGGCGGCCTGGATGGCGAAGAGTTTGCCTGGGGAAACACGCTGGCCCCTGACGGCAAGCACATGGCGAACACCTGGCAGGGCAATTTTCCGAACCAGAATGTGTGCGAGGACGGATACGACCGCACCTCGCCGGTCACGGCGTTTCCGCCGAACGGTTACGGCCTCCACGACATGATTGGCAATGTCTGGGAGTGGACCACAGATTGGTGGTCGACCAGGCACGAGGCTGACGCCGCTAAGCCGTGCTGCATCCCGCAAAATCCGCGCGGCGGCCCCGAAAGCGAAAGTTACGATCCGTGCCAGCCGCAGATCAGGATTCCGCGCAAGGTCATCAAGGGCGGCTCGCACCTCTGTGCGCCGAACTATTGCCGCCGCTATCGCCCCGCAGCGCGCCACGCCGAACCGATCGACACGTCAACAAGCCATCTCGGATTCCGCTGCGTAGTTCGTGCAGGAGAGAAGCCATGAGTGAGACCGGAAATTCCGACAAGTTCGACTGACGGCAGTTGGAGAGCAACTCGAGAAGCAGGGATTCAGTCTCACATTACCAACGGGCAACTGACGGCAAAGCCGCCGTCGATCGGAGGAGAACCAAAATGTCTGCAACCCTTATCAACCTGATCGTTCAGCTTGTCGCAGGCGCTCTCGGTGGAAACGCCGCCGGCGCCACCATGAAGAACTTCGACCTCGGCACGCTTGGCAACACCGTTGCCGGCGCGATCGGCGGCGCAGGCGGTGGGACGCTGCTCACCACCTTGCTGCCGCTGCTGCAAGGCGCTGCGGGCAATGTCGATGTCGGCGCACTGGTCGGGCAAGCCGTCGGCGGCGGCGTTTCCGGCGCAGTCCTCACCGCGATTATCGGCGTGATCAAGAATGCCATGGGTGGCGGGCGCACCGCGAGCTGAGCGCTTTTGCGTTGCCGGCGGCGCAAGAGGCCACCGGCACCGCTGAAATGAAGACAATCAGTTAGTCAAGCCGAGGAGTTTGGAATGAGTAGCGAGGTCAGAAACCAGAACAACACTGACAAGACGCAATCGATCGACCGGCGTAATCTTCTGCTTGGCACCTCGACACTGGTAGCGACTGCGACGCTGACTTCCCGCGCGCTGGCGCAAGCTCAGAAAGCGGCGCCGGCAACGCCCTCCGCTCCCTCCGGCCGCAAGCCGAACATCCTCTTCATCATGGGCGACGACATCGGCTGGTTCAACATCAGCGCCTACAACTTGGGAGTGATGGGCTACCGGACGCCCAACATCGACCGCATCGGCAGGGAAGGTGCCATGTTCACCGATTGGTATGGCCAGCAGAGCTGCACCGCAGGACGCGCGGCCTTCATCACGGGGCAATCGCCGATCCGCACCGGATTGACCAAGGTGGGCCTGCCCGGCGCCGAGCTCGGGCTCGGGCCGCTCGATCCCTGCGTCGCCGATGTGATGAAAACGTACGGCTACGCCACCGGTCAGTTCGGCAAGAACCATCTCGGCGACCGCAACGAGCACCTACCGACCGTACACGGCTTCGACGAGTTCTTCGGCAATCTCTATCATCTCAATGCCGAGGAAGAACCGGAGAACCCGGACTATCCCAAAGATCCGCGCTTCCGCGCCAAGTTCGGGCCGCGCGGGGTGCTCAAATGCAAGGCGAGCGACCGCGACGATCCGACCGTCGATCCGGCCTATGGCCGCGTCGGCAAGCAGGTGATCGAGAATACGGGTCCGCTCGACACCAAGCGCATGGAAACCATCGACACGGAGTTCCTCGCTGCCGCCAAGGAGTTCATCAATCGACAGCAGCGCGCCGGCACGCCGTGGTTCTGCTATTTCAATTCCACGCGGATGCACATCTTCACGCACCTGAAGAAGGAATCGCAGGGCAAGACCGGGCTCGGCCTCTATCCGGACGGCATGGTGGAGCACGACGGACATGTCGGCGAGCTGTTGAAGCTGCTCGACGATCTCGGCGTAGCCGATAACACCATCGTGGTCTACACCACCGACAATGGCGCTGAAGTCTTCACGTGGCCCGATGGCGGTACGACCCCGTTCAGGGGAGAGAAAGCCACCAACTGGGAGGGCGCCTTCCGGGTGCCCTGTCTCATTCGCTGGCCGGGCGCGATCAAACCGGGAACGATCGTCAACGACATCTGTGCGCATGAAGATTTCATTCCGACCTTCGCGGCGGCCAATGATGATACCGATCTGGTGGAAAAGGTGAGGGGCGGACACATCTTGAACGGCAAGCAGTTCAAGGTTCACCTCGACGGCGCGAACCTGATGCCATTTTTCAAGGGTGAGATGGAGAAATCGCCGCGCGAAGAGTTTCTTTACTGGAGCGATGATGGGGATCTCATGGCGCTCCGGGTACGCAACTGGAAGATTGCGTTCATGGAGCAGCATACCGAAATCAATCCCAAGACCCCGCTCGGGGTCTGGCAGGGAAATTTTACCAAGCTGCGTGCGCCCAACATCTACAATTTGCGGGCCGATCCGTTCGAGCGCGGCGTCGACGGCATCTATTACGGCGACTGGCAAGCGCGCCGCGTGTTTCTGATCGTGCCGGCGCAGGCCATCATTTCGCGGTACATCGAAAGCTTCAAGACTTTCCCGCCGCGTGCGAAAGCTGCGAGTTTTACCGTCAGCGACGTGATGGAGAAGATCACGACCGCCGGGCCGGGCGCGGACTGAACGCCGGATTTATGCCCGGCTACGACATCTTTGCCTGGATCGTGCTGGTCATCCTGGTGACCAGCGCAATCGGCGTGTTCTGCATCGCCGGATGGCTGCCCGGGCACATCGCGAAATCGCGAAATCATCCGCGGGCGCAGGCGGTGACGGTCGCCGGCTGGAATGGCTCGGTATCAAAACGTCAAAATCACTGTGATGAACCATTAGGATCGGAATAGATTCGGCGGATCGAACGCAACCTGGCGGGGAGTACTTGAAGTGAATTGAAAATAGAAACAGCCAGCCGAGGAGAGCAAAAAAATGGCACGTACCACATATCGCATCCTGGCAGGAGCGCTGAGTGCGTTCGCTCCGCTGGGGCTTACGCCGAGCGCGCTCGCCGACGAAGGAGGTCTCAGCTTCTGGCTGCCCGGCACGTTTGGAAGCCTTGCCGCAACCCCTGGCACTCCAGGATGGGCGTGGGCGACGTTCTATGTCCACACCGATGTGGCAGCCGGTGCGGGCGCCCAATTCCCGCGCGGCGGGCGGGTCGATGTCGGGATCAGCGGCCGAGGCGACCTTGTCGGATACGGACCGACCTACGTTTTCGCCACGCCGGTTTTCGGCGCGCAGTTATCGGCCAGCCTGCTCGGCATCGCCGGTCGGAACGAGGCAACGGCGGCGCTTTCTCTGACCGGGCCACTCGGCAACACGATCGCACTCAGCCGGACGCAGGATCTGACCTCCTTCGGCGATGTGCTGCCGCAAATCGCGCTCAAATGGAATCAGGGCGTCAACAACTTCATGGTCTACGGCACGGGGGACATCCCTGTCGGCGACTACGATCCCAACCGTCTTGCCAATCTCGGCATCGGCCATGGCGCGATCGATTTCGGCGGCGGCTACACCTACTTGAACCCGAAGACCGGCAATGAATTTTCCGGCGTCGCCGGCTTTACCTACAATTTCAAGAACCCCGATACGCAATATCAGAACGGAATCGATTTTCACTTCGACTGGGGCGCTTCGCATTTTGTCACCAAGCAGCTCCAGCTCGGCCTGGTCGGCTACTATTTGCAGCAAGTGACCGATGACTTCGGAGCACCGCCTGCGCTCGATGGTTTCCGCTCGCGCGTCGCCGGCGTCGGGCCCCAGGTCGGCTTTCTTTTTCCGGTCGGTGATATGGAAGGGTACGTCAACGTAAAGGCCTACAAGGAGTTCGCGGCCCAGAACCGGCCCGAGGGTTGGAATGCCTGGCTGACCTTCGCGATTTCGCCGAAGGCACCTGAACCGCCGCCTGCCGTTACGCCGACCTATCACAAGTGATATGAGGAACTCCTCCAGCGCGCTTGCGCAAGCAACTGCGCGGAATGTACGCACGCTGTGCGGCATCACGGGTTGCATGTTTGCTGCCATAACGACCGGTTCGGCCGCAGCTGTCGCGCAGACCTCTACCGAGCAGAACCTCGCCGCAAACCCGGACGCGCTCGATTTCTTCCGTCCGCCCCCGAACCTGTTTCAGATGACATACGACCACAAAACCGCACCCGGCTCGGTGCGCGAGGTCACCAGTCAGACGCTGAACCTGCGCTATGACCACGCCTTCGATTTGCAGTCTGGCTGGATTCTGGCGACGCGGTCCGATTTGCCGATGCTTGCAAAGAATCCCATCAACGATTCAAATCCTGCTGGCGATTTTGTCCGGGGGATCGGCGACACGGATGTTCAGGCGGCTCTCATTCACGATATCGATCAGCGCTGGGCCTTCGGCTTCGGAATGCGGCTCGTGACGCCCACCGGCGATGAGCTGCTAACCTCCGGCAAATGGCAGGTGATGCCGATCGTCGGCGCGCGACTAGCCCTGCCGGAGATCAACAATGGCAGTTATTTCGAGCCGCTGTTGCGCTACGCCGTCAGCGTCGCCGGCGATCCCACGACGAAGAACATCAGCAATCTACAACTCGCACCGATGCTCAATATCGGTCTGCCGGACCACTGGTACGTCACTCTTTTCCCGAGTCCGGACATCCGCATCAACTACGGCGATCCGATCACCGGACAAACCGGCCGCTGGTTCGTCCCGTTCGACTTTCGTGTGGGGAAGAAATTCACCGACAATATCGCGCTGTCGCTGGAGATCGGCGTGCCGATCATCAGGGATTACCCTGTCTACGATTTCAAGACCCAGCTTCGGCTCAATGTGACGTGGTGATATGCTTTGGGCCACAACACGGGGTCTCGCGCCAGTCGTAAGACCGCAAACCGTGCTTACATCGCCAGGCTCCAACTCTTCCCATAGCCCGGCGCAATGGTCGACAACGCTGTTACCAGGTTGCACTTGGCCGCCGTTATGGAAAGATGCGGCCGCGCTTGGCCGAGATAATGGGGTCTCACCGCCGGGGAAATGAAGAATAGGGAGGCCGAGCATGGCCGGCATACATTCGCTCGATCGGCTCATCGCCGACGAATATCCGATTTTTGCCACCGATGCCGATGTTCGAGCCTTCGAACGCGTCCCCTATGCCGACCGCATCGCGGCCCGGAGCACCTATGATGCCATCAAGCTGGGCGCCGCCAGGAATCCCGACGCGCCCGCTATCCAATTCCTGGCTAACGCCGATCCGGCAGACGCACCATCTGTTATTTCCCACCGCGACTTCTTCGCTCGGGTGACGCAAGCCGCCAATATGTTTCATGCGTTGGGAGTTGGCGAAAGCGACGTGGTGAGCTTCATGCTTCCGCTGCTCCCGGAAGCCTTTGTCGTTCTGTTCGGGGCCGAAGCTGCCGGTATCGCGAATCCGATCAATCCGCTCCTGGAACCGCATCAAATTGCGGAAATCCTGGACGCCGCGAAAACCACGATCCTTGTCGCCCTCGGTCCGGTGCCCGGAACCGACATATGGGAGAAGGTGAAGCAGGTCCGTGGCCGGCTGAAGCACCTGAAAGCGACCGTGCAGGTTCATGGTCCCGGCGATCCCGTGGACAAGGTCTACTCCTTCGGTGATCTCATCAAGGACCAGCCTTCCGACAGGCTCGTCAACGATAGGCGGATTTCCGGCGAGCAGATTGCAGCGTACTTTCATACCGGAGGCACAACCGGTACCCCCAAGCTCGTCTGCCACAGCCATGCCAATCAGGTCTATCAAGCCTGGGCTTGCAATCTCCTGCTCAAGGCGAAAGCGGGAGCCAATCTGCTTTTTGGCATGCCTCTTTTCCATGTCGGCGGCTCGCTCACACAAGCGCTTAGCAGCTTGTCAGCAGGCGGCTGCCTGATCGTTCTGTCGCCATCAGGATGGCGAAATCCCGCGGCTGTAAGGAACATCTGGGGCCTTGTCGAACGCTTCAGGCCCGAAATTGTTAGCGGCGTCCCGACGGTCCTGGCCGCAGCGCTTTCCGTTCCGCCCGGCAACGCTGACTTATCGAGCTTGCGATATGCAGCCGCCGGAGGATCGGCCATACCGATTGCTGTCGGCAAAGCGATCGAGGAAAGGTTCAAGATACCGGTTGTCGAAGTCTATGGCATGACCGAAACCTCCAGTGTCCACACCATGGCGTACCCCGATCGTCCCATCCGTCTCGGATCGGCCGGCCTGCCGGTACCCTATGGTCGTGTTCGCATCGTCAAGCTGGACGACAATAATCGCGTCGAGCGTGACTGCGAGCCCGACGAGATCGGCGTCGTGGTGATGGCTGGTCCCGGTGTCTTCCGCGGCTATCTCGACGAAGTCCACAACAAGGGAGCCTTCGTCGATGGAGATTGGGTCAACTCGGGGGATCTCGGCCGCCTCGACGAGGACGGGTACCTTTGGATCACCGGCCGCGCCAAGGATCTTGTTATTCGTGGCGGCCATAACATCGATCCCGGTCCAATCGAGGATATCATATTCCAGCATCCCGCCGTCGGCCTGGCCGCCGTCGTCGGCCAGCCGGACGCCTATGCGGGCGAGTTGCCCGTGGGCTACGTACAATTGAAGCCGGGCGCTTCTGTCCAGCCGGGCGAATTGGAGGCGTGGGTCCGGGAGCGCACGCCCGAGCGCGCCGCTGTTCCCGCGCAAATCATTCCAGTCGATCCGATGCCACTTACCGGTGTCGGCAAGGTCTTCAAGCCTCGGCTTCGATGGGATGCGGCCAGGCGAGTATTCACCGGCGTTCTAGCGCCTCTTGTGGAAAGAGGCATCGACTGTCGCGTTGAGGTGGGGCCACATGGCAGCCATGGTAGTATGGCGACAGTCACGATCGCGCATGTTCCGGAGCAACAGCGGGAGGCAATCGCTAACGAAGTCGATACCATGCTCGCCCCGTTCGTGATGCGCCACCGGATCGTCTATTCATAGGCATTGGTACGTCGAGGCAGCGCCAATCCGGCGCGCTCGCACGGCGCGGCTCTCGTCTGACGGCGGCCGTTGCTATGCAACGCGGTCGATCGGGTTCAATTGTTCGATCACGCGGCCGATGTCGGCGGCCGGACGCGGGCGGCCGAAGTAGAATCCTTGCACCGCAGTGCAACCGGCTTCGCGCACGAGCTCAAGCTGCTGCGCCGTCTCTACACCTTCGGCCGTGGTTTCCACACCGAGATTAGCGCCGAGGGCAGCTATGGTGCGGACGATGGCTCCGCTTTCATGGCTCTCGCCGAGGGTCTGCACGAAAGAGCGATCGATCTTGATCGTGTCGAAACGAAATTTGCGCAAATAGCCGAGCGCGGAATAGCCGACGCCAAAATCATCGAGGCTGATCCGCACGCCGAGGGTTCGCAGCTGCCGCAGGATCGCAACCGTCGCCTCGTCGTCTTCAAGCAGCGCGGTCTCGGTGACCTCGAGTTCGAGCCGATGCGGAGCAAGGCCTGCTCCCGCCAACGCACTCGTGACCATCGCGACAAGCCCGCGGGCGCGGAACTGCACCGGTGACAGATTAACTGCAACCCGGACGAAGTCCGGCCATTTGGCGGCCGTGGCACAGGCGCTGCGCAACACCCATTCGCCGAGCGGGACAATGAGACCGGTCTCCTCGGCGATCGGTATGAATTCGGCAGGCGAGACCGCACCGCGCTTGGCGTGGTGCCATCGCAGCAGCGCCTCGAAGCCGGTCAGCTCATTGTTGCCGAGATGAACCTGTGGCTGAAACGCCAGATGAAACTCGCCGGCCTCAAGAGCCTTGCGCAACTCTGCTTCCAGAGTCTGCCGCGACCGCACCTGCGTTTCCATATCGGGTTGGAAAAGTTGATAGGCCCCACGGCCCTTTGCCTTCGCCTGATAGAGCGCGAGGTCGGCGCGTTTCATCAGTTCGTCGGGATCGAGGCCGTGATCGGGCGCGGTCGCGATCCCAATACTCACACCGGTATGGATTGTCTGGTTTTCCAGCGGCGGCGGGCGGCCAATGACCTCGACCAGGCGGCGGGCAAGCGCCTCAGCCGATTGTGGTTGCGGCCCTCGCTGCAACACTGCGAATTCGTCGCCGCCGAGGCGGGCGACGGTATCAGCCTCGCTAACGCATTCGAGCAGGCGCGCGGCGACCCAGCGTAAATGGTCGTCTCCGACGGCGTGACCCAGGCGGTCGTTGACGGTCTTGAAGTTATCGAGATCGAGGCAGAGCACCGCCATTGCATCGCCCTGCGCAACTTCCTTGAGGCTATCGGCCATCTTCTCGCGGAACAGCACGCGGTTTGCCAGGTCGGTCAGCGCGTCATGCTTGGCCATGTGCGCGACGCGCTCCTGGGCCTTGTGGCGCTCGGTAACGTCCTCATAAGTTATGATCCAGCCACCCTGGTCCATAGGATGGTGGCTGAGCTTGATGATGCGGCCGTCGCTGAGATGGCGGTGTTGGGTACGCGCGCCCTCATTCAGCCTTTTGACATAGTCGTCGTAAAGTTGTTGCGCTGTCGTGGCTGGATAATTGCCGAGCGCCCAGCTGTGCTCGATGATCTCGCGCATGGTGACGCCGGGCTTCACGATCTCCGGTGACATGCCGTACATGTCGATATAGCGCCTGTTGCATACGATTACGCGCAGATTGCCGTCCAGCATGCACAGGCCCTGCGACATGTTGTTCAGCGCCGCATCGAACCGCCGGTACTGCTCGCTCAACTCATCATGATCGCGCTCGCGGTCCGTGACATCCTCATAAGTGCAGACGAAGCTGCCGTCACTCAGCGGGCTATAGCGCACGGCAAGCCGGCGCCCATCCGGCATGCGGCGCTGAACGGCCAGATCCTTGTGTCCCGAAAGCCGTGCACGCAGGTCGTACAGCAGCTGGTCGGTCGCGAAATCGGCGGCGTAGACGCCGTTCTGTTTGACCATGCTCACGAGGTCGGACAGATGCGTGCCCGGCCTCGCCTCGTGAGGAGCCAGGCCGTAGATCTTGAGATAGTTGCTGTTGCATACAAGCAGCCGCATGTCCTTGTCGTAGACGCATAGACCATGCGCCATGTTCTCGAGCGCGGCATCCAGCAGGAGGTTCTTCTGTCTCAGCGCTTCCTCGGAGCGCCGCCGCTCGGTAACGTCCTCGCAGGCGCTGACCCATCCGCCGTCTGGCGTCTCCCGCGATATCACCTGGATCACGCGTTGGTCGGCACGGGTGAGAAAGCCCGCGCGGGTACCGCTGCGAATCTCGCTCATGCGCCTTGAATAGAGCTCATTCGCCGACAGGCCCGGCGCATTTCCCTTTGCGACCCAGTGCTCGATCATCGCGCGGTGTGTGATGCCGGGGCGAATAATCTGCGGATCAAGTCCATAAACTTCGAGGTACTGCCGGTTGCAGACGATCAGTTTCTCGTCGGCGCCGAACATGCTCAGTCCATGGGACATATTGGCGACCGCGTGCTCGATGCGCTCGGTCTGGACCCGCAGCGCCTTTTCCAGCCTGGCGCGGGGGGTGACGTCGTCGCAGACGGTGAGCCACCCGCCGTCGGGCAGCAGCCGTACATCCAGCGTCGTGACCACACCGTTCGGCTGTTCCTGTTCGACGCTGCACGGTCTTCCGGAGGCCAGCAGGGCAAGACGGGTTTGGTAATGGTCTTCGACCAGCTCCGGCGCAAAATTGCCGCGCGAAGCACTGTGTTCAAGTAATTGCCGATAGCTGATGCCCTGCCGGATTACATCCGGCGACAAATTGAACAATTCGAGAAAGCGCTGGTTAAGCAAGACCACCCGGTTGTCAGCGTCGTAGACGCAGACACCTTGCGTCACGCTCTCGAGCACGTTTTGGCTGAGCGCAAGGCGGGCCGTTATCGTTTGAGCCTTACGGGAGCGGCGTATCTTGTTGCGGGGCGCAGCCATCGGGCGAGAAGTTTCCAACGTCCAAGAAACATCAAATCGTAACGCATTGAATTTGCGGGCTCTCAGGCTAGCGTCCATCTGGGAATATTGTCTTAAGCGTCTTAGTTTACGGACCATGACCGCCTTGACGCCAGAAGGGCCAGCGCACTGCCGTTCGTCGTTGCCTGGATCGCGATACTATTCGGCGCCTGGATCAGTGCGTGTACAGCGTTCCCTGGATTGGGGGATCTGGGCTCCTGTCGCGCAGTTTGGTATCGCGAAGATACCAACCGAGATGCTGTTTGTGCTCTTCATGCGGTTGAAGGGCGCGTCGTCCCTGAAATGGGTGTTCGCCGTCAGCGGCTTCTTCTGGCTGCTGTTCCTGTATGGGCTGAGCATGACAGATTACTCGAACCGGCGGGGGTTTCCGCCTACGCCGGCCGCGAGCACCTGGAATCGGCCGGTCGGGTGCGCCAAAAGGGCGTCGATTCACATAGGATAATGCGGAAGCCATGGTAGCGCGCAATGATCCGGCGGCAAGGTGAAGGCGGTCGATCGATTTGGTTTTGCTCGATTAAGCCAGTCACGTTGGGCCGTCCAGCATCATTCAGCAGACTCTGTGTATGTCGGAGGCACTGAAATTGGTCGTTGACGGCTATGCAAGTCTTTTAGGATCGCAAGGCGCGATCGAACAACTTCACCAACGTGCGATGGTGTGTTGAGGAAACGACAGATTCATTGTTCGGCGCTAGTTTTTTTGATTGCCTTATTGGGTGAGGATATTAAAGCAGTTGAAGCGGTCCAAGACTGCAGAAGAGGATGGGGGCTGGCGCACGAAGAAAGAAGTTGCGTTGGAGGAAGCTACAATGATAGGCGCCGTTTTTCAGCCTGAACTCATCGAACTGATGAGGTCCGTGCTTGAGGAAGCAATAGTAATGCTGCCTGAGGCAAAGCGAACGTCGACGACCAAAGCCGACATAGCCTCTAACATTTTAGCCTGTGCGGCGAAGGGCGAGCGCGACCCGGCAGTGCTAAGAGCTGCTGCATTTTCCGACGTCATGAATTGTACTCGCTATTCGCACGATGTTTCAACGCATCGGCGGGCGGTTTAGGGAACTCTGCTTCTATGCCCTGTTCCACCGCTTCGGTTTAGGTCAGCCGCCGGCCCGGGTTTCAACGTGAACATCGCCTGAGCCGTCGCGAAGCTCTGCCGACGGCTAGCATCAGGCAGTCGAACATCGCCCGAAGGGAACGTAACGCGTCAACGCGCATTACATTGGCACCAGGTAGTGCGCCTGAGCATCAATATCCAAACACGATGGGGAAGCGGGGACATCGCAGTCCGAGAGGCTGTGCAGATGCCACAGAATGTTACCCAGAAGCTTGTCTCGGCCCATCTCGTACACGGCAAGATGCGTCCGGGCGAGCCCATCTTGATCCGCATTGATCAGACGCTCACACAGGATGCGACCGGCACGCTGGTGATGCTGGCGCTGGAGTCGATCGGCCTGGATCGCGCGCGTACGGAACTCAGCGCGCAATATGTCGATCACAACCTGCTGGAAGCCGACCACCTGAACGCCGACGATCATCTCTTTCTGGAGAGCGCCTGCCGCCGTTTCGGCTTGTGGTACTCGCGCGCCGGCGACGGCATCAGCCATGTGGTGCACATGCAGCATTTCGGCAAGCCTGGCAAATCCCTTCTGGGCTCCGACAGTCACACGCCGGCGGCGGGAGCGCTTGGAATGCTGGCGATCGGAGCCGGCGGTCTTGACGTTGCGCTCGCCATCAGCGGTGAGCCGTTTCCCACGACGATGCCCGCCGTACTCGGTGTCGAGTTCACCGGCAAGTTGCCGCCCTGGGTGAGCGCCAAGATGTCATCCTCGAGATGTTGCGACGCCACGGCGTCACCGGCGGCGTCGGCAAGGTGATCGAATATTTCGGACCCGGGCTCGACGCGCTGTCCGCGATGGACAGGCACGTCATCGCCAACATGGGTGCCGAGTTGGGGGCAACCACCACGGTGTTTCCGTCCGACCGCAAGACGCGCCGTTTTCTGGAGGCCAGCGACCGGGCTCGTGACTGGCAGGAAATCGTTGCCGACAATGCATGCAGTTATGACGAGGAAGATTCGATCGACCTGTCGAAGCTCGAACCGCTGATCGCGACGCCGTCGAGTCCCGGCAATGTCGTCGGTGTGAGCGAAGTTGCGGGCCAACCGATCTACCAGGCCTATATCGGATCATCCGCCAATCCCGGCTGGCGCGACTTTGCCGTTGCCGCAGAAATCGTTCGCGGCAGCCATGTCCCGGCCGATGTGTCGTTCGACATCAATCCGACGTCGCGCGACACGCTGGAGGCGCTGGTCGTCGACGGCCGGCTCGGGGCGTTGCTCGCAGCCGGCGCGCGGATCCATCAGACCGGTTGCAACGGCTGCATCGGAATGGGCCAGGCGCCCGCGGTCGGGCGCAATTCGCTTCGCACCACGCCGCGCAACTTTCCCGGCCGGTCGGGCACCGAGGAGGATTCGGTGTTTCTCTGCTCGCCGGAAACCGCGGCGGCTTCGGCGCTCGCGGGACGCATCACCGATCCGCGAACGCTGACGAAGTCCTGCCCTGAACTGTACAATCCCGTCCGGCCGACGCTGAACATGAAACTCTTTGGAGCCCCGCTCGCGGCGGAACAGGCGCGAACTGTCCAACTCGTCAAAGGTCCGAACATCCGCTCGCTGCCGGATTTCGATCCGCTTCCCGACCAGCTTGAGCTGAGGGTTCTCCTGAAAATGGGGGACGATGTTTCAACCGATGAAATTCTCCCCGCCGGCGCCAGGGTGCTTCCCTATCGCTCCAACATCCAGAGGATCGGCGACTTCGCCTTTGAGCGGATCGATCGCGGCTACGCCGAGCGCGCGCGTGCGGCGCGCGGCGGACACAGCGTCGTCGCGGGGCGCAACTATGGCCAGGGTTCCTCGCGCGAGCATGCGGCTGCGGCGCCGCGAAACCTGGACCTGAGAGTGGTTCTTGCGAAGAGCTTCGCGCGAATTCACCGCCAGAATCTCGTCAATTACGGCATTCTGCCCCTGACGTTCGTCAACGAGGCCGATTACGATCGTTTACAGAAGGACGATGTCCTGCGTGCCGACAATCTGCGCCGCGTCCTCAAGAGCGGTGAGGACATTACACTCGATTGCCGCTGGGCCGTGCGGGCGCGCCACGGCCTTACCGCGCTGCAGATCGATGTGATTCTGGCTGGCGGGCTGATCAATTGGCGCAGGAATGAATCGCAAGCCGCGGCATAGCCTCTCCGCATCCAGGGCTTTTTGCTTGAAAAGCTCCGCCTCGCGGACGATGAAGCGGAGCCGACTCTTAACGCCTTAGCTTCGGGGACCGAGGCGTAAGGGCTGCATATCAGACAGGGTTCTAATTCACCAAATGTGCTTGGCGCGAGCAGAAAAAACCCACCGCGCTGAGAACACGGTGGGGTCGAAGTGATGGTCCCAGCGGGACCGCTCTTAATTTAGCTCGAAAGCCAGTAGTTTCTTCGCGCCATTCGTAATTTTGATTTCTGGCGTGCTAATAATTCCCGGAAAATTTTCCATCTTCCTGTGAGCGGTGCTTCCAATAAGGAGGTTCCGATTGAAACGAAGCGGTGCGATTGGAGCGAGCGGTCCCGCACGCATTCAGCTTTGCTGATCTTGCGCCCGACAAGGACGGCGTCATGGTTCACATTCGCTTTCAGTTCACGGACTGGCAAATTGTAGCACCGGCCTGTAGACCGAGCCGGAATGTGGCCTAGCAGTCAGCCGAACCGCTTATCGCTTCGTCTCGGTGGTTAGATACTCCAATGTTCTATTGCAGGCTTGCTCGGCATCAGCAAATGTCTTGAAGGGCGCTCCCGCGATTTTGATAGCGCCTATGTTTTTGTAGAGCGGTCGCCATGTCGCCATGAAGCCAAGGCGTCCGTGAAAGCCCTCTCCGGCGTTGCTCTCATGGCTTATTACGAATGAAAAGCCACCGCTGGCGGCGCTCCATATCTCCAGGCGATCAAGTGCGTGGTGAAAGTGCAGAGCCATTGGTGGACTCTACACCTCTCGGGCAACTCGGGCTTTCCTTCGCTCCGGTAACGTTACCTATCTGGCCAGGAATTAGGACCTCCAGCACTCGGCTAATAGATGCCGACCGTTAGGGCGAATTGCAGACGACCCCACACCGTCAGCCTTTGTCTGACTTGGCTGGCTAACGGCATCGAATTACCGTGCCAGCGCGGCGGTCCCTCAAAAGGACGCGTACCAATCTTCAGGAAAAGCGATCGGTGGCCAGCGCTTTCCATTGTCATTGGCAACGACGGCCCTCTCGTTGTCCGCGTCGGGATCTGCCTGCTGATTTGATGGGGTGTCGCTAATCAATGCGACATCAACTGCCGCTACGTCTGAATCGACTTGCATGATCAAGCTCCCGTACAGGAAGCAGTCGCTTATTTTTTGGCGCTATAAAATGAGTTGAAATATATAGCAGGCTAGTGCTCCAGAATAGGCAAGCGACGCTGACCCAGCGACAGCTTCGGCACCGCAGTTCTACCGTTAGTGCGGCGACGTCGATGGGCAATTGGAATCGCGGATGTTTTGACTTGAACGACCAGAACGTTGTGATTCACGCGATCCTCCTCGCCGATCTTCGATGCAGTCGCCGTTGGTCTGGCAAACAGGGCTGAGATTAAGGGATAAGCAAGATGTAGAGGGCTTTCATCGCCGGCCATTTTGCCTTGCTATGCGTGGACGGCGAGATCCGTGACAGCAAACGATCAATTGAGCGCCCTGCTGACGCCGCTGCATCGGTCCTCGGCGGTCACCAAAAATTTCCTCTGTTGGCTAATCGGCGAGTAACCGCCACGGCATATTGGGCCTGCTGTTTAGGGCAGCGTTTATGGCGGCCGTCGCATCATGCCTGGAGCGTTAGAGGCCTGGATAACATGTCCACTTTAAAAGAGACCACCATTGCGGTGCCGGTTGTCGCTGCGTTGCTATTCGTTAGTCATATTATTTTCGGCCCGGACGAGAGCTGTCGCTTGCCGGCGATCACATCCTGGTTGGGGGCAGTACAGGTCCCGGATGAGCGCTTTCTGGCAACCGATTCCTTCACCGGCAGGGCGTCTGACGTCGTCAATGCCCCGTCAGAAGACGTGCCGGCCGCCGATTTGACTCCGCAAGCGCGGATAAGAACTGTATTCGCCCAGTTCGTGCCGCGTGTGCGCCGCTCTGCAACTCAACGGGACGCAGGCTGAAAAACTTACACCGTGGAAAAGCTGGCCTACCGCTGCAATGATCGCAGAGATCGCTGTGACTGAGAGAGGGGCAGGGAGCACGCGGCTATCTGCCATGATTGCCCCCTGGTGCGGCGAATTTGAAGTTCCTATCAGTTTCGCCGTGAGTTCATTATAGGAACGTCAAATTCAAAGCCGCTACTCAAAACAATAAGTTGCTAGAGCTCCCTTGATTCCGAAGTTCGCATCGGAGGGGCCGCAATAGCTTGCGAACTTCGGAATCGGAGCTCTAGTCTGACAGAATTCGGCCCGTGCGATTATGTTGGCATTAACCGTGAAACGGACTGGCCTAAGCTCAAAGTAGATAGTTACCCAAAATCGCCTCATAGCTGGACGAAGTCGTTTGGCTTCGAAGTGGGCTTCGTCGCCCGCTGAAATCCTTCCATCTGCAGTTTGAAGAGGCGTTGAATGCAGGCGGGCTCGGGGAAAATTGCGCTTTTCATCGACGGCGCCAATCTCCATGCGTCGGTCAAGGCTCTTGGTTTTGAAGTCGACTATAGGCAATTGCTTCGGGAGTTTGCGGGCCGCGGCCGGCTTTTGCGGGCGCTCTATTACACGGCCATCGTAGAGGATGACCAGCAATTCTCCCCACTTCGACCGTTGACCGATTGGCTCGATTACAATGGCTATACGGTAGTCACAAAGCCCGCCAAGGAGTTCACTGATGCTAATGGACATCGCAAGGTCAAGGGAAGCATGGGTGTCGAGCTGGCGGTCGACGCATTAGGGCTAGCGGATTACATCGATCGGATGGTGCTGTTTTCGGGAGATGGCGACTTTTGCGCACTAGAGCTCCGATTCCGAAGTTCGCAAGCTATTGCGGCCCATCCGATGCGAACTTCGGAATCAAGGGAGCTCTAGCAACTTATTGATGCTAGTGCGGCTTTGAATTTGAAGTTCCTATAACGAACTCACCGCGAAACTGATAGGAACTTCAAATTCGCCGCACTAGTTGCCGCGATGCAGAGAAGGGGCATCAAGGTCACGATCGTGTCGACAATTAGCTGTGAACCGCCAATGATCGCCGATGACCTGCGGCGGCAAGCAGATACATTCACCGATCTTGCAACGCTTCGGGCTCGGATTGATCGAGCCAACGAAAAGAAGCGATAGGCCCAACGAATAGGGAGTTTGCGGTCACGCGGGTCAGGCAGCTAACGCTTCTTCTCGAAACATCTGCTCGCTGGTCCAACGAATGCTGTGCTGAGCTCGCTAAAGAGATGCGATAAAATGGTCTCATGAGTACCTCGGTAACATTTGCGATAGGCGATGTTCACGGCTGCATTGATGAATTGCGGTCATTGTTTGAATTGTGCCGGAAAAGCGCGGGCAGCGTCGAGCATGAATTTATCTTTTTGGGCGACTACGTTGATCGGGGGCCCGCTTCGAACGAAGTCGTCGCGTTTTTAATGAAAGAGCAAGCAGCCGGACAATGCCGTCTTCGCTGCTTGCGGGGAAATCATGACGAGATGCTCCTCACCGCAGCTGACCCCGAGCGATCCGACGCAGACCTTTTGCGGTGGTTTAGTAACGGTGGGGATGCCACGCTAGATGCCTACGGATTGGGTGACCCAGCCGAACTGCCGCCCGACCATCTTGCCTGGATCGGCAACTTGCCAATTCGGATCCACGAGCGAGAGCGCTTCTTTGTACATGCGGGAGTGCGTCCTGGAATCCCGCTGATCGAGCAGATCGATGGCGATTTGCTCTGGATCAGAGAGCCGTTTCTCTCTTCCCGGCAATGGCATGGTGCCCTTGTGGTACACGGCCACACGCCGACAACGAACGCTGCGCCGGAAGTGCGGTGCAACCGGGTCAACATCGATACCGGTGTGTGCTTCGGACGAATGCTGACCGCAGCTGCATTCAGCGCGAACAGATTGGGGCCGTCGTTCTTCCTTAACAGCGATGGCCTACGGTTTGAAATCGCGGAGGAGTAGGCGATCAGGAGGTGTCTGCGTCGCCGAACTAGTGGTCCGATTCTAACATTCGCATCCCCTCTCAGCGGCCACTTTTGCGAATGTTAGAATCAAAGGACCACTAGCAAATATATGTTTCTAGTGGAGTTTGGGATTTGACATTCGCCCTGCGAATTCGCGGCCGATGGGTAGCGAATGTCAAATCCACTCCACTAGTCTAGGCTGCTTGCAAAACCCTCAGAGATCCTGGGACACATCGGTCGGATGGTTGATTCAGGCGCACAATGCGCAGTGCTGATAGGCTGCGTTGCATAGCCATTCGCATCTGCGAACCACAATCTTCCCATATTCGCCTTTGAAAGTCTGTCGACGACGCGAATCGGGGATTCTTTAAGTGGGGGGCGCACCAATGTTGGTGGCCATTGAAGTGAACGTTGCTCTATGGGGCATGATCTTTTGCGCGATGCGGGCTGTTCAGCAGCTCATTTAGCCCAAGACCCGGCGGGCTATTCCCTACCGGGTCGCCAACTGGGAGCCCGTGGCCTAGCTCACAATTGTGTTGGCCGGCGTCTATCGTTCGGTTCTGCTCGGTCGCTAGTCGGCGTGCCATACCGGTGGGCCGCAAGCTCGGCCTGCGCAACCTTTTCTCGTAGCGAAATCACCTCCGACATTTGCCGCTCCAGACGACTTTGCGGAGTGATTCTCGGTTTCGAGCTGCTACGTTTTTTCTGCTTTGATGTCATGTGACCACGCAAAATCTTTCTCACGGTTGCGCGACGATCTGCGCAGTAGTGCACCTCCGGTCAGCATGTTCCCTAACGTAGTATATCTACAGCTATAGCGAAAGGACACGGTCGGGTATGATGATGCCTTGGGGACGTTCCGGTTGCCATCGGCGCGGATTTCTACGCGATCAGCACGCGACGGTCTGTGATCTGGTTCACAGGTTGTGGTTCTTGAGCACGTCGACCATCTTCGGTGTTGCCGGTCAAAGGATCCTATCTACAAGATCTATGCCGACCGACGTGAGCAACCAGATCCATCCCAGCATGGCTGTCGCAATCGCAAGGACGTAGACGCTTTCGGCGATCGTTTTTCGTCGACGTCGCGAGATCGAGGCGACCGCACGTGGCGAGATGAAAAATCGCATCGCGAACCCATTATCGTCTGCGGGTGCTCATAGTTAAGAGAGCCGGGGAGAAACACGCTTGTTTCTCCAACAAGTGTTGGCCAGAGCAATAAGACCTTGGGAGTATCACAAGCTCGATATCGACAAAGAGAAGCCGCCCGGCTTGGAGCGAGCCACAAAATCGATCGTTGTGTCGTAGAGGCGCTTCAACGTTCCGTGAAGACATTGCTCGGTTCATCCTCATGCGTGCCGGGCGCAAAATCAACGCCGCCGCGGTGTTTGTCCGGGGGGCAGAAAACGCAGCGCCAAGAACTTAAGCCCGCCAACGACCCTCTCAAGAATTGGCGAATGCCGGGAGCTGATCGGCTAAGTGATCCAATGTGCTGACGTGCCGCGATTCGCGTCGCGCTTGTGGGGGTCTTCTTGCGTGAAACAATCCCCCATGACGGCAACGAACCCGCGGGCAACGTCAGGCGGAAGATCGACCGGTTTGCCAGAGCCCACGTTAACCTTAGTTCTTTCTTTCGATTGTCGGTCAAATTTTATCAGTTAGGCTGACCTCAATTGGTGAGCGCCTGAATCTATTCTTTTCCAACATCAAAGTTCACTCGCGATCTATCCGGTTGCAAGGCGTTTCAATTTGAAGAACGCTTGATGGTTATTGCGTACTGCCTAATTGCGGCCGGCGGATCGCTTTCGCTGCTCGGCTTCGTCGCGATCGCGCTTGACAGAAATGCCTTACGTGACGCGTCGATCTGATTGGCGCAAAAAGCAGAGTGCGAACTACGACCTTCACCATTCGTTGGATTCTCAAATCATGTCGAGGGATCCATGGTTGTTTTATGGCTCGATAGTCTGGGCGCTTGCGTTCGTTGGCGTCCTGACCATCATGATCGTCGCTCCCTAGCGGCCTGAACTGAGCGCTAAATATTGCGATGAGATCGCGCGTTGATCTGTTGATGGCACTGTCAACTGAGCCATCGGACTTGCGGTACGGTTCCAGCTGTTGCCCTTAGCCGGCATACGTCTGAGCGATCATGACGTTCGCTCACGTTGCGGAAACACTCGCTGATCTTTTGGCGTTATGAGATGGAGGCGGAATATGCGGCTGGCGTGTGCCTTGGCATACGGAAACGACCCTGACCCAGCGATAGATTGGGCATCTTATGTCCCATTGAGACATCCGGTCCTGGAGCTCCAATTCCGAAGTTCGCAAGCTATTGCGGCCCCTCCGATGCGAGCTTCGGAATCAAAGGAACTCTAGCTAGCAACCTATTGATTTGAGTAGCGGCTTTGAATTTGAAGTTCCTATAACGAACCCGCGGCGAAACTGATAGGAACCTCGAATTCGCCGCCCTAGTGACACCCCGGCAAAATGAGCGTAATTGATGTTCGAAAGCAGGCCGAAAAACGACGGCATGCTTAAGCATTCTCATGGATTTTAGTTGAGGTTCCGACGCGGCGTTCTGCAGTGCAAGGAGACCGGTGTAGGCCGTGGCTGACATTCGAAATATCAGATCGGGTACCCGTGGTGGTGAGCCGCCGCGGCGATTGATGCCGCGCCGTCTTGCCGCGATCGTCGCCGGCGATATCGCTGGCTACAGCCGTCTAATGGAAATCGATGAAGATGGAACGCACGGCCGTGTGAAAAGGATCGTACGCGACCTCATAGAGCCCAGCATCGTCGAGCACGATGGCAAGCTCGTCAAAACCACTGGAGATGGCTTTCTCGCGATTTTCGACAGCCCGGTCGAAGCCGTGCGATGCGGAATCGTGATCCAACAAAACATGGTTGGACGTAATGCGTCGCTGCCGAAAAATCATTGGATCGAATATCGGATCGGCGTCAATCTGGGTGACATCATCATTGAGGCAGACGACATATATGGTGACGGCGTCAATATTGCCACGCGCCTTGAGGGTATTGCAGAGCCTGGTGAGGTTTACATCTCCGGCGGCATCTATGAGCAAATAAAGCACAAGCTGGTTTGCGGATATGAGTCGCTAGGAGATCGCAAAGTCAAGAACATCACCGATCCCGTCAGAGTCTATCGCGTTCTCCCCGACGCGGCGGCCTATAACGGTGCGCGGAAGCGACGCGAGACTGCTCTGATCTTCTTGCTAAGCCTCACATTGATGATCATCGGGGGCGGCGCGCTTTGGTATTTGCTCTCGCAATTCTCGACCAGGGGGACGGATCGGGCATCGGGCGCGGCTTCGTCGCAAGCAACGAAAGCCTCACCGCAACCTCAGACCGCTCTCTCGGGCGCGCCTGCCACGCAGCAGGCTGCGTCCAATGTTCAACCCTTGGCGGCAGCGCCAACGGTTCCTCAGGTTTCTTCTACACCTTCTCCCATCACATCTGGTGCCGCTGCGATCCATGAGCCTGAAATGACGCCGTTGCTAGGCGGAACCTTCGCCATGGGGAGCAACGAGGATATTTCGGAGAAGCCCGTTCACCACGTCACGATCAAGCCTTTCGCCATCAGCAAGTATCCAATCACCGTTCGCGAATGGAATGAATGTGCCGGGGCGAAGGTATGCACGTTCGTGGCGACGGGTAAAGACGATGCTCCGATTACGAATGTAAGCTGGAGCGATGCCAAGCAGTTTGTTGCCTGGCTTGCGGGCGCGACGCAAAAATCTTACCGGCTTCCGAGCGAGGCTGAATGGGAATATGCGGCGCGCGGTGACACACAGACCAAATACTGGTGGGGTGACCAGTTGAAGCATGGTATGGCCAACTGCAAGGATTGCACTGACGCAGCCGGGGCCGAGCAACCGGTTAAAGTGGGAAGCTTCGACCCGAATCCCTTCGGTCTTTACGACATGGGCGGCGGTGTCGATCAGTGGGTAGAGGATTGCTGGCACAAAACGTATCAGGGTGCGCCATCGGATGGTTCGCCATGGAGCGCAGGAGATTGCAACTCCCACGTCATTCGATCCGGCTCATGGAGGAATGACGCGACGTATGTTCGCCCGGCGAACCGAGACAATTACGATACCAATGTTCGGTATCCGACCCATGGATTCCGTATCGCCTTGTCCCGGTAAACCGGTCGAAGAAGAGGACATTCATGAAGATCACGCGGCTCGTGATATTGTCCGGCATGCTGACAATGCTGTCCTTTGCCGTCCAAGGCCAGGACAAGCCTGCAGGCAAGAATGCCATGGTATATTTCGTCTGGCCGCAGAACGGCGCGACGATCAAAGGTGGGTTCTGGTGCCGTTTCGGCTTGCGCAACATGGGCGTGACCCATGCCGGTGACGATTACCCCAACAGCGGGCACCATCATTTGCTGATTGACGTCAAAGAACCTCTTAATTCCAGTGAGCCAATTCCGTCCGACAAATCTCATCTTCATTTTGGTGCAGGGCAGACCGAGGCACGGATTGAATTGCCACCGGGCAAGCATACGCTTCAACTTGTGTTGGGCGATGCCAAGCACTATCCGTTCAACCCTCCGATCGTTTCAGAGAAAATCACGATCAACGTCAAGTAGCGATTGGCGAACTGCCAGCGTTCGACGCATTTTTTGACCAGATTTTTGCATTGGCCTCTTCGCAAGCCCGGCAGCCATAACGACGGCCAAACGCCCATTCGCATGATCGAATTGATCTGGCCACTTCTGCTTCGGGGTAGCGAAGCCGACCGCGGGCAGGGCGGTCTTCGACGTCTGCTCATGATTCTGGCTGTATGAAAGCGCTGCGCGGTCGCTATGGTTCTCTCTGCCGATTCTAGGGGGAATTGATGAGGCGCTTCGTTGGGGGGCCAATCGCGGGCGATGCAAACGGCGATCCGCTCTCTGGCGCGTTTAGGATCGTGCAAATTGTCGGCAGGCGTTGAGTGATTTGCATCGAAACCGGCGTTGAAATTTGTTCTGAATTGGCTTCGCGGAGGTTAAATTAGGACTATCTGTTAGGTGGAGGTGCAGCATGAAGGCACTCAGTTTTGGAGTTTTGCTGGTTATGACCGCGTTATCGAGCGCCCACGCGCAGCGCTCTCCCGAAACGCTTCCTCTAGTGACGGTTGATTGCTACCAATCCTTTGCCGCAAAGACGCCTTTGCCGGAACTTCCGTCAAAGGAAATCGCCATCGACGGCGGCAATCTCGATACACCATTGATACGCTACAGGCTTCAGGTTGCCGACAAGCGAACTCTCAAAATAATCAAAGACCCTGATCGGGCCGCCTATCGAACAGAGTACGGCAGGAGTGTTTGGGAGATTAAGCGGGACTTTACGAGCCTGCACCAGATCGTGGGTTGGCGAGAGGAATTGCCGGGTGGAATAGTTAGGCTTTTTACATTTGACTTTGAGGATCTCTTGCTGAGCACAATTGACATCTCGCCGGCGCGTTCGATTGCCGCCGGGGTAGAACTTCACGTGATGAGGTGCAGTAAATCGATTTAGTTCTGGTGCCCACTTTCCGAAGTTCGTGCTCGATCGCAGCACCCACCTTCACGAAATTCGGAGATTCATGGGCTACTCACAAGCTTATTGATTCTAGTACCGCTTTATCGATCTGAAGTCCCTGGTCGAATTCGCCGCTTGTGGCGCAGGGACTTCAGATCGGCGGTACTAGGAGCTTCTCGACACGGGTCTTCACGCGACAGACGGCGATTCAATCTAATTGTATCGGATTAGGCGATGGTCGCTGGCACGCGCGCCGGCCATGCAGATGCCGCCTTCCGACCCCGAGCCGGGGGATACGCGGATGCTCGCGCGATCCGGTGATTGGTGGAACGCAGGCTTCAATCGGTATTGTTTAATCAAAATTCCGGAAGCTCATAATGAGTGAAGCTGCGGCAGGCGACGCTCGACCAGTTCGGCCGATGCGGCTTGCTTGCGCACTTGAAAGAAGGTGAGAATCTCCTGAGACGTCTCGATGTTAAGCTGAAAGAACTGCTCTTTCATATTATCAAGGTCGCTCGTCTTAATGCGATTGTGCTTGGCGCGCAGAAACAGCAGAGCCATAGCAGTGTCCCATTCAAACTCATTGGCTTTGGCCAAGATGAGCGTCATTTCTGTATCGGCAAGCGCCCGTTCAACGGCGGTAACAGGCAGCGAGCACAGCAAGGATAGCCCGACCGTCACCTCTTCGACCTTGCGAGCCCGCGCGTAGTTGAGAACGAGATTCTCGTTTAGCTGGCCAAGTTGATGCTGGGCTGTGACGACCTTCTTTGCCGCAAAGTAACTTTCGGTTGCCGGTCCAAATTTCGACTGCAGTGCGCCCGCGACGTCGATGACGGACGATTGAATTTCTTCGAGCAAGTCCGGACGCTCTTGCGATAGCCTTCGTTTGACGTCATCCGACGCCTTTGCAATGAGCTGCTGAAACATTGGCCTGGGAATGTCTTTGCGCACACCGAGGCTTTCCGCGAGAATGGAGTCGTCGGTTGATCGCTTTATTGCGTGCAGAAAGCCGAAATTCGAAAGCTGAGCGCCGTCATTCGTTGCGACCGATTTCAAAACGTCGCGATTGCCACGGGTCACCAACTCATCCGTCACGTCGGTAGGAATCGATTTGCGTTTTGAGATTGCCAGAAGGTGCGACTGACTTCTGGTTCTAATATTCTGGATTAGAGTTTTGACGTCCAGCCGGTCGCAGTGTTGAAGAATTGGCCCTGCAACGTCGATGCTGAAGTCGAAGGCGAGCTTGCTGACGACGCTAATCGGAGCCTGGGGCGCCTTGGCGAGACGTTTGGCTAGCCGCGCGCGCGCGGCGAGTTCGATCGCATCGGACAGCCGTCCGATGACTTCCCCAAAAGTCCAAATCTCGTCGTCGGTGTAGCTGCCGACCATGAGCATGTTGGTGGCGTACCACAGCGCCCTCTCGCGGCTGTCGGCAGATCCCCGCAGAACAGCTTCGTCCAAATCTTTGAGTAAGAACTTCGAGGAATCTCTCATGGGGTTTCCACGGCAATGTGGCAGTCCCGGCAGCCTAAAAATGCTCGGATAATATTCCGATAGCCTAATCGGTTTCTATTAATTCAGCTTTAAAGGCGTATCTCCTTGAGTTGCAAATGCAAATTGGACAACCTCGATCGGCTGGGCGTTCGCTGAGCAGGTTTGCCCGGCTGAAGGACTGGCCAGCCGTCGCTCCTCGCCGAGCGCTTCCTTGACCGTCCTCGTAGCCAAGCTCTCTTCTCTCTATGGATGGGCGCCATCTTTTGCCGTCATCTGTTCTTCCGTGATCCGACATTCTAATTCGTGACTTAATCTACGAACGTCGGCCCAACCCTTTTGAAGCAACCTTTCAATTATGATGGGCGATGCGGACAGCAAAATACCTTTCAACCGGGTCCACGCAGCTGCTGTATGAGCTGTCGCTCATTTATTGTTTTGAGTAGCGGCCTTGAATTTGAAGTTCCTATAACGAACTGACGGCGAAACTGATAGGAACTTCAAATTCGCCGCACCCGTACTGCTTGACATCGCAGTTCGCAGCGGTTTGCAATATTGAAATCTTGGAAGCAGACAGGCGTGACTGGTCGCAATACCGAACAGAGCCGCCGCTGATCTGATCTCAACCCAGCAGCGGCTTTTTCGTGGGGTTGTCGCCAAGCGACCAACCAGCTTTCAGCCCCCTGGCTGCAAATGGAAGCCTCAATCCGTGACCGACGAAGTAAGCTTCCACCGCATGTGCCAGAAATATGGCGGCGCTGGACAAGGCAATAATCGCAACAACGAAATGAAACATAGAACCGTCCTCATGCAATAAGCTGGCAGGTGCAATAATCTCCAGGCTATTAAGTCCTCCCTCTGTTTCAGAAGTATTTCGTGACTCCAACAAATGGTTTCGTTCAGCCTATTTCTGGGATCTGAACGGGTTTTCTGGGCAATTGTGACTGTTAAGATACAGGCACGCTAAGACGACGACCTGTCTCAAGCCGCTCTGATCGACGGGGACAGTCAGAAACCCGATCACTATCTCGGCAGCGCTTGGCGGCCTGCGCCCCGGACAAATGTCGATTACCCATGCCTCGGGCCTCAGATCGCTCTCAAGGGCTTCAGCGGCTCCAGTCGCGCGCGATGTGTTGGCAGGCACCAGTCACTGAGTGGCGGCTTGGGTCGCTTTTGAACCTTTTGCGCCCTGCGACGCCTAATGTCTGGGGTAGTGTAAAAGTGTGGAGTTATCAAATGGGCATTCATGAAGGGCACGTACCGGTCTCAACAGAGCCAATAGTCGATCTCGCTGCCCAAATGCAGGAACTGCTCCGGTTACGCGAGATGGTCAGGCAGGCACAGTTATCGGTCCGAAAATCTCAGCGCAAAGTTATTGTCAATGTGCAAGAAGCGCGGCCAGATCGATGAGACGATCGTGTACCACACGCGGCTTGCTTCAAAGGACATTCGATCGTGAGGTTACGATCGCTTTGAGAGATTTGATGAAGGCGTTACGGAACGAAAAAGCCTCGTTGCATCCAGGAGAAACGTAAGGCCGTAGTGAGCGGCCCTTTTTCATTGCAGCGCCGCAGCAGGGTTCGCCATCGTTTGCTTGTTCTTAGAGCCTGCGCTTGGATCTTGGATCTTGGATCAAGGCGGACCTGGGAAATCTATCCGACGCGTTAATTCGAATGCGCACCAACAAATTGTCATTCAGGCAAGGACCGTCCCTTTAGGAGGTCCGTACCTGCCAAAAGCGGAGCAACCGTTGCGCCGTTTCCCGATTCATGGCAGCGAACTGCTCTTGGGCTTTTGTCAGTTCTAGCGCGCTCGCTGAACCGCTCATGTATCGGCAGTTCAGGATCGTGGTAACTGTATCCCAGCCAAGCTCCGCCGCCTTGCAGGCAACGAGAATTCCATCGTGGCGCATGCTTTGCATCAGCGGACGGACGACCTCAACGCTCGACTTTGATAATCGCGCAAGTGCTACGATAGTGTCTTCATAACGTCGCTGTTTCGCAAAGCCCCGCAATGCGCCTTCGTTGAGTTCGCCCTTTTCCTCCAACAACGCTACGAAGCGCGCTGCGTTGCTAAAGTCGTAGGTCTTTGACATATCGCGGCCCACGCCGGCCGCGACAGCCTCGATTGCGTTCCTTATCTCTTCAAAGAGGTGAGGAGGTGCACTCGACAGAAGTCGTGCATGAACCGTCTCGGTAGCCTTGCGCAATAGTTGGTCACGGAGTTTCGGCGGAAGATCGACCCGAAGGCCTGTTTCTACCGCTAGCTCCGGATCAGCCTCTGCCTGCGCAACCAAAATTGCGAAGCCGGCTGCTGAGATCTTGGCGCCTGGATTATTGATAATCCGACGACTGACCGATGGAAAGTCGCGCGCTAACAACACATCGGTGACGACTTCCTTCAACCACCAACGCGACGCAATCGCAAGAAGGTGCCGCTCACTCTTAAGCCGAGCTATCTCGACGAGATCTTCCGCGGTCAAGCAAGCCGATTCCTTTAAGACAGGCTCAGCGATGCTGATGTCGTCGTTTCGAGCAAGCTGGCGTACCGCCGATGGCGGTGCCCGCGAAACATGCGCGAGTCGGGCGCTGAGTTCGGCAAGAGCAACTCGGGCGCTGATGTCCGCAATTGCACGAATCTCAATCGTCTTGACGAGGCGCTCAAGTACCTTGTCGAATATTTCCACCTGGTCGGCAGCGTATTGACCGGCCGATGACAGGTACAAATCCGCCACCCGTTCGAGTGTCTCGAGGGCCTTGATGTCCGACGAAGAACTTAACGCTGATTCAACTTCTTCGACGATGGATAGCGTTGAGACTGGCATCGCTCGTCCTGAGCGCAACTGTGGGGGCGCGCTATTCTAAGCAAGTGTCGACAATAGTTTGAATAATTGAAGGACCCGTAAAGTCTCGCCGTGCGTCAAAGCCATTCGCCTTGGCAAGGTCCCCTTCGGTCAGCCCGACTGATCGGCGCCGCTCTCGGACCACACGGTAGGCTGGCCAGCATTGATCCAACCATGAGGAAGACGAGCCCCAGCACGATAGGCACCGCTCGCGCCCGAGTTACCGTCAATTTCCATCCGGTCCTGGTTCGCGTGCGGGATAGAAGGCTGCACCGAGGCGCCAAGGAGGCAGTTGTGCCGCTGGCAAACGAAGCCTCCGCAGAAAATTAACGCGCCGTTCACCATAATTGTTCATCATAGCGCCATTTTATGAGCACCAAGGATTTTTGTGATGACGCAGCGCATCCGCAAAGCCACAGAGCGCCAGGAGAACGTCCTTAGCTTCGTTCGGTCATCGGAGCCGGATCTGGCAGCCAACGCACTTGGTCTGGTCTATCAGGCTGCCGAGGTTTTCAGCGACATGGAAGCTCGCGCACGCGAAATGGAAGCTCGCGCTCAGTCAATGTGCAAAGCTGCCACGGAAAGATTGCTTTCCGCTGAGCAGCGGAGCGAGGCCGCAGACCGCGCGAGGCGACAAATTATTGCCGAAGCCGAGTGTAAGCTTCAGGATGCCTCACGCGCTTTGAGGCAAGCCGAGTTGCGTATCACGGCGGCTGAAGATCGGGCAACGGCGGTTGAATTGCGTGCCCAGGTAGCCGAAGCGAACGCGCGAGAAGCAGTGGAGGCGCTTGCACTCGTGGAAGAAGCCATTCGCAAACGCTTTTGCGCCGAATCCCCGACCAGCAAAAATATGAGTACGGCAGCCTAGTGCGGTGAATTTGAAGTTCCTATCAGTTTCGCGGCAACCTCGTCGTAGGAACTTCAAATTCTAAACCGCACTGGAGCCACGTAATGGACTAGCGCTCCTCTGTTTCCGAAGTTCGCATCAGAGGCCGCCCCAATAGTTGGCGAACTTCGGAATCGGAGCACTAGACAGGCTCTGCGACGTCGACATCGCGATCGGGAAAGGCAAGCCAGGTCATGGCCAGACGACTAGCCATTGCGCTCGCGGCAGGATTATCGCTCGGCGGTTGCTGTCACGACAGATTCGGGTATCCGGTTTCGGATTCGAGCGCCTTGACGCGATTCCGCTCAATTCCGGTACCTCACCATGCAAAGCGGCCAAAGCCTCGAAGTACCAACGCCACCATCGTTACCTCCAAGGACATTCTTTCAAGCGAGGATGAGCTTTCCGAATCGGCCAACAATGAATTGAGCAAAAAGTTGATAATTTGCCGGGGCTGCGAAGATCCGGCGCCAACCGATCAGCCGGATTCAATTTGGCCCAACAGTTCAGCCAGTTTAACAGTCGATCAGCTTTCGACGTTATTTCCGCCGCGGTCGGCCTTGGGTGGCGAACCGCGATAAGGGGGTGCGATATCTCGAAAATGAAAGGCAGCCGCTGGATTGAAATCAGCGGCTGCAATGTTCTGGTATCGTGACCGGCCAAACGGTCACGTAGATGACGCCCTCAAGCCGTCAAATGAACCGTTTTCGAGGACCACCATCCATCGCGCAGTGACCGCAAGATAAAGAACGATCAAAAAGTCATCTCGTGATTGCGCGCCAAATAATTGGCTTCCTGCGCCTCCTGTGACAGCCGGGCCACGAAAGACCGAAAATTCCGGAAATTCCGGATTGTTGGCGATGTGAGCTGATTGGTAGGATCGTTCGCCTCTACCAATGAGCAGGTCGATCTTGGCCCCGTTAGCGGGACGAAAGTGGTCAACGGCGCGAGAGCTCGGAGTTCGGCCATCGTGGGTGGCTTCCGCGGTTGCCGCTCCCACCGTGGCCATCGAATTCGCCGCTTGTGGCGCAGGAACTTCAAATAGGCGGCACTAGCCTCCCATACAAAGTCCAATAGTGCACAGATAAAACCTGTTTCACGAAGCTGTGCTTCCAATAGGATCTTTGAACCGCGCCGCTTGTTGAGACGCCTAAATGGTACAGTGGCAGGAGGCTTGACCATGGACAGCGTCACGGGCGTGATGCCAGTGGGTTCGACGGTCGGCAAAGGGAAAATGCGAAGTAGACTATTTGTTGCGGGGTACCTGGCCGGAATTGCGGTCGCGACGATTGGCTGGGTATCTGCCCTCGGCTGGGTCGTCGTCAGAACCTTGGGGTGGCTCCTGACCTAACACAGACGGCCAACCAGATGCGGTAACTCTTCTATCCCGCAGCCAAACCGACGGCGAAGATGCGCGCCGCTTCCAGGGCAGCGCTACGGTCGGCCGTGCAGGTGGCGCGGGTCCTTGAACGCTCCAGGTCGTCATGATGGCTCCGACCCTTGCGATCTTGCTGCTCAGCGACCATTCAGGACGGGAGCGCTGCTTTTGGGGCGGTCGCGGTGCTCATCCTCCTGGTGGCGGTTATGGTGGTCTTGGCCGTCGCGGCCGTCCTGATCGGCATCCGGCGAATCCGCCGCTGAAGTGGCATCCGCAGGCGGCCTTATTCTCGCTTGGGATCACTGGCGATCGCGTGCTCTATTTCCATCGCGAGGGTCTTGTGGTGCTCGGCAAGTCTGGCGAATAGTTCGCGCTTCTTGGCATCGGTTGCCAAGTCGCGGATGATCTCACATTCGACGATCAGTTCCTGGATCTTCTCCAGGTGCTCCATCATGTCCTTCATGGCTACACCCGCATGTAGTGTTATGGGAAAAAGCGGCAGTCCACCACGCGGCAGGCCTTAACAAATGTTGGAGAGCGACCTGTGCTTTCGGACACTAGAGCTCCGCTACCGACGTTCGCAAGCCATTGCGGCCTCTTCCGATGCGAACTTCGGAATCAAAGGAGCTCTAGCAACCTATTGATTCGGGTAGCGGCTTTGAATTTGAAGTTCCTATGACGAACTTGCCGCATCCTGATAGGAACTTCAAATCCGCCGCACTGGACGACGTCACCGCGAGCGACGGGCAATCCGCGGGTTTTGTTTTGCGACATCGCGCCTGGGACCGATTAGTCCTTCGGTTCCGGCAACCGTCGCAGGTAGTGCAATACGGCAGCGCTGTATCCTAAGAGGACGATAGCGGAGATGGCGCACGCGAGGGTGATCATGGTCCGTGACCCCGGCTTTTGACTTTCCGTCATATTTGCACATCTCATCCTAATGTTGAGTTGAGACCATCAGTCAAAGGCGAAACGCAACTAAACATTAAGCATTGCAGTGACCGTCAAGCGTGTGATGGCACGGAAAGTTGGGAAGGGCTCGATACTTAAGCTTGCCACTTATGGATGACGGGCATTCAATGGAAGTACGGGTCCTTGGAGCGACCAGCGGTTCCACCCAAAATCTTCCGTTGCCTCGCGCCATCCACCGGTTCGCCCCGTCGGTTCCAGTCCCGACGAGGGTTTGCTTGGCAAGGCTCCGCACAAGCGAAGCCTTTTGTTCGCGCTGGTGTTGGCGACCTAAGGTTCCCTGGCCGCGTCCATTACAATGCGAGTAGAACCAGCGGCGCGATAGCAACTAGACAAAGCAAAGGGATCGCGATGAGAACTGCCGAAATGCCACGGCAAGGTTCGATGCAATCGATCTGAGATAGGAGACTCTCGGCCTCGTAATCCCGATCTAGAACTGTCAGCTTCGCATTATCGTTCACCGCGACAGGCGCTTCATTGAACCGTCGCTCGGGTATTTGAACTACCCGTCCTATCCGCGCTGAACTGTTGAGTTGGTTCATGTTGCCCGCTCCACCCGCGCGGGATAACGGCCGAAGGTTCGTTTGGTTTCAGACACATCGCTTCGGGATTGATCGCGCGGGTCCAGCCGCTGCCGATGCCGATGCCGATTTGACGCAACGGCCCCTCTCAGCCGAGGATGGTTAGGACCGTTAAGACGCACCTCGAAGGGCGCTCCTGCAAGTTAGTCGGGCTGCTAGAAATAAGGTTCGATCAGTTTTCGGATTGCTACGGTGCACAAGAGCGGCAGATGGGCACCCGTGGTTGAACCGGTGCCGGTCCTCGACCTACCAATTGCTTGCCAGGCAAGCTCGCCACACTCTTAAAGGGCAGGGCAGCATTTCGATTGTCTGGTACGGACCGCCAGCTATTTGAGCAATGCTGGCGGTCCACTTATTTCGGCGAGGGGCCTTTGCACGTCGTAGCGCCTGCCCTGAATGCCTTACCATTCCGATGAAAACAGCTCAGTTCAGGGCGCCACTATCTCTTTGATGGAATACCCGTAAACATAAGCGCGGCTTAACTGTCCAAACCCGCCGTCGCGAGTGTCCTACCGCTCCAAGCATGTCTGGTCTTGCGGCAAAAGAGTCCGCGTCATCGCCAAGCTGCGCAAGACTGGCGGTAAGGGTCAAGCGGGCAGCTAACTCAGCGGACGGTATGCGGCCGCGCTATTCCCTTTACGCTAACACCCAATCGAAACAAGGCTCCCGCGTGAGGCTCGGTGCACAACTGATCGGAATTCATGCCATCCGATGCGCTGGTCACATAGAGGCTATCCAGGTCGTTGCCAGCAAACGCACACATCGTCGGTTTGCTGACCGGAAGCGGGATTTCGCGGTCGAGTTGCCCGTCAGGTCGATAGCGGTGCAACCGGGCCCCACCATGCACTGCGCACCAATAGCAGCCCTCCGCGTCAATCGCCGCGCCGTCTGGTAGGCCAAGGCCTGCCGGTATGTGCGCGAATGTTGGGCCCAGCGTACCTGATGCCGGATCGAAGCGGAAAACATGAATCACGCCGGCGTTGCTATGCGAGAGGAACAAGCGTTGTTCATCCGCGCTCCACGCCATGCCGTTGTGGAGCTCGGCGTCATCATCTTGGCGGATGAAGCCGTGCTGGAGGGTGAAGCTATGCAAGGACGCGCGCTGCGGAGGAGGCGAACCTGCGATGGGATCGAACATCACGCCTACCCAAAACCGTCCGGTCCTGTCGCAAATGCCCTCGTTGAAGCGAAACAGCGTGGGGTCGAATGGAGGCGGCGCGAGCAGATCGAGCGCTCCGGTGGCCAGGTCGAGGCGATGGATACCGTAACGCAGCGCGACCAGCGCAGCATTTTCCTCCATCAGCGCAAACGCGCCAAGGTCGCTCGTGACCGTCCAATGCCGGCAAGCGCCGCTTTCGGGATCGTAACGATGCAGCGCTGGCTCCTTGACGTCAATCCAATAGAGGACCCGTTCGACCGGGGACCATGTCGGAGACTCTCCGATAATCGCATGCGCATCGAGCACGAGTTCGATATCCATATGAGGGTCCTATGCTCTAAGCCGCCGTCAACCGTTCAAGTAGGTGAAGATGACCGTCTGGATCGCGGACAAGAGCGCGCCTATCCGCCGCCCAGACAATCCGTGTCGCCGCAACGTCGTTGGCTCTCAACTGTCCGGACGGGCGGCCAGTGGGCGTCTGATAGGCGAGCAGTTCAAGGTGTGGCCCGTCGGCGCGCGGCATCATCGGTACGACGCCGACTTCGACATCGGGCAGGCCGTCCAAAGCTACCTGCGTCGAACCGCTATTGAGCGTGGGATGCTGCACCGAAAGACCGAGCTTCTCATAGAAGCGGCAACTCGCGCCAATGTCTGAGACGCTGATCGCAGAATGATCAATGCCGAGAATGCCGGTGCCGCGCCAGCGGTTGCCTGGCGGAAACTGCAGCAACTCGAGCGGATGTCCCTCCGGGTCGCGAAACTTGACGGCGGTGACGCCCCCCGCAGAGGCGGGAAGCGTCACCGGCCCACGCGTGGAAATAGGCGCCGCGCCGGCCGTCGTTGCCCGTGCCCAAGCCGCATGCGCATCGTCGCTGACGAGCGCCAGATGTTGGAAACAGAGATCGGCGCTTGTGACACCGCTCGGATACGGCTTCCCCCGTGTCTCGAAGCTGTCAAGATCGACCCGCTGGGCACCGAGACGAAGCGAAAGCCGTGCGCCAGTGCCGTCAAGGCCCAGCACTGCGATTTCCTCGTCTGGAATACCTTGGTGCTGCTCCGCCGTGAATCCAAGCTCGCAATAGAAACGCGCGAGCCGATCCGGATCAGCGGTGGTAAGCCGAAAGGCTATGACAGCCGCGATACTCACGGGCGCACGCAGCCGCGCACGTTTGTGAAGATAGCCATCAATCGCTGCGAGGCGCAGAGAAAGAGCCGACACCGGTTGCGACCGCCAAAAGCGAGGTTGGAGATGACCGACGGCGTCAGAATTTTGCCGAGCAATTTGCCGTCGGGGGCGATGCAATGAACACCGTCCGCGGCGCTCGACCAGATGTTTCCTTTCTCATCGACGCGGATGCCGTCGGCAAAGCCGGGCTCGATCTTGTGGAAACGCGTGCCGCCCGACAGCCGACCGTCTTCGTCGACCTGGAAGCGGCGGATATATTGGCGCGGCTCGACATCAAACTGACGGCCGGTCTCGGCCACGTACAGGATGCGCTCGTCGGGCGAGAAGGCGAGCCCGTTGGGTCCTTCGAAATCGTCTGCCGCAATGGTCAGTTCGCCCGTGGCAGGATCCAGCCGATAGAGCGTGGGCGGCAACTCGGGCATCTGCTTGCCACCTTCGTAATCGGTATTGATGCCGTAGGGCGGATCGCTGAACCAGATCGACCCGTCGGACCTGCACACGATGTCGTTGGGTGAATTAAGCCGTTTGCCGCGGTAGTGGCTGGCGAGTTTCGTCACGGTACCGTCAAGCTCGGTGCGCAGGACGCAGCGATTGTGATGCGAACAGCCGATCAGACGGCCCTGCATGTCGCGAGCGTGGCCGTTAGCGAAGCCGGAGGGGTGGCGGAACACCGATGCGCCGCCACCCTCGCTCCAACGGAGGATGCGGTCGTTGGGTAGATCGCTGACATAGAGACAGTTATGGTCGGCGAACCATACCGGGCCCTCAAGCCAGCGAAAGCCATCGGCCAAGGTCTCTAATGGAGCGTTGGGCAGCACCATCGCGCGAAAACGATCGCCGCAGATATCGAAGCCGTTCATACCGGTCTATCCAATGTGGCAAGGTTCGCGAGACGGGTCGATGTGCAATTGAACCGTCATCAACACCGCGGGCTCGTTACCGATCGTGCCTGATCGGTGGCCCTTTCTTCCGTTCGTTTCCGAGCAGCCCTGGTCTTCGCCGAAAGAGAACGCGCCGGGGCCCTGCTCGATGCGGGTGCCGTCCATGCTTTCGATCCACCAGCGGCCCGATAGCACGATGATCCATTGCGGGGCGGGGTTTTCGTGCCAGTCTCCCACCCAACCCACCGGTTGCACCGTAAAGACGACGGTCGAGAGGTGCCTGCCCTGCTTGTTGTTCCACTGCGGATCCGCCGGTCCGACGCTCTGCAAATGGTAGTCAGCGAGATGGCACTCCTGCTGATGGCTGACGCCCTTCGCGTCGACCCAGAGATGCCAGTAGGGGATGGATGGCTTCGGTCCAGGCTCGCTCATGGATGCTCCGGCGAAGTGGCATAAGGCTGGCTTGAGGCGAATGGATGCGCCAGGAACGGCCGCAGGCCCGACCCGTTGGTGCCGATCACGATCAGGAGGAAGCCGGCTCCCAGTGAGAAATTCTTGAGAAAATCCCAGAACAACGCGCGCCCCTGGCTATCGCCGGCCGCCCAGAAGTCGCCCCGTGTCCAAAACCGCTTGTAGAGAACCGCAGTCGCGGCGCAATAGGTCGCCATGATTAGCGCAGCCAGTCGGTCGGCAAAGCCGGTGACGACGCCCAGAGACATGATCACCTCAATTCCAAGTCCGCAAATGAGCACCAAAGCGGCAAGCATGCGTGGCTTGAACACCTCCTGTGCTTGCTGCACTGCGCTCTTAAATCCCAGGATCTTGTCGAGCGCACTGAACGGCAGGAACAACATCACGAGCCCGTAGCGGACGATGAGTGCGGCGATCGCAGCAGTGCTCATTTCAGCCGCTCCGCAATGCGATCGGCAACGCGGAGGGCGTTGGCAATAATGGTGAGTGTCGGGTTGACCGCTCCGATTGCGGGAAAGAAGCTCGCGTCCGCAACATAAAGATTATCGAGCTCATGCGCCTTGCAATCGAGATTGAGCACCGACGTCGCGGGGTCAACGCCGAAGCGGGCGGTTCCCGCCTGATGTGCGGTCCCGCCGAGCGGAATGCGCTTACCTAAGTAGAGCGAGCGCTCGCGGAAAATTGCGTTATGGCCCGCGCGGTTGAGTGCTTGCTTGAGCTTGCGCTTGAGATGGGCGAGCCCCTGTGGATTGGTTTCGACCAGATCGAGATGAACCTTGCCGTCCTTGTAATAGATCCGATTGTCGGGATGCGGCAAATCTTCGGCCTGAAGCCAGAAATCCATGGAATGACGCGCCATGCTCTTGAACGGCGTCTCCGGCAGCCATTCGAGCCATTCCGGCAGCGCCTCGCCCCGGATCTGGTCGGAATGACTGGTCGCGCACATCTGGACAAGACCAAGCGGATGATTCCAGTCGTCGGCGCCGAAATAGAAATCGCTGAACGCCAAGGTCTTTTGAAAGACGGTGTCGTTGATCTCGGGCATGAGGGCCATCAGCACGCTCATGTTGTGGCGCATGTAGTTGCGTCCGAGCTGACCCGATCCGTTGGCGAGCCCATCAGGATGAGCATCATTGGTCGAGCGCAAGAGCAGCAGCGTGGAGGACAACGCCCCGCACGCGACCACGACGATATCGGCGGAATAGCGTTCGTCCCGGCCTTCGCGCGTGACATGGACGGCGTTGACCGTCCGGCCGTGGGAATCCGTGTCCAGCTTCGACACATAGGCTCTCGTCAATAAAGTGACGTTCGGATATTTCGCCAGCATGGGGTCGATGCAGATGACTTGCGCGTCGGCCTTGCCGTTGAGCAAGCACGGAAAGCCGTCGAAGAAACTGCAGCGCATGCAGATGCTGGTTGGCGTAGGTTTACCTTCCTTCTCATCCAGCAGGATTCCGAGCGGAAGATGAAACGGATGAAGTCCGATGCCGCGCAGATTATCCGCGAGCGCGGCGATTTTCGGTTCGTGGCTTACCGGCGGATGCGGATAAGGCGCGCTCGTCCATGGCTCCAGCGGATCCTCGCCACGCTTGCCATGGACGTGGTAGAGCCGCTCGGCCTCGGTGTAATAGGGCTCGAACGCATCGTAGCCAAGCGGCCACGCCGGCGAAATTCCGCCCGCATGCATCACTTCGCCGAAGTCGCGCTCGCGTAACCGGAATAACGCGGCCCCGTAGACCTTTGAATTGCCGCCTACGTAATAGTGCAGAGCAGGGCTGAAGCTGTCGCCCGAAGAATTCGTCCAGGTCTCGTCGGTCCGATAGGCGCCATCGACGAAGACAGCCTGCGAATTCCAGTTCTGTTGGCTGCGCGGCAGATAGTCTCCGCGTTCGAGGATGAGAATGCGCTTGCCGGCCGGCGCCAGACGATGGGCCAGAGAAGCGCCCCCCGGACCGCTGCCGATCACGATGAGATCATAATGGTCCGAGGCCAACGCGGCACCTCGTGAACTGCAATTCGGTACGCTGCGGCACCTCGACCGGGAGATGCCCGGATAGGTCGTCACCGGCCGCGTCAATTGCAGGCAATATGCGGAAGGTGGTATTTCGGGACGCGCAGATCACGCTGCGCCGATAGACGCTGTCGTCGCCGTTATGCCTGCAAACTTGGATTGACATTGACCTGTCGAAAACAGCGGGAAACATGAGGCGTGCCCCCACTGTTCCGCGCGACCAAATGGGGCGATGGGACTACGTCACCAGTAAAGCCCAGCCGAGCCCTCTTTGTTCCCAGGAATGCGATTGAAACTCGGAGAACTGGCGGCGGCTTCGGCCGATTGCGCGATGTCTGAACGGGCATCGCATTCTCCGGCGGTCCGACGCCGCGCCGGACATTGCTCTTCAACCTAAGTCTAGGCGGCCAGAGTATGCGGCGCTGGAACCAAACATGGCCAATCCGATTGGATAAGCGGTTCTTCATGGCTCGAATCGAAGAGTATGCGCTGATCGGCGACTGCGAGACTGCAGCATTGGTGGGGTCCGACGGCTCCATCGATTGGCTTTGCCTGCCAAGGTTTGACTCCGATAGCTGCTTCGCGAAATTGCTTGGATCCGAAAACAACGGCTGTTGGCGCGTTGCGCCCGTGGCGTCGCACTCGGTCGAGCGTCGATATCTGCCGGGCACACTGATCCTGGAAACCACCTTCAGAACTGATCAAGGTAGCGTCCGTGTCACGGACTTCATGCCACCCAAATCCGACAATTCCCAGATCGTGAGGATCGTCGAAGGGCTCGACGGGCAGGTCGCGATGCGCAGCGAACTGGCGGCACGCTTCGATTACGGAGTCTCCGTGCCGTGGGTGAGCCGGCTCGATGAAGGCGGCCTGTCCTTGGTGGCCGGACCTTCCATGTTGGTGCTGCGCAGCGACGCCCCGCTGCAGGGGCAGAAGATGAGGACTGTCGGCTCGTTCGTCGTTTCGGCGGCCGAACGTAGAACCTTCGTGCTCAGTCATCAGATGTCCTATCGAGATGTAGTGCCTGCCATGGAGATCTCCCAGCTCCTGGAGCGCACTCAACGGTTTTGGCGGGATTGGTCGGAGAGATGCAAAGCCGCAGGTCCGTATTCGGACGAGGTTCTCCGTTCTCTCATCACGCTGAAGGCCCTCACATTCCGGCCGAGCGGCGGCATTGTCGCGGCCGCGACGACATCGCTGCCCGAGCAGCTCGGCGGATCCCGGAACTGGGACTACCGCTTCTGCTGGGTGCGCGATGCCACGCTCACTCTGCTGGCGCTGATGGGCGCTGGGTACTACGAGGAGGCTCGTGCGTGGCGCGATTGGCTCGTTCGCGCCGTCGCGGGGAGCCCCGATCAGTTGCAGATCATGTACGCGGTCACCGGCGAACGCAGGCTCACTGAATGGGAAGTGCCATGGCTTTCCGGTTACGAGAATTCGAAACCCGTCCGCATCGGAAATGCCGCCCACCAGCAGCTACAACTCGACGTCTATGGCGAGCTGATGGACGCGCTGTACCAGTCCCGTCGCGGTGGGCTCGGCGAGAATAAGCGGGCATGGGCTGTCCAATGCGCGCTGCTCGATCATCTGAAATCCATTTGGACCGAACCTGACGAAGGTATCTGGGAAGTCCGCGGCGGCCCCAAACAGTTCACATACTCGAAGATCATGGCCTGGGTGGCGTTCGATCGGGCCATCAGGTCGGCCACCGAATTCGGGATGGAAGGTCCGATCGACGACTGGAGCGCGGTCCGGGATTTGATCCACGCGGATGTCTGTCAGCGCGGATACGACGAGAACCGGAAGTGCTTCGTTCAGGTCTATGGCGAACCTCAGCTCGATGCGAGTTTGTTGCTGATTCCGGCGGTGGGCTTCCTCCCGCCGGAAGATCCGCGTGTGATCTCGACGGTGAATGCCATCGAGCGAGAGCTGGTCGCAGACGGCTTCGTCCGACGCTACGACACGAGCGCAACCAACGACGGCTTGCCGCCGGGCGAGGGGATGTTCCTGGCCTGCAGCTTTTGGCTCGCCGATGCCTATCAGCTCATCGGTCGGGATGCAGATGCCAAGGCCTTGTTCGAGCGGCTTCTCGCCTTGCGTAACGACGTCGGCTTGCTGTCCGAAGAATACGACGTCGCAAAACGCAGGCTGGTCGGTAACTTTCCGCAGGCGTTCTCGCATATCGCACTTGTGAACACTGCCCACAACCTTACCCACGACGACAAACCATCGGAGATTCGCGGGGGGAAGAAAGCGCTGACGAGCGAGGGACAGAGAGCACCACGTGGAGGAGCCAAATATGTCTGAAGTGACGAGAGATCCAGCCGGACCTGCCGCACCAGGCGCGAGGCAGCGGCCGGCCGTTCGTTTCCCCGTTGTCCTCGAGGGACAGCCCGCGTTGGTTACCGGCGCAAATTCCGGGATCGGCAAGGCTGTCGCGCTTGGTCTTGCAGCTTCAGGCGCGGACGTCGTCGTAAATTATGTGGTCGACCCGGCAACCGCCGAGGAGGTCGCGCACCAAATCGAAACGGGAGGCCGCCGGGCCATCGCAATCAAGGCGGACGTCAGCAACGAGGACGATGTCAAGTCGATGTTTGCCCAAGCGGTCGATCATTTCGGCACCTTGCACATCGCGGTGAGCAATGCCGGTTTGCAGCGCGATGCTTCCTTTCAAGAGATGACGCTCGCGCAATGGAACAAGGTGATCGGCGTGAACCTCACGGGACAGTTTCTGTGCGCGCGCGAGGCCGCTCGGGAGTTCATGAAACGCGGTGTGGTCAGTCAAATCTCCGCTGCGGCAGGCAAGCTCGTCTTCATGAGCTCCGTTCACCAGGAGATACCCTGGGCCGGCCATGTCAACTATGCTTCGTCGAAAGGCGGCGTGATGCAGTTGATGCGTAGCATCGCCCAGGAAGTGGCTCCGTTTGCCATTCGCGCCAACGGAGTCGCGCCCGGGGCCGTTCGGACTCCCATCAACCGGCCAGCGTGGGAGAGTCCGGACGCCTACAAACGCCTCATGACCCTGGTGCCGTACAAGCGCATAGGGGAGCCGGACGACATTGCGCAGGCGGTGGCCTGGCTCGCTTCGGATATGGCAGATTACATCACCGGCGCCACCCTGTTTGTCGATGGAGGGATGAGCCTTTATCCGGGATTCGCGACCGGTGGCTGATCGACGCCGCACTGTCCGCCGGGTGCGCGGCGATTCAATTTGATGCGATGTGCATGACAACTGTCTGGGAGGAATCCCTGCCGTATCTCCATCGCGGCGAGGTTTTGGGGCGCTCCCTTGGGCCTCCATCTTGCGATGATCCTGCTAGCGCGGTCGCCGGTGCGGCGCCCAATAGTCGCGAGCATCGCGTTCGTTTTGCGATTCTGGAGAGACCGAAATGAGTGCGGCCTCCGAGACAGAGCATGGATTGAAGCCGCTGCTTGCCCTGAATTTCTTCATGGCGGACATGCAGGCCGGTATCGGACCATTCCTTGGCGTGTTCCTGCTCGCGCACGGATGGCAGAACGGCTGGATCGGGACCGTCATGACCGCCGGCGGCATTGCCGGCATGCTGGTGACGACGCCCGCCGGCGCGCTGATCGACGCCACGCGCCGCAAGAAGCTGTTCGTCATCGTTCCCGGTATTTGCACGGTTATTGGATCTGGCGCGGTGCTGCTGTCGCAGGATTTCTGGCTGGTGGCGACCTCGCAGGTCGCGACCGCAATCGCCGGCGCGGCAATCGGGCCGGCCGTCGCAGGCGTCACGCTAGGTCTCGTCCACCAGGCTGGGTTCAACCGGCAGATCGGCCGCAATCAGGCCTTCAACCATGCCGGCAACATGGTCGGCGCCGGTCTTTCAGGTCTGCTCGGCTGGCAGTTTGGCTTTGCTGCCGTGTTCTGGCTCGCAGCGGCATTCGGCGTTCTCTCCATCGCCTCGGTGCTGCTGATCCCGAGTGAAGCGATCGACGACGATGCCGCGCGCGGATTTTATCCCGCGGACGAAAGACGGGAGGAGATCAGCGGCTTCAACGTCCTGCTAAGAACAAGGCCGTTGCTTGTGCTCGCGGCGGCGTTGGCGCTGTTTCACCTTGGCAATGCCGCCATGCTGCCCCTCTACGGCATGGTCGTAGTCGCGAACAAGCAGGGCAACCCTGCCGGGTTCGTCGCAATGACCATCGTGATCGCTCAGGGCACGATGATCTTCGCGGCGATCGCGGCGATGCGCACGGTTGAAAAGCAAGGCTACTGGCTCGTCCTGCTGATTTCCTTTGCCGCGCTTCCAATTCGAGCCGTGCTTGCCGCCTATCTGCTTAACCACTGGGGGGTCTATCCGGTCCAGTTTCTTGACGGCGTCGGCGCCGGCCTGCAGAGCGTGGCGGTCCCCGGCCTGGTTGCTCGCATCCTCGACGGCACCGGCCGCGTCAACGTCGGACAGGGCACCGTCATGACAGCGCAGGGTATCGGCGCCTCTCTCAGTCCTGCCATCGGCGGCTGGATCGTGCAGGAGATCGGATACGCTTCCGCATTCCTCGTCCTGGGCGGCTTTGCCGTGGGCTCCGTCGCGCTGTGGTTTGCTTTTGCGCCGCTACTGAAGCGCGCCTGCGGGCCCCGGTCCGCCGAAGGCGGCGCATGCCCTTCAGCGCGGGCCGCGGTGGGAGCGGCGCAATGATCGACGACCGCCGCAACCTGGGGCATTGCCGGGCTTGCGGCACCTTGCGTCGTCGTTCGCCCCAGAAATCTGCCCGAATATATCCGGGCCGTGACGGGCGGTCGCGCTCCTGGTCGCGCTCGACCTGCGCTCTTGCTTCTTCTGTGTCGCAAACCTTCGACGAATCCTGCATCACGCGGCCGCATGGCGTTAGGATTTCTCGGGACCCTTCGAGACGGCTTTTGTGCCCCTCGGATCGTGTTGACCCCTTATTTTAGCAACCGGAAGCCGCCAGCCGCGCCTCATCGCCATGACGCGGAGCGAGAAGCATGAAATGAGCGCTACCGCCGTCACCGGAGCGACGGGAAACTGCAGCACGTGTCCGACTACCACGATGGCAGCGGCTACCAGTGCCGCGACGGCATATAGTTCTGCACGAAGCACCGTCGGAATCTCCGCCAGCAGCACGTCACGGACCATGCCGCCGCCGATCCCCGTCACCATGCCAAGCACTATCGCCATGACCGGATTCAGTCCGTGGGCCAGCGCTTTCGATGCACCGGCGACGGCAAAAAAGGCGAGTCCTGCCGCATCGAAAAGAAGAACCGAGTTCGACATCCGAACGATAAGGGACGAAAAGTAGAAGGTGACGAGGCCGGCAAAAAGCGACACGCCGAGATAGCGCCAGTCGTCGACCGCGCCGGGAGGAACGACGCCGATCAGAAGGTCGCGCGTGATGCCTCCGGAATTCGCCGCCGCGAATGACAGCACCAGTACGCCGAACAGGTCCAGTTCTCGCTTGACCCCCGCCAATGCTCCGCTAAGCGCGAAGACGAAGGTGCCAGTCAGATCAAGTACGAGCGGAAGCTTTTCCATGTTACCGCTTTCCGGCGTTATGCCGGCAACCATGCACGGGTCGCGACGACCAGCGTTTCAACCCCGGTTTGCAACGTGGGGTGAAGAACGGGCGCGAATTTCGGGCTGTGGTTCACCGGAAGTTCATTGAGCTTGTTTGCTGCTCTCGCCTTTGCGTAAAGTTCGGGATCGGTGCCGCCGACGAACCAGAAGACCGAGGGTACGTGCCATTCGGTCCCGAACGATCCGAAGTCCTCGCTGGCAGGGGCCGGCCCCGTTTCCCGTACGCGCTCGATGCCGAAATGCCCCCGGAATGCGTCCACCACGCGTTTGGTGGCCTCCCGGTCGTTTACATTGAGAGGATAATGATCCAGCGTCGTGATCTCCGGTTTGCGAGGGGCGCCGGAGGCTGCCGCCTCGGCATTGACGATCCTCTCGATGGCATTCAATACGCGCGTCCTTACGCCAGCGTCAAAAGTCCGCACGTTCAGTTTGATGATGGCCTCGTCCGGAATGACGTTTTCCTTCGTCCCCGCCTGCAGCACGCCGATGGTTACGACCGCCGCCTCTGCCGCAGCTAACTCGCGCGAAACAATGGTTTGCAGCCGCAGCACCGTCGCGGCCGCCATCACCACCGGATCGATGCTCGCCTGAGGCATAGAGCCGTGGGCGCCACGACCAAACAGGCGGATCTGCAAGCTGTCCGCCGCAGAGGTGATCGCACCTGCACGTCCGGCGACCGTGCCCGACGGCCCCACCATGACATGCTGACCAAGGACCACGTCCGGCTTCGGGAAGCGCTTGAACAACCCGTCGTCGATCATGGCCTGCGCGCCTTCCGCCGTCTCCTCGCCGGGCTGAAAGACCGCCATGATGGTCCCGCGCCACGTCGTCCTGGCCTCGGCGAGCAGCTTCGTAGCGCCGACGAGCCAGGCCACGTGCATATCGTGGCCGCACATGTGCGACACCGGGACCGTATTGCCGTCCCGGTCAGTGGCCGTCACGTTGCTCGCGTAGGGAAGGCCGGTCGCTTCCTCGACAGGTAGCGCGTCCATATCCGCGCGCAGCATGACCGTTGGTCCATCGCCATTGTGGAGCAGGCCGACGACGCCGGTCTTGCCGAGACCGGCCGTGACTTCGAAACCTGCTGCGCGAAGATGATCCGCCGCGAGAGCCGACGTGCGGGTCTCCTGCATCGACAACTCCGGATGCGAGTGCACATCCTTGTAAAGGGCTTCCAGTTCCGGGAGGAGCTTTTTGAGATTGCCCAATGCCGGATCGGATGAGCCTGTCTGATTCAGTGCCATGAGTCACTCCATCATGATCGCGAAAGCTGGCGCAAGGCGGATCGGCGGCGCATTGGACAGACGGCCGCAAACGACGATGTGATGGACCGCCTTGTCCTTGGTCGCCGCAATCAGCTTATCGACTGTGGTGACGGCTTTTTCCTGGCTGTTCATGTTGTCGTCCTCCCTTGTATTACTATGTCGCCTGAAATTTTATCGACGCATGTGTGCCGTCACAAAACGGCTTGTTCTTCGACGCTCCGCATCGGCACAGCGTAACGCGGTTGCGTACCTCGTATTCAAAGCCATCCGCCGAAATGACGGCAATTCCGCCGCGCAACCAGAGCGGTCCGCTGCAGCCATCCAGGGGGTCCTCGACGAGACCTATCGAAACGGGCAGTCCAGTGCGGTCGTCCGGCACCATATTGTTGCGCGCTACTGGCATGGTCCGACCCAGCTCTTCGCGCTGCAACATAGAAAAATGAGACTACCCGTCAAGCAGCAAGCGCCTCGGCGGGGCGCGCGCGCTCCGTCTTCGGATAGCCTTGTCCGGCGATGCCTGGTCGCAGCGGCTGCGGCCACCACGAAGTGGCACGACAAGGGAGGAGTCTGATGTTGAAAGGTTGTGTGGGACTGGTCGCGTTGACGAGCCTGTTGCTCTCGAGCGCGGCCTTCGCTCAGGAAAAGATCAAGGTTGGCATTACGGCGACACTCGAAGGGACTTATACCGTACTTGGCGAAGATGGCATTCGCGGCTTCCAAACCGCGATCAACACCTTCGGAAAAAAGATCGGCGACAAGGAGCTCGAGTTCGTCGTCGCCTCGACCGACGCGACGCCGGATTCAGCTGTCCGCGCCGTGCGCAAGCTGATCGACCAGGACAAAGTACAGATCCTCCTCTCGCCGCTTTCAGGTGACGAAGGCATCGCGGTCAAGAATTTCGCAAAGACCCATCCCGAGCTGACTTTCGTCAACGCCGCTTCCGGTGCGCAGGAAACCACCTATGTCGATCCGGCGCCGAACTTCTTCCGCTACAACATGGATGGCGCACAGTGGCAGGTCGGCCTCGGCAAATACGCCTATGAAAACAAGGGTTACAAGAAGATCGCAACCGTGGGCGAAGACTATTCCTTCGTCTACACGCAGGTATTCGGGCTCGTGCTGGAGTACTGCGCGGCTGGCGGTCAGATTACCAGCAGGCAATGGGTGCCACTCGGCACCAAGGATTTCGCATCGGTCATCGCGGCGCTGCCGGACGATGTGGATGCGATCTATCTCGGCCTCGGAGGCGCTGACGCGGTCAATTTCCTCAATCAGTACCAGCAGGCCGGCGGCAAGGCCCATCTGATGGGCGGCTCGATCATGGTCGACCAGACCATTCTGTCGGCGAAGGGCAACGCCAAGAACGCACTGATTGGCACGATCGCGGCGAGTGGTCAGGCCGATACCTGGGACGATCCGGGTTGGCAGAAATTCGTCAAGGCCTATCAGGACGCGTTCCCACCGGCGAAGCGATTCCCGAGTCCGTCGTTGCTCGCCACCAACTATTACGATGCGACCATGGCGCTGATCCTTGCACTCCGTCAGGTCAACGGCGATCTCAGCAACAATCAGGCCAAGCTCAAGGATGCACTTGCCAAGATCGAGATCGACGCTCCGAACGGCAAGATCAAGCTCGACTCCAACCGCCAGGCAATCGGCACGAACTTCGTCACGGAAGTGGTGGACGACGGCAAGGGCGCACTCTTCAGCAAGGTCGTGAAGGTCATTCCGAACGTGAACCAGACACTCGGCTACGACCCGGCCGTCTTCGCCAAAATCGGCCTGCCGAGTCGAACCGTTCCGGAGTGCAAGAAGTACTAACCTCTCCCGCTTCTACGAGCTTGAGGAGCGGCTGCTGCGACAATATTGGTCGCGGCAACCCTTCTCGGCTCTTGCTTTCCATCCCCGGATGATCGACGCTTATTGAAAAACCAGACAGTACCTCTGCACACAGGTTTTGACTCTTTGAACTGGCCGGTATGCTGGCGGACAGGGTGCTTCGGACCCAAATTCAACCGGTCAAAACCACTGTGACGAGGTACTAGGTCATCCTGCGGGAGGGGAGGGCATGAGCCGAGCGCTTGCCGTCTTCCACGGCCGGTTCGGTCGCGCGACGGTCTATCAGTTGAACCGCCCGTTCAACATGCATGCGCATCGCGAGGGGCATCTGATTTTTCATGTCGGTGGAACGCCGGCGCGCATCGATGTCTGCGAGGACCGATGGCTCCTGACCGAGAGCTCCATCGTTGCCATCAATCCATGGGAGCCGCATAATTTCGTGCCCACCGATATGGATAGTGGCGCGATCTTCTTCGTTCTTTATGTCAACCCCGAATGGTTTGCCCCCGACGCTATGCGTGCGCAGGGCCTGCGTTTCGGCAGAACCTGTTTCCAGCGCACTGCCGCGCTCGACCGGCATATTCGCCGCACTGCAGCGTTGGTTTGTGGCGCGCCGTCACTCTCCGGTCTCGATTGTGAACTGCGGCAGCTGATCGACGGCTGCTACGACGAAAGCTGGCAAGCTGACGAACCGGCGCAGGAGGCGCGTGCGGCGTCGGTCACCGACTTCCGGGTGCGTAAATCCATCAAGCTGATGTCAGAAGGCCTCGGTGCCGAGCTTGAGCTCGACTTGATCGCGAAGGAATCCGGACTTTCCCGTCCGCATTTCTATCGCCTGTTTCGCACACAGACCGGCGTTACACCCCATCTCTATCTTAATACCTTGATGATGGAACAGGCGCTCGATTCACTGGTCGCGACCGAAGCGCCGATCGCAGATATCGGCTTCGACCTCGGCTTCTCCTCGCAAAGCGGATTTACCCGTTTCTTCGCCGCCAATGTGGGCATGGCGCCGACGGAATACCGTCGCGCCGCCAAGGTGTTGCGGCCCTAGGCCCACCTTACGAAAAGATACTGACGATCAAGTCCCCCTCTTGTGGCGTCGCTAGGATGCCAAACGATGCGCAGAACCGACGGCCGATCGAAATGGCCGGGGCGCTGGGAGGATATGATGGTGACGGCGCGAGTGGCCGCCAGCTCCAAAGCCCGCGATCTTCGTCCGGGAGTCACCGGGACGAGCGGGTGGCAGGCGTGAGTCGTTTCATCGAACGCCATCCGGCTTGGGCGCTGATCGCGCTGATCGCGGCCGTGGTGCTGCTCTGGCTGATTTTCGCGGTCTGGCCGCCGGGCCTTGAGGAGGCGATCGGCCGGAAGAAGGTCTTTCTCAACGCCGTCTTCAACGGCATCACGCTTGGCGGCCTCTACTTCCTGGTGGCAAGCGGCTTCACGCTGATCTTCGGCCTGATGCGCAACGTCAATCTGGCGCACGGGTCGCTCTACCTGTTCGGCGGATACGTCGGTTACGCAGTCAGCTCATGGACTGGATCTTGGGTCCTCAGCTTCATCGCCGCCTTCATTCTCGTCGCGCTGGTTGGCATCATCCTGCAGCTCGTCGTGTTCCGCCGCATGGAGGGCGAGGACCTGCGCCAGACCATGGTGACGATCGGTCTTTCGATCGTTTTCGCTGATCTCATGTTGTGGGCGTTCGGCGGCGACTTTTATCAGATCCAGACCCCGCAATGGCTGATCGGCCCGGTCGAACTGCCGCTCGTGACCGCGGTCAAGTCTTCAGGCGAAGCCGTCTATCTGCGATACCCGTTGGTGCGGCTTGTAATCCTCGCCGCATCGGTCGTGATCGGCGTCGTCATGTGGCTCGCGCTCAACCGTACCCGCATCGGCATGATGGTGCGCGCGGGCGTCGACGATCGCGATATCCTCGCCGCCACCGGTGTCCGAATCCAGATCGTATTCGTCATCATCTTCGCCCTGGGCGCCGGTCTCGCGGGCATTGCCGGCGTCGTCGGCGGAACATTCCAGTCGATTTCACCGGGCGAAGACATCCGCTTTCTCCTTGCATCGCTTGTCGTCGTCATCGTCGGCGGGATGGGATCGATCCCGGGCGCGGCGCTCGGTGCGCTGATCATCGGCCTCGCCGAGCAACTCGGCTCGGTCTACATCCCGACCTACGCCATCGTGGTGACCTTCCTGATCATGGTGCTCGTGCTGGCCATTCGGCCGCAGGGTCTGTTGGCGAGGCGCTGACATGTCATTGATCCAGGAAGCCCGCTTGCATGCCAAACCGCCGGCAACCGCCGCCCAACGTCGGGCGGCGATCGCGTGGATGGAATTCGACAGCCCGGCGCCGCCGCTCGTCGCGGTACTTCTCCTCATCATGCCCCTTATCGCCAATAGCTTCTTCCTGATCGAGATCTTCGGCACGACGCTGATCCTCGGGACGATCGCGCTCAGCCTGATGTTACTCGCCGGTTATGGCGGCATGGTCAGCTTGATGCAGCTTACCGTCGCCGGTTTCGCCGGCTACATGGTTGCGGTGTTCGGCGTCAGCGGCAGCGCCAACATCAGCCTGGGCTGGCCGTGGTGGTTGGCGGTACCGATGGCGCTTGCGCTCGCCACCGCCTTCGGCACCTTCGGCGGCGCGCTCGCGGTGCGCACCGAGGGCATCTACACCATCATGATCACGCTGGCGATTGGCGCGGCCTTCTACTACTTCACCAACCAGAACTGGGCGATCTTCAACGGCCATACCGGTATCAATACCATCGCGACCCCGCATTTCTGGGGCGTCGACTGGCGTTCCGATATTGCCTTTTACTACGTCATTCTTGCCACCGCGGCGCTGTGTTATTTCGCGGTGCTCTATATCTCCCGCGCGCCATTCGGCCTCGCCTTGCAGGGCGTCCGTGACAATCCGCGGCGCATGGCGGCGCTCGGCTTCAATGTCAACGCGCATCGCGTTGCGGCCTACGCCATCGCCTCCTTTATCGCAGCGCTCGCTGGGGTGCTCCAGGTCTGGAATTACCGCCAGATCTCGCCCGGCTCGATCGGGGTCGAACGCTGCATCGATATCCTGATTATCGCGGTGGTCGGCGGCATTAGCCGGCCGGTCGGCCCCTTTGTCGGCGCCTTCATCTTCGTCATCCTGCGCACGTTTGCGCTCGACTTTCTGGTCAAGGTCGGCCTCGACGGAAACCGGTTCCGTCTTCTGATCGGCATCGGCTTCCTCGTCATCGTGTTCTGGTCGTCTGACGGCGTGATCGGCCTCTGGGAGCGCTGGCGTCGCCGCGCCGTCAGGACTGAAAGCCGTGCGCGCGGAGGCAGCGGCCATGGATAGCGTCGCCCGGCGCATTTCCGCGGTCGGTGCAGGGGCGGCGCTGGAGTTGCGCGGCGTGACCAGGATGTTCGGCGCGCTCGCGGCACTGACCGATGTCACCATCACCGTGCGGCCGGGCGAGCGTCGCGCGGTGCTCGGCTCCAACGGCGCTGGCAAGACCACGCTGTTCAACTGCGTCACCGGCGATTTTCTGCCGTCCTCGGGCACCATCCGTTTCTTCGGCGAGGACATCACCCATTTCCCGCCTTACGAGCGCATTCGTCGTGGCCTGCGCCGCACCTACCAGATCTCGGCACTGTTTCCCGGTCTGACCGTGCAGGACAACGTCTATCTCGCCTGCTGCGGCGTTTCGCGCGGACGCTTCTCGCTCCTGCGCGCGCGTCCCGATGATGCGCTGATGCATTCAACCGATCTGTTGATCGGGGCGGTGCATCTGACGGCTGTCAAGGCACGGCGCGTGTCCGAGCTCGCCCATGGACAACAACGGCAGCTCGAGATCGCGCTGGCGCTTGCGGGCGCGCCGCGCTTCATCCTGTTTGACGAGCCGGCGGCAGGTCTGTCGCCGGCCGAACGGCGCGAATTGATCGAGATCCTGACGTCGCTGCCTTCGCATATCGGCTACATCATTATCGAGCACGACATGGATGTGGCGCTGCGTGTGGTCGAGAGTGTCACCATGATGCACAACGGCCGGGTCTTCAAAGAAGGCCTGCCGCAGGAGATAGAATCCGATCCGGAAGTGCAGGAGCTTTATCTAGGGGGCGGGCATGACTGACGTCCGTCGCTCCGCGCCAGCTCTCGAAGTCCGTGGCCTCGATGTGTTTTATGGCCATTCGCATGCTTTGCAAGGCATCGACCTCACGCTCGAGTCCGGCGTGTTCGCGGTGGTTGGACGCAACGGCATGGGCAAGACCACGCTGTGCAAGACCATCATGGGCCTGTTGCGGGCGAGCGGCGGCTCGATCCGCGTTCGTGGCGAAGACATTACGTCGATGCCGCCGGCCAGCATCGCGCGTCTCGGCGTCGGCTATGTACCGCAGGGAAGGCGGCTCTGGCGATCGCTCAGCGTCGACGAGCATCTGCGTCTTGCCGCCGGCATCCGGCGCGGCCCATGGAGCGTCGAGCGTATCTACGAAACATTCCCGCGCCTGGCCGAACGCAAGGACCACGGCGGCGGGCAGCTTTCGGGCGGCGAACAGCAGATGCTCGCGATCTCGCGCGCGCTTTTGACCAATCCGCATCTCCTCGTGATGGACGAGCCAACCGAGGGGCTTGCTCCGGTGATAGTCGGGCAAGTCGAGGATATGCTGGTGCGCTTGGGCGACGAAGGCGACATCTCGGTGTTGGTCATCGAGCAGAACATCGGCGTGGCGACGGCGGTCTCAAGGAACGTCGCGATCATGGTCAATGGCAGGATTAACCGCATCATCGAATCCGCGCGCCTGTCGGCCGATCGTGACCTGCAGCAGCATCTGCTCGGCGTCGGCGTTCATGCCGAAGAAGGTGATCTTGAAATTGCGGCGCCCGTCAAGCCGGAGGCCGAGGCCGCACCACGGCGCGCGCCAGGCACGGCGCCGATCCGGATCTATGTCTCGAATCCCACGTCGCCGACCCGCTGGTCGCAGCCCGCGCCGATCGCGCGGATCGAAGCAGCGGCGCGCACACTCTCGACCGGAGTGACGCGGTTGGAGGACCGCACGCGGCAGCGGCAGCAACCGACCGCCCAACAGCCATCGGGGCCTCCGGTGGTGCTGATCGCCGGCACGCTCGACACCAAGGGCACGGAGCTTCGGTTCATCCGTAACATCATCGCCGAAAGCGGCCTGCGTACACGTCTGGTCGACGTTTCCACCAGCGGGAAGCTCTCCACCTGCGATGTCTCGGCGCAGGAGATCGCGCTCAATCATGGCCGCGGCGGCTCAGGCGTGTTCGGCGCCGACCGCGGCGCCTCAGTCACGGCGATGGCCGATGCGTTTGCCAGATGGCTAGGCCGGCAGGGTAATGTCGCGGGCATCATCTCTGCCGGCGGGTCCGGTGGAACGTCGCTGGTCGCCCCCGCGATGCGGACGTTACCGGTCGGCGTGCCGAAGCTGATCATCTCCTCGGTCGCCTCGGGGGACGTGGGGTCCTATGTCGGGCCGTCCGACATCACCATGATGTATTCGGTCACAGATGTGCAGGGCCTCAACTCGATCTCGCGCGCGGTGCTTGCCAATGGCGCCAATGCGTTGATCGGAATGGTGAGGGCACGCCTCGATGGGCGCCCCCCCACTCGAAGCGAAGTGAGCGGGGCGCTGCCTTCCGTCGGCATCACCATGTTCGGTGTGACGACACCCGCGGTGCAGAAAATCTCGGCCGAGCTCAAGGATGCCTTCGAGTGCCTGGTCTTCCACGCTACGGGTGTCGGCGGCCGCTCGATGGAAAAGCTGGTGGATTCCGGCCAGCTCGCAGGCGTGATCGATCTGACCACGACCGAAGTCTGCGATCTTCTGATGGGGGGCGTATTCCCCGCTACTGCGGATCGCTTCGGCGCTATTATTCGCAGCCGCGTGCCCTATGTCGGTTCGGTCGGAGCGCTGGACATGGTGAACTTCGGCGCGCCCGACAGCATCCCCGAGCGATATCGACATCGCAAATTCCACGTTCACAATCCGCAGGTCACGCTGATGCGGACGACACCGGAAGAGAACGACCGCATGGGCCGTTGGGTCGGCGAGCGGCTGAACCAGATGGACGGACCTGTTCGCCTCTTCCTGCCCGAAGGGGGCGTTTCCGCGCTGGATGCAGCCGGGCAGCCGTTCTGGGATCCGGAGGCGGACGCCGCCCTGTTTAGGGCGCTCGAAATCAGCGTGCGCCAGACCGGCAATCGCCGGATCGTGCGGGTCAAACGCAACATCAACGATCCGGAATTTGCTTCTGCTATCGTCGGCGCGTTCCGTTCCCTGCTCGGACGTGCGGGCGGACGGCGTAGAGTGGCGAGGTGACCGATGCAAAGGTTTGAACGCAAGGCGTTGCTGAAAAAATTCAAAGACATGGTGGCCCGGGGCGAGCCGATCGTCGGCGGCGGCGCCGGAACCGGTCTTTCAGCCAAATGCGAGGAAGCCGGCGGCGTCGACCTGATCGTGATCTACAATTCGGGCCGTTATCGCATGGCCGGGCGCGGCTCGCTCGCTGGCCTCATGCCTTACGGCGACGCCAATGCGATCGTCGTGGAAATGGCGGGCGAGGTGTTGCCGATCGTCACCAAGACGCCGGTGCTTGCCGGCGTCAACGGCACCGATCCTTTCCGCGACATGGACATCTTCCTCGACCAGTTGAAAACGCTGGGATTCGCGGGCGTGCAGAATTTTCCAACCGTCGGACTGATCGACGGCGTTTTCCGGGCCAATCTGGAAGAGACGGGCATATCTTACGCACTGGAAATCGAGATGATCTCAAAGGCCCATGAAATGGATATGCTGACGACGCCTTATGTTTTCAGCGAGAAAGAAGCGGCGGCGATGGCGATCGCCGGTGCGGACATCATCGTGTGCCATCTTGGCCTGACCACGGGTGGCGCTATCGGCGCGCAGACGGCCTTGAAGCTTGAGGATTGTCCGATGCGCATCGACGCGTGGGGGGCGGCCGCGCTTAGCGTCAATCCGGACATTCTCGTGCTCGCGCATGGCGGTCCGATCGCGGACCCGGCCGATGCAGATTTCATCATGAAGAATACTCGCAAATGCCACGGCTTCTACGGTGCCTCCTCCATGGAGCGCCTTCCCGTGGAGCGGGCGCTGACGGATCAGGTACGCAAATTCAAGGCGATCGGCGCGCGTTAGGGCCGCTGACCGAAGGGAGGAGAAGATGTCTGGGTTTCTGGTTGGTCAATTGATCCTCTGGTTGATTGTCGCGATTATCGCGATCGCCATCGTCGTTTATATCGTCAACTGGCTCTATCATCGCTCGTCGAAGGAAGTATCCTTCGTCCGCACCGGTTTTCTTGGCGAACGTGTCGTGATCAATGGCGGCGGCTTCGTGCTGCCCTTTATCCACGATTACACGCCGGTTAACATGAACGTGCTGCCGATGGGCATCACGCGCGCGAGACAGGACGCTGTCATCACCCGCGACAGGATGCGCGTGGACGTCGAGGCGGATTTCTATGTGCGCGTCCAGCCCACGCGAGAAGCCGTTGCGATTGCCGCCGCGACGCTCGGCCGGCGTACGCTGGAACCGGAGCAATTGCATGCCTTGCTCTCCGGCAAGTTCATCTCTGCCATCCGCTCGGTCGCCGCCGAAATGACCATGGAGCAGATGCACGAGCAGCGCGGCGAATATGTTGCGCGCGTCAAGGCGGCCGCCGCCGAAGCGCTGGCGCAGAACGGCCTTGAGCTGGAGTCGGTTGCAATCACCGATCTCGATCAGACCGATCTGGAGTTTTTCAACCCGTCGAACCGCTTCGACGCCGAAGGGTTGACCCGGCTGATGGAGGACATCGAGGCCAAGCGCAAGCTGCGCAACGACATCGAACAAGACTCGATGATCAAGATCCGCGCCCGTAATCTCGATGCCGAGCGACAAGCGTTGGAGATCGAGCGCGAAAGCGAGACCGCACGTCTCGAGCAGGAGCGCGACATCGAGATGCGGCGTGCCTTGCAGCGCACGGAAGTTGCCCGTGAACGGGCCCTTCGTGAGACCGAAGCCGAACAGGCGCAGTTCACGGCGCGCGAGGCCATCGAAAAGGCCCGCATCGCCAACGAGCTTGCCATCGCGGAAGCGCGGATCGCCTCGGAGCGAGAGACCCGGCAACGTGAGATCGAGCGCACCCGCGCCGTCGAGGAAAAGGAACTGCTCGCCCGGGAAGAAATCGAGAAGACCAGGATCGCTAACCAGCGCGCTATCGACAGTGCGCGGATTGCCTCCGAGAAGGAGATCCGCCAGCGCGACATCGAGCGCACGCGTACCGTGGAGGAAGCCGAAATCTCCGCGCGCGAAGCTGTCGAGAAAGCGCGTATCCAGCAAGATCGCGCCGTGACCGACGCGCGCATTGCCAATGAGGAAGAAACCCGCCGGCGGGAGATCGAGCGTGCCAGGGCGGTCGAGGAAGCCGAAATCGCAGCGCGGGAGGCGACCGAAAAGGCCCGCATCGCCCAGACCATGACCGTAAATCTCGAGCGCATCACCTCGGATGAGCGCACCCGTTCGATGGAAATCCAGCAGGTCCGCAGCGTGCAGGAGGCGGAGATCGAGGCGCAGAAGGCGGTGGAAGCCGCCCGCATCGCACGGGAGCGCAATCTCGCCGCTGAACGTATCGCTGCCGAGCAAGCCACCCGTCAACTCGAGATCAATCGCAACAAGCTGCTGGATGTCGCCGGCATTGCGGCACGTGAAGCGACCGAAGCCTCCCGCATCGGGCAGGAAGAGCGGGTGCGCGCGCTTGAGATCGCCCGCAATCGCGCGGTCGAGGAAGCCGACATTGCGTCCCGAGAGGCGATCGAAGCCGCACGGATCTTGCAGGAGAAGGTCGTGGCCGCCGAGCGCATCCGCGCCGAGCGTGAGACCCGAAGTCTCGAGATCGCGCGAAGCGAAGCGATCGAGGCCGCCGAGCTCAAACGGCGCGACGCCATTGAGCGACAGCGCATCGATGTCGAACTGGCACTCGAGACCGAGCGCATCAATTCGTCGAAGACCCGGGAGGTCCTCAATATCGACCAGAAGAAGGCGGTCGAGATCGCGGACGAGGAGCGGGTGATCGCGCTTGCGGCGAAACGCTCGGAGCGGGCGGATGCCGATCGCCAGGTTCGGCAGGCGGAAATCATTGCACGCAAGGAAGTCGAGACCACCGACGTCTCGCGTGAGCAGGCGCTGGAAGCAGCACGGATCGAGCGCAGGCGCGCCATCGAGCAGCTCGAGATTGCCCGCACGCAGTCCTTGCAGGAAGCCGAGATCGCATCCCGCGAGGAGGTCGAGCGCGCCCGTATCGCGTCCGACCGTGGCCTGGATGAGGCCCGGGTCGGCCGAGAGCGAGATCTGCGTAGGCTGGAGGTTGGTCGCGAGAAAGACGTCGAAACAGCGATGCTCGAGAAATCGATCGCCATCCATCAGAAGTCGCTGGAGGAGTTGGCCGCGCGCGCCGCAGCCGAAGACGCCAGGGCTCACGCAACCGAGGCTGCCGAGCGGGTCGTCACCGCGCGGGAGAGCGAGATTGCCAAGCGGCGCAAGACCATCGAGGTCATGCTGGCCGAGAAACAAGCCGAGGAGACACGGATTGCCGCCGAAGCCGAGCGGGTCCGCGCCGCCGTCGAAGCCGAGGCCCAACGGATGCTCAACGAGGCCGAAAACGTGCTCACCGACCAAGCTCGCTATTCGCTGTTCCGCCGCAAGCTGCTCGATCGCATCGAGGGCATCGTGCGCGAAAGCGTCAAGCCTATGGAGAAGATCGAGGGCATCCGCATTCTCCAGGTAGACGGCCTCAACGGCAATGGCGGCGGCAGTGGCGGCCGCAGCGCGACCGACGAGGTGATCGACTCGGCGTTGCGCTACCGTGTGCAGGCGCCGCTGATCGACTCGCTCCTGTCGGACATCGGGGTCGAGGGTGGGAGCCTCGCCAAGATGCCGGGGCTTATCCGCGAAGCCCGTGACATGCAGGGCATACGGGAATCGTCCCGCAAGAAAGGCGGCGAGGGCAGGCCGGCGTCGCCCCCCGCGGGCGACACTGGTGCCGCCGAGACGCCCATCGAGCGCGGCCCGCGCAAGAAAGGATAAGAGCTCGCCATGGCCCGGGTCTATGTGTCCACTGTCGTCAATGCCCGCAACGAGCGCGTCTGGGCGCGCGTGCGCGATTTCAACGGCCTGCCGAACTGGCATCCCGCAATCGCAGAGAGCCGGATCGAAGGCGGTGAGGCTGCCGACAAGATCGGCTGCGTGCGCGACTTCCGCCTGCGTAACGGCGATCGCATCCGCGAGAAGCTGCTGGGCCTGTCGGACTACGACATGTTCTGCACTTACTCGATCCTGGAATCGCCGATGGCGGTCGAGAACTATGTCGCCACGCTGCGGCTCACGCCGGTCACCGACGGCGATCAGACGTTCCTGGAATGGACCGCCGAGTTCGATTGCGCGCCGGAACGCGAGGCAGAGCTCGTCGGCAACATCGGCGGCGGCGTGTTTCAGGGCGGCTTTGACGCGCTGAAGCGGGCGTTTGGAGGCTGAGCGGTGCCGCATATCGTCAAAAGCACGATCCTGAACGCGCCGACTGATGCAGCGTGGGCCGTGCTGCGCGACTTCAACGGGCATGATCGCTGGCATCCCGCGGTTGCGACCAGCACGATCGAGCGGGCACAGCCGTCCGACAAGATCGGCTGTGTGCGCCGGTTCAAGCTGCAGGACGGCGCCGAGTTGCGCGAACAATTGCTGGCGCTTTCCGATCTCGAACAGACGTTCACCTATTGCCTGCTCGATACGCCGCTTCCGATGTTCAACTATGTGGCGCACGTTCGCCTGCTGCCGGTTACCGATGGCGATCGCACCTTCTGGCATTGGGAGTCGCGGTTCATCACACGGCCCGAGGACGACAAACGTCTTACCGAAATGGTCTCGGAGCAGATCTATCAGGCTGGATTTGACGCCATCCGCCGCCATCTTGGCGGGGCCAGTTGAGCGTGGAGAAGAATGGATGCCTGTCACGGTGAAAACATTTTCAAATGTCGGTGAAGCGGCCGCAGCGTTGTCGTCCGACCGCGGCGCGCGCTATTTCGGTGGCGGTACGCTCGTCATGCGCGCGCTCAACGAAGGCGACCTCTCGATCTCGAGCATTGTGCGCGCCCAAGACCAGGCGTTGCTGCGCATAGACGCGTCCGGACCGCGCGTGACGATCGGCGCCGGCGTCACCTTCGCGCGCATCTTGGCCGAGCGCGACTTTGCTTTCCTCCACGCACCAGCCCGCTCGATCGGTGGTCCGGCCGTGCGGAATATGGGGACGGTTGGCGGCAATCTCTTCGCGCCAAATCCTTATGGTGACTTCGCGGTCGCGCTGCTGGCGCTCGACGCCGTGGTTTCCGTGCAAGGCGGCTTTGGCGCGCGCGACATCCCGATCGAGGAGTTCCTGCAATCGCGTGAGCGGCAGGCGGGCGCACTGGTTTTGTCGGTATCGTGCCAGAAGCCGCTTGCCGCTGAAGCCTTCCACTATCGAAAGGTCGCCCGGATCAAGCCGAAGGGCGGATCGGTCATCACGCTCGCCGCGCATCTGCCGGTCAGCAGTGGGCGCGTGCTGGGCGCAAGGATTGCACTTGGTTCGATGGCGCAGACGCAAGTCCGAGCCAAGGCCGCTGAGCGCGCGCTGGAAGGACGCCCGCTCGATGCTTCAAGCATTACGGCCGCAGCGTCAGCTGCGGTCGAAGGCACGTCACCCGCGGACAATGCACTGGCGAGCGGCTGGTATCGGCGCGAGATCGTCGGCGTTCATCTGCGGCGCCTGTTGTCCGGTCAGAAATAGGATCAAGATGGCCAAGACCGCCCTGCAATTTCGTCACAACGGCCGCGACGTCGCAATCTTTGTCGACGGCGGCACGAACCTTCTCGTCGCCTTGCGCGAATTGATCGGCGACATGACGCCGAAATTTGGCTGCGGCCAGGGCGGCTGCGGCGCCTGCAGCGTGCTGATCGACGGCGAACTGCATCTCTCATGCCTCACACTCGCCGAATCGGTGGCCGGACGTTCTGTGCAGACGCTCGACGGCATCAAGGACGGCCCCAACCTGCATCCGCTGCAGCGCGCCTTTGCCGACAACTTTGCCGCCCAATGCGGCTACTGTACGCCCGGCATGCTGATGGCCGCCAAAGCGCTGCTGGACCGCAATCCGCAGCCGAGCCGTGAGGAGGTCGTCGAGGCGATCTCCGGAAATATCTGCCGTTGCACCGGTTACGAGCCGATCATCAATGCTGTGCTCGCCGCCGCCAGCGGCCGTGCACGAGCCTGAAGGAAATCGCGATGCTGGAACTGCGCAAAGACATCTTCGCCGACGAGCGTGACGATAATCTCAAGGAAATCGGAAAGGGCACGCAGCGGCAGGACATGCTCGGGCATGTCACGGGCACTTCGACCTATTTCGACGATCACAAGCTGCAAGGCATGCTGCACCTGAAAGTCGTTCGCAGCACCCATTCGCATGCCCGCCTGCGCCGCATCGATACCACGGAAGCCGAGCGTTCGGCCGGTGTGCGTCGGATCATCCGCGCCGCCGACATACCGCGCAATCTCAATACGCTTCTGAGCCTGATCAACTTTGGCAAGGATGATGAGCCGTCGCTCGCGGTGGACAAGGTACGCTACAAGGGCGAGCCGATCGTTGCCGTCGTCGCGGACAGCCCGCGGGAAGCGTATGAGGCGATGGAGAAGGTGCGCGTCGATTACGAGCCGTTACCGGCGGTGTTCGATGTCGAGGAGGCGCTGAAATCCGGTGCGCCCGTGGTCAACGAAACCTATCCCAAAAATACGTTCACTTATTACGACGTCTACGACCATCAGAAACTGCGGTTTGGCGATGTGGAACGCGGGCTTGCCGGGGCCGATCACGTCCTTGAACAGCGCTACCAGATGTCGCCAATCGAGCATGCACCGACCGAAACCAACGGCTCGATTGCAGCGCCCGACACCAATGGCCGCTATGTTGTCTATACCTCGACGCAGGCGTTGTTCTTCTCCGTCGACACTTGCGCCAAGATTCTGGACGTTCCTTCCAACACCTTCCATTTCATAGGCGGCACGGTAGGGGGCGGCTTCGGCGGCAAGGTCGACACGATCACCGAGCCGCTCTGCATTCTGGGTGCGATGCTGACCGGTCGGCCGGTGCGTTACGTGCTTGGGCGCGAGGAAGAGATGCAATACGGGCCGCCACGAGGCGCCGAACGAATCTACATCAAGGACGGCGTAATGCGCGATGGCCGGATCGTGGCACGCAAGGTTCGCGCCTATTTCGACAGCGGCGCCTATACGAGACTCTCCAGTTATGCTGCGGTCAAATGCGCGGCGCATCTGCCTGGCCCCTACACGATTCCGAACGTGTATGGCGATGTCTATTGCGTGTTCACGAACCGTACGCCGGCCACCGCCATGCGCGGTTTTGGCGTCACCGCGATGGACTTTGCGATCGAATGCCAGATGGACAAGCTGGCTCATCTGGTCGGCATGGACCCGATGGAGTTCCGTATCCTCAATGCTTATCGCGACGGTGACATGAAGGCACATCGGCGCGAGGCCAAGAACACGGCGCTCATCGAATGCGTCCAGGTCGCAGCAGAAAAGGCCAAGTGGCCGCTGCGCGAGGAATTCCGGCGCGCTTCGTCGCGCCAGGGTGGCGGCGGCGAGCGGGCGGCCGTGTCGCCAACGCCGCGCGACGCCCGTCCGCAACCCGCAATGGCGTCGCAGCAGCGGACCAGCTACGACCGCGCGCCAGTCGCGACGCGCGAACCGCAACCGCCTCCACCACCACCATCTTCTCCACCTCGGGCCCCTGCGGCGCCGTCCCATGGGGCGACCCGTTTCTCTTCCGTCTTCGGCACCAGGAGGCGCTGACCATGGCCCGGCATCGCGGACGCGGGATCGCGTCGATCAATTATCCCATCGGTATGAATCTCGGCGGCGATCCCAGCCAGGCGCTGGTGCATTCCAATCCAAGCGGGAAGTTCACCGTTGCCCTGTCGTCGATCGATCTCGGGCAGGGCATGAAATCTGTGACGCGTCAGATCTGTGCGGAGACGCTCGGTGTTCCCGTGGAGGACGTCTATGTCGACACCGCCGATTCCGACACCGGGCCGCACTGCATGGGCTCGTTCGCCTCGCGCGGCACGCATCGCGTTGGCAATGCGGTGATGGCCGCGGCCAAGGAGGCGCGCGGCGTGATGATGGAAGCTGCCGCCGAGGAACTGGAAGTCAATGCCGCCGATCTCGAAACCGACGGGCGCGGCAACATTCACGTCAAGGGCGCGCCGCATCGCTCCATCTCGACCAAGGATGTAGCGATCGCCGCGCAGTTCAAGCAGGGCAAGACCATCTCGGGGCGAGGCATCTTCCTGGTGCCGCTATCCGACGTCGACCCGGAAACCGGCGAAATGTCGCCCGCGACTTGTTACGCCCATGCCTGTCTGGTCGCCGAGGTCGAGGTCGACGACGAGACCGGTGAAATCGCGATGGTACGCATGGACAGTGCTTATGAACTGGGCCGCGCGCTCAATCCCCGGTTGGTCGAGCAGCAACTCGTCGGCGGCGCGTGGATGGGGATCAGTCACACGCTTTATGAGACGCCGGAGCCCTATTATCCAGATCCCGCGCACGGCCCGCGCGACTTCGTCGAATACCTGATGCCGGGCCCCGGCGACATTTGCCCGCATGATATCGCGGTGCTCGAACGCCCCGCCGCCGACGGTCCGTTCGGCGCCAAGGGTCCCGGCGAAATGTGCGCCAATCCGGTGCTGCCGGCGGTTGCGAACGCGATCTTCAACGCAGTTGGCGTTCGCATCGACGATCTGCCCATCACGCCGGAAAAGGTGCTGCGTGCGATCAAGGCCCAGGGCGGCTCGCGTCCGCAGCAGCGTCGCTGAGGGCCTTGCTATGGCGGTCCGCGGCAGCATCGTCGGCATCGACAGTCCCGAGACGCTGGAGAAGGCGTTGCGGGCGGCCTACTATCTGGCGGATGAGGGGCTGGCGACCGCGGCCTATCTCTCGCTCGCGTTGGGCAAGCCCTTGCTCCTGGAGGGCGCGCCGGGTGTCGGCAAGACCGAAGCTGCCAAAGCAATTGCCGCAGTGCTCGGCCGACGGCTGATACGTCTGCAATGCTATGAAGGCATCGACGCATCTGCGGCGCTCTACGAATGGAACTATCCGCGGCAGATGCTGGCGATCCGACAGGCCGGCGAGCAGAGCATCGACATCTATGGCGAAAGCTTCCTGATCGAACGCCCGATGCTGGCGGCGCTGCGTGCCCCGGATTCGGCCGTGCTGCTGATTGACGAAATCGATCGCGCCGATCAGGAATTCGAGGCCTTCTTGCTCGAGTTCCTGTCCGACTTCCAGATTTCGATACCCGAGCGCGGCACCATGCGCGCGGCGGAGCGCCCGGTGGTGGTGCTGACCTCGAACCGGACCCGCGACTTGCATGAGGCGCTGCGGCGCCGCTGTGTCTATCACTGGATCGACTATCCCACAGCCGAGCGGGAAGCGCGCATCGTGATGATGCGGGCATCCAGCGTCGCCGAGCACACCGCGCGTGCGGTCGTCGCTGCCGTCGAAAAACTGCGGCGTGAGCCGCTCAGCAAGGCGCCCGGCATCGCCGAGGCGGTGGACTGGGCGGAAGCCGCCACGCTCCTCCATAAGAGCGGCGCGCGCTGGCCAGATGCATTCAAACGCTCGATCGGCGTCGCTCTCAAGGACGAAGAGGACCTTCATTTCATTGCGCCGCGGCTTGACTCGCTGATTGCGGAGGCTGCCGCGTGAGCGAGGAACGCCAGTTACCGCGCGCGGCCCGAATCTTCATCTCCTTTGTCGCGCTGTTGCGCGCCAACGGGTTTTCGGTCGCGCCCGAGCAGACCACCTCTTTTTTGGCGGCGATCGAGCTCTTGGGGCCGCGCAGCCTCGAACACATCCGCCAGGCCGGCCAGGCCACGCTGGCGCCGCCGCCGGAGCGGCGCGCGACCTACGACCGGCTGTTTGACATCCATTTCCGCGGCAGCGAGGCGATCGAGCGCGCCGAAGGCGAGGACGAAGAAACGGTCCGGCTGCAGGAGGACGGCCGCGGCGACAATGAGCCGCCGCTATCGGATGAGGCCAATGAATCGGGCCTTGCCGCAGCGCGCGCGGAAGCGCTGGTGGAGCGGCGTTTTGCCCAGCCGTCGGTCAGCGATGCGCTACGCCGTCTCTCGCGCGAAGCATCGGCACGGCTGCCGCGGCGTCGCGGCCATCGTCGCATGCGCGCCCGTCGCGGCCCGTTTGCCGATTTGCGTCGTACCCTGCGGGAGACGGTGCGCAATGACGGCGAGGTGCTGCGGCTTGGACAACTGCGGCGGCGGCTTCGGCCCCGCAAGCTGCTATTGTTGATCGACGTATCCGGATCGATGAAGGCGCGGACGGAAGAGAACATGAAGCTGGCGCATGCGCTGCTTCAGGCTGTTCATACCGCTGAAGTCTTCACCTTCGGCACCCGGCTCAGCCGTGTGACCCGCGCGCTGAGGCTCAAGCGCCGGGAGCAGGCGTTGAATGCGGCGGCGCACCTGGTCAGCGATTGGGATGGCGGCACCCGCATCGGCGATGCCTTGCAGGCGTTCCTGGCAGTGCCACGCTTCGGCGGCTATGCGCGCGGCGCTGCCGTTGTCATCGTATCCGACGGGCTCGAGCGCGGCGATATCTCCGCGTTACGCGATGCCGTCGCCAAGCTCTCGCGCCGCGCGTGGCGGGTTAGCTGGTTGACACCGCTCGGGAGCGGACCGGGCTTCCGGCCGCAAACCGAAGCGCTGATCGCGATTCAGCGCTTCGTCGATGATCTCGTTGACGGCAGCTCGAGCGCTGCCGTCGTTTCGTATGTGTTGTCTCTTGGAAGGAAAGCCGCGTGAGTGAATTCGTTGACGCACATCATCACGTCTGGCGTCAAGCGGATCTGCCCTGGCTGGTCGGTCCTATGCAGCCGCGCATTTTCGGTCCCTATGAGTCGATCCGGCGTGACTATCCGATAAAAGAATATCTTGCCGATCTTGCCGGCACCGGGGTGAATAGATCGGTCTATGTGCAGACCAACTGGGCCAAGGATCGCTTCGAAGATGAAACCGCCTGGGTTCAACAGACGGCGAATAAACATGGCTGGCCGCATGCCATGGTGTCCTTTGCCGATTTCGGCGTCGAGGACGTCCGGCCCCAGCTCGATCGTCTCGCCAGCTATCCGCTGGTGCGTGGCGTGCGGATGCAGTTGCATTGGCACGAAAACCAGCTTTATCGCTTCGCCGCGCGGCCTGATCTTTGCGCCGATCCGAGGATCCGGCGCAACATTGCCCGGCTTGCCGATTATCGCTGGAGCTTCGACCTGCAGGTGTTCGCGCCGCAGATGGCCGACGCCGCCGGTCTTGCGGAGGCCTGCCCGAACGTGACGTTTGTCCTGCAGCATGCGGGCATGTTGGAAGATCTCTCGTCGCAGGGCCGGGAAAGCTGGCGCTCAGGTATGGCGAAACTCGCCGGATGCCCCAACGTCGTCTCGAAGCTTTCGGGACTTGGCACTTTCATTCATCGCAACGATGAAGCGCATATCGCCGGCATTCTCAATGACACGATTGCGCTGTTTGGTGCCGAACGCTGTTTGTTCGGTTCGAATTTTCCGGTCGAAAAGCTCTGGACGACCTACAGCGACCTCGTGGACGCCTATCGCGCGGCGGCAGCCTCGCTTGGCGCCGAACAGCGCGCTGCGCTTTTTGGGGGAACGGCCACGCGCGTCTATCGCCTCAAATCATAAAAATCGAGTTGGGAGGAATTCATGCCGCTGGAAATCAAGATCTTGGACTATGGCGATATTGAGCTGGAATCGAGTTTCCTGGTGCTCGGCCACAACTGCGGCCGCACTCGCCGTGTCCTGACGCTGGGCTTTCTGATCCTCGGCGGGCAATACCCGGTCGTGGTCGACACGGGTTATCGTTCCAACCAGATCATGGAGACGCTTGGCATGCGCGGCCTCCAGTTCCATGAAAACATGATCGAGAATCAGCTGATGCGTTACGGCGTGCGCATGGGTGACGTGCGCTTCGTTTGTCATACCCATCTGCACATCGATCACGCCGGCAAGGACGATCTGTTTCCCATGAACACGACCGTGGTTTTGAACCGCAAGGAGCTGGAATATTCCGTCTCCGGGCTGATGCATCCGCAATATCCGGCGCCCGATATCAAGCACCTCATCGACCGCCTGCACACCAAGAGCGCGTTGCGCTTTCTGGACCTTGAGATCACGGGGCCGATCGAGTTGATGCCAGGCATTTATTGCGATGCCGCCAATGCCCACACGGAAGGCTCGATGAACATTCACGTTCATACCGCGGACGGCATCGCCACGATCTGCGGCGACGTGATCTACGATTTCAACGATCAGATCGTCACGCCTTACAACGAAATCCACGACGGGGAGCCACGGACAACCGGTAATCACGGCACCAGCAAGCGTGCCGAAAAGGCCGCGATCAAGAAGTTGCTCTCCAGCTCGCACTATTTGCTGCCAGTGCACGATCGGCCGGCCAAGATCGAAGGCGGCAACGTGGTCGGCCGGCTCCATGACCAGGTTCCCGGTCCAGTGGTGCAGTCATTGCCTCAACGCAACTGGTTCCCGGCCTGACAGGGAAGGGCGCCGCCATGACACATGTAACGTTACGAAGCGAGTTTGAAAACCTGATCGACGCTTATGCGCCGGTCGGCCAGGTTGGCACCGGCTTCGACTTCACGGAGGGACCAATCTGGCATCCGGCCTTGCACTATCTCTTGTTCTCGGACATGCCGGGCGACGTACGCCGGCGCTGGGATACGCGGCACGGCGTGGCGGAGGTCAAGCGCCCGTCCAATAAATGCAACGGCATGACCTATGACGCGGAGCTCAATCTGATCGTCTGCGAGCATGCCACCTCATCGCTGATCCGCGAGCGACCGGACGGCAGGCGCGAGGTCATCGCTTCGCATTTCGAGAACCAGGAGCTGAACAGCCCCAACGATGTCTGCGTTCATTCGAGCGGTGCAATCTATTTTTCCGACCCATGGTACGGTCGTATGCCGGTCTTCGGCGTCGAGCGTCCGCGCCAACTCGGCTTCCAGGGTGTCTATCGCGTCCCACCCGGCGGCGGCGCGCCGAAGCTGCTGGTCGATCGCTATCTCTTCGAGCAGCCGAACGGGCTCTGCTTCTCACCGGATGAGCGGGTGCTCTACGTCAATGACACGGTACAGACGCTGATCCGCGCTTTCGATGTCGACTCCGATGGCTCGCTCTCCAACTCGCGCGTGTTCGCGAGCGGAATTCGCTCCGAACTCGAACCTGGCGTGCCCGACGGCATGAAATGCGACCATCGCGGCAATGTCTGGGTGACCGGACCGGGAGGTGTCTGGGTCTATTCTCCTGCCGGCGAGTTACTCGGCAAGGTGCGCGTGCCAGAGCTCGTCGCCAATCTTGCATGGGGTGGTCCGGATTTCCGTACGCTCTATATGACGGCGACCCATTCGGTTTATGCGATCCAGACCAAGGTTGGTCCGCGCCTGGAGCCCTATATGATTGCGCGGACCTCGAGTAACTCGGCTACGGCGCCTGCCGCGGCGCCGATCCTCTCCGGCCAGGATATGCAGCTCGATCCGCGCCGCTGCGCGATGATCATCCAGGATTTGCAGAACGACGTGATCATGGATGGCGGCGCCTTTGCCGAATCCGGTGCGCCGGCGCATGCCAGGCAGCAGCGGGTGATCGAAAATGTAAGACGTGTGGCCGCTGCGGCCCGCTCGCGCGGGGTCGCCGTCATCCATGTCTGGTTCATCGTCGAGCCCGGTGCACCCGGCGTTACGCTGAATGCGCCGCTGTTCGAAGGTCTCGTCGACAGCAAGGCCATGGTGCGCGGCAGCTGGGGGGCAGCTGCCGTGCCGGGCCTTGAACCGCAGCCCGGCGACTTCATTGTCGAGAAGATGCGAATGAGCGCCTGGGAGGGCACGCGGCTCGAAACCATCCTGAAGGCGACCGGACGCGACATGATCATCAATACCGGCGCGTGGACCAACATGTCGGTCGAGCACACGGCGCGCACTGGCGCGGACAAGGGCTATTTCATGATTGTGCCCGAAGACTGCTGCTCGACCATGAACGCCGACTGGCACAATGCATCGATCAATTTCGCGCTTCAAAATGTTTCGGTCGTGACCAACGCAGACGCCATCGTGAAGGCGCTGGGCTGACGGGGCCTCTCAGTTATGCCCAAGGTCTTCCATCTGGAGTGCTCGCCACGCGCCGAGTCTGAATCTGCGGCTGGCGCCCGCGCTTTCCTCGAAGGTTTTCACAAGATGCGGCCCGAGTGGGACATCGACGTCATGAATCCCTGGCGCGATCATCTGCCGGAATTCGAAGGTTATGTACTGGAGGCGAAATATGCCCGGATGAACGGGCGGGCCTTCACTGACTCGCAACGCGACGCCTTCGCGGCCGCCGAGCGTATCGCGGTTCGCCTCGCGCTTGCCGACCGCGTGCTGATCTCGACACCCATGTGGAACTTCAGCATTCCCTACAAGCTGAAGCAGTGGTTCGATGTCATCGTTCAACCCGACCTTACGTTTCGCTTCGATCCGTCGGCGGGCTACCAGCCGCTGCTCAAGGACCGGCCGACAATTGTGATCGTTGCAAGCGGCGGCGACTTCGTCACCGGCATGAGTCGTGGCCGAACGGATATGGCCACGCCTTACCTGCGCGAGGCGCTGCGCTTCATCGGCATCAGCGATGTTCGATTCGTGCCGATCGGGCCGACAACGGGGCCGGGCGAACCGATCAAGGCAGCGCGCGACATCGCGCACGGCCGTCTGGCCGAGTTGGCCAAGCGATTTTAGTGTCGGCCGCCTGACTTTGGCCTGAACCGAGAATTTTTACCTGATGCACTCGCTTCCTCGACCAGACGCGGCATAGCGGATCGGTCAGGCGTCTGTATCACGACAGTGCCATTCCCATTTTAAATTCGACGATCTGTCGAAGTTGGCATCGGCAGAACACTTTGTCGACGGGCGGTACTGCGCGCGGATTTTGGTACTGCCGTGCAGTACCGGGCAGGGCTGAAATAAGCGAAAATAACCGAGTCCTCTGATCAAGCCATTGAAAAGAAAGGAAAATGCTTTACGTCTATGACTCCGATCAGTTGTCGGCCCAGAAATCCTTGGACCGACTCGCGCTGCAAAAATAAATGAAAACAGTATGTTAGCTCATCGCTTCTCCGTCGCCCCCATGATGGATTGGACCGACCGGCATTGCCGGATGTTCCATCGCCTGATGACGCGGCGCGGCCGGCTCTACACGGAGATGCTGACGTCAGGCGCCATCCTGCACGGCGATCGGCGGCGGCTGCTCGCGTTCGATGCAGGCGAGCATCCAGTCGCGCTTCAGCTCGGTGGCTCCAATCCCCGCGATCTCGCGGCCTCGGCGAAAATCGGCGAGGACCTTGGCTACGACGAGATCAATCTCAATGTCGGTTGTCCGTCGGATCGGGTGAAGGAGGGACGTTTCGGCGCCTGCCTGATGGCGGAGCCCGATCTGGTCGCGTCCTGCGTGGCGGCGATGAAGGCAGCGGTCGCGATACCGGTCACGGTCAAATGCCGGATCGGCATCGACGACCAGGATCCGGAAACAGCGCTCGATACGCTCGCGCGCGCCGTCGTGGCGGCAGGCGCCGATGTGCTGATCGTTCATGCACGCAAGGCCTGGCTCAGCGGATTGTCGCCGAAGGAAAATCGCGAGATCCCGCCGCTCGACTACGACAGCGTTTACCGCCTGAAGGCGGCGATGCCGCATGTGCCTGTCATCATCAATGGCGGGGTCCGCAGCCTCGATGAGGCGAAGCAGCATCTTCTCCATGTCGATGGCGTGATGCTAGGGCGCGCCGCCTATCAGGAGCCGTGGCGGCTGCTCGGCGTCGATCGCGAATTGTTCGGCGAGCCGTCGCCGCACGCCACGATGAAGGACGTGTTCGAAGCGATGATGCCTTATATTGCGCGCGAGCTTGCCGCCGCCACGCGGCTGCACGCGATTACCAGGCATTTCGTCGGCGCGTTCCATGGCGTGCCCGGCGCACGCGCCTTCCGCCGCCATCTCGCCGAGCACGGGGTAAAGGCCGGCGCCGGTGTCGATGTATTGCGCGATGCGATCGCCTTGGTCGGTGATCGCGCGCCAGCGGCAATCGCGGCGTAGAGACTCTTGTTGCGCATGATCTCCGCGCAAACGCATGCGCGTTGGTCGCGAGCGATCGTGCGCTACGGATAGCCGCGCAGCATCAGGCTGTCGGGGCGCACTTCCCAGCTTTCCAGCCGATCCAGAAAACTCATCCCCAACAGATTGGTTTTCATCTGCCCGTGCGGTACCACCAGCGCCGGCACCGAACGTTCGACGAGCTTGCCGATGGAGAGGCGGTCGAGCGTCAGCCGTGCCGCTTTGGTGTGACCGCTCGCGGTTTCGAGGTCGACGTCATATTCGAGGATTTCGAGCGGAAGCCCGGCCGCCTTCGCGGTCTCGTAGGTGAGCACCACCGATGTGGCGCCGGTATCGATCACCATCGGCGCATTGACGCCGTTGATCTTCGCCTGCAGCGCGAATTCGCCGCCCTGGCCGCGCGAAATCTGCACGCTGCGGACCGAGGACATGTATGGACGCAGCAGGTCCGAGACCGTGCTGGACACGGTGCTTTTGGCTCGCGCAATCTGGTGAGGGTCGCCATAGGCGACGACGGCGCCCACCGTCGCGATCAATACGGCAAGGACCAGGAGCATGCGGCTCATCGCGCACCCCGCACGTCTTTCAGCCGGCCTTCGAGCGCCTGGCCGGTTCGATCCGCTTCAAACCTGCATCGCTCATGCGCGCCGGCAGTTCCGCCATCAGCGAAAGACGCTCCGCACTCTCCATGCGATGCCAGCGCGCGATTTCGCCAAGCGTCCGCCCGCAACCGAAGCAAAGGTTCGTTCTGGGATCGATCATGCAGACTGCGATACACGGTGTCTCTATGCTCATCGTTTGATTGTGAAGCCAAATCCGTTGCTTGCCAAGCGTGCCTCACAATCCGGTTCCGGCGCTCAGGATTGCCTTGTTGCGGCTCACCGTTGGTGTTTCGCCCGCCCTCGCCCCCGCATGGTCCGGCTGCAGGGGCGGCGCGTCCTCCGACATCGGGCCGAGCGCCGACATCACGCGTTCGGGCGGGAAGGTGACGATCACCTCGGTGCCGATCCGGATCTTCGATCTCAGCGTGAAGGTGCCGCCATGCATGTCGATCAGGCTTTTGGCGATCGGCAATCCGAGGCCCGCGCCCTGTTCCGCCGACTTGATGGAGTTGGAGCCTTGTCCGAACGAGGCCAGCACGATCGGGATTTCTTCCTCCGCGATGCCGGACCCGGTATCCTTGACGGTGAGGTATTGCCCGCCGGATGCGGTCCAGCCGACCTTGAGCCAGATCTCGCCGCCTTGCGGTGTGAACTTGATCGAGTTCGACAACAGGTTCAGCACGATCTGGCGCACCGCGCGTTCGTCGCCCCAGATGCGCGGCATGGCATGTTCGAAGACTTCGTGAATGGTGATGCCGCGGTTGGAGGCGCGCAGCTTCAAGAGATGGTGGCAGTCGCTGACGACATGCACCAGCGAGACCGCTTCTTCGTTGAGTTCGTAGCGGCCGGCTTCGATGCGCGACAGGTCCAGGATCTCATTGATGAGGTTGAGCAGGTGAACGCCGGAATTGTGAATGTCAGCGGAATATTCGCGATAGACGGGAACGGCATGCGCGCCAAAGATCTCGCTCTTCATCACCTCGGAGAAGCCGAGAATGGCGTTCAGCGGTGTCCGCAGTTCGTGACTCATTTGCGCAAGAAAGCGCGATTTGGCGACGTTCGCGGCTTCGGCGCGGTGCCGCGCTTCGTCCGAGATCGCCTTGGCCTGCTCGAGTTCGCCGATCAGCGCGTCCTTTTCGGCGCGCGCTTCCAGTGTCGCCAGGGTCGCCGTATGGAGGCGGTGTGCCAACAGGGCGAAATAACCTTCCGCTGCGATCGCAAGCAGCGCCAGCACGTAGTTGTCGAAAGTGCCGCTGAGCGCGAAATTGACCGCGATCGCCGCCGTCACGGGTGCAGTGGCTGCGAGCGCTGCGATCGGCAGGCTTGCCGCGAGCATGCTAGATACCGCGACCACCAGCAGCATCAGGAACATGATCAGCGTATTGGAAACCGGATCGAAGCCGGACGGGTGAATCAGTAGCGCGGTCCAGCCGAGGCCATAGAGCAGATCGAGAACGATGAAGCGGGTGCGCCACCTGCGGATTTCGATCAGCTTCGGCTGGGCCGAAATGAACTGGCCGCAACTGCGGATGATCGCGGTGTGAACGCAGAGCAGGCCGCAGGTCCATGCCGCGGCCGAAACCGGCGGCATCCAGAAACCGAACAGGACGCCGGTTGCCACGATCAGCAGCATGACGACGTAGGATGCCGACAGGCGGGTCTGCGCGTATTGCCGGAGCAGTTCGCTGTCGAAAGCCGGGCGGGTTCCGCTTGAGGACGTTAACCGATCGCGTGCCTCCCGCACCCGCTGCGCCGCAGCGCGCCGGCTGGCGACAGGCGCCACGGCGGGCGGGTCAGCCGGAAGCTGTACGACTTCTGGCTTTTCAGCGGAATTACTCATCAAACAACACAAATCCTGCCCGCGAAGAGGCGAGCTTTTGCATTATCTATCTGTGCCGCCAAATTCTTAAGAGGTGCCTTAAGAAGCCGAAAATTCTCCTTAACGAGAGGTTAAGTTAACTTCTCTCGATCGGCGCGATGACGTCGTCGCGAGGCGCAAGCCGAAGGCCCGCCGTCGCTCGCGGTGCGAGCTGCGGCGCGCGTTCGCTCGTCTGCTTGCTTGTCATGACGGCGATCATATTTGGTTCCTCGGGAATATCGGCTTTCGAGCGGTGTGTCGCCTGTCATTGGGGCTGTTGCCTGACAGGAGAGAAGGATGGCGAAAATCGCGGTTCGGCTTTTGATACTCTCGATGTTCGCGACGTCGCTGCTGGTGGCGCCGATGGTCACCGGGGCGAGCGCGGCGACCACCACCGCCGCCAAGCACATGAAGAAGAAAAAGGTGCGGGTAACGCACCAGAAACCTAGAGCTGCCGACCCCTATGCCAGCCCGTACAGCAACAACAGGTACGAAGATGATCCTGATCGGAAAGCCGCCGGCGGCGGCTATTGAAGTTCACCGGTCGAGTGCCATTGGGGTAGCGCATACGAGGAGGGACTTATGAGGAAACTTGCGGTTCGGATTTTGATGCTCTCGATGTTCACGACGTCGCTGCTCGTCGTACCTCTTGTCGCCGAGGTCAGCGCGGCGACCACCACCACCAAGCACATGAAGAAGAAAAATGTGCGGGTGACGCACCAGCGCCCTAAGGCTGCCGATCCCTATGCCAGCCCGTACAGCAACTACAGGTACGACGATGATCCGGACCGCAGGGCTGGCGGCGGCGGAGGCGGCTACTGAAGTTCGCCGCATAGTCTCGGACAGTGCCGATAGGTTCATCGTAGCCGGGCGTGCGAGCGGCGTTGTTTCCGCTCGTCCATACCCGGCCATTGACGTCTCAACTCAGCCGCGTTGGTTCCTAAGAAAGCCGCTTTCGAGAAAGCGGCTCGGAGTTCACTTCTCCAGCCGCGCCAGCAGGCTGCAAGTATCCCAGCGCTTGCCGCCCATCTTCTCGACTTCGGAGTAGAACTGATCGACCAGCGCCGTCACCGGCAAATGCGCGCCGTTGCGGCGGGCTTCCGAGATGCAGATCGACAGGTCCTTGCGCATCCATTCCACCGCAAAACCGAAATCGTATTTGCCCTCGTTCATCGCCTTGTAGCGGTTCTCCATCTGCCACGACTGCGCCGCTCCCTTGGAGATGGTTTCGATCACCGACGCAATATCGAGGCCCGACTTCTTCGCAAAATGGATGCCTTCCGAAAGGCCCTGCACGAGGCCGGCGATGCAGATCTGGTTGACCATCTTGGTGAGCTGACCGGCGCCTGCGGGGCCGAGCAGTTTGCACATGCGGGCATAGGCTGCGATGACCGGCTCGGCGCCGGCAAAGGCATCTTCCTTGCCGCCGCACATCACCGTGAGCACACCGTTCTCGGCGCCAGCCTGTCCGCCTGACACCGGCGCGTCCACGAACTTGAAGCCCCCCTTGCTGGCGGCTGCGTCGAGCTCGCGCGCGACTTCGGCGGACGCCGTGGTGTGGTCGACGAAAGTGGCGCCTTTCTTCATGCCGGCAAACGCCCCGTCAGCGCCGATCGTGATCGCGCGAAGGTCGTGGTCGTTGCCGACGCAGGCCATCACGAAATCCTGACCTTCGGCGGCGGCTTTGGGAGTGGCCGCAGTCTTGCCCTTGAATTTCTCGGCCCATGCTTTGGCCTTGGCCGGCGTCCGGTTGTACACCGTCACCTCGTGGCCGCCCTTGACGACGAGGTGTCCTGCCATGGGGAATCCCATGACGCCGAGACCGAGAAAAGCGACTTTAGCCATTTGTGCAATCCTGGGGTTCTGCCGGCGCAACCCTGGGCCGGGCAATGACCGTGTGAGCGGGGTCGGTAACGCTGCCATTTGGCGGGCGCGCTGGGTTTTATGCTAGCATGGCCGGATAGTCGAGTTTCAAAACAAAATGGGAGAGAAACCATATGGGCATGAGTGTAGGCGTGCTTGATCACTTCAATATCCGGACCCGCAAGCTCGCCGATACCGTTCGGTTCTATGAGGACGTCCTGGGCCTTGAAAACGGGGATCGGCCGAATTTCGCCTTTCCCGGCGCCTGGATGTACAGCGAGGGCAAGGCGGTGGTCCATCTGGTCGATATTTCGGTGACCGAAGAGGCACAAAAGCCGGATTCCGGCGTAGTCCATCATGTCGCGTTCGTGAGCCGCGGTTTTGACGCCATGAAAACGCGGCTCAAGTCGAAGGACATGCCATTCGATGCGCGGCAGGTTCCGGGCGGCGACCTCTGGCAGATCTTCGTCAACGACCCCAACGGCGTGATGATCGAGCTGAACTACGAGGCCGCCAAGGAGCAGGGCGGATCGGCGCCCACGATGCGCACCGACGACCCCGGCAAGCGCTAGCTTTTAGGGCTGAACCGCTCTAACGGTCGCATCCGAAAATTATAGGAGATGCCCCGTGGGCGTGACGCAACAACAGGTTCAGGACGCTCTTGCCAAGGTGGCCACGCCGCGCGGCGTGGGCCTCACCAATGCAGGTGTGCTGTCGCCGATCTCGGCCGGTGACGGCAAGGTGTTCTTTTCCATCAACGTCGAGGCGAGCGAAGCGCGCGCCTGGGAAGGCGTGCGTGCGGCGGCCGAGTCCGCCGTGCGCGCCATTCCCGGCGTCGAGGTTGCGATGGTTGCTCTGACCGCCGAACGCAAGGCAGGAGCGGCTGCTCCGCCGGCGCCACATCGTCATGCTCCCGGTGTGCAGAACGTCGCAAGCCATCGGCCGCCACAAGGCGGGCCTTCGCCAATGTCGCGGCAGGCGGAAATTCCGGGCGTTGCTGCCATCATTGCGGTGGCTTCCGGAAAGGGCGGCGTTGGAAAGTCCACCACCGCGCTCAACCTGGCGCTCGGCTTGCGCGATCTCGGCCTGCGCGTCGGCCTGCTCGATGCCGACATTTACGGGCCGTCGGTGCCGCGCTTGACCGGTATTCGCGAGAAGCCGCAGCTCAACGTCGACCGCAAGATGATTCCGCTTCAGCGTTTCGGCCTTTCGATCATGTCGATCGGCTTTCTCGTGGAAGAGGAGACCGCGATGATCTGGCGCGGGCCGATGGTGATGTCGGCGGTCACGCAGATGCTGCGCGACGTCGCTTGGGGCACGCTCGACGTTCTCGTGGTCGACATGCCGCCTGGCACCGGGGACGCGCAGCTCACGCTCGCACAGACGGTGCCGCTCAAGGGCGCCGTCATCATCTCGACGCCGCAGGATCTGTCGCTGATCGATGCGCGACGGGGACTGGCGATGTTCACTAAGGTCAACGTACCCGTGCTCGGCATCATCGAGAACATGAGCTATTTCCGGTGCCCGCATTGCGGTACCCAGTCCGATATTTTCGGCCATGGCGGTGCGAGGCACGAGGCCGAGCGTCTTGGGGTGCCGTTTCTCGGCGAAATCCCGCTGCACATGTCGATCCGCACTACCTCCGATGCCGGAACCCCGGTGGTCGAGAGCGAGCCGAAAGGGCTGCATGCTGCGATCTATCGCGAGATCGGAGCCAAGGTCCGCGATCAACTCAAGGACGCCATCGCCGCGGCGTGAACCGGCGCAATCGTATTCGACAGCGTCGCTCTTATCCCTCCCCCGCGGAACGCGCGGGGAGGGTGGCCGTCGCGAAGCGGCGGTCGGGTGGGGGTGCTTGTGTCGTCCGGAAGTGTTCAATGGAGCAATTTTTTTGAAACCCCCACCCCGGCTCGCTCGCGCTCGCCGACCCTCCCCGCAAGGGGGAGGGAAAAGAATTGGCGTTATCAGACTTTCGTTTAATCAGCGGTTTGCCGGGGTTGCCTGGTTTTGGCCCAACCGGCATCCATGTTAAAGCCGCCTCAGAAGAGCTTTGTTGAATCGGGACCTGCTCGTCCAAGGAGATACATTAGATGAAGCGCCGTGATTTTTTGAAGGTTTCGGCGGTGGGAGCTGCGGCGAGCGCCGTGGCCGCGCCGGCAATTGCGCAATCCTCGCCGGAAATCAAATGGCGTATGACGTCGAGTTTCCCGAAATCGCTTGATACGATTTTCAACGGCGCGACGGAGTTTTCCAAATACGTCGCGGAGATGACCGACAACAAATTCCAGATCCAGGTTTTTGCCGCCGGTGAAATCGTTCCGGGCCTGCAGGCACTCGATGCCACCGCGAACGGCACGGTCGAGCTGAGCCATACGGTCTCTTATTATTATGTCGGCAAGGACCCGACCTTTGCGATCTACGCGTCGGTGCCGTTCGGCCTGAACGCGCGCATGCAGAATTCCTGGTGGTATCAGGCCGGAGGCCGGGAGCTCGGCAACGATTTCTTCAAGAAATTCGGCGTGATCGGATTCGCCTGCGGCAACACAGGCACGCAGATGGGCGGCTGGTTCCGCAAGGAGATCAAGACGGTTGCCGATCTTTCCGGCCTGAAATTCCGCATCGGCGGCATTGCGGGGCAGGTGCTGCAGAAGGTTGGCGTGGTGCCGCAGCAACTGGCAGGCGGGGACATCTATCCGGCGCTCGAAAAAGGCACGATCGACGCGGCCGAATGGGTCGGCCCCTATGATGACGAGAAACTCGGCTTCCAGAAGGTCGCGAAATACTACTACTATCCCGGCTTCTGGGAGGGTGGCCCGACCGTCCACGCCTATTGCAATCTTGAGAAGTGGAATTCGCTGCCGAAGAACTATCAGGCGATCATCACTAACGCGGCTGCCAACGCCAATACCTGGATGGCCGCCCGCTATGACATGCAGAACCCGTCAGCGTTGAAGCGGCTGGTCGCCGGCGGCACTCAGCTTCGGCCCTTCACCAATGAAGTGCTGGAAGCCTGCCTGAAGGCGACGAACGAATTGTGGGCGGAGATTTCTGCCAAGAACGCCGACTTCAA